>NZ_JAASRM010000001.1:1218415-1827553 GCF_011761565.1 Rhizomicrobium palustre | reverse complement strand
ATCGCCGCGCACCGCCTGCTTCACCTCAGGTCCATCCTCATGCACGCGCATGGAACGGAATTTCCAGATGCGAAAGGGCTTGCCTTGATAGCCATTACGGGTTTGGCGGAAAAACACCGGCCCGCGCGAGTCCATTGCGATAAGTATGCCAATGACCACAAACAGAGGCAGCAGGAAGGCCAACGCCGCGGCAGAAATTACGATATCAAGGCTGCGCTTTACCGCGCGCTGCACGGCACCCAAGGGCTCGCGACGCACTTCCACAGCGAGTTTCTGACCAACCACAACGGATTGATATTGCACCAGGCTCGCCTGATGCGGCTGTGGGAAGATCAGAAGTGCGCGCGGAATGAGGGCTAATCCGCGGCTCAGGGCAGCAAGACGCTCAGATCCTATACGCCCCGCGCTGATATAAATGTCGCCCGGGCCAAGATCGCCCGCCACATCCGTGACGTGATCGAGAATGCGGCGAAGCTCATTGGCCCAATCGGCCGGCGAACAAGACGTGCGCCCGGTGATGATTTTCGGGGCGGATTGCCCGGCATCCTGCAGCTCGGTGCTGAGTTCGCGTGCCCATGGATCATCCGCATCCGCGATAATGATGCATTGGCGCCCGCTGCGCGCCCTTGCCATGAGCCGCGACATGCGTTGCGGCAACAGAGCATGCCAAAAGGCGAGCACCGGAGCCCCAACCAAGCCAAGTACTACGAGTGTGGATTGCGAGGCCCCGAAGGAGGCTTTGAACGCGACCAGGAAGAACACGAAGAGCGTGATTGCAACCCACCAGCATTTCATTGCCTGCTTCGCCCGGTCCGAAACGGAAATCGGGCGAACATCCAAGCGCTGGCGAGAAATACGGCTGATAGCGCCAAACAGGACAGCAAGTGCCAACCCCAGCTTGGAGAAGTTCGCCAAAGGAACGGACGCTTCAAAGCCAAGCGGGCGGCAAAGAAGACCAACCGCGAGTGTCAGCCCAACAATGAATATCGTATCGGCGAAGAACTGAGGTATTGAGTTTAGTTCACGCGCCGAGACTCCATTGCGCCCCGGCAGCGGCGGCATGTGTTCCTGTTCGGATAGCACATGATCCAGCGCCGCTACGCTCTTATATGCCGGTGATGAATAGCCCGCTGCTAAAACGGCTGCTACGCCGTCTGGGCTAGAAGACATATGATTGCGAAACTTGGCGTCCATCCGCTCCGCTTACCGCTCTTTGAGACCCGGCCAGTGATCAAGAAATACAAGAAAACCGCAGGTTCATTTTGACCTAGAGCGCTGAGTAAACGGAAGCTTAATTCGGCGCGACGTCAGCTACCGGACATTATTCGCGCTGCTGACAGACAGCCGTCACAGCACTGCAATGCACGCAACCGGCAGCATTGCGCGAGAAGGCAGCATACGCCTGCGCATTGTGCGAAATGTTTTGTATGCTAATAGCGCGATCGCGTGGACTGGCTTTGACCCAAGCCAATGCCGATGAGTGTGGCGAAGAAGAGCGATACCGCAGGCATCTGAAGACTGAAGTCTACGGTCGAATGCACGGCAACAACTGACATCGCACCGAGAGCGGCAAGTGCATAGCTGCGATTGCGGCGGCGGATAAAAAGCGCGCGAAGACAGGTCAGCAATATCAGCAGCAAAGCTAAAAACCATGCGCAAGCTGCCGGAATGCCCAACCCCGCCGTGAATTCAAGGTAGTCGCAATGCGCTTTATCTATGACCACCGGAAACAAGCGCACGGCATACATCGGGTAGGCGTCTTCGAAACTTCCGAGCCCCATTCCGAGCATAGGAGCGTCCTGGATCATGCGCAGCGCGGCATCCCACATGCTGAGGCGGAGGTTATCACCTCCATCAAAAATGAACGGTTCAGCGAGACGGGCGGCGAGGCTATCCCCAAAAAATACGAGCGCACCCATGACAAGGAAAGTGAAGATGAACACGGATATGGACGCAAGGCGCGCCGCGCGCGTACGCGCAAAAGGCAGCGATGCCATGGCGATAGCCACAAAACCTATCGCGGTCGCAGCGAGCCCTCCGCGAGATGCGGACGCGGCAACCGCGCCAAAGGTGAGAAGGAAGGCGAAGGTCAACGGTGCGCCACGGCCGGTACAAAACTGGAGCGCCGAGATTAGGCGCTTGACCAGGCTCTGCCCCGGCGTGGCCTTTTCGCTCAGGACCGAAAAGAGGCGAACAACCGCCGCAATGGCAGCCATCGCTTCAAAGGTCGCAAAGGAATTATGCGACATGAACGGTCCGGAAAGCCATTGGCTCTGATATGGCACCGCGTAGAAAAGATTAGCCTGCTGATATCCGAGCAGATCCAGCGCAAACGCATAAACGGCATAGAGTGCGCCAATCGCAATCACGGCATTCAGCAAAATTGCTGCCCAGCGCGCATCGCGACTCATACGGAAAGCGAGAAAAGCAGCAAGAGCATAGCTCGAAAGCTTGACGATCTCCGCTTCGCCTCGCCAGGGATTAAGCGAAATTGTTCCCGCCAGGGAAAGATGCAGTGCTCCCGCTGCCATTTGCCAGACCGGATGAATCCAGGCTTGCGGCATACCGGGCAAAATTTGAACGACCGCCCAAGCAAGCGTCCCCAGCATCAACACGAAAGGCAGAAAAATGCTTCTATTACCGCGAACGAGATACTCATCGGAGCCAAGCGCGCCTGTGAGCCAAAATGCTGCGCTCAAAGCAATAAGCAAAGCTTGAACGCCATAAGCCCAAGCGATAGCGCCACCTAAAGGGAATGGCGCCCAAATAAGCGCAGCCAGGAAAACGATGAGCGCGGTGCCGCGCAAAAACGACTGGAAGCGTTCTGTCACGCTTGCCAGCAGTGCCGCCCGATCATTCATGGAGCCCGGCCCATTTCGTGAAGAAGACCCCACCGGTTTATGTATCGGATTTCGTCGGCGGAAAACGCCCGGTTGAGAACCGACGCCGCGCCAGGCGTATCAGCGACTGCAAAAAAGTGTTCACGCAAAGGCGGATAATCCCAAAGCTGGCGGGCATTTCGCAACGCGGCTTGCTGTGTGTCGCCATCAAGATCAGGCCATAACGCGGCAGCATCGACGCTTTGTGGTCCAGCCAGCCAGAATTCATGTGGCGCAAGCATAAGAGATTGCGAGAGAGCTTCCGCCGCCATGCGCTTATTGGTTGGTGTGAGGGCCTCCGCCAAAACAAGCCAGCCACGTGCGGAAGCCGGCTCAGCGGTAAGACCCTTGCGTACTCTCGAAATCACCTCGCCACGCGGCAATCCCGCGCGCAAGGCAGCTTCCGCTGCCGCGATCGCCGCGATCCCGTCCTTCGGATTGGCAGCGGACAGCGCATCAATGGCATGGCGGTAGGCCAATGACGGCATTGGCCGCTGCGAAACCATATAGACCGGCACGGGAATAGCGCCGTCATTCGCGACGCCATTCCGCCAATGCACAACTCCACAGGCCGCAAGCAAAAGTACTGCGGCCAACAGCAACAGGCTGGTGCCTATATTAGCCAGAGTAATATTTGCTGTAGCTGTAGTAGTTCTGATAGCCATAGCTGTAATAGCGGAACCGCTCGTTATCTGCACGGGCAAGCGCGATGCCTGCCACCGGCGTGTGCGTGTCGGAAATCAGGCGCATAGCATTGAGAGCAGCTTCACGCGGCGTCTTCTCCCACCGGACGACCAGCAAGCAGGTGTCCGCAAGCGGCCCCAGGATACGCGCATCATTCACCGGCAGGAGCGGCGCGGTATCTATGATGACGAGATCGAAAGCATCACGTAGCCGGGCAACCAGTCCTTGCATCGCCTTGGAGGACAAGACGTCGGTTGGGCTGGCCGGGATGGACGAGCAAGGCAGCACAAGAGCGTTGGAGAGAGGATCTTTATACAAGCAATCCGTGAGTGACGCTTTGCCTGCCAAGGTCTCGACAATCCCGTTCTGGATATCGGTCAACCCGACAGCCTTTGCGACCGTAGGGCGGCGCAAATCGCCATCAACGATCACCGCTGTCAGACCGCCACGTGCCGCACTTCTCGCCAAACTCAGGGAGATAGTTGTCTTGCCTTCCCCGGGTACAGATGACGAAACCAGAATGACCTTTGGCGAATCATCCACATTGGAGAGGCTAAGACCAAGCTGCAGGCCTCGCACCGCCTCCGCAAAAGCCGACAATGGCTTAGTGCTGATGAGATCGGCAGCTTTCACTGGAGTCTCGCCTTCAGTGAGCAGTTCCACTTCAGGCACCGTTGCGAGTACCGGCACCCCCATCAACCTTTCCAGCTCAGCCGTGGTGCGGAAACCGATATCAAGCCGTTCGATGATAAGGGCCAGGATAAAGCCGAGCACCAGACCGGCCGGAATCGAAAGGCCAATCGCCAGTTCTTTTTTGGGAGAGCTCGGGGCTCCAGGCACTTCCGGATTGGAAATGATGCGTGCATCCGGCGTTTGAATGCCTTCCTGTCCCTGGGTCTGGTTCAAACGCCCAAGGAATGCCTCATACATCGCACGCGCCGAAGTCGCAGCCGATTGCAGGGCGGTGAGCTGAACATTGGCTTGGTTCTGGCCAGCTCCCTGCGCCTCAGCTTGGCGGAGCGAGGCTTCGAGCGAGGCGACGTGAGACGACGCAACATCAACGTCGTTTTTCGCGGAAGATACGAAGCGCTGAATTTCCTCGTTGATCTTATCGCTCAGCGTTTGGCGCTGCGCTTCGAGATCCAGCATCTTTGGGTGGCGCGGGCCATATTTGGAGGCCAGATTGGCCATCTGGCTTGTCAACTGGGTTTCCTGCGCACGCAAATTTGCGATCAACGGCGAAGCAAGAACTTGGGCGGAGTCAGAAGCCTTGCCGTTTTTTGCAAGCGCCAGCAGACGATCGTAATTAGCCTGCAATTCCGCCATTTCCGTTCGCGCCGCCACCAGCTTGCCGTTGATATCGGCGATCTGCTGATCGACCACGGAAACACCATTGGCGGTGGTAGTGATATTATGCTCGGCCTTATATTGCTGAACCGCTGCGTCCGCGAGCTGGGCTTCCTTGGAGAGGTTGGAAATGCGCCCCGATAGCCACTGCGTCGCTTTTTGCGTGGCCTGGAATTTCGCCTCTAGCTGATCTTCCACATAAGCATTGGCGATGGCGGCGGCGAGACGCGCGGCTTTGCGCGGGTTATCCGAGCGGAACGAGACGTTCATGGCCGTGGAAAGGCCGATCTGCGATACCGAAACACGATCCAGGAAACGATGGATAACCGCAGATCGCTCGGCATCAAGCTGTTGGGCGTCCGCTTCTGTCTTGCGCATCCCGAACCAATGCGCGGGATTGAGGGTTGATAAGAAGGACGGCAACGCGCCACGGGCGGGATTAAACTCCGGGTCGTCGCGCAGCTTTTCCTTGTCGACTACGCGCCCGCCGAGTTCCAGTGACGTCAGAATCTGAATCTGGTTCTGTATGGTGGACTGATCAGCCGGCAGACCAGAGAACAGCGCGACACTGTCTTCGAGATTGTGCTTGCGCTGGTCCAGCATGACAACAGCCGTCGCAGTATAGAGCGGCGTCATCTCCATCACCGCCACAGTAACCAGTGCGACGACAATGGCAGCCGTCCCCAGGATAATCTTTCTGCGCACCCGAACGATGCGCAGGAGATCGTGGAGGTTTGGCCCCCCACTTCCCGTCTCGCGGGGTTCGGAAGGCAGCGGTGCACCGGCCACGTTCGTGGCTGCAAATGACGTCTGGATGTTCATGACTCAAACTGCTGTGATCGACGGCACTTACCGCCAGGAATAACAACGTCAGATATGCAGAGAGAGGCCAACACTCGCGGTGTTATCATGGTAGTTGAACGCGCCGAGATTCGATGACCGGCTGCCATAATCGTATGCAAAGTTGAGGCTGGCATAACGATTGATGAGGTATTTGATGCCGACATTCACACCGGGGACTTCATCGGTTCGATTAGAACCGGCATAGGCAACGTTGTTGTACACCCCGCCGAGCTGCAGAATGATATTCGGGCGGAATTCGTAATCCAGGCCCATAGCCACACGTCGGTTATCTGCGGAGGAAATGCCGGCAAGGACCACATCTTCCAGGGTGCGCTCACCGCTGACATGCATGGTCAAATTGGGTGATAGATACCAATCAAGCTGCAAACCGTAATCGAACCCGCTGATGTCCTTCAGCGGCACGCCGATATGCTGGGCGTAGTTCTGCTGCAGATACCCGACGAACACCTCGCCCGACACCAGATGCGAGATTTTGACGTTCACACCGCCATCGAGGCGATAGCCATGCGAAGAACGGTCCGAGCCAGTGCGATCGAAGAGATTGGCATAATCGCGCTCGTCATAGCTAGCCTTCAGATACCCAGAATAGCCCGGCGAGAAATCGTAATAGACTTTTGCATAGGCGTGATAGGCATCCTGATTGCGGTCCTCATTGAAGAGCTTGCCGCCACCGATCATCGGCGTGGTCTGCCAATTGTAGTTATCGAATGCAAAGCCAGCGCCAAAACCCAACCTATTCGGCTGATAATCCGCAACAGTTTCAGCATGGGCGTGGAAGTACTGGTTCGGCGCGGCCTGAAAGCCCGTGGAGTTCGGCGCGGACCACAATTCGTGCTGATGCTCGTAATAGGTATTCATGCTCACATTGGCGGCGCGCGAGATATCAACACGCCCGTCCGTACCTACGCGCCAGTCGGCCAAATTTTGGCCCGTCTGGGTCGCGTATTGATAGACATTCGAGCCGCCATAGACCTCTAGGAAATGACGCCCCCACTGCGATTGCAGGCGGAGAGTCGGAGAGATCGTGAAGAACCAGTCCGAAACTGGCGAAGAGGTTTTAAAAACGTTGTCGTCGTAAGATGACTTGGTATCGAGATTGGGGAAAAGCCGGAAGCCACCCATCGGGATGCCCTTGGCATCATAAGCAGGCCGCGCTCGCTCCATCACACCAACATCTTGCGCCGTCAGATCAACGTAATCAGGAGCCGCAGCGTTTGCGTAAGACGCACAAGCGAGAAGGCAAGCCACGATGCTGCCCGAAATATTCAGCCCCACCAACTTCATCCGAAATCCCACTCGCCTCATCTATCCGTTTCGATTATAAGCTTAGAGCTTGGTGCAGGACGGGTTGAGGCAGCCACCACCACCGGACGTGCCGCCGCCGGAGAAGCCCCCACCAATGCCACCGATCGCACCACCGCGGCCGCCGCTACCGCCAATTCCCCCAGTCGCCCCCGTTGTACCGGTGCTGCCGGTCACGCCGGGTGGCTGGGCCGCGACTTCTGCGAGTTCCACCAAGCCCTGCTCGCGAACCTTCTGCTGGAAGCAGTTTCGCTCCAACCCTTTACCTTCATTAGCCAGAGAGGACGCAATTTCACCGGCAACCGCCGGGCGCGTCAGCGCAACATTCGCCGCGGCCGACCCAAGGCCACGCCCGATCGTGCACTCTCCGACCTGATCCCTCTCGGCCGTGCTGATGATTGCCGAAGTAATGGCTCTTGACGCTTCATGGCCATAGATAGAAATCGCTTCGCGGTGCGCAGCGGCAATGGCAAGCTGCTGCTCATCTTCCGTCTTTGCGAGCTTGAGCGCATTGCGCAGCAGCGATTGCACGGCTGCAATCTGCGCGGCTCCGAACACCGCTTGTGCCGTTGCCGGCAAGGCCACTACGGCGGCGGTCAGTAGACCGGCAGAAAAAACTGCGACCGCTTTATTCCGTTTTGTTTGACGCATCGCTGTTACTCCAGATCGTATCGCGCCTACCACAGAAAGCGAAACGCGAGCCCATTAACTACATAACAGCGCAGCTCTCTCTGATGTACCCGCAATTCGAAGAAACATCGCCAAGGCGACATATGAAATTTCTATAAAGATAACTGCTCAGTTTTATGCCAAGCGTGCACAGCGAATGCACAGCAAAACAAGCAAGCATTCATGCGAAGTCGCTTAGATATGCACTGCATACCACTGCGCCAAGCCGATGAAAGAAAACCGAACGGCTAGAACAAGCGCTCAGCAACACGAATGATATCACCCGGATAAACGCGGGTTGCGGTGCTCGCCTTCAGAACGACTTCCTGATCGGTTCCAGCCCGACGGACATAGATGTCCTTATCGTTGGCCCGATAGGTGTAGCCACCTGCCAGAGCGATCGCACCGAGCACATTCAAACCGTTTTCGTAAGGATACTCACCCGGCTTATTGATCTCGCCGATGATATAGAATGGGCGATAGTTGAGAACCTCAACATTAATCTTGGGGTCGTTCAGATAACCACCCTTGAGGGCCCCGGCGACTTCGTTGACGAACTCATGGATCGTTAGCGAAGCTGCACGCACTTGACCAATCAGCGGAAGCTGAACCTGGCCGGAGCCGTCCACGAGGAATTCTCCACTGAGGTCGTCCTCGCCATAGACAGTGACCTTGAGCTTGTCGCCAGTGCCAAGACGGTAATGTTCGTCAACAATAGGCGCCGCAGCGCTGAAAGCATTTGGAGCCGGTTGTGCCTGAGCCGCAGGTTGTCGCATGGCCGTACTAGGACCAGGCAGATCCTGACAGAAAGCAACATCTGACGACGCCATAAAAACGGCGGACGCCAGAGCAAAGCAAAAGACCACGCGCCAAAGCAAGGCAAATACCGACGACATGCTATCCCGCACCAAGAGATACTTTCATCTGGCTCTTCGCGCGATCTTTACCAATAATCCTAGGCGGCGGGCGTGGAATTATTGTCGTCAGCCGACAAAAACGACAATTTATCAGCATACAGTTTGATGGCTGTGAGCCGATTGCTTGCATAAGCGCCCGTATCAATGCCGATGCGATTGGGAAGTACAACCGGCGCTTCGCAGGGCGTGTGCCCGTGCACAATCACTTTTCCAAAACTCCGCTCGCAGGCCAAGAACTCTTCACGAATCCAAAGCAAATCTTCAGAGCTTTGCTTTTCCAGCGCCACGCCCGGACGCACGCCAGCATGGACAAAGAAATAGTCCCCCTCAGTATGTGCATGCTGCAGACTCGATAAAAACTCTGCATGCCCCTTGGGAAACTTCGCCACAAACTCGGCATGCACCTGCGCGATGTCATTTGATAGTACGGGCGGGCGGACACCATAGCTGAGCAGCGTGAGGTCTGCGCCATACGTCTTCCATGCGGGATAGATGGCCGGATTCTGCAGAAACTCGAGCAGCGAGATTTCGTGATTGCCCGCCAGCGGGATGATTTCCCAGCCCGGCACCTTAAGACGGAGGAGAAGTTCAATCACCTCACGAGAGGATGGACCACGATCAATATAATCACCCAGAAAGATCAGAACATTGCGTTCCGCCTTGGGCATCGCGAAAATCTTGAGCAGAAGTTGGTATAATAGGTCGAAACGTCCGTGGACGTCCCCGATAGCGTAAACAACTGTGCTGTCTGGAACCCTGGCGCGCAACGCAGGAGCACCAAATAGCCGGGTAATCCAGTCTTTGCGTTGAGGTTCGTCGCCGTTCACCGCCCGCATTTAACTCTCTAATTCGCCAGTGTGGCGCACCAGGGATCCCGATCACATCAACCGCGTATCGCATGCGATACAGAAGACAACATCGTCTGCGGATATTTCCCAAGACCAATCATGTATAAGGTGATGACTACGCTTACCTAAACCATCGATAGGCAGATAATACAAAGCACCGCGAGATAGGGGCTCATGCCCCCACTAGAGATCCCGCTTAGACTTGTGGTCTTGCGCTCTTGCCCCGCGGTTCTCGGCGCAATCCGTGCGACGAGCTTGGCGAATGCGCAGTTGTCCCACACCCAACCGTCAAGCGCCCACCTCTTTCACTCCCGCCTGTCGCGGGTTTGTGACGTGCTATCTTTATGCTCGTTAACTGTGACGCCAGTTTGTCAACGTCCGGCACAATGAGCTGCGTACGCGAAACACGCCGCAACAAGCGCTCACGGATGAGTTCATTGAGCACCTGCGATGCCGATTGGCGGGAAGAGCCAATAATACTCGCTACGTCCTCGATCTTGAAATCGAAGGGAATCGATGTGCCGTCCAAGACTTTCGTTCCGCGCTCGGTACACAGATCAATGATGAAGCGGATCACGCGCGTCCTGACATCCAGGAACCGAATATCCACAATAATGCGTAAAGCTTGCGCCAAGCGCGCCTCAAGCCATGGATAGGCCGACCAGAAGAAATCAGGATCTGTCGCCATCAGCTTCAAAAAAGCTTCGCGCGGCATAAGGAGTAGTTCGGAGCTGCGCCGGGCGCGCAAGATTAGATCGGCGCTGAGATGAACCAGTTCTCCCCGCTCAACAGCGCGGAAAATCGTGAGTTCTTGGCCTTCAACGCTCAAATACGCGCGAATCTGTCCCGAAATAAGAATAGCAACGACAGGCTCAACAGTATGCGCTTTGCTTAAAGACGAGCCGCTAGGAATTTTAACACGATAAAAGCTCGATAACAGACGCTGGTTTTGCGGCAACTCCAGGATACTTAGCAAATTACGAGACAAAGTTTGGCCCCTAGGTTTCCCCGCAGTCTCTTCAAATAGACAAACTCTGATTTAAGTCAAAATGGAAAACGCGATACAACGTCGTCTAGCCGACAAATCTATGGCCTTGCCGCTCATCCAAATGGGCAGATGTCCGTACACGGTTCATCGCCCCATCCAAACTCCGCAAGTAGCAAAAATCGCTGCGAGAGAAGGAAAACTTTGCGCCGCAATTATTTCTGGCACGACAACCACAAGATGATTTTGGCGCAAAACGCAATGTCATCTTGGCGACGAAAAAAATTAGTGAACTAGGCAAGCCACAACGTCGTGCACTGGCCTCTCCGCGCGCAAGCTAGGCGACATTGCATTGCCAAAATAGGCAGTTGTTCAAACATTAGGCGAACAGGTGCAACGTTTTCCAGCAGCGCGAGAAGTAGAACACTAAAGTTGGGCCAGAAGCCAAACCAGCCGTACAATCCGGTTCAGGATGAATTGAGCCGTCTACGGAATGAATGCGGGCTCACAGGGAATTCTTCCCATGCCAAATATATTCTCAACTCTGTCTTACACCTGACAGACGATGCAGCAGGCTCAGCGTAGCCTTCATGATTATTGCCACCTTGGCAAATATTACGTTGTCGTGACGGTGGAAGGCCGGAAGACATCGCGTGGATCACGCTGATACGCAAAGCATTCGTATAGTCGGTGCTGTCCCGATGAATGCTCCGCCTGATGGCGGGAAATCGCCCTACTCTAGAAGGTCTCGATCTTTTTGGCGAATAGGATTCAGTGAGGAAGGCACAGCCCTCGAAAGATTGGCACCCACATAGCTTTAAGCAGGCGTCCCACGAGCATCTCTAGACAAGGTTTTCCGTAATGGAGAAGGCGAGCAAGATCTTATTGGAATATTGGCGATCTCTGTGCCGAGTTGGCACAATTCCGTCGAGGGACGCGATCGAGCCGAAGGCGCTTAAATCCATCTTGCCCGTGGTATTCCTTCTTGATGTGCAGGGGGAGGTCGGTATCACGTATAGCCTCGCAGGAACGATGCTTTGTGAGCGATATGGACGGGAGTTGCGCGGAACGGCTTTCACAGATCGCTTTGATGACCAGTCACGCCCGAACGTATTGGCCTTATTACGGCGCTGTCAGGAGATCGGCTCTGCGCTATATCTTCATACGCGGGCGGAGCATTCGATCCTCGGCTTTGCCCCGCTCGAGACCATCATCGCCCCGCTCACCTTCCGCGATCAGGGGCCAGTGCGATTTATCGGGGCCACGCATTTCACCAACCCGCAACGCCGCTCCTATTCGGGACATATACTGTCTCAACGGCTGATCCATGGTACCGATATCCCCGCGCACCCTCCTCAACCTATCGCGCAGCCTATGGGAATGCGGATAGCCCCGCACTAGAACCATACTCTTCAGGGTGAGATATTTTGCGTGATGATCGGCGGCAGCGCAGCCCCGTCATATTCGCTGCGCACCATTATGGAACAAGCGGCACGGATTTCATCCGTGTACAGAACGAACCGCCGCTAGACATAGTCACCAGGATTGGCAGTCGCGGGTTGCGGCGACTTGCCATTACAGTATTCCCAAGGACAGCTTATCAAACACAGATTGAAGGACTATACAATAGTACGTAATCGCAAACTTCCGTTGGCGCCTACATCCGTGACGAAGTCAAAATCCGTACCTGGGGAGCATTGCCACTCTCCGCGCGAACGTATTGCTGCATGACATCCAGTGATAAATTACGACACCTTCGATGCCCCGACCTGGAGATGCGTGTTGGGCAGGCGTTGATGCTCAGGACCCTGCTAGGGCTAGTCCTGACGGATGTAAGCGGACGCGTGCTGTGGACCAATCAACCCGCTAAAACCATTCTGGAGCAAAAGGACGGCCTTTTTATTAAGGACGGGCACCTCGCCGTGGGGCGCCATACTGAGCATAAAAAACTCCAAAAGCTGATCGGCGCGGCCGTGCGGGGGGAGGCGCCCAATGAATCGGATGCCTTCCTGATGCTGGCGACGCGCCGCAATGGCAAGGGCCCCCAGCTCGTCCAGATCCTGCCGGTGGAGATTCAGATTTCGCCGGATGGCGAAAGAGCCGAGGCTCTGATCATTCTGAAAGACACGGCCTATAGCGCCGAGCATTATCTTGATCAGGCCGAGGCGGTCTTCGGCCTCAGCGAAGCCGAGAGGCGGGTCGCCGAGCGGCTGCTGCAAGGCCAATCCGTTACCGAGATATCGCAAAGCCTTGGACGGACCATCTCTACCATCCGCTCCGAGCTGAAGAGCATGTTCCGCAAAATGGACATCAATCGCCAAGCGCAGGCGATTCAGGCCTTACTGTCTTTTCCAGGCTTCACGGCGGGCGAATACCCGAGCTACCGCGTGCGGCGGCGAGCCGGATCTCGCGCCAGCCACAGGCAGAACGGGCCGCGAAACGCCCTCGAGACGTGAATATGCCCCCAGACGGCCGCGCCGGTGCTGCACCTTAATTTGCCGGGAGAGATCAAAGCAGCCGAAAACAGCCGACACCCCCATACGGGGGCTGAAAACACGTCGGTCCTGTTTCAGGAGATGTCGTGGCGCACCCGAAAGGATTCGAACCTCTGGCCCCCAGATTCGTAGTCTGGTGCTCTATCCAGCTGAGCTACGGGTGCATCGCGACAGGGCGCGGAACCTATTCATGTCTGATGAGAAACGCAAGCACTCGTTACGCACTTTGCATTCTGTCGCGATTTGCCATGTAACCACCGGAAAACTCCCCAGAAAGCCGCACTTTCGGCCCTTGTCCCCAGGGCCAGCGGTGGTTAAGACTTCCCTCGGCCTTGCGTCTTGAAGGCGCAAGCGGGCTGGAAATATCGCCGCGCCAAGCAGCGCGAGCGGATTTGGAGAGCGGCAATGACGGCGAAATTGCGCGGGCGGGCAACGACTTCTGGCGTTTCTACGCGGATTTTGGGTGCCCTGACCTTGGTGGTGGGGCTCGCGGGCTGCTCCGATGTTGATTCGATGCTGTTCGGTGATTCGGGCTCCGCGCCCGACACAGCCAGCGCCAGCCCGGTTGTCGCCCGGCCTGCGGCGACCCCTTCGGCGGTCAATTCTGCCCCCATATTGGCCAGCTCGGGGCAGGCTGTGACCATTACACCCGTAACCATTGAACCTGGTTCCGATACCGGCACGGCCGTTTCCAAGACGGCGGCCAGCCTTCGCGCCCAGGTCTCTGGTCTGCAAAGCACGCTCGTCTCGAATGCCCAGCGCTATAACGACCTGCGCGGCTCGGGCGCCAGCGCCGCCGCTACCTATTACGAATCACGGGCCAAGATCACCAGCCGCCTCCAGATCGGCACGACCCGTGGCAACCCGGAACTCGTCGCCGAATGGAACCGGGCCCAATCCGCCCTCGACCAGCTCGCTGGCAACATCAATTCCCTGAACGCCTTGGCGGGCGCGGTGGCAAGCGATGCCTCGACCGCCCATTATGCCCTCGACCAGATTGCGGCGACCTTCAATGTCTCCGGCGCGGTCGATGAAGACCACCGCCAGCTTCGCGTTCTGCAGGATGAGACCAACCAGTCCATCGTGCTGATCGATCGCCTGCTCGGCGATGTTTCGGCGGACCTGCAGCGCCAGACCGCCTACGTCGCCAACGAACGCGCCAACCTGACGACGCTTGCGAGCGCCATCAAGAATGGCGAGCTCTATGGCGCCGATCTCAGCTCCCCGATGCTGAGCACCGCCATGGCAAGCGGCCCGCGCGCGGCCTATCCCGCCTCCTCCACCCCGCTGGTGGTGATCAAGTTTGATAAGCCGGACGTGAGTTATCAGCAGATTCTCTACGCGGCGCTGACCGAAACCCTGAAAGTACGCCCCGGCGCGGCCTTCTCCATCGTGGCGGTGTCGCCCACCCGCGGCACGACCAGCGCGGTGCAGCTTGCCCAGACCACGGCCCATCGCCACGCCCAGGATGTGCTGCGCTCCATGACGGACATGGGCGTGCCGGCGGCGCGTCTGGCGGTTGCCTCGCAGACCGACCCGACCTCCACCTCAACGGAAGTGCGGGTGTTCGTCCGCTAAGCCGGGCAACAAACCAATAAGAAAGGCGGGCAGGATTTCCTGTCCGCCTTTTTTGTATCTGGTGTGTATCGGACGCCTATTTCACACCGTTCTCGGCAAACCAGGCCAGGGCGTGGGCCCAGCCGGTCTTGGCATCGGCTTCATTATAAGAGCCGCGATAATCGGCGAAGAAACCGTGCTGGGAGGCTTCAAAAATATCGATGCGGGATTTCGTATTGCCGCCCTTGGCAAGGGCCTCGCGCATCTCGGCGACGTCCACGATCGGGATACCCATATCCTTGCCCGCGTAATTGCCAAGGATAGGGGCGTGAATCTGGGGCGCGAGTTCGATGGCGGTTTTGGGATGAAGCGCATCGGTCTTGCCGCGTAAGGGGCCATACCAAGCCACACCAGCCTTCACCCGGGGATTATGCGCGGCATAAAGCCAGACGATCCGCCCGCCCCAGCAAAAGCCGGTGATGCCGAGCTTGGCTGTATCGGCGCCCTCGCCCTTGGCAAAAGCCACGGCGGCGTCGAGATCGCCCATCACCTCGTTATCGGGCACCTTGCTCACCACATCGGAAATAAGCTGCTCGATATGGTTCATGTCGTATTTGCCGGGGTCGCCATAGCGGGCATAGAGCGCAGGCGCGACGGCGTAATAGCCCTGATGCGCCAGGCGGCGGCAGACATCCTTGATGAACTCATGCACCCCGAAAATCTCCTGCACCACCAGGATGACCGGCGCATGGGTTTTATCCTTGGGCCGGGCGCGATAGGCGGGAACCCGCCCATCACCTACCTTGATAGAGACCTCACCGGCTTCGAGCCCGGCGGTATCGGTGAGAATGGCGGCAGCGTTGATCGGCCCCGCTGCGAGGGTGAAGCCTGAAACAAGTCCGGTGGCGATGAAGGCCCGTCTATCGGTCATGGCAGCGTCTCCCAATGTGTGATCACAAAAACGTGTCGCGGTAACTCCGTACAGGGCCGAGGCTTTCGGCTTCATAGACGCCGCGGGCGATGGCGCGGGCCAAGCTATCGGCGGCCAGAACCCCAAGCCGCATCACCTCCAAAGGGCGCGGCTCCTTCAAGGCGCGCCGGCCGGTCGACAGCGCATAGATAAGGTCGCCATCAAACGGCGTGTGCACCGGACGCAGCGCGCGGGCAAAGCCATCCGCCGCCATGATGGCAAGGCGTTTGAGCTCAATACGGGTCAGCGCGGCATCGGTCGCGATGATGGCGATGGTGGTGTTCTCACCGGCCCGCACCGCGCCCTTCATGTCCAATGGCAAAAGTGGCCCAGGTTTCAGCTCTGGCGAAGGGCGTTTGCCACCGAACTCACCTGCCATCTCGAAAGGCCAAGCCCAGAACACATCACTGCCCGGCAGCACCGGCGAGCCGACCGAATTCACCGCCACCAGCGCGCCGACCGTATATTCATCTTCGGTAACCGCCGAAGCACTGCCGAGCCCGCCTTTATAAGCACCTGCGATAGCGCCCAGCCCGGCGCCCGCATTGCCGAGCGCAAAATCAATCCCGGCAGCATCCGCCGCTCTCTGACCCAAACGGCGATAGGGCGTTTCATCGCCCCAATCCTTGTTTCCGCCACTCGCCAGATCAAACAGGATGGCGCCGGAGACAATCGGCACGCGTGGCAGGCCGGGGGCAATCTCATAGCCGCGCCCTTGCGCCTTCAAGACGCTTTGCACCCCGGCAGGCGCATCCAGCCCAAAAGCCGAGCCGCCCGAAAGCACCAAGGCATCGATGCCTTCCACCAACGAGACCGGATCAAGCGCATCGGTATCGCGCGTGCCGGGCGCGCCGCCACGAATATCGACCGCACAAGGCGAAGGCACATCGCCGATCAGCACCGTCACGCCGGTGCGTACGCCAAAATCCTCGGCATTGCCGACTTTAAGCCCCGGCACATCGGTGATCAGGTTACGGGCGCCTTGGCGGATCATGTTCAAGAGGCTAGCCTTTTGAGGATTTCTCGGAAAGCCTTAGCATGAAGCGATTTCTCCCCGTTCTTTTTGCGGCCTTTACCTTTTATTCCGCCGCTGCGCCGCAAGCATCGGCTGAGGAGATCGCCCAAAAACACCTGATCGCGGCGGCCAATCCTTACGCTGCCGAAGCCGGGCTACAAATGCTGAGGAAGGGCGGCTCGGCCATCGACGCCGCCATCGCCGCGCAGATGGTGCTGACCCTGGTCGAGCCGGAATCCTCTGGCATTGGCGGCGGCGCCTTCATGATGGTCTATGATCCCAAGACCAAGAAGCTGACCAGCTTTGACGGGCGCGAGACGGCACCTGCTTCGGCGAGCCCCACCATGTTCCTGGATGCGAACGGCCAGCCGCGAAACCATATGGACGCCATTCCCGGCGGGCTGTCGGTCGGCGTGCCCGGCGTCCTCGCCATGATGGAACTGGCGCATAAGAAATACGGCAAACTTCCCTGGGCCGATCTTTTCCAACCGGCCATCGCACTCGCCGAAAAGGGCGTGCCGGTGACCAAGAAGCTGGCGAACCTTCTCAAGAACTTTCCCCAAGTCGCCAATATGCCCGACATCAAGCGCCATTTTGGCAAACCCGATGGCAGCTTCGTCAAAGCGGGCGAGGTCTTGAAGAACCCCGAACTCGCCGAAACCTTCCGCCAAATCGCCAAGGGCGGCGCCCGCGCCTTCTATACAGGCCCGATTGCGGCGGCGATTGTCGATAAGGTGCAGCACGCCCCGGTCAATCCAGGCGGCATGACGCTGAAGGACCTCGCCAAATATCGCCCCGCTGAGCGCGACGCGGTGTGCGGGCCCTATCGCACCTATAAAGTCTGCTCCATGGCACCGCCAAGCTCCGGCGGCATCACGGTCTTGGCGACCTTGGGGATGCTGGAACGCTTCAGCCCGCGAGACTTGAAGCCGAACACGCTTTCCGAAATCCATCTTTATGCCCAGGCGAGCAAACTCGCCTTCGCGGACCGCAATCTTTACATCGGCGATCCAGGTTTCGTTCGCGTGCCGGTAAAAGGCATGCTGGATAGGCGCTATCTTGCTGCCCGCGCCAAGCTGATCGATGAGACCCATGACATGGGCCAAGCCGAACCCGGCACCCCGCCGCAGCTTCACGCCCGTTTCGCCCCGCCGGTGCAGGAGGAAATCCCCGCCACCAGCCATATGTCGATTGTCGACGACCAGGGCCGCGTCGTTTCCATGACGACCACGGTCGAGTTCTTCTTAGGCTCGGCGATGATGGTGAAAGGCTTTGTGCTGAATAATCAGCTGACGGACTTTTCCTTTGTGCCCGAATGGAACGGCAAGAAAACGGCCAATGCCCCCGCCGCGTTCAAGCGGCCGATGAGCTCGATGTCGCCCTCCATTGTCTTCAACAAGGATGGAAGTTTCCTGATGGCGATCGGCTCGCCCGGCGGCCCCGCGATCATTCCTTATGTCGGCACCACCTTGGTGGCGATGCTGGATGGGGGCCTCTCGCCCAAGGCCGCTGTCGCTTTGCCCCATCATGTGATGACGGGCGGTGTGCTGCAGCTTGAAAAAGACCCGGGACTTTCCGCGCTGGCCCCGCAGCTTACCGCCATGGGCTATGAGGTGAAGAACGCCACCTCCGAGACCTCCGGCCTGCATATCGTAGAGAAGGTGAAGGGCGGCTATATCGGCGCCGCCGACCCCAGACGCGAAGGCGTGGTGCTGGGGGACTAGAGCACAAGATCAACCCTCCCCTTGAGGGCTGGGTATTGCTTTTGGGTGAATTAACCCAAGCTGTCATCCCGGCCGCAGTGCGCGCTGCGAAGCAGAGAGCACGCAGAGCCGGGATCCACTTCGACAATGTTCAGATTTCTGAGCGGGTCCCGGATCGCGCCCATATGCCAGATGACACGATCATCGCGGGCGCGTCCGGGATGACAAGATGGGGCTCGCAACCCCAAACGCGATAGACCACCCTCAAGGAGTGGCTAGGCGCTTATGTCCAAACCACAACCGCTTGATCTTTGTTTGTCGTGTTTGGAGGAAAAGGGAGGGGGAGACCCTCCAGCTACGCGTCATTCGTGGCGCATATGGAAATGTGAAAATTTACGTTCCAGTCGGCGTTTTTCGCCGTAAGTGGCTGATCGCAAAACTTTTTCGCCGGAAAGTTTGGGCGCAGCGAAGACGCGCCCTCGCGGCTTTTCTAAAATCGATCCCGACGCGATCAAAGAGCTTCATAGATATGGGAAGCAATGTGCCCTCTCACAAGCCATTAAATAGATTTTCGCCCCACAAGGTCACTAAGGCGATGTATGCCAGAGCGTCAAAACAATATTTCTTTGAACCCGGATCACGCACTCTGCAGCCGCATAGATTCTCCGCAGAAAAATCAGGCCCAAATGTCCGAATATCTCCCAAACCCAGTTGGCAAAATGCAGAGCGAAATCCAGCTCGCAGGCTTTCACTACATTGTGTGCATGAAGACTAGACCGACTAACGCGGATTGTAAGCTGTCGCTGGAAAATGTGGAATATAGCTTTGAGAACATAAGCGAACAAAAAAACGATACATTACACGCTGAATTCCAGAGGTGGGCGTCAAGCTGTGTACTGAGGGATCTAATCGAGAGCTTCTCTATTTTCCTCATGGAGCTATATCGAGAAGCTTTGAAGATAAAGCCGTCCCGCCGTTATTCGACCACCCTGGAGAAATTTGAAAGAATGGGAATTGAGGACCAGCTGGATGTCATCTCTACAGACTTCCAGATTGATCCGAGGTGGGCAGTTAGGTTGGCGGGATATAACAAAGCTCGTAACTCGTTAGCACATCGACAAGGCATAGTCGGAGCGAGAGACGTCACAGACGGCAATGAACTTGTTATTCGCTGGCTGGTGGCAAAATTTGAACTGATAGAAGGTCAGGCACAATCCGTTGTTATAAACAGCCCCATGAAAGGACTAGTGCAAGCTCAGCATATTGAAGGTGCACCGGCACGCGTAGAAATAAATGACAAAGAGAAGCGTATACCTGTGGGATCAGCGATACATTTTTCTCCAGCAGATATTCTAGAAGTTTGCCAAACACTTCAACTCGCCACCGCTGCGTATGGTTTAATTTTGGAGCCCGATGTAAAGCCTCAGCGGTAAGGACCTAAATTGACATTATGACTCGTCAAATTTATTTCTCGCCACCACCGACCTAAATCACAAAACTAGGCTCACCTACATTTTAGCCTCAATGTGGGAAGTGGGAGTGACGCAGAGTTTTTCTATTCGATCAAAGCTCTGACGACAAACTAACCAATGTCCAACGAGAGGTCCCTTCAACTGCAGAGTCGTGCATCTTTGCAATATGGCCACTTCGCGGCTGAAGCGCGGCCTTGTTGCGGGGCCCTTTTTCGGCACAGCCCGGCCGCGCAACCCGCACCAATCTCGCGGCGTTCTTACCCCCGACATGAGAGAAGAGAAAAACTCCCGTACGGAAAAGCACTCCGTACCTAACCATCCTTCTGATGGCGGCATGGCCGAATAAGAAAGGCTGACGATCCTTAGAAGGAACTCGCATCGATGGCGAGACTCTTTAGGAGATCCGAGATGAATGCTTTTCATAAGCACGATGTCGAATCCGACAATCTGACCATCTATCGCCCGAATGCGCGGCAGGATGAGATTCGCATTATGCCGGAACACCAGCTCAGCCAGAGCCCGGCACAGCGAGATGCTATAACCCAAGACCTCGCAGGCCATGATTTGCGCGGCTTTGAGCCCATGCCGGACAGCGATCCGGAAAGCTCGAAAACCAAGCTGATGATCGGTGCGGCCTTTGTTGCCATCCTCTTGGGTGGTGGCGCGCTCAGCTACGCAACAGGCATGTGGAATTCACCGCCCCAGGCCGAGAATGTGGCATCCAATGTGCCGGATAAGCCCGTTCCGCCGTCTGCGCCGGCCGAGCAGGCCAATACGCAACAGAGCGCCGCTCAGCCGAGCGATATGCCCAAAGGCGTGATCGCAGGCGAGCAGGCGAGCGAACCGACCGCGCCTAATACCGCACCAGTGACACCGAAGAGCGCGTCTGATGCGCCCAAAAGCACAGCCGAGCCGCGCGCCGCCAAACCGGTAAGCCGCCCGGCAAGCAATGCGCCCGCGGTGCCGCGTGATGCCGTGCAAACCACGCCAAGCACCGCCGTCCCGAACACGGCAGCACCGATAGCGCCTGCAACGGTGGCTCCGGAGACCGTCGCGCCGACGCCAACTCCGACGGTGCCGAGCAGCGAACAGCCGAGCGCGACAGTGCCGCAAGAACAGGCGCCGCAATCACCGGAGCAGCAGACGGAGCCTGCAGCTCCTCCGCAGCAGTAATCTGCTCGTCTCGATGATGATCTGCGTTAAGGGCGGGCCTCCCCGCCCTTAGCCTTCCGGCAGTTGTTTTGACACCGACACCACAATGTATGTGGCCGGTGTGGCGCCGATGTTCTTCAAGCCATGGGTTTTGTTCGAGGCGGTGAAGACGATATCGCCAGGGCCGGTGGGAATATGGCTGCCATCGCTATGAATGTATTCGAGGCTGCCGGTCTGAATGAAAAGCCATTCCGAATTGGGATGCGCATGGGGAGGATGAGGCATTTCGCCTGCAGGCAGCATGGTCTCGTGAATCTCCACAAACTCGCCCGTTGCCAGCGTGCCCGCCATCACCCGGCGCTGCTCGCCGCCATTATCGAATTTGCGCAAAGGCAGGTCGGCATATTTCAGCACGCGGCTTTCGGTGAGAGACGCCCCATCCGCCGCCTCGGCTTTGCCGAACGCACCCGCCATGCCGATCATCCCCAGCGCGGCGAAAAGGCCGCGGCGGTCGAGTGCGTTGTCCATCCCTGTCTCCCTGTATTTTTTACGGCTTCGGCTTGATGTCTCCGCCGATCGAGACGATGGCGTATTTCACCGGGCCGGACCCGATGTTCTGAATCTGATGGTTGGTACCATAAGCGACATAGAGAACATCGCCAGGGCCAGCTTCCTCTGTCACGCCGTCGTGAATGAAGGCGAGACGCCCCTCGCCCACGATGATGAGTTCGGAATGCTCGATGGCATGCGCAGGGTTGGGGGGGGCGCCTTGCGGCTGCATCGATTCGTGCAAGCGCACTGCCTCACCCGTTTTCAGTGTACCCAGGATAAGATCACGCGCCCCGCCGCCATTGGGAAAACTGCGCGCGGGCGCATCATCGCGATGATAGACCTTCGAGCCATCCAAGGGAGAGCCATCCGCGAAAGCCGCAGCGGTGATAAGATCGAGCGCGAGAGTGGCGAATAGCGGTGCCTTGGCCTTCATGCGGCAGTTCCTGTTTTGGGGCTGCAGGCGTCTTTCACCCGCGCTTTCAATTTCTCGAACTGCATAACGTTGTCGATGCGCGCTTCAAGGAATGTAATCGTCGCAGCCTGATCTGCGCTGTCATCACCGAACCAGGCGATCATGGTGGAAGACAAAACGCCCGCGAGAATTCCACGCTTGCTGTAATAGTTGAAATCGGTGGAGAGATCGCCCGCCGCGCGCCAAATCACATCCGCCGAATGCCAAACAAGTTCGGCCCCCAGGCCCGCATGTTGCGGCAAAGCCAGAAGAAGAGCGGCTTTGCGTGCCGCGGCCTTGTGCGGTTTCAGGATCGCAAGACGCGCAAGCACCGCCACTTGGATGCGCTTGCGCATCGGCAGTTGCAGAAGGTTCGCACCCTTCAAGTTCTCCGCGAGCATCGTATCGGTCCTTTCAGACCAATAGGCGATGACGCCCGCCATGCCATTCGGAAAAAGAGTATCGGGCGCACCTCTTTCGCGCAGCACACGTGTAAGTGAAGCCGGGGTGAAACCGTCTTTCTCGGCATGCGCAAGCACGCCATCCAGCACAGCGTCTTTCAAAGCATCATTCAGAGCGTCGGGCATGCGAACTCCTGCGGTGGGGGCAGAGGATTATCCCCGCCCCCAGCGCAAAAGTCCAAAGCTCAGCGCCCCATACAATCAACTCTTGAGCGACGATCAGCTATCGGGCCCAGTGCGGCGCGGCACCCTGACGTCAACATCGACCACACCCGATTCCGATCCAGAGATCTGGCCCTTAGCCGGAATCGGCCCGCCCTTGGCGGCGAAACCGAAATAAAGGCTTTCGGTCATTCCCGAACGGCCCGGACAAATCGCCTTGGCAAAGGTGAAGGTTAGCCGATTGCCGGTCTGGCTCACTTGGGAAAGTCCGGCGCCGGCATTGCCGTCCACCACAAAGACTTCGCCAGGCGAGCCATATTCGAGAGTTGCCACCGGCCCGGTATCGAGCACCATTTTCGACACGCAATTCGGTGCACCGAGCGCCATGGACCGGCTCATATCAATGAAAAAGGAATAGCCCGTCAGCCCCGCGGCTCTGGTGCCAGGAAGCCCGGGATAGGTGCGGACCAGGAGCTTGCCCTGCCCCGCGCTGCCAGGAAGTTGGAAGTAACTCACCGAATCGGTGGGTGTGATGCCGCATTTCGGAGAAAACATGCAGGCAACACCGACAGGTGTAACTTTGACGACTGCCAGTTGTCGGGCCATTGCGCTGGGCACCAGAGCCAGCGCAGACGCGGCGAGACAGAGGCACGCTTTTGAAACGCGCATACCAGCCTCCCCCATTTGGAGTCGAAAGCGAGTGTGCGCCTCAGTTCAACCGCCAGCAAGCAGCGTCAACCGCGATGCTCCAACGCAGGGGACGCATAGGGGGAGATGGTTTTCGAATGGGAGCTTACAATTTCCGTCATGGCCGGGCCTGACCCGGCCATCCAGGCGGTGAGTGGACTTAGCCCACTGTAGGGGCTTCTGCGGTGAGCAATGGATGGCCGGGTCGGAGCCCGGCCATGACGATAAGTAGAGGAAGGGTGTCGCTCCGAGGGCTCCCCCTACCCCTTCACCCAATGGCGGATTTCGCTTTCGAAAATCAGCGGGCGCAGGTCCTTCATGCGCTGGGGGTAGAGGATGCCTTCGAGGTGATCGACCTCATGCTGCACCACACGGGCATGGAAGCCCTTGGCGACGCGCTCGATTTTATGGCCCTCGTGATCAAAGCCGCGATAGCGGATATGGGCGGGGCGCTCCACCAGACCGCGAAGCCCGGGCACCGACAAGCAGCCCTCCCAGCCGGGTTCCGTTTTCTCATCCAGGATTTCGATCTCCGGGTTGATCAGCACGGTGAGCGGGGCGGTCTGCTCATAGCGTTCTTCATCAGTCAGGCTGTCGGCGCGCTCGGCCGGGGCCTGGAACACCACCACCCGGAGCGAGACATGGACCTGCGGCGCGGCGAGGCCCGCCCCATTGGCATCCACCATGGTCTCGAACATATCGGCGACCAGGCGTTTGACCTCGGGCGCGGTCGGGTCGGCCACGCTTTCGGCCTTCTTCATCAGGACGGGGTGGCCCATGCGGGCGATTTTCAAGATGGCCATGGCGAATTCCATGATGTTTGCGGGGCTTAGGCGCCATTTTGGGGCCTAAATCCTTCCCCGGGATTTAAGATTTTAACCTCGAAAGCCGGGCTTTGGCGCACCAAACCCAAAAATCACACGCCCTGCGGCAGAATCCGCCCCCGAATGCGTTGATTCAAGGGGGGCACCATGTGGACTTGGGGTTGGGCATCGGATATATAGCCGCCCCTCAAAGAACAAACGGAGTGAGACTTTTGCAGATCATCGTTCGCGACAATAACATCGACCAGGCCCTCAAGGCGCTGAAGAAGAAGATGCAGCGTGAAGGCATTTTCCGCGAAATGAAACTGCGTGGCCACTTCGAGAAGCCGAGCGAGAAGCGGGCCCGTGAGCGCGCCGAAGCGATCCGCCGTTATCGCAAGCTGCAGCGCAAGCGCCTGCAGCGCGAAGGCTTGCTGCCGAAATAAGCGCGACTGTTCTTTGAGCAGAGCTTTAGGCCGTCCATCTGGGCGGCCTTTTTGCGTTGGAAAATCGCAGTTGAGCGCGAATCTCCCCCTGAGGGGCTCCAAAAAAGCATCACCCGCCAGAGACCGGTAAGCTTCTGGCGGGCGATACCCACGGAACTACAGCCTTCCTGATGTGGGTGTGCGACAGCGTTGCTTCAAGGCTGCACGAATGCCGCAGCGCGCAACCCAGCCATGCTGCGCACGCCGGGATTAAAACCAGCCTCTCCGTGATTGACTGCCCGAATAGGATATTGGGCGGGCAGGATGCGGCGGGCAGCGATTTTCTCTTTTTTGGCGATTTCTCTGGCGTTTGGGCCGATCCGTGCGGAGATGACCCCCGCCGACCGTCTAGCCGATTACGACTACCTCATCGATCAGATCGCTTCCCATTACGCCTATTTGCCCGAGCGCCATCTGGATTTGGAGAAGCTGCGCACCCTTTATCGCGGCGCGGCGGAGAGCGCGGCGGGGCGGAACGACTTTCTGCATATGATTGAGAAGGTGGTGGGCGAGCTGCACGATCCCCATGCCACCCTCAACCGCAACACCCCCTCCTCCCCGCAATTGATCCCGACCGGCGCCGAGCTTTGGGCCGAGCTCCAAAACGGCCGCGCGATCATCACCGAGGTCCGCCCTGGCAGCCCCGCCGAGAAGGCCGGTATCCGCGCCGGAGCGGTGTTGGAAAACCTCAATGGCATTTCCATCACGGAGGCGGTGCGCGCGGCGGCCCCCAAAGCGCTCATCGAGCCCGATCCCGACGCCGATAACGCGACCTTGCGCGTGCTCTTGGCGGGAACTCATGAGGGCGAGCGCCGCCTCAGCCTCAGTCAGAATGGGGCGCGCAAGGAGGTCACCCTTGCCCCTTACGCGCCGCTACAAAGCCAAGCCCCGGTCACCGCGCGAAAGCTTGAGCATGGGATTGGCTATATCCGCATTGAAAACAGCCTAGGCGATACGGAGACAGTCGCGGCCTTCGATGCGGCGGTAAAAAAGCTCGGAAAAATCCGCGCGCTGATCCTCGATTTGCGCAATACGCCGAGCGGCGGCAATACCGATGTGGCCGAGCCCATTCTGGGGCGCTTCATCGCGAAACCCGCAGCCTATCAGCGCGTCTTTGAACCAGGACCCGGCAAGAGCTTTCCCAAAGACTCCTGGCTGAAAATGGTCAGCCCGCGCGGGCCCCGCATCACCGCCAAGCTGGTGGTGCTCTGCGATCATTGGACCGGCAGCATGGGCGAAGGCATGACCATCGGCTTAGATGCCTTGCGCCACGCCACCAGCATTGGCACGCCCATGGCGGGCTTGCGCGGCGGCACCGGCCCTTTCACCCTGCCCCATAGCGGCATCACGGTGCATTTTCCGATTGAGCGGCTGTATCACGTCGACGGAACCCCGCGTGAATTCTGGCAGCCGCGCATTCTCATCGATCTCACAACGCGCGGCCCGGGCGATGTGATATTGAACCGCGCGCTGGAAGAAGCGCGGCGCTAAGGGCAAGCTGAAAGGCATAACTATGAACGAATTTCTGAACGGCGCCTGTCATTGCGGATGCGTGCGCTTCAGCGTCAAGCTGCTCGACGGGTTCAACTCCATCCGCCGCTGTACCTGCTCTTATTGCCGGATGCGGGGCGGCACGCCTGTCTCGGCGCGGGCCGAAGAGCTGACCATCCTTACGGGGGCGGAGGTGCTAAAGCTTTATCGCTTCAACACCGGCGTGGCGGAGCATTATTTCTGCTCCAATTGCGGCATCTACACCCATCACCGCCGCCGCTCCAACTCGGCGCTGTTCGGCGTCAATGTCGCCTGCCTGGAAGGCGTGAGCCCCTTCGATTTCCCCGATATCCCGGTGGTGGATGGCGTCAATCACCCCAACGATACCGGCACGACGCGCGTGGTGGGCCATCTGCGCTTTGTGCCGGAATAGGTGCGCGGATCGCAGTGGGTGAAGGCAATTTCCGGCATGCGCTATTAGTTGCCCTTTACAGGGCAAATTACCCGCAGCAATGCGCGCTGGGCCTGCTATGGTTCCTTCAACATGCACGGAAATCGCCCGATGTTGCCTGAACAGCCCGATGACCTCACCAATGAAGAGCGCGTCCTCTTCGGCGCGTACAAAACCGCCGCAGATTTAGCAGCCCAGTGTCGCCAACTCAGGGAGATGAATGTTTCGATCAGCGAAACTGCGCTGATCGAAGTGATGAACGCACTCATGACTGAGTTCTGGGATCAGCGCTTTTCCCAAACAGAAATTCGTAAAGCTTTCACGGCTGCTTTGGACGACATGAACCGCTACGCAGGAGGGATGGAGCGTCGGTAGGCGAACGTCGTGTTCTGGCGCCTCTAAAACATTCTCCGTCGCAGCGTTTCCCCTATCCCCCGCCAACTTGACCTGCGCGGCCTAAAGCTGTAGAGGCTACACACCTTTCGCGCATGCACGTAGGCTTTTTGAGCCTTGGCGCGGAGATTTTTCCAAAACTTCCGTTCATCCTTTCGTGCATAGGACACGGCAACTGGCGCAGCGGCATTGGCCGATGTGCCCGAAGGATGAAGTGTGACTGACGTACAGAACCCGGCCCAAGAGGCTGGTTTTGCGAGCTTTGGCCTGCCCCAAATTCTGCTGAAGGCCCTGGTCGACGCGGGCTATCAGACCCCGACCCCGATCCAAAATGCGGCGATCCCCGAACTCATGAAAGGCCGCGATATGCTGGCGCTGGCACAGACCGGCACCGGCAAGACCGCCGCCTTTACCCTGCCCGTGATGGCGGTGCTGAGCCGCGCCCATGGCACGCGCCAGCCCAGATCGGTGCGCGCGCTGATCCTGGCGCCTACCCGCGAGCTTGCCATCCAGATCCACGACAATGTGCGCACCTATGCCAAAGGCTCGCATATCCGCTCCACGGTGATTGTGGGCGGCGTCTCGATCAACAATCAGATCAAGGAACTTTCCGGTGGCGTCGATATTCTGGTCGCCACACCGGGCCGGCTTCTCGACCACCTGTCGCAGAAGACCGTGCGCATCGATACGGTGAGCCATCTGGTGCTCGACGAAGCCGATCGCATGCTGGATATGGGCTTTATCCGCGACATCAAGAAAATCGTGGCGATGCTGCCCGCCAAGCGCCATTCCATGCTCTTCTCGGCCACCATGCCGGGCGAGATCGAGGAGCTGGGCCGCGTGCTGCTGCATCAACCGGCGCGCATCGATCTTTCCCCGCCCAAGCGCACCGCGGAAAATATCGAGCAGGTGGTGCATTTCGTTTCCGCCGCCGATAAGCGCCCGCTCTTGGTGAACCTTCTCAAAGACAGCGCCATGAGCCGGGTGATCGTTTTCACCCGCACCAAGCATGTCGCCAATCGCATCGCGGAATTTTTGGGCAAGAACCGCATCGAGTCCGAAGCCATTCACGGCAACAAATCGCAGAATGCCCGCCAGCGCGCGCTTTCCCGCTTCAAGGCCGGTGAAGTGCGGGTGCTGGTGGCGACCGATATCGCCGCGCGCGGCATCGATATCGATGACGTGACCCATGTGGTGAATTTCGATCTGCCCAACGAGGCGGAAAGCTATGTCCACCGTATCGGCCGCACCGCGCGTGCGGGCAATGCGGGCAAGGCGATCAGCTTTTGCGATGCCACCGAAAACGAGTATCTGCGCGACATCGAACGGCTGACCAAGATGAAGCTGACGGTGGCCGGCGGCGAGATGCTGCCGAGCGAACCCAAGGCGCCGCGCGATTACGCCAAGAAGCGCCCCTTCCATGGCGGGCGCAAACCCGGCGGCGAAGGTCGTGGCGAGAGCCGCAGCGATGCGGGCGAGCGCAAGCACAGCCATCGCGGCGGCAAGCCCGCGGGCAAAAGCGAAGCCCGCGGCGCGCAAGGAAAGCCCGCCCAGGGCAAACCGCAGCGTTCAGGCCGCCCCCAGCAGCGCAGTGGCGCCCAGCGCCGCCCGGCGAACTAGATTTCACACCTGTTTCGTCATGGCCGGGTCAAGCCCGGCCATGACGGCGAATTGGTGACTTGCCCTGTGCTGTTTCCCGGTGACTAATGCCTCCCGTTCGGCGGGAGGACATCATGAAAATACTAACCGGACTTTTTGCGACGCTGCTGCTCGGCACAACGGCGCTGGCGGCGGCGGATGTGAAGCCGCGCGTGATCGTGGTCTCCGATATCGGTAACGAGCCGGATGATTCCGAAAGCTTCGTCCGCTTTCTGCTTTATACCAATCAGCTTGATGCGGAGGGCTTTGTCGCCTCCACCTCCACCTGGCAGCGCGACATCATCCATCCCGAATTATTCCGCGAACGCATCGAGGCCTATGGCAAGGTGCTGAAAAATCTGCGCGCCCATGACAAGGCCTATCCTGACGCCGCCAAGCTGATGGCCCTCGTCAAAAACGGCCAACCGCATTACGGCATCGCCCATGTCGGCGAGGGTTTCGATACCGAGGGCTCCGACTGGATCATCGCCCAGGCCGACAAACCCGACCCGCGCCCCTTATGGGTGGTCAATTGGGGCGGCAGCGCCGATCTGGCCCAAGCGCTTTACAAGGTGAAGAAAACCCGCACGCCGGAACGGCTGAAAGCCTTCATCGCCAAGCTGCGGGTCTATTCGATTTCCGATCAGGATGATGCCGGGCCTTGGGCGCGAGCAAATTTTCCCGAACTGTTCTGGATCGCCTCCATCCATGCCTTCAGCCAATATGAAAGCGCGACCTGGACCGGCATTTCGAGCGAGGTGCATGACGATCCAAAAGCCGAGCATATGACCGGCCCCGATACGCGCCTGGTCACCAATGCCTGGCTCGATGCGCATATCCGCAAAGGCCCGCTGGGCGCGCTCTATCCGCAGCACATCTGGATCATGGAAGGCGATACGCCCTCTTTCCTGAACCTGATTTCGCGCGGACTTTCCGATCCCGAACATCCCGAATGGGGCGGCTGGGGCGGGCGCTATGGCAAGATGGCGCCGCAATGGGGGCTTTATTCCAATACGCCCGATACGGCGGTGGGGGTGGACGGCAAGACCTATCACACCAGCCAAGCGAGCATCTGGCGCTGGCGCGCGGCTTTCCAAAATGATTTCGCCGCAAGGATCAATTGGACGCTGACGGATAAGTTTTCCGGCGCCAATCACGCGCCGAAAGCGGTGTTGAATGGGGATACTGGTTTTGCGCCGTTACAGCTGCGCGCCAAATATGGCGAGGCGGTGAAGTTCTCGGCGGAAGGCTCCAGCGATCCTGACAAGAACACGCTGAGCTATAAATGGTGGATTTATAAGGACGCGAATTCCCCCAGCGTGGAGCCGGTGCTGACAGAGGTCGATCCGCAACATGCTTCGCTGGTGGTGCCGAAGCCCGCCTCCGGCTGGCCCGGCGAAGGGCCGGAGCGCGAAATCCATGTCATCCTGGAAGTGACGGATAACGGCACGCCATCACTGGTCAGCTATCGCCATGCCGTGGTGACGGCGGGACCGTAAGCTTTTTGGTTCACGCGGAGACGCGGAGGCGCGGAGGCGCGGAGCGGCCCGGATCATTTCCTGCGATGTTGGAGATATGCGAGGGAAGTTGCGCTGCGCGCGTGTCTCTCTGCGTCTCCGCGGCTCCGCGTGAAAATACCCTTCGCCCTACTTTCTCCCAGTTACCTGCCTGATCAGCGCGCTGAGGCTGGGGGGGCGTTCGCTGGTGAGGACGTTGCGGGCGAAAACCCTTCCCATCTGGCGGATGAGGAAGAAGGTGGTGAAGAGCGTCAAAAGCGTGGTTGCCCAAAGCTCGAAGGCGGATGGGTGGAAGGGCAACCTCAGAAGCATGAAAAACGGCGTGTAGATCGGAATCCAGGAAATCACCTGCGCCAGAACTCCGTTGGGGTCCTGCACGATCGGCCCCAGCAGCATCATCGGCAGGATGATCACCATGGTCGCCGGACCACTCAAAGCCTGGGCATCGGGCAAGGAAGATGAGGTGGCGCCGATGCCGAGGAACAGCGCGGCATAGATCATCAGCCCGCAGAGAAAATAGAGCAGCACCAAGGGCGCCATCAGACCGATGCCGGAAAGCCCGGCCAGGATCACCGGAACGGCCTCGTCCGAGAAGGGTGCGGTCATCGCAAAACCTATCACCGCCCAGCCGAGAATGGTGGTGAGGGCCAGGGCGACCACGCCTAGAAGCTTGCCGGTCATGATTTCATGCGGGCCCGCGCAGGAGAGCAGCACCTCGATCATGCGAGTGGATTTTTCCTCCACCACGCCCTGCAGCAAGAGCGCGGCATCGGAAAACGCCACCAGGAAGAGCAGCAGCGCGAGCCCCGCGGGCACCAGCTTGGCCACCTGATCCTTCCAATCGGTCGCCTTGTGCTTGGAGGCATCCACCGGTTTGACCGGCGCATCGACATCGAGGGTGACACGATCCTGAAGCCCGGGCGCCACCAGCGCCTGGTTGCTCTTGAGGCGGAAGGCGTCGGTCAGCGCGCCCCGGATGAAGGAAAGCGATTGCTGGCTGTCGAGATTCCAATATTGCGCCGACGTCTCACCGCCCGGCGCAAAGCCTTTGGGGATCAAAATAATGGAGGTGAGGCGCGAGGGACGGCCAAGCGCGGTGACCGACAGCGCGCCTTCAAGATAGGCCCTTGCGGCCTCACTGTGCCCGGCAGCGAAATCGCTGCTGAGATCGGCGGGTGCGGGGACCAGCACAATGGACGGCTTGGGCGGATCGAAAGCGGGCGCATCCGGTTTCAGATGCAGCTTCTCAAAGGCGGGCTGCCAGCCGCCGCGATCCATAAACGCCTTGATGCTCGCAATCCGTTCGGGCGCGGCAAGAAGGCGGGCAAGGGCGGGATCGGCTTTGGCGAGGGCCGGCATATCGGCGTATTTGCGGGCGTAATCGGCAAAATCACGCAAGGTGTCGCGGGCGTGATCTCGCTCCACCGCGATCGCGATAGAGGGCGCATAGCCTCCGGCGAGATCGACCACCGTCATCACATTGGTGCGCGGGTGGCTGGCGGCGAAGCGCGGGATGGCGAAGGAGAGCCCCATCAGGAGCGGCATCATCACCAGCGAGATGAGAAAGCCGCGCCGGGTGACGTATTTGACGAATTCCTGGCGGGCGACAAGGAAGGTGCGGCGGGGCGAGATCATTGGGCCTTCTCCACCACGGAAACGAAGACATCGTGCAGGCTGGGCGGGTTGACGTTGAAATAGTCCGGCACCACCCCGGCATCGAAACAGGCTTTGAGAAGCGCGCGCCCGTCTGCCCCCTCTTTCAGCTCGATCCGCCAATAGGTCCCGCTTTTCGGCGGATGCACCGCGGCGACACCTTCCACAGAGGCAAGGAAAGATAAATCCGCGGTCGCACCGATCTCGGCCCGTTTGGGCAGAAGGTTCTGCGCCTCCGCGAGATTGCCCTCGAAGCGCTTCCTGCCCTTGGCGAGAATGACGAGGCGATCACAGAGCCGCTCCGCATGCTCCATGGTGTGGGTGGAAAAGAGGATGGTCTTTCCCTCCGCCGCCAGCTCTTGCAGGAAGTGGGTGAGGTCCACCTGATTGACAGGATCAAGCCCGGAAAAGGGTTCGTCCAGAATGACGAAGTCCGGGTCATGCGCCACAGCCGCCAAAAGCTGGACCTTCTGCGACATGCCTTTGGAAAGCCCTTCCATGCGCACCCGGGCAAACTCCCCCAGCCCGAAACGCTCCAAAAGCCCTTTGGCGCGCATCTTGGCCTCGCGCACCGGCACACCTTTCAGGGAGGCGATATAAGCGATGGCGTCATCGGCCCGAGCTCGGCGGTAAAGCCCGCGCTCTTCCGGCAGATAGCCGATGCGGGACCGCATCTCCTCCACCTTGCCGCCCAGGACTTTGATGCTGCCCTCGTCCGGCGCATAGATGCCCAGGAGCATGCGCAAGGTCGTGGTCTTGCCCGCGCCATTGGGACCCAGAAAGCCGAGGATGCCGCCGCGCGGCAAGGCGAGATCCAACTGATCGACGGCAGTGAAATCGCCGAAGCATTTGGTCACCCCGGATAGTTCGACCGCGTAACCCGCCATCTGAAGCCCCCGTTCTGAAAGCTAACAAACCGGCTGCGGCAGAACGCGTCAAGCCTGTTCGCAAAGCCTCCCAATTGAGAGCGGAAATTACAAAAAAATATTGGGACCGCCTCCCCGCTTTGACACAAACGCGTCAATATCGGCGGCTCAAGATGGACGCATTCACACACGCCAAGGATCAGGGGGCTTTCATGCTGAAACGTATTCTTATGGCATCACTTCTCATGGCTGGGGCAGCCCATGCAGCGGACACGCGGCCCGTCCTACTGTCCATCAAAGAGTGCGGTATGCACAAATATAACGAGCCGCTGGAAGCCAAGCTCGGGTTCACCGTCACCGCGACGGGTGCGGTCACGGACATGCATGTCCTTAAATCGAGCGGCAACGCCACCTTTGACGAACAGGTCGCGCGCTGCGTATCGGGCTATACCTACAAGCCGGCCAGCCATGATGGCGTTCCGGTTGCGGCACCAGATACCTTCAATTTCCACCAGGCCGAAGTGCGCGATCTGGAGGGCGACAGCAAAGCCTTTTCCGATCTCGAACGCGACGCGGACAAGCGCTGCCACAAGCTTTATCCCCCCGACCGCAAATTCATGGGACCGCAAACGATCTCGATTGTCGTGGTCAGCCGCAAGAATGGCGGCGAGGTCGAAACCAAGGTGATGCAGTCGGCAGGCGAAAAGGCGGACCGCAACGCGGAAATCTGCCTCAAGAAGCTTGTGGCCGACCACGAGGAGCTGCCCACCACCTTCTCGCGCGGCATCGCGGTGGATTGGTCACACCGCCGCTAAGGGCAGATGCGACACGTCAGATATGACAAAGGCCGGGGGGGCGTCCCGGCCTTTTTTGTTGCCTAAAGATCAGGCGACCTTGGCGCAATCATCGCAAGGTGACAGTTCCACCGTGATATGGCTCAAGGAGGGGAAGCGCTGCTGCAGCTCGCCCTTCAGGCTTTCGCAGTTGCCTTGCCCGCCCGCGACCGAGACGATCAGCCCGTGATGGCCGGGGCCAAGCCGCCAGAGATGCAGGTCAAAGACCTTGCCGGGAATTTCCTGCTCCACCAGATGGCGGATGTTGTCGGCCATGTCCGGATCATCTTCGGCATCGAGCAGCACCAAGCCCGCATCGCGCAAAAGCCCCACCGCCCAGCTCGCGATCACCACCGCGCCTAAGACGCCGACCAGAGGATCGGCCCAGGCCCAGCCAAACCACATCCCCGCCGCCAAAGCGGCAATCGCCGCCACGCTGGTGGCCGCATCAGCCAAGACATGCACATAGGCGGCCCGCAGGTTGTTGTCCTGGGCATGATCATGGTGGTGATCATCGTGATCATGGTCGTGCGCGTGTTCATGTTCATGTTCATGGTCATGTTCATGGTCATGGTCATGGTCATGATCGTGACCGTGGTGATGATGGCCGTCATGCAGCAGGGCCGCCGAGGCGATATTCACGAGCAACCCGATAACGGCAATGAACAAGGCTTCGCGGTATTCCACTGTCACCGGGGTGAAGAGGCGATGCACAGACTCTATCGCCACGCCGATGGAGAGAATGCCGAGCACAATGGCGCTGGCGAAAGCCGCAAGATCGCCGAACTTGCCCGAGCCAAAGGAAAACCGCCGGTCCTTGGCGTGGCGCCGCGCCAGCCAATAGGCGGCGGCGGCAAGCCCCAGCGCCCCGACATGGGTCGCCATATGCACGCCATCGGCCAGGAGCGCCATCGAGCCGAACAACAGGCCGGTGGCAATCTCCACCCCCATAAAGGCGGCGGTCAGGATGGTGACAAGGCGGGCACGCTTCTCGGCGCGCTCATGGCCTGTGCCGAGGAAGACATGTTCGTGGGTAAATCGGGCGTGGTCATGCATGCGGCAAAGATACGCTATGACCCAGGGCAAGCGAAAATGAAAACACGCCACAAAAAGAAAAGGGCCCCGGAATCTGGGAATCCCGTGGGGCCCTGCTTTGCCAGCCGAACGATGGGGGGTTCAGCGGGCTTTAAGTCTTATGTTTTTCTCACAAACCAGGGCGGCGCTTCTTTGGCGGCGCTGCCGGCCATTTGTGTCGGCGCGGATTACGCCGTGTAACGCCCAAACCGGCAAGGCGGCGCCCTGACGCACAATCTGTGATAGAGACAACCTCAACCAGGCGGCGGGCCGTGCATATAGCTTTCCACCAGCGAACCCGCGATCAGGCGCCAGCCATCGACCAACACAAAGAAGATCAGCTTGAAGGGCAAGGAGATGATCACCGGCGGCAACATCATCATGCCCATGCTCATCAGGATCGAGGCCACGGCCATGTCGATGATGAGGAAGGGGATAAAGACCAGAAAGCCGATTTCAAACGCGCGCTTCAATTCGGAGATCATGAAGGCGGGCGCCAGCGTGGTGATGGGCAGCGCCGCGGGCGTTTTTGGCAGGTCTTTCTTGCCGCTCATATCCATAAAGAGTTTGAGGTCGGCTTGGCGCACATGGGCCAGCATGAATTTCTTCATTGGCACCGAGGCGCGATCAAGCGCGTCTGTGGTGGTGATCTGATTGTTCATCAAGGGCTCGACACCCGCGGCATAGGCATCTTTCAGCGTCGGCGTCATCACAAAGAGGGTGAGGAACATCGCCAGCGAAACCAGGACCGCGTTGGGCGGGCTGGTGGAAAGGCCAAGCGCAGTGCGTAAGAGCGACAAGACGACGACGATGCGCACAAAGCTCGTCATCATGATGAGGATGGACGGCGCCACGCTCAAAATGGTGATGAGGCCGATGATCTGCATCATGCGGTCGGTGAAAATCCCGCCGCCAGAAAGATCGATGGAAAGCCCGCCTGCCGCCGCCCCGGAGGAGGCCGCCGCAGCAGCCGCTGCGCGCGGTGCAGCTTCCGCCATGCCGGGCAGCATCAGAGCCGCCGCGACCAGACTGCCAATAAGAAGGACGCGGCGCAGAGTCATACCGGCTCTCCGGCCTTTTCACCGGCCTTTTCAGATGTCGCGGGCGGGACGATTCCGGCCTCGATCACCGTGGCCCCGGTGGGCGTGATCATGAGGAGATGTTCGACCCCATCGCGGCGAATGATCGCCAGGCGCTGACGGGGAGATAACATCAAGGTTTCCACGATATGAAGGCGACGTGTCGCATTTGGCTTTGCAAGGCCGGGGACACCGAACTTGCGCGTGGCCAGTCCCGCCGCCCCGATCAGGCCGAGAACCAGAAGCAAAGCCGCGAAGTAGCGGGCAAAGTCGAGCACATCCATGCCTTCATAAGACGCGCACATGCTTAATCATGGGTTAACCGGAGGAATAATTTGCCCGGCAGGATTTTCCCGTTGTGTTAAGCACGGCTTAAGAGATTGGCCCCAGCATAGGGCCCTGAAATAGGGACCCGCTCGCGCGCCATGCAAGTTGACGACATTCCATTGATGTCGATGCTGAAAAACCGGATGTCCTGGCTCTCCAAGCGCCAGGAGGTTCTGGCGCAGAACGTCGCCAGCTCCGATGTGCCCGGTTATAACGCGCGCGATCTCAAGCCGATGAATTTCGAGGAAACACTGCGCTCGACGCAGAAGAATTCCTCTTCGGGTCTGATGGTCACTGATCCGCGCCATATCGCGCTGCATCGCGATAACACGGCGTTCAAGGTCGAAGAACATCGCGATGTCGCCGCGGCCCCCAACGGCAATTCGGTTTCGCTGGAATCCGAAATGATCAAGGTCGCCGACACCCAGGCGCAATACCAGGCAGCAACCAATATCTATGCCAAGGCGATCGGCATGATGAAGACCGCCATTGGCAGAGGCGGCGGATAAGGAGTTAACCGATGGTGGATTTCACCACATCCATGGCGGTGGCCGCATCCGGCCTTCAGGCGCAATCAGAGCGCATGAAGACAATCGCCGAAAACATCGCCAATGCGAATTCGGCGGCCGCCACACCCGGCGCCGATCCCTATCGCCGCAAGATCCCGACGGTCACCACAAATTTCGACCGCGAGCTCAACGCCACCATGGTCAAGGCCGGAAAGCCGATGGCCGATCAGAGCGATTTCCGCCTGCAATACGATCCCGGCAATCCGCAAGCCGACGCCAAAGGCTATGTGAAGATGCCGAACGTCAACAGCCTGATTGAAATGATGGACATGCGCGAGGCGCAAAAATCCTATGAAGCCGATCTGTCGGTGATGGATGCGACCAAAGCGATGATGTCGCGCACGATCGATCTCTTGAAGAAGTAAGCCCGGCTCAAGAAGTGAGCGCCGATCCTTAAAACGAGGAGCCCAAGATGGCTGTCCTTCCTGCTGCCGCTGCCGCCGCCTATCAGTCCATTGCCAAGATGGGCTCCGTCGGGGGCGCTGGCGATGTCGCTTCTGCCGCACAAACAGGTGCCGGCGGCTTTGGCGATTTTCTTTCCGACGCCCTCAAAAGCTCCATCGACACGATGAAGCAGGGCGAGAAAATGGCTGGCGCCGGCGTCGCCGGCAAAGCCGATATCGTCGATGTGGTCAACGCCGTGAACCAGGCCGAGATCACCCTCGATACCGTCGTGGCGGTGCGCGACAAGGTCGTCGCCGCGTATCAATCCATCATGAACATGCCGATTTAAGGTCCTTTGCCATGTCCGGCCCAGAAGCCATCGATTTTGCCCGTTCCTCCATCTATGTGCTGCTCCAGGTCATCATGCCGACCATGTTGACGGCGCTGGTGGTGGGCCTTGCCATCGGCTTGTTGCAAGCCTTGACCCAGATCCAGGAAGCCACCCTTACCTTCGTGCCCAAGATCATTGCGGTGTTCGTGGTGCTGCTGATCTCGCTGCCGCTCTGCGGCTCGGCGATGAGCGGCCTCTTCAACGACATCACGCAGCGTATCGCGGCCTATTGATAGGTAACCTTAACGATGCACATCACCCTGCCAGCGTTGTCCGGGGCGGTGCTCGTCTATCTCCTCGTATTTTCGCGCTGCGGCGCGATGCTGATGCTGCTTCCGCCCATCGGCGACATCAACGTACCCTCACGCGTGCGCCTGATGCTGGCCTTGGCCGTGACCATGGCGATGGCGCCGACGGTCTCTGCTGCCTATCCCGCCGCAGCCCCGAAAACCGCGATCGCCCTGGCCGTGATGATCGGCATGGAAGTCACCGCAGGTGTTCTGATCGGCACACTGGCGCGCATCATCATGAGCTCGATCAATATCGCCGGCTCCATGATCGCCAACCAGATGGGGCTTTCCTTCGCCGAATCCCTCGACCCCACCAGCCATGGCCAGCAGGGCGCAGTGATCGGCAACTTCCTCTCCATGCTTGCGGTGGTGCTGATCTTCTCGGCCAATCTGCATCACCTCGCCATCGGCGCGGTGGCGGGCTCTTATCATCTCATTCCGCCGGGCTCGGCGCTTCCCACCGCCGACATGGCCGAACTTGCGATCCGGCTCGTTTCCGGGTCCTTCGCGCTCGGCTTTCAATTGTCGGCGCCCTTTATCGTCTTCGGCTTTGCGGTCAATGCGGGCTTTGGCGTTCTGGCCCGCATGCAGCCGCAGCTTCAGGTCTTCTTCATCGCCACGCCGTTCAACATTCTCGTCGGTTTCGTGATGCTGACCCTCATCATCGGCACCATGATGACCATCTTTCTCAACTTCTACGGCCAGCAAATGGCGGCGTTTCTCTGAAGGAATAAGCCGTGGCCGATGATCGCGACGAGGAACAGCAAACCGAAGAGCCGACACAGAAGCGGTTAGATCAGGCGCGCGAACATGGCGATGTGATCCAAAGCGCCGAAGTGACGACCCTGATCCTGCTTTTGGGCGGCACTTTGTCGGTGGCGATGTTCGCACAAAACGCCTCGATCGAGCTCAGCAAGCTCTTTCGTACCTTCATCGCCGAACCCGATCAAATTGGCACCGATGGCGCCTCGCTAAAGATCCTGATGGGCATGCTTCTGATGAAGCTTTTGATCATCATCGGCCCCATGCTCGGCTTCATGATGCTCTCGGGCATTGTCGCCAACGTCCTGCAGCATCGCCCGACCTTCAGCTTTGAAAAGCTCAAGCCCAACCTCAACAAGCTGAACCCGATCAGCGGATTTGGCCGCATGTTCGGTAAAGAGGGCTTGGTGAACATCATCAAGGGCATCCTCAAGATCGCCATTGTCGGCGCCGCGATCTGGTTTCAGGTCTGGCCGGAGCGAGCGCTGGTGGAAGCCAGCCTGACTCAATCGCCGGGCGCGGTGGCGGGCGATATGAGCCATCTTTTTTTCAAGGTGATGCTGGCGACACTCTGCTCCATGCTGCTGATCGCAGGCGTCGACTATCTCTACCAATACATGCAGTTCATGAAGCGTAACCGCATGTCGAAGCAGGAGATCAAGGAAGAATTCAAACAGACCGAAGGCGATCCGCATGTCAAAGGCAAGCTCAAACAGATGCGGATGGAGAAAGCCAAGCGCCGCATGATCGCCGCCGTGCCGAAAGCCACCGTGGTCATCACCAACCCGACCCATTTTGCGGTGGCGCTGTACTATGAATCCGGCAAGACCCAGGCGCCGGTCTGCGTCGCCAAGGGCACCGACGCGCTCGCCTTGCGTATCCGCGAAGTGGCCAAGCAGCATGAAGTTCCCATTGTGGAAAATCCGCCGCTCGCCCGCGCGCTCTACGCCACGATCGAGGTGGACGACCCCATCCCCTCCGACCATTATAAGGCCGTGGCCCAGGTCATCTCCTATGTCATGAAGCTGACCGGGAAAATCAGGGCGAATTAGCCGCCGGCGTTGCCTTCACCGCCCTGCTGCGGCAGGGTGCGGCCCGCGTTACATAACGGCTTTGGCGATGCGACTTCTGATTGATACCGATACGGCGGGCGATGATTGTTTCTCTATTATGGTCGCCGCCGCGCAGCCGGATGTGACCATCGAAGCCATCACCATCTGCAATGGTAACATCGCTTTTAGCCAGCAAATCGAGAATGCGCTGAAAACGCTGGATGTTGTGGGCCTTGGCGGCAAGGTGCCGGTTTATCCCGGCTGCCCCAAACCGCTTTTGCGCGATCATGTCGATGCCGCTTACGTCTTCGGCGAAGACGGCATGAGCGGCGCCCACTACGCCAAAACCCGCCAGCGCCCCGAAAAACGCCATGCGGTGGAGGCGATGATCGACCTCATCATGTCCAACCCCGGCGAGATCAGCATCATCGCGCAGGCGCCCCTGACCAATATCGCAGTCGCCTCGGCCATGGAGCCGCGCATCGTGAGCGCCCTCAAACATCTCTGGATCATGGGCGGCACGGATAATGGCGTCGGCAATGTCACGCCCGCCGCCGAATATAATTTCTATGTCGATCCCGAAGCCGCCGCGATGGTGTTCAATGCCGGGTTCAACATCTCGCTCGTGACCTGGACGCTGACCTTGGAATCGAGCTGGATGGGCGAAGACGATCTCGCCGAAGTAGCGAGCTATGGCAGCGAAAAGTCCGCCTTCTTCACCAAGGTCAACGAGGCCGCGGTCGCCTTCAGCCAGGCCCATTACGGCCATGGCGGCACGGTGCATCCCGACGCGCTCACGACTGCTTGCGCCCTGGTGCCCGGCATTGTGCAGGAAAGCGAAGACTGCCTGGTGGAAATCGAAACCGCCTCACGCCTGACCCGCGCCTATTCCAGCGTGAGTCATGCGCAAGTGCCCAAACAAGAAGTCGCCGACCCGGCGCTCGGCAAGGCTAAAGCCGCGAATGCACGCGTGATCAAAAAAGCCGACGGCGCCCTCTTCCGCAAAGTGCTGAAGCAGGCGCTAAAATAAAAGGCGTGGGAAACCCCGCGCCTTCCGCGCTTACGAAAGCTGTTTGATCAAGGCTTTGGCGACCGCTTCGGAGCTCGCCGGATTCTGGCCGGTGATGAGTTTTCCATCTTCCACCAGATAAGGCTGCCAATCCGGGCCTTTTTCATAAAGTCCGCCGAGAGACTTGAACTCGTCTTCGATGAGGAAAGGCACGACATCGGTCAATTCCACCGCGGCCTCTTCGCTGTTGGTGAAACCGGTCACTTTGCGCCCTTTAACCAAAGGCGCGCCGTTGGCCGCTTTCACAAGGCGCAACACGCCCGGCGCGTGGCAGACAAATCCGATGGGCTTGCCGGAGCGTTCAAACGCCTCGATCAGCGCGATGGATTGGGCGGATTCGGCAAGATCCCAGAGCGGGCCGTGGCCACCGGGATAAAACACGGTGTCGAAATCTTCCGCCTTCACACCCTCCAAAAGCACCGTGTTGGCGAGTGCGCGCTGGGCTTCGGGATCGGCTTTAAAGCGATGCGTCAGCTCGGTTTGAAAGTCGGGAAGATCGCTTTTGGGATCAAGTGGCGGCTGGCCGCCTTTGGGAGAGGCCAGCGTGATCTCAGCCCCCGCATCTTTGAAGGTGTAGTAGGGAGCGGCAAACTCCTCGAGCCAGAAGCCGGTCTTTTTGCCGGTGGTGCCGAGCGTGTCGTGCGATGTCAGGACGATCAGGACTTTCATGAATCTCTCCGCATGATGCGATGGATGGGGAGCACATCACCACGAGGCGGGCGGCCGGCGCATTCCAGCAGCGCAGCGGCGGGCGGCAGTAAAGCACTTCGATTAGGGCGATATAAGAGCGCAACGGCCCTGTTCAAGACGGGGCCGCGAAATCACGGACTTAATGCGCGTGCCCATATGTTCGGACGTGTGGCACACAAGCCTTCGCGCCAGGATACGTAGCGGCGGGATTACTTACACATCGCCTCGAGCTCAGCCATGTGATTGTCGGGGCCTTGCGGGACGGGGATATTCTTGGCGGCGAGCGCTTGCTCAAGCCCGCGCGGCGGGGCGGGCAATGAGGGATCGGCGTAAGCGGCGTAATGCGGATCGGTCATCGCTTCTTGCAGGCTGATGAAGCTGACGCCCAGCTCCTTATAGCGCGCGATTACCTTGGGCAGCATATGGGCCTGGAACGAGCCGATATGCAGCAGCATGATGTAGGGGATGTCGTGGCCATAAAGCGCGGCAGAAAGCTTGCGCGAATAGGCGAGCCCCTCTTCAGCGCGGGCAAGATACATCGCTTCCAGCTTGGCGATCGCTGCGCCGTCCGATTTGGCGAGGCAGCGGGCATAGACGCTAGGGTAGTCCCAATCGTTCAGCCCGGTCGTGACCGTGCCGATCTTGTAGCCGGATTTGGCGAGAAACGCCCGGAACTCCGCCCGCTGGGCTTCATCCTTGCCTTCGTCGACAAAGGGATAGCGGAACCAATGCCAATCGCTGGTACCAGCATATTGGCGCAGCGTCTCTTCGTTGCGGTTGGTATTGGTTTCGAAACTCGCCGTCGGGGTATTGGAAAGTCCGGGATGGCTCCAGGTGTGATTGCCGAGGAAATTGCCGCTCTCCACCCACAGCTTCAGGACCGGTGCTGAGGCGGGCTCATTCACCGCGCCCACGCCATTGACGAAGCCGACCGTCGGCGGAATGCCGCCCGCGGTTAAGGCATCGGTGAGCTCTTTGGCGATTCCCATGCGGGTAAAGCCTGCGGGCAGAACGCCATGCACTGGCAGATCATCGAAGGTCAGAACGACGCGCGGCTCGGCCATGGCAGCCCCCGATAAAAAGACGGCGGCTAAAGCGAGCGCGCGGATCGTCATTTGGTTTTGCCCTTCGTCGTCTTCGCCGCCAGAGCCTTGGCCGCGAAAGTCCCCATGACTTGATAGCCAGAAGCGTTGGGATGCAAGCCATCGCCGGTATCATAGGCCGGATTGAGGTTGGCGGGATGGGACGGATCGCGCATCACGGCGTCGAAATCGATCACCCCATCGAAGAGTTTCTGGCTCTTGATCCAGCCATTCACCGCCGCCCGATCCGCCTCGTTGGCGGCATCAGGATGGTAATAGGCATTGGTGCCATAAGGCAGGATGGTGGCGATATAGGCCTTCAGCCCATGGGCATGGGCGCGCTCCGCAATTTGGGTGAAGCCGGAAATGAGGCGAGCGACAAGCGCGGCATGCTCTTCGGGCGTGGCGGGCTTTTCGCGGGTAAGGCCGCCAAGGTCATTAACGCCTTCATAAACGATCACGCTCTCCACGCCGGGCGGGGAAAACACCTCGCGCTCCAGCCGTGCCAGCGCCGCCGGGCCAAGGCATTGGGTGAGCACACAATTGCCGCCAATACCGGAATTCAAGACGCCAAGATGGCGGGTGGCATTCTGGGCCTGGAAGGCCGCGGCCATCACATTGGTCCAGCGGTCATTGCCATTGGTGGTCGAGCCGCGCCCATCGGTGATGGAATCGCCCAGCGCCACCACGGCTTTGGTTTTGGCGGGGGCGAGCACCTCGATGCGGTCGATCTGGTACCAGTGGTCCACCGTCTTGGCCCCGGTCACCACCGCATCGGAGAGGTGGTCGCCAGGGAGCACATAAGACGTCTGGCGCGATCCGGGATGGCTGGTCTCAATCGCAGGCGCCGCGTCGTAGCGGATGGAAATCGCGATATCGGAAAGCGGGCCAACCGGCATCGCCACCGGATCGGAGACATAAGCCGCACCTGCCGGGATGGTGACATCGCCATGGCCGCCAAAGGTCAAAACGTGGTCGCTGGAAGGATCGATGCCGCCGCCCGGCAAGGACTTGGCGACATGGACGGCAGGAAGATGCAGCGGCGCGGACCCGAAAGCGTTCGACAGCACCAGACGGAAAGCCTTGCCGCCGGTCGAAAGCCGCACGGACTGGCGCAAGGTGGCACCGGTCAGATCGGCGGCGGGCAGGATATTGTCGCCCACGGCGATCATCTGAGAGGTGGCCCAGCTCGTGACCCATTGCTCTTGGGCTTTGGGCTCTTGGGCTTTGGGCGCGGCAGCGACCGCACTGGTCAGGGCCGTTCCAGTCAAAAGCATCAAAGCCAAGGTCTTGCGCATATCTGTCTTCCGCCCGTGGGGCCGCTGTTTCGCGGTATCTGTTATCGGTACCAGACTTATAATCCGAGGGCGCCCAGGCGCAATCGCGAGCCGCCTCCGGCCATGGTAACTTTCGAAAGAGCGAAAAAAAGTTCTAGTGTCGCAAGAGGTTCGAATCACATGGCGGTTGGCGGCTTGAAGGACATTACGCTGAGCGTGCCGGGCGGCAATTGGCGCTGGGCTGCGGTGGCGTTCACCGTTCTGGCCTTTGCCGCTGCTTTATTGGCCGTGGCCGCGCCGCAAGACGCGCAATGGGCGGGCGCCGCCCTGCTTCTCGGCATCGGGGGAGTGGCGAGTTTGGTGCTCTTTGGCCTGTGGCAAAAAAAATGGCTTTCCGGAGCCGATGTGCGCCGTCTGGCGGAAGCCGCCGCCAAATCCAATGTCGCCTGGGCCATTACCGGCGAAGATGGCGCGGTGACCGAGTGCAACGATACCTACCGGCGCATGGCAGGTGCTGATGGCGATGCCGCCGCCCCGCCCGAATTGGCGCTGGCCGGTGAAGCCTCTGCCGCTGTGCTCTATCGCCTGACCAAAGCCGCAGCCGAGGGCCAACCCCGCGAAGAGACTTTCCCGGTCGCGCCGGGGCTCGAAATCGTGGCCGCTGTCCGCCCGATGGCGGATGCCCATTCGGTGTGGTGGTTCACCCCGCGCCTTGCCCCCGGCGCCCGCACCGCCAGCCCAGCCCCCGGCATCGCCGTGCCGGCCCCTTCTGCCGAAGCGAAACCCATTGAAGCCCCCGGCGATGTCATCCGCGACGCCCCGATGGGCATCGCCTTTGCCGATGCGGATGGTACCCTGACCGAGGCAAATTCCGCTTTCCGCTCTTTCTTCGCCGCCGCGGTGGCGGGCCGTTCTTTGGGCGAGCTTGTGGAAGTGGGCGACCGGCCCCGGGCGCTCGATCTGGTCGCCAAGGCGGCGCGCGGCGAATCCAACCTCGCCTCTGTGGAAGTGCGCGCCAGCGGCGGCACCGAACGGATGGCGGAAGTCTTTGCCAGCCCCATGCCGGGCGGCAAGGCGGTGCTTTATCTCCTCGACGTCTCTGAGCAGAAGGCGCTCGAAGTCAAATTCGCCCAAAGCCAGAAGATGCAGGCCGTCGGCCAGCTCGCCGGCGGGGTGGCGCATGACTTCAACAACCTTCTGACCGTCATCATCGGCAATTCCGAATTCTTGCTGATGCGCCATCAGGCAGGCGATCCCTCTTTCAAAGAGATCAACGAAATCCATCAGAACGCCTTGCGCGCCGCGACCCTTGTGGGCCAGCTGCTGGCCTTCAGCCGCAAGCAGACCATGCAGCCGAAAGTTCTGGCCGTGCGCGATGTGGTGGGCGAGCTTGCCCTGATGCTGCGCCGCCTTTTGCGCGAAGGCATTGACCTCAAACTCGAGCATGGCAGCGAGCTTTGGCCGGTGCATGCCGATGAGGCGCAGATTTCCAACGCCATCATCAATCTCGTCGTTAATGCGCGCGACGCCATGCCCAATGGCGGCACGGTGACCATCCGCACGGCCAATGAAACGACGGCCAATGCCTCGGCGCTCGGCACCGCCATCATGCCCGCGGGCGAATATGTCCGCATCGATGTCGCCGATACCGGCACCGGCATTCCGCAGGAAATTTTGGGCAAGATTTTCGACCCCTTCTTCACCACCAAGCCGGTCGGCCAGGGCACGGGGCTGGGGCTCGCCACCGTTTATGGCATCGTCAAGCAATCGGGCGGCTTCATCACGGTGGATTCGGAGATGGGGCGCGGCACGACTTTCCGAGTTTATCTGCCGCGACACCACATCGAGTCCGTCACGGTGGTGCAGGAACAGGAAAAATCGGCGCCGCGCGATGTCACCGGCCAGGACACCATCCTGCTGGTGGAAGACGAAGAAGCGGTGCGCAGCTTCGCGGCCCGGGCGCTTCGGATGCGCGGCTATAATGTGATCGAGGCCTCCGGCGGCGAAGAAGCGCTGGAACATGTGAAGGACGGCAAGGCGCCGATCCATCTCGTGATCACCGACGTGGTGATGCCGAACATGGATGGCCCAACCCTGGTGCGTCAGGTCAAACGCATCCGCCCCGATATGCAGGTGATCTTCATGTCGGGCTATGCCGAAGAAGCTTTCCGGCGCAATGACGAGAAGGCCGAAGACCTCCACTTCCTGCCCAAGCCTTTTGGCCTGAAACAGCTTGCCGCCAAGGTGAAAGAAGTGCTGTCAGGCGCGCCGGCGACGAAGAAGTAGGGGCTGAGCTCGAAGTCAGTCGAAAAGGGGATGCACAATGTCGGGGGGCAATTCGCTCATAAATTTCGGCGATTTATCCAAGCCCGTGACGACTCTAATCGAAAAGATTTCAGACGCTGTCGGAGGGATAGCACGTCCTGGGCAGATTATTAGCGTCGCCAAAGCGGAAGCCAAAGCGGAAATTATTCGCGCCGAAGCGCGCATCGAAATCTCCGACCTCGAGCGGCGTGCAATGGAGCGCATGTTCCGAGAAGAGGCTCAGAAGCAAGAAAATATAGAGAACATCACTGCCAAAGCCCTTCCACTACTCAAAGAAGACGCCAAACCTGATCAGATAGAAAAGGATTGGCTTACATATCTCTTCGATCGGGCTCGATTATTTTCCGACGACGAGATGCAAATGTTGTGGGCCAAGATCTTGGCTGATGAAGCGAACACCCAAAACTCTTTCAGTAGACGAACAATCGAAATTGTCGCAAGCATGGACAAACGCGACGCGAGGCTATTTACAAAATTCTGCTCTTTTTGTTGGGACATTCCTTCAAAGATTCCAGTCATTTTTAGCGAGGACAACCGTCAAGTTTATGCAGACCAGGGAATTCATTTTTCGCTATTGGAACATCTCGATGCGATCGGATTGCTACGGCATTCGCCAAATGCAAACTTCTTACTGACAGAGCAGTCAACCACGATAGATGCTAGTTATTTCGGTGAACGAGTGAAAATTGCCAATCCCGGCTCTCAGCCTCTAGAAGTTGGCGAAGCGATGTTTACCCGGGCAGGATCAGAACTCGCCACCATCTGTGTTGCAGAAAAAAACGAAGCCTATTTCGAACACGTTCTTGCAGTGTGGGGCGCCCGTGGTTTCCCGGCCATAACCGGGGACTCGACCATTCCTTGAACAAGCTATTTTGATAGAAGCTGCATTATTCACGTCACCGCCTCATTAGGATTCAGCCGGATTATCCGCGTGAAGAGCGTTGAAGTTCTCCAGCCATCGGGTTCGATATGCAGGTGATCTTCATGTCGGGCTATGCCGAAGAAGCTTTCCGGCGCAATGACGAGAAGGCCGAAGACCTCCACTTCCTGCCCAAGCCTTTTGGCCTGAAACAGCTTGCCGCCAAGGTGAAAGAAGTGCTGTCAGGCGCGCCGACGACGAAGAAGTAGTAGCCCGATAAATTTGAAAACGATTCGCAACTACCGGTGTGTAGCAGGCACGCGCTTGCACATCGGTTGAGAGCGTAAACTCCTGGCCGCAATGAAGAATTTCTGAAATCGTCGCGGACACGGGTTCTTACTTGCGAAACACTCGCATTACCTCTTATGAGCCTATTGAGAGTAATTCTTAGTAGGAACTTTTAGAGGGGTAAAATGATAAAGCGTCACATTCGCGGGAACACAGCATTGGCTGCTGTCATGGCGGCGGGGATTTGCGCGGTGGCGGCAAACGCCGAAGGAGCGGCAAAAACCGAAGGCGTTGAGACGGTCACGGTCACCGGCCAGTCCATCAATCTGGATGTGAAAGGCCATACCCCGCTTCTGGAGACGCCGCAGAACATCCAAATCCTCTCCGCCGACCTCCTCGCCAGCCAGAATGTGACCCGGCTGGACGAAGCCTTGCGCAATGTCGCCGGTGTGATGGGCGGGGGCTATTACCAGTCCTATGATTATTTCCGCATTCGCGGCTTCGACGCCTCGGGCTTCATCTATCTCGATGGTATGCGGCTCGACTCCTATGTCGACGTGAATGCCGAAATCTCGGGGCTGGAACAGATCCAGGTGGTGAAGGGTCCCGCCTCTGCCCTTTATGGCCAGGGTGCGCTGGGCGGTCTCGTGAATTTCGTCAGCAAGCGGCCGACCCGCGACGCTTTTCTGAATGTCAGCGCGGCCTACGGTTCTTTCGACAGTTATGAGCTGTCGCTGGACGGCAACCGGCCGATCACAGGCGATGTCGCTGCAAGGCTGGTGGCGACCTGGCGCCAGGCGGGCAGCTTCGCCGATCATTCCAGTGGCGACAACCGCATCTATGTGGCGCCCTCGGTCACCTGGGATATCGATGCCGATACCAGCGTGACGCTGCTCTCTTCCTATCAGCACGACAAGTTCAACATGGTGATGCCGCTGACCGCGCTCGGCACCATCACGCCGTCGAAATACGGCACCTATTCGCTCAAAACCTATACCGGTAATCTCGGCGACGATAACCACTCCTGGGTCAACCGCACCCAGCTTGGCTATCAGGCGAGCCACCGCTTCAACGATGTTTTTACCCTCAACCATCGCCTGCGCTACACGGTCAACGATCAGCGCTGGAACAAAATTCTCTATACCTCATCGCTGGTCGACACCGGCTCGACGCTGGCGCTTTCTCAGTACCCTTATGACTATGACAGCTTCGGCACGATGATCACGACCGATACGTCGTTATCGGCCGATTTCACCACCGGCCCCTTGCGCCATCAGGTGATGATCGGCACCGATTATGCCATCACCCATTCCCATTCGCATTCCGGCCAGATCGATTACGCAGATCCCAATTCCTATGTGGTGATCGATCTTTTCCACCCCACCTATCACAAGCCGATGCCGGTCTATAAGAGCTTCGCTTCCGCCCACGAAAGCCTCAACACACTTGGCACCTATGTGCAGGACCATATCACGTATGGCGATTTCACCCTGACCGCCTCTCTGCGTTGGGACGATGCGCATTCGATCAGCGGCGGCGCCGATAAGACCGATGTCGCCTATACGCCGCGCTTAGGGCTGACCTATGCGGTGATGCCGGACGCAGTACTGTTCGCGAGCTATAGCGAATCCTTCCTGCCGCAAAGCGGGACGCTCTTCTCAGGCGAGCCCTTGAAGCCGGAAACCGGACGGCAATGGGAAACCGGCGTTAAGGCGAGCTTGCTCGATGGGCATATCGATCTTTCCGCCTCGCTCTATTACCTCACCCGCAACAATGTGGCGACCTCGGATCCCACCCATCCCTTCTCCAGCATCCAGAGCGGCAAACAACGCAGCCGCGGCTTTGAATTCGACAGCCGCTTCAACATCGTGGAAAACTGGCAGGCGATTTTCACCTATGCCTATACCGATGCGGTGGTGATCGAAGACAATACCTATCCGGTGGGCGATCAGCTTTCCAATGTGCCTAAGAACAGCATCGGGCTGTGGTCGCGCTATGCCTTTGATGGCGCGCTGAATGGGCTCTCGGTCAATGGCGGGGTCTATTACTATTCGAGCATGGCGGGCGATCTGCCCAATACTTTCCGCCTGCCCTCTTACACACTGGCCAATGCAGGTATCGCCTATGATTACGGTGATGCCACACTGCAGCTTTCCTTCAAGAATCTCTTCAACGAACGCTATTTCTCCGGCTCCTATAACGACGTCTATGTCCAGCCGGGGGCCACGCGCAGCATCGAAGCCCGCCTCTCTTACCGGCTCTGATGCGCGCCGCATTTACTTTTTTGCACCGATATGTGGGGCTTGCCATCGCGATCTTTCTCGCGCTGGCAGGCCTCAGCGGCAGCGTGATCGTGTTCTATCAGGAGCTCGATCGTGCCTTGAATCCGGACCTATTCAAGGTGCCCGTAACCCAATCCGCACCTCTTTCGCCCTCGCACTTAGCGGCGACCGCGGAGGCGCAATTGCCGGGCAGCAAAGTCACCATGCTGTCGCTGCCGCCACGCGGCCGTGCGAGCGAGATTTGGGTGATCGGGCGCGGCAATGCGCTTTCCTATAATCAGGTTTTTGCAGACCCCGCTACCGGCAAGGTACTGGGCAAGCGCTTATGGGGCGAGGCCGGGGTTAGCCGCGCCGCCCTGATGCCGATGCTCTATCTGTTTCACTACACGCTGAAATTGCCAGGCGTGATCGGCATTTGGCTGATGGGCATTATCGGCTGCCTTTGGACGCTCGATTGCTTTACCGCTTTTGTGCTGACACTGCCGCGCGCGAAGCCCTTTTGGAAAAAATGGAAGACCTCCTGGTCGATCAAGCGCGGCGCGGGCGCCTATCGCTTGAATGTCGATCTGCATCGCGCTGGCGGCTTGTGGCTCTGGGGCGTGCTCTTGGTTCTGGCGACAAGCGGCGTGGCGCTTAATCTTCCCGAACAAGTTTTCCGCCCCCTTCTGAAAAGCGTCACGACGCTTTCGCCCGGCTTGCACGACCTTCGTCCCCCGAGCACCGCCGCTCATACTCCGCTGCTATCTTTTGATGATGCGCTGCGTCTTGGCCGCCAGAAGGTGCAAGGCGAGTTCGTGCCGCAATGGGTTTTTGCCGAACCCGAGCATGGCAGCATCGGTGTCGGCTATGGCAACAGGGGCGATAAGGGCATGGATGGCTTTGGCCTATCCTACCTTTATTTCGATGACCGCAGCGGCAAGCTGATCCTTGCCCAAGAGGCTGGCAAAGGCCGCGCCGCCGACATTTACGCCGGCATGCAGTATCAGCTTCACACAGGACGCATCTTAGGCTGGCCGGGACGTATCCTGGTTTGCCTGACGGGGCTGGCGGTGGCGATGCTGTCTGTCACGGGAATCGTGATCTGGCTCAAAAAACGTGCCGCGCGCCGGAGCAAAGTTACGACTCGCACTCGACATCAAGACTCGGTTTGAAGGCGGGGGAGAGAAGCACGGTGATCACAAAGGTCACCGCAAAGAGCACCACAAACGTCATGGCGTGGCGCTCCAGATAATAGCCGGGCTGCTGGATCAGGCTGTAGACCAGCATGCCCGAGGCGAACATGTTGAGGCGCAGCGCCCAACGGCCCGAAAACCACATGCCGATGCCGGACACGATCAAAAGCAGCGCGGTGGTGAATTGCGCGGTCAGGGTCGTCACCAGCTCCATCGGCTTTGCGCTCATATCCGGCAGCAGCGACATCGCCCACAAAACCGACCAGAACACGCCCATGGCAAGGCCCATGGTCACCGAATAGACAGAGACGATGTTGCGCATCTACCAGCTCCCGCGTTGCGCGAGTGCTGATGTCGCACCCCTGTGGCGTGAGCAGGGCGCGATCATGCGCGATTGCAGCCATTTGAAGGTATTCGATTTCGCCTTGGACGGGTTTTGGCCTGAATTGCCGAAGGCCTTAATGCCGCAGATCAGCGCTAACCATGATCCCGGGACGCGATCCGCGCACTAAGCCATTCCGGGAAATAATTTTTTCTCGGCCTTAGGTTTTCGCAGCAGGCGCTAGGGCGCGGCGGGGCCCGAGGATGTGCCTCAAGCCCGCCATAAAAGCCCGAGCCCAACAGGGCGCCCTTCTCAAGCGGCCTGGCGCTTCTTTAAATAGGCGGCCAGCGCAGCGTCCGGGCCCAGAATGTGATCCTTGATGAGCTGGCGCATGATATCGAGGTGCTCCAGCGTGACCGGATCGTGCGCCTTGGCATGGGCCAGCGTATCGGCCATCAGCGTGGTGAACTGCAGGCGCATATTGCGGTGCTGGAACTTGTGCTCCGCAGTGAAGGGAAAGGCGCTTCTCTCCATCTCTTCTTCCTCATGCTCGAAATGCAAATTGGCGAGGGTGAGCGCTTCGGTGATGACCCATTCGGCCTTTTGCTCGACCGACCTTTCGTGGAAACACTGTTCGAAAGCATCAAAAAGCTCGGCAAGCTTGCGATGCTCCGCGTCCATCATCTCCACGCCCAGAATGAGACCGGAAAAATCGATGACCATGCGCGGATGTCCTTGGAAAACCGCACTCGACGATAGGCGCCGCCCCTTTCCCACCTCTTACAAAATGGAGCCAAAGGGCCATCCGAAGCCTAGGTATTTTCCTCCCGGCAGGAGCCTTGAGTCGGGGGCTAACACCCTCTCGGAGAACAGCTTTTAGGGCCTCTGGAATCACTCTGCACAGCCCCCGCCGCGCGCGCCTGCGGGGCTGCTATCTGAAGCTGAAAAGAGCCCAGAATCTGGTTTCATGGTCCAGTTTTGTTCCAACTGGAACGGTGAGAGAACATGATAAGGTATTATTCCGCTAAATCAGGTCTTTATCTAGCGGCTTGCCAAAGAGAACAAAGCGTGTACTTTGGCATGCATAGCGGCTCTTCGGAAATTCATTGGGAATAGAGAGCCAGCCGTGGTCTAAGGGAGCTGAAGCGATGAGTCAGGCACCGTTGCGCGTCGTGGGCAAAGAAGACAACAACGATAAGAAGAAAGCGCTGGAAGCGGCGCTGTCACAAATTGATCGCGCCTTTGGCAAAGGCAGCGTGATGAAGCTTGGCCAGCGCGAACCTGTGACCGCGGCGGACACGGTTTCGACCGGCTCTTTGGGCCTCGATATCGCGCTTGGCATCGGCGGCTTGCCGCGTGGGCGCATTGTCGAAATCTACGGCCCGGAATCCTCGGGCAAGACCACGCTGGCCCTGCATGCGGTGGCCGAAGTCCAGAAAAAGGGCGGCATTGCCGCCTATGTGGACGCCGAACACGCCATGGACCCGGGCTATGCCACCAAGCTGGGCGTGGACATCAACGAGCTCCTGATTTCCCAGCCGGATACTGGCGAACAGGGCCTCGAAATCGCCGATACGCTGGTGCGGTCGGGCAGTGTCGACATCGTGGTGATCGATTCGGTCGCCGCTTTGACCCCCAAGGCCGAGCTTGAAGGCGAGATGGGCGACCAGCTCCCCGGCCTCCAGGCCCGCCTGATGAGCCAGGCCCTGCGCAAGCTGACCGGCTCGATCTCCAAGTCGAACTGTCTGGTCATCTTCATCAACCAGATTCGCATGAAGATCGGCGTGATGTTCGGCAACCCCGAAACCACGACCGGCGGCAATGCGCTGAAATTCTACTCTTCCGTGCGCCTGGACATCCGCCGCATCGGCGCCATCAAGGACCGTGACGAGGTGGTGGGCAACCAGACCCGCGTCAAGGTGGTGAAAAACAAGGTCGCTCCGCCCTTTAAACAGGTCGAATTCGACATTATGTACGGCCTCGGAATCTCCAAGACCGGTGAACTTCTCGACCTCGGCGTCAAAGCCGGGATCGTGGAAAAGTCGGGCTCTTGGTTCTCCTATGATGGCACCCGAATCGGTCAGGGGCGCGAAGCCGCTAAGACCTACCTTGCGAACAACAAGGAGGTCGCCGACACGATCGAAGCCGCCATCCGGCAGAATGCCGGTCTGATCGGCCAAGCGCTGGCGCTGGGCGGTGAAGATTCGGAAGCCGCGGAGGGGTAAGACCTTCGCGAACAGTTTTCAGGTCTGTTCCCTTGTTGGCATGAGGGAGCGACTCCGGGGGGCGTAGCGGGCAACCGCTGCGCCCCTTCCCGTTTGGGGGCCTTGCCCTTTGCCCCGCGCGCGACTCCGCACCCCCAAAGCCTCTGATGACAAGGATTTAAGCCCCCGCTAAAAGGGTCCCTATGACTAGTCTTGCAGATCTCCGCTCCGGCTTCCTCGAATTCTTCCGGGACCGCCAACACGCCGTCGTTCCGTCCTCGCCGCTGGTGCCGCGAAACGACCCCACCCTGCTCTTCACCAATGCGGGCATGGTGCAGTTCAAGAACGTCTTCACGGGCGCGGAGAAGCGGCCCTATTCGAAGGCGACGACGGTGCAGAAATGCGTCCGCGCCGGGGGCAAGCACAACGATCTGGATAACGTCGGCTATACCGCCCGCCACCACACCTTCTTCGAGATGCTGGGCAATTTTTCTTTCGGCGATTACTTCAAGGAAGAAGCCATCACCTATGCCTGGGATCTGATCACCAAGAAGATCGGCCTGCCCAAGGACAAGCTTCTGATCACCGTCTATCCCGAAGACGACGTTGCGCGCGGGCTCTGGAAGAAGATCGCCGGTCTCTCGGACGACCGCATCATCGGCCATGAGAGCAACCTCTGGGCTATGGGCCCGGTGGGGCCTTGCGGTTTCTGCTCGGAAATCTTCATCGATCAGGGCCCTAATGTCTGGGGCGGCCCTCCCGGCTCGGCCGAGGAAGATGGCGACCGCTTCCTGGAATTCTGGAACCTCGTTTTCATGCAGTTCGAGCAGGTGGATGAGAATACCCGCATCGAGCTGCCCAAGCCCTCCATCGATACCGGCATGGGGCTGGAGCGTCTTGCCGCCATCCTGCAGGGCAAGACCAACAATTACGAAACCGACCTTTTCCGCCATTTGATCGCGGCCTCGGTCGAGTTTTCGGGCGCCAAGGCGGAAGGCGATATCCTTCCCAGCCACCGCGTCATCGCCGACCATTTGCGCGCCTCCTCCTTCCTGATCGCCGAAGGCGTGCTGCCCTCCAATGAAGGGCGCGGCTATGTCCTGCGCCGTATCATGCGCCGCGCCATGCGCCATGCGCATCTGATCGGCTCCAAGGACCCGTTGATGCACCGCCTGGTGCCCGCCCTTGTCGCCGAGATGGGCGAGGCCTATCCCGAACTGCCGCGCGCCCAGGCGCTGATCACCGAGACCTTGAAGCTGGAAGAAGCCCGCTTCCGCGAGACCCTGGCCCGCGGCCTCAAGCTCTTGGACGAAGCCAGCACCACGCTCGGCAAGGGCGATACGCTGGATGGCGAGACCGCCTTCAAGCTTTACGACACCTATGGCTTCCCGCTCGACCTCACCCAGGACGCGCTGAAATCGCGTGGCGTGGGCGTGGATCTGGCCGGCTTCACCGATGCCATGGCCCGCCAGCGCGCTGAAGCCCGCAAAGCTTGGGCAGGTTCGGGCGAAGCTGCCACCGATACCCAATGGTTCTCCATCGTGGACGAACTCGGCAAGACCGAGTTCCTGGGCTACGACACCGAAGAGGCAGAAGGCACCGTCATCGCCATCCTGAAAGACGGCGCGCGCGTGCAATCGGCCAAAGCGGGCGAAACCGTCCGCATCGTCACCAACCAGACGCCTTTCTATGGCGAATCCGGTGGTCAGGTGGGCGATCATGGCTTGGTCAAGAATGCCAAGGCCGAAGGCAAGGTCACCGAGACCGAGAAAAAGCTCGGCGCCCTGATCGTGCATGTGGTCGAAATCGAAAAAGGCGAGATTTCTGTCGGCGATGCGCTCGACCTCAAGGTCGATTCCGAACGCCGCCGGGCTACCCGCGCCAACCACTCCGCCACCCATCTTCTCCATGCCGCGCTGAAGCGCGTTCTGGGTCCGCATGTGGCGCAGAAGGGTTCGATGGTATCGCCGGATCGCTTGCGCTTCGACTTCAGCCACCCGAAACCGATGACTCTCGACGAGCTGCAAAAGGTCGAAGAGCTGATCAACGCGGTGATCCGTCAGAACAGCGATGTCACCACCCGCCTGATGCCGACCGACAAGGCGATCGAAGCGGGCGCAGAAGCGCTGTTTGGCGAGAAGTATGGTGATGAAGTGCGCGTGCTCACCATGGGCCGCGATCTTGAAATCGACGGCAAACCCTATTCGGTCGAGCTTTGCGGCGGCACCCATGTCTTCCGCCTCGGCGATATCGGGCTTCTCACTATCCTCTCCGAAAGCGCGGTTGCTTCGGGCGTGCGCCGTATCGAGGCGCTGACTTCGGAAGGCGCCCGCCACTACCTCGCCCATCAGGCCGAACTCGCCAAGGAGGCTGCGGCGGCGTTGAAGACGAGCCCGGCGGAACTGCCTGCGCGTGTCGCGCAGCTGGCCGATGACCGCCGCCGTCTGGAGCGCGAACTCTCCGAAGCCAAAAAGGCTTTGGCGCTCGCCGGTCCTGCCAAGGGCGGGGCGGAAAGCGATGTGAAAGAGATCGGCGCCTTCAAAGCCGTGCTCCGTGTCGTCGAAGGGGTTTCGCCCAAGGACCTGAAGGGTCTGGCGGACGATGCCAAGACCAAGCTCGGCTCCGGCATTGTCGCCTTTGTGGCGGTGGCCGATGGCAAAGCCTCGCTGGTGGTGGGCGTGACCGATGATCTGACCAAGACCGTCAGCGCGGTGGATCTTGTCCGCGTGGGCTCGGAAGCCTTGGGTGGCAAGGGCGGCGGTGGCCGTCCCGACATGGCCCAGGCTGGCGGTCCCGATGGCGATAAGGCCGATGTGGCGCTGGCCGCCATCGAAGCCAAGCTGAAGACGCTGTAGAGGCGATGGGCGGGGCGCGGTCCAGCTACGCAAAGCTCCGCCATCGCGCTTATCTTGTGCTGGAAGGCGGCCCGGCTCATGGCAAGCTGGGCGAGGCGATCGAGATTTTCATCGTCGTCCTCATCATTGCCAATGTGGTCGCCTTCACGCTGCAAAGCGTGCCTTCCATCCGCGAGCCTTATTGGTTCGATCTGGAGGCCTTCGAGGTTTTCTCGGTCGCCGTTTTCACCCTCGAATATATCGCGCGGCTGTGGGTGGCGATCGAAAACCCGCTCATCCGCAGCCATGGGCGCTGGAAAGGACGGCTACGCGCCGCCCTGACCCCGACCATGGTGATCGACTTCTTCGCGGTGGCGCCGGTCTATTTCACGGTCTTCTTTCCTTATCTCGATTTGCGCTTCCTGCGCATGGTGCGCCTCTTCCGGCTTCTCAAGATCGCGCGCTATTCGCCGGCGCTGTCGACTTTGGGCCGGGTTCTGGCGGCGGAGCGCCGCGCCCTTTACGGCACCTTTCTGCTGCTCATCTGTGCCACCGTGTTTGCCGCCGCGGTGATGCATGCGGTGGAAGGCTCGGTGCAGCCGGATAAATTCGGTACCATCCCCTCGGCAATGTGGTGGGCGATCACCACGCTGACTACGGTCGGTTATGGCGATGAAGTTCCGATCACCTTCTGGGGGCGCGTCGTGGCAGGCTTTACCATGGTGATGGGGCTTGGCGTTCTGGCCTTGCCGGTCGGTATTGTCGCCAACGGCTTTATGACCTCCATCCATCAGCGCGAATTCGTCGTCACCTTCGGCATGCTGGCGCGCGTGCCGCTGTTCAAGGATTTCGACGCCAAGCTCCTCAGCGAGGTGATGAGCGTCTTGCGCAGCCAATCGGTCGCCAAAGGCACCATCATCGCCGTGAAGGGCGCCCCCGCGCATGCGATGTATTTCATCATCTCCGGCGAGGTGGAAGCCGAGGTGGCGCGCCGCCCGGTCCGTTTCGGCCCCGGCGATTTCTTCGGCGAGCTGGCACTACTGCATCAGACCCATAGGCGCGCGACCATCGTGGCGCTGACCAATTGCCGTCTCTTGGCGCTTTCGGCAGAGGATTTCACCATGCTGACACGCAAGCATCCGCCTTTGCGCGGCCATATCGAACGCGCCGCCGAGGCCCATCTTGTCCGCTACGAGCGCGAGGGCGATATTCCAGCCGCCGAGATCTCCGCCGCCACCGAGCGGCGCTTCGAGATCCAAGAAGATGTTTGATGGCGCCGAGCACCTCGATCTTCGCGGGCTGAAATGCCCTTTGCCCGCCTTGATGGCACGCCGGGTTCTTATCAACGCCGCGCCAGGCACGGTGCTTTTGGTGATCTGCGATGACCCGCTCTCACACCTGGACCTGCCGCATATGGCGCGGCAAGAGGGCTTCACCGTGTTGAGCGAAGCCCACGAGGGCGGGATTTATCGCGCCCATCTGCAGCGCCGTTAGGGCTGCGGGGTACGGGCCATCGGTCCGATGTGTTCCAGCACGTCTTCCGCCTTGATGGCGCGCGGCTCGCGCATGGCTTCGGGCTGGTTCAAGAGCACGATCTCCGCGAAGGCCTCATAGGATGTGATCGGACGTGTGGTGATATCGGTCCCGGCACCGACGCCCCAACCGGACCAGCTATGCCAATAGCGGCCATAGCCGCGCCAGCCCGGCCAGCCCACGAAATCGCTTCTATAGGTGGTCTGGGCCTGGGTATCGCGGGTGTCGAAGATAAACCAGTGATAGCCCGCCTTCAGGGTCACCTCGGCAGCGCGCAGAAGAAGATAATTCTCCACCACCTCGCGACGGGTCGAGGAATTGCCGGTGAAGGTCACCCGATAGCGATTCGCGGCGAGCTGCTCATCAGTGTAGCCGGTGCCGCTTTGGGGGTCGCGGGGATGATAAGTGGCCGGGGTCTGACAGGCCGCGAGGATCAGGCATGCCCCCACTGCAACACTCACGCGGGCAAAAGCTGACATCCTCATCTCTCCCTTGATCGCATTCTGGGGACTACGCGGCAAAGAGTAACCCTATGGCGTCGCAAAAGTTCCTCAGCTTGCGTCATTTTTCCTAACTAACCAGTCATTTTGTACTTGCTTACTAACTAGTCAGTTATTTATGGTGCCCGCCATGGACAACATTCCCTCCCCAGACACCGCCGTAGACACCAAACCCGAAGCGGATCGCCACAGCCGCACCTGGCAGCGACGTAAGCAGGCCCGCCCAGGCGAGATCCTGGATGCCGCCCTCACCGTCTTCGCTGAAAAAGGATTTTCGGCTGCCCGCATGGAAGACATCGCCGCCAGGGCCGGTGTGACCAAGGGCACGATCTATCTCTACTTCCAAAGCAAGGAAGAGGTCTTCAAGCAGCTCGCCCGCCAGCATGTCGGCGATAAGCTCAACCTCGCCACGACGGCGGCGCGCGATTTCGAAGGCAGTACCTTCGATTTCCTGATGCTGTTTTTCCATGGCTTCGCCTGCAATGTCGTGAACAGCGAAGCCGCCGCCCTGCCCAAGATCATCATCGCCGAATCCGGCAACTTCCCGGAGCTCGCCATCTTCTGGCGCAAAGAGGTGATCGACCGTTCGATGAGTTTTTTGCGCGGCATCATCGAGAAAGGCATCGCGCGCGGTGAGATTCGCGACCTGCCGGTGGACTATATTTGCAAACTCTGCGCGGCGCCGATGCTGATGAGCCTGATCTGGCGCACCACCTTTGCCCAGACCGATGATAAGCCTTTCGATTACGATGCCTTTTTGGCGGTGCATCGCGACGTGCTCTATCGCGGCCTGCGCGCAGGGGGTGCGGCATGAAATTGCGCGACCTCCTCATCGGACTGGCTGTGGCGATCTTTTTAGCGGGCTGCGAGAAGCCGCATGAAGGGCGCTGGCTGGGCTATGCCGAAGGAGATGTCGCCAATATCGCTGCACCGGCGCCGGGCTGGGTCAGCGAGATGAAAATCGAGCGAGGCGCGGCGGTGAAAATCGGCGATCCGCTTTTCGTGCTGGACGATACCAGCCAGACGGCGGGACGCGATTCCGCCACGGCACAGATCGCCCAGACAAAAGGCCAAATCGCGCAAGCCGAAGCCAATCTTGATCTCGCCAAGCGCCAGTTCGAACGCCAGAAAGGCCTGATGGCAAAAGCCGCGACCTCACGCCAAGCCTATGATCAGGCCAAGTCCGCCTATGAGGCTGCGGCGGCTGAGATCGAAGCCCTGCGCGCCAGTGAGGCGCAAGCCAAAGCGAGTCTTACCAACGCCGCCTATCAGCTTTCCGAACGCCAGATCATCGCGCGCACCTCTGGCCGTGTGCAGCAGATCTATTTCCGCAAAGGCGAATATGTGCCAGCGCAGACGCCTGTTGTCGCGATATTGCCGCCTGAGAACATCTATGTCCGCTTCTTCGTGCCGGAAGCCGATTTCGCCCAGGTGAAGCTGGGGCGGAAAGTGCGCATTCATTGCGATGGCTGTGGCGATGGCCTCACCGCAACGATTAGCTTTGTCGCCGACGCCCATGAATTCACCCCGCCGGTGATCTTCTCCAATCAGAGCCGCAGCCAGCTGGTGTTCAAGATCGAGGCGCGCGCGCCGGGCGGGCTGAAACTCAATCCCGGCCAGCCGGTGGATATCGATCCGCTATGAATGCGCGCCGCTCCACCACGAGCCACCATGCAAACCCAAGTGGTGGGACGGCTAAGGCTATCGACGTTCAGAACCTCACCAAGCGTTTCGGCAAAAAGGTGGCGGTGAATGGTGTCGATATCGCGGTGCCGAAAGGAGAAGTCTGGGGCTTCTTAGGCCCGAACGGGTCGGGCAAGACCACCACCATTCGTATGCTCTGCGGCCTGCTGCATGCCGATGACGGCCAGGGCACGTGCCTTGGCTATGATTTTCGCCGCGAAGCCGACGCGATCAAGCGCGAAACCGGCTACATGACCCAGCGCTTCAGCTTCTGGGAAGATCTTTCCATTCGCGAAAATCTCGAATTCGTGGCGCGGGTCTATGGGCTTTCGAACCGCCGCGCGCTGGTGGATGACTGCCTCGAAAAGCTAGGCCTCGCGAGCCGCCAGAAACAGCTTGCGGGCGAATTATCGGGCGGCTGGAAGCAGCGCATGGCGCTCGCCGCCTGCACCCTGCATTCCCCCAAACTTTTGCTGTTGGACGAGCCCACCGCGGGCGTGGACCCCAAGGCGCGGCGCGATTTCTGGAACGAGATTCACCGGCTTTCCGGCGAAGGCATCACCGTTCTGGTCTCCACCCATTACATGGATGAGGCCGAGCGCTGCGATCAGATCGTCTTCATCTCGTACGGAGACATCGTGGCGCGCGGACCGGTGCGCGAGATCATCCGCCAATCAGGCCTCATCACCTTCACCGTTGGCGGTGAGGGCGCGCGGCAATTGGCAGATCGACTGCGTGGCCAGCCTGGCGTTGCTTCCGTCGCCTTCTTCGGCGCGCTTTTGCATGTCTCCGGCTACGACCGCGAGGTTCTGGAACGCGCGCTGGCGCCCTATCGCGGCGATCCCAAGCTGACCATCCTGGAGACCGACTCCAGCCTGGAAGACGTCTTCATCCAGCTTCAGGAGCAAGCCATAGCCAAGGGGGCGGGAGCATGAGTGGCGCCCGTTTCACCATCCACCGCGTCTTTGCCATGCTGGGCAAGGAATTTATCCAGATGCGGCGCGACCGCACCACGCTGGCCATGCTGGTTGGCATTCCGCTGATGCAGCTCTTTTTGTTCGGCTATGCCATCAACATGGTACCACGCCATCTGCCCACCGCGATGATCGTGGCCGATGACGGGTCGTTGGTGGATTCCATCGTCTCGGGCATCGCCAATTCGAGCTATTTCGATATCGGCCATGTCACCTATTCGCGCGCCGAAGCGCGCAAGCTTCTCGCAGAGAACAAGGTCGCTTTCGCGATCGAGATTCCCACCAATTTCTCGCGCGACCTCGTACGCGGAAGCGGCCCCAGCATTCTGGTGGAAGCCGATGCCACCGATCCGGCGGCGAGTTCCTATGCGGTGTCGGCGATCACGGGCCTTGCCACCACGGCGATGCGCGATGATCTGAAAGGCCCCCTCGCCGCGCGTGCCAGCGCGCCCCCGCCTTTCTCGGTGGCGATTCACAATCTCTATAATCCCGAAGCCAATACCCAGTTCAATGTCGTGCCGGGTCTGCTCGGCATCATCCTGACCATGACCATGGTGATGGCGACCTCGATCTCGCTGACCCGCGAGCGCGAACGCGGCACCTATGAGAATCTGCTGGCCATGCCCGCGCGGCCTTTGGAAATCATGATCGGCAAGATCACGCCGAATATCTTCGTGGGCGCGTTTCAGGCAGCCCTGATCCTGGGCGTGGCGCGCTTCATCTTCCATGTGCCGATGCTGGGCGACCTGACAGTGCTGGCGGTGGAGGGAACCATCTACATCACCGCGCTGCTGGCGGTCGGCTATACCATCTCGACCATCGCCACCAATCAGATGCAGGCGATGCAGATGACCTTCTTCTTTTTCATGCCCTCTATCCTGTTATCGGGTTTCGCCTTCCCGTTCCGCGGCATGCCGGGTTGGGCGCAAGCCATCGGCGAGGTCCTGCCCATCACCCATTTCCTGCGCATCGTGCGCGGGGTGCTTTTGAAGGGGAATGGCTGGGGCGAGGTTTGGCCCGATACCTGGCCGATGCTCGCCTTTCTGGTGGTGGCGGGCGGGATTGCTATCTCAAGGTTCCGTCAAACCCTGGATTGAAGCAGGGAGCCCGTTCATTTTGCCAGCAGCCGACATCTTAATAATTGTGGGAATTTTGCCCGCTGGTGCAGCCCCTTGCCGCAGACAAACCTCATAAATCCCAGGTTCCGCCCTAGCCGGGCCGCTTTGTTCTGGTGAAACGGCGCCCGATTTGGGCTAAACCGCTGCCCGGCCACTTGCGCAAATGCCTGCCGCGTAAGACAGTTTGGCCAAGGCGAAAAACCGGGCAATGCCGGTAATGGGGGACGATCCGTCCGCATGTCAGACCTGTCTCTGATTCTGCAGTACGGGCTAGCCGTCGTGCTGGTGCTTCTGGCCGTACTTTCCGCGCAGCTTTTGCTGCTGGGTTCCTTGCGTCTGTTCACGCCAGGGCGCTCCTTGCGCCGCCCTACCCTTCCCGATGCCGCCCTGCCGCCCGTTCTGGTGCAACTTCCCGTCCGCAATGAAGGCCCCTTGGCCGTGCGGGTGGCGGTTGCCGCCGCCGAAATGGACTGGCCCCAGGATAAGCTCCACATCCAGGTGCTGGATGACGGCGACGAGGAAGCCCACGAATCGCTTAAGCACGCCATTCTGGCCGCGATTCCCCCCGGAACCCGCATCGACGTGCTGCGCCGGGGCGAGCGCACCGGTTTCAAGGCCGGTAATCTGAGCTTTGGCCTCGCCCAATCCGACGAGCCCTTCATCGCCATGTTCGACGCCGATTTCGCGCCGGAGCCCGATTTCCTGCGCCGCATGATGCCGGTGCTGATCGGCGATGACGGCCTTGCCTTTGTCCAATCCCGCTGGGGCCATGCCAATCGCGATGCCAACTGGCTGACCCGGGCCCAGGGCCTGCTGCTGGATTCCCATTTCGCGGTGGAACAGGAAGCCCGCTTCCGCGCCGGTCTGCCGCTCTCGTTCAACGGCTCTGGCGGCATCTGGCGCCGCGCCGCCATCGACAGCGTGGGCGGCTGGCATGGCGACACCCTGACCGAAGACCTGGACCTTTCCGTCCGCTGCTGCCTCAAGGGCTGGCGCAGTGCCTTCGCCGCCGATGTGGTGGCCTATGGCGAATTGCCGGAATCGGCCGCCGCCTGGCGTTCGCAGCAGGGCCGCTGGACCAAGGGCCATGCCCAATGCGCCAAGAAGCTTCTTCCCATGGTTTGGCAGAGCGAACTGCCGCTGGCGCTGAAAGCGGCGCTGACGCTGCAGATGTGCCAGTTCGCTTTCTATACCCTCGCCTTCTTCTCGGCCGCGATCAGCCTCTCGCTGATGTATATCGGCGCGGTGTATATCGATGCCGTGGCGCGGCTCGGCCTATTTGTCACCTTCTTCGGTCTCGGCGCCTCTTTCACCTATGTCTGGCTTGGCCAGAAGCTTCTGGGCCGCGAGCGCATGATCGGCTTGCACCGCGCGCTACTGCTCTCCGCTGTGTTCCCGAGCGGTCTGATCCTCGCCAATACGCGGGCGACCTTTGACGCCTACTTCTCCCGCCAAATGTATTTCCAGCGCACCCTGCGCGCGGGCGAGCGCTACAAAGGCGGCTGGCGCGGCGGCCCCGAACTCGCCGCTGGTGTGTTTCTGCCGGCCTTTGCCTTTGCCGAATCGGTCTGGAGCCTGCCCTTCTTCACCTTCGCGGTGTCCGGGCTCATTTCGATTGGTCTCATGGGCTTTTCGGGTGCGACCGGCGCATCGCTGCCACGGCGGCAAGCGACACGCCAGATCACGCGGGACTGATTACGCCCGGATCGCTTTGCGCCGGAGCATTCCAGCCAAGACAAGCAGCGCACCAAACATCATGCCGAGCGGCGCCGGTTCCGGGATGGCGGGGGGCGGATTCTCATTGCCGCCATCGCCAGGGGGATGCTGCAGCGGATAATTATGCAGCTCGCCATGGCCAGTGAACGACGCCGCGGCCACACTGCCTTCGATAGGCGTGCCATTGATCACCTCGGAGCCCATGGCCAGGATCGAAGCCTCCCACAGCGTCGAGAAGCTGAGCGTGCTGCCGCTGCCATTGTAGAAATTGAACAGCACGTTCTGCAGCGGAGAACCACTGACGAAATGGCCGCTCGAAGGCGCCGTCCAACTCGCGCCTTGCAGATCCACATTGACCACTACCGGCGTATCGGCGGCGGGCACCAGGAAATCCATATTGGCGTTGGTGGCGAGCGTGGTGAGATCGTTCGCCGTCAACGAGAAGATCGCGGGGCCTGCACCTGCATATTCGAACTTGGCGATATTCCCAACCTTGCTGGTGGTGCCATTCGCCGTCTTTGCCGCGAGTGTAACCGAATAGGACGTCAGTGTGCTGACCACGTCGCTGAGCGAGGCCACCGGGACAATGGCCGTGCTATTGCCCATCAGATTGGCGGCGCCATTGAAGTTGATGGAGCCTGAATTGCTCCCGCCCACCGCGATGAAGCCGGGCGCACCGGAGCCGTTGATATTGCCGGCGTTATTGCCCGCGACCTGAATGCTGCCCTTGGCGTTGAGGTTGACCGGCCCGTTATTGTTGCCGCCGATATAAAGCCGCCCGCCATTATCGACATTGATGCCGCTGGAATTGTTGCCGTAGATGTAGCTCGTTTTGTCCGACGGCAGGTGCGCGGTATTGTTGAAGAGATTGGCCGTGCCTGCCGCGCCAGTGAAATTGCCACCGACGAGCATGGCACCTTCAATATCGCCATTCGTGGTGGCATTGCCCGCCGTGATGAGATTATAGCTCGCGAGCAGCGCGGCGGGATCGAGTGCGCTTGCCGATGCGCTGGAAATGAAGCTTACGGAAAGTAGAAGCAGCCCTAGGCGTTTCATGGGGTCCCCTGACTTGGATGTTCAGATGTGACCCCTGCTTTCGCAACCTCTGTGCCAAGATAGGTCACAAGACATATCAAGGCTTTGGAGACAGCATGCGAAGACAGTGTAAACAGGGCGAACAGAGTGCGATGGATTGCCTGCTGCGCCAGATACGGACTTTCCGTGACGCGCAATTTCCGTCAAATTCGAGACAATTGCCTAACGTGGCCTTGAAAGGGCTTTGCTAGCGTTCCACCAACGTCGCAGAGCTTGGGGTGCGAGGATCTAAGATGGTGGGGATTGTTCCACGGCTCACATTGGCCGGGCTTTTATGCCTTGCCTTATCTGGCTGCGTTTCCAGCGGGCCGGGCTACGATAGCGATTACGGCCCGTCGGCTCAGCGCGGCGCGCGTCCGGCGCCGAAAAGCGGCGTGCTGCAATGTGTGCCTTATGCGCGCGATCACTCCCAGGTGAAATTGACCGGCGATGCCTATACCTGGTGGGATAAGGCCGAAGGACGCTATGTCCGCGGCTACACCCCTGCGGAAGGCGCCGTGATGGTGCTCTATAACTATGCCGGACCGAACCGCGGCCATGTGGCGGTGGTGCGCGAGATCACCGATCCCCGCGAAATCCGGGTCGATCACGCCAATTGGCTGGATGATGGGGCGATCTATACCGACGATCCGGTGCGCGATGTCAGCCCAGCCAATGATTGGAGTCTGGTTCGGGTGTTCAATCAGCGCACCGGCGCCTGGGGAACAAAACTTTATCCCGTTCAAGGGTTTATCGGACCAGGCCGGGGTGATTCGACAGTTCCAAGCCGTAGCCCGGAGGATGTCCCGGTGGCTGAAGGCGGGCGTAAGCGCGATGCCATCGCCGCCCTTTTGGCCGACGACGTCCTGGATGATGCCTTACCCAACTGATAGGCCATACACATGAGGGAGAGCTCCGATTGACGGGGGCGTGGGGGTGGATATTGTCCGCGCGCGCGAAATATTGGCCCTCAACCCTTTGACGATGGCGCCGTGAGCACTTCCCTTCCCCCCGATCAGCCTAATCCCGAAAAAGCTTTACCCGACGATCCCCTGGAAGGGGCAGCCGCGCTGGGTGGCCATCATGCGCCCGAAGCGCAAACCTTCCGCAGGAAAGCTTTTCTGACGCTCGCGGCCTTGGGCGTGGTGTTCGGCGACATCGGCACCAGCCCGCTTTATGCGCTGCATCAATCTGCGCTTGCCGCCCAGCAGCACGCCCCGTTGGATCAGGCCATCTATGGCGTGGTCTCGCTGATCTTCTGGTCGCTGCTGATCGTGGTGACGTTCAAATACGTCACCCTCATCATGCGCGCCGACAATGACGGCGAAGGCGGCGAGCTGGCGCTGGCGTCTCTGGCGCATCGCATTCAGGGCCTCGACCGGCGGCTGAAGGTCGCTATCGGCATTGGCGCCATTCTGGGTCTGTCGCTGTTCTTCGGCGACGGCATGCTGACCCCGGCGATCACCGTGTTATCCGCCGTGGAAGGGCTTTCGGCCACCAACCACCATTTCGAGGCGCTGGTCGTTCCCTTGTCGCTGGTGATCCTGCTTGGCCTTTTCGCGCTGCAATCGCGCGGCACAGCCCAGGTGGGCAAGGTGTTCGGCCCGGTGATGGTGCTGTGGTTCCTGGTCATGGGCGTGATGGGCGCGGTCTCCATCTCCAAGACGCCAGAGATCCTCGCGGCCCTCTCGCCCCATTACGGGCTCTTGCTGTTTGTCGATGAGCCCTGGACCGCTTTTGTGAGCCTGGGCTCCATCGTGCTGGCGGTAACGGGCTGCGAAACCCTTTATGCGGATATGGGCCATTTCGGCAAAGGGCCGATCCGCGCCGCCTGGCTTTTCTTCGTGCTGCCCGCGCTGTTCCTGGAATATTTCGGCCAGGGCGCGGCGCTCTTGCGCGATCCCCACAGTCTTGCCAATCCCTTTTATGCCGTGGCGCCGCATTGGGCCCAGCTCCCGCTGGTAGCGCTGGCCACCATTGCCGCCTCCATCGCCAGCCAAGCGGTGATATCGGGCGTGTTCTCCATCACCCGTCAGGCCGTGCAGCTCGGCATGCTGCCGCGCATGGAAATCCGCCACACCTCAGCGACCGATTACGGCCAGATCTATGTGCCGCGCATGAATGCGGTGCTTTGCGTCGGCGTCGTTCTGATCGTGCTGATCTTCAAGAGCTCGAACTCCTTGGGCGCCGCTTATGGCATCGCGGTGACCGGTGAGATGTTCATCTCCACCATGCTGGTGGGCCTGGTGGCGGTCAGAACCTGGAAATGGAACCGCTGGATGGCGATTCCGGTGTTCGGACTTTTGGGCCTGATCGATCTTTTCTTCCTCAGCTCCAATGCGCTGAAGATCACCGAAGGCGGCTGGCTGCCGCTCTTTATCGCGGCCTGCGTCTACACCTTGATGGGAACCTGGCGCATGGGGCGGCGCAATCAGCTTGAGCGCATCCGCAATGAATCCATGCCGATGGCGCTCTTCCTGGAACGCGCCGATAAATCGCCGGTGCGGGTTGCTGGAACCGCAGTGTTCCTGACCGCGCGCGCCGATGTGGTGCCGGGCGCGCTCTTACACAATCTCAAGCACAACAAAGTGCTGCATGAACGCGTGCTGATCACGCAGGTCGTGGTCGATGACACGCCTTTCGTGGCGCCGCAAAAACGCCTGACGGTCGAGAAGCTGGGCAAAGGCTTTTACACCGTGATGATCCATCACGGCTTCTTCGAAGTGCCCGACGTGCCCAAGACGCTGCAAGAGGCGCGCGGCTGGGGCCTCGCTATCGATCCGGAAACCACGACCTTCTTCGTGGGGCGGGAGCTGCTGGTGCCGAGCGAGAATCCAACCTTGGGCCGTTGGCGCACCTGGCTTTATATCCAGCTCGCTTCGAACGCGCTGTCGCCAGCACGCTTCTATCGCCTGCCGCCGAACCGCGTGGTCGAGCTTGGCGCACAGGTGACGATCTAGAAGAAATGGCCGGGTCAAAGCCCGGCCATACCTACAAACAGATAAGAGCCGTTCGCGCGGGTTAATCCAGCGCGTAGACCAGCGCCTTGAGATAGGCGCTTTCGGGCAGCATGGGGTGGACCGGGTGATCCGGGCCCGCACCTGCCTGATGGATGAGCCGCGCCTGACGGCCCGCGCGCGCGATACCCATGGCACATTCATAGGCCAAGCGATCCATCGCAATATTGTGTGAGCAGGAGGCGAGGAAAAGAAAGCCGCCGGGCGCCGTGGTTTGCGCGCAAAGCCGCGCCAGCTTGCGATAGGCTTTGGCGCCGGCCTCCAAATCCTTCTTTGCTTTGACGAAAGGCGGCGGATCACCGATCACAACATCGAAAGTCTCTTTGGCGGAGACGAGGCGCTCCAGCTCGTCGAAAACATCGACCTTCAAAAATTTGGCAGGCAGATGCGCGGCCGCGGCCGCTTCCTCAGCCAGCGCTACCGCCGGGCCTGAGCTTTCCAGACCTGCTACTTCCTTGGCGCCCGCATTTGCTGCGGCGAGCGCGAAACCACCGACATAGGAATAGGCATCAAGCACGGTCTTGCCTTTGGCGAGTTTCGCCATAAAGGCGCGGTTCTCGCGCTGATCGTAATACCAGCCGGTCTTCTGGCCCGCGCCCGCATCGGCAAAATAGGTGACGCCGTTTTCTTCCACCGTGATGCGGCCCGTGCCATCGACATAGCTCTCAAGCCCTTCCAGGGCACGCGACGGCGCATCGGCGCGCAAGATGATCTTGGCCGGCGCGGCAACCTTCTTCAGCGCCGAGAGGATCACGTCTTTCAGCGCTTCCATGCCCGCCGTCGAGATCTGCACCGTGAAGGTGGTGCCAAAGCGATCGATGTTGAGGCCGGGAAGACCATCGCCCTCGGCATGGACGAGACGGTAATAGGGCGCTTCAAACAGCGCCTCGCGAATGGCCAGCGCGCGCGACAGCTTCTCCACGAAGAAAGCTTCATCGATGGCGCGATCCAGCGCGGAATCGATGAGGCGTACCGCGATCAGGCTCTTGGGATTGAAGAAGCCGGTGCCGAGAGAATTGCCGTCATCCAGCATCACATTAACGAGGCTGCCGGGAGCAAGCTGCTTGGCCATCTCGATTTCGTTGGAGAACAGCCAAGGGGCACCAGCGCGGGCGCGCTTTCCTTCCTTGGGTTTGACGCGAATGGTGGGACGAGCGGACATGATGGAACCTTTTGGGCGCGGCGATGCCTGCGCCAGAGAAACATGAGAATACCCGTGAAAAGCCGGGTCAGGGCTTCTTTTTCAGCCGGATGCCGCGACCACCGGCAGGCGAAGCCACGCCTTCACCGATCAACTCGATGCCGGCCGATTCCAGGGCGCCGATCAGCTTCATCAGCGAATCGACATTGCCCCGGATGACCCCGTCCGAAGCCTCCATCCGCTGGATGGTGGGCACCGAAAGGCCTGCTATATCGGCAAGTTGACGCTGATCTAGACCCAGAAGCGCACGCGCTGCCCTGAGTTGTCCCGAACTGATCATCAGAACCCCTTACAACCACGCCAGCATAAACCACATTCAGCGCTGAAAAGCGATGCACAGTCCATGAATACTGCGACTCTGGGCCACGGCGGCGGGGCGCCGGACAAATCTTCGCCTTTGTCGTGCATACTCTACGGCGAACACGCAAGCAGTGGTAGGACTGGCGTTCGGGTAGATCTGGTGGGGAGAAGCCGATGCTGACGCGGCGAGGATTTGTGGCAGGAACGGCGGGTTTATGCGCCTCTTCGAGCGGTGCGGCAGTGATCCCACCCTCTGCTTTTGTCAGCGTCTCCGGCACCGGATTCTTGAACGGCGGAAAGCCATATCGCTTCGCGGGCACCAATCTTTGGTACGCCCCGTATCTCGGCAGCCAAGGAAAACTCGGCCATCGCGAAAGATTAAAGCGCGAGTTGGATGTGCTGAAGAGGAACGGCCTCAGCAATCTGCGCATTCTGGCCTCGGGCGAGGAGTCGCCGCTCGACAATTCCTTGAAGCCTGCCATTCATGGACCCAAGCCGCCTTATAACGAGGAGCTGCTGCAAGGGCTCGACTTCACCCTTGCTGAAATGGCGGGGCGCGGCATGAAGGCCGTGCTCTTCCTCAATAATTTCTGGGAATGGTCAGGCGGCATGGTCACCTATCAGGCCTGGACCAATGGTGGCCATTTCATCAATCTGAACGATCCAGCCCATCCCTGGCCCGAATTTGCCGATTTCTCCGCTGGTTTTTATGTCAGCCCCAAGGCGATTGCTCTGTACGAGGAGTATATCGCCGCGATCATCGCGCGGGTGAACACGGTGACGGGCAAAGCCTATCGCGACGATCCCACCATCATGTCCTGGCAGATCGCCAATGAGCCGCGCCCGGGCGGCACGCCTTCCAAGGAGAAGTTCGCCGCCTTCTACGCCTTTCTTGCCCGCACCGCGGCCTTCATCAAGGCGCGTGATCCAAACCACCTCGTCTCCACCGGCAATGAAGGGGTCATGGGCTGCTTGGAAAGCACCGAATGCGTCCTTAAAGCCCACGCGCCGAAAGCGATTGATTACGTCACCTTCCATATGTGGCCGCAGAATTGGAGCTGGATCGATCCCTTAAAGCTCGACACCAGCTATGAGAGCGGTGAAGCCAAATGCCGGGCCTATATCAATACCCACATCAAGCTCGCCGAAACGCTCAAAAAGCCTTTGGTGCTTGAGGAATTCGGCTTTCCGCGCGAGGAAAACCGCAATGGGCCCGAGGCGCTCACCACGCATCGGGATCGCTTTTTCGCGATGGTCTATAAGGCGGTGGAAGAGAGCGCCAAGAAAGGCGGCCCGCTTGCCGGGAGTAATTTCTGGGCTTGGGGCGGCGAAGGCCAAGCCCTGCATCCCGATTATGTGATGAAGCCCGGCGACACCACCTATGTCGGCGATCCGCCGCAAGAACCGCAAGGGCGCAATTCCGTCTTCGCCAGCGATGGCTCGACCCTGAAAATCATCGCGGCGCATGCCAAAGCTTTGGCGAAAATCTAAGCCTGCGCAGGCGCGAGCCCGGCGAGCAGCCCTTTGATGCCAAGATCGAGAAGGGTTTCGAGTTGCGCTTCGGAATCGAGTTTTCCGGCGAGATAGAGACTCACCGGGCCATGCAGCGAACACCAGAAGACATAGCCCAAGGTGGAGGGATTTCCTTCCACCAGCCCTTCGGCGATGAGCGCATCCATGCTCCGGCGCATGGTCCAGCGGCAGCGTTCTACCGCTTCGGCGAGCTCTGGATATTTGTTCAAATCGGGATAGGGCATCTCAAACATGATGCGATAGGAATCCGGCTCGGCCAGTGCGAAGGCGACATAGGCGCGGCGCTTCGCGTAAGCGCGTTCCAGGGCTGACCCCGGCTCTTTTTCCGCCTCCTCCACCGCAGACACAAAGCGGTTGAACGCACGCATGACGGAGGTTGCGAGGATTTCCTCTTTGTCGCGGAAGTAGTGATAGGGCTTCATCGGGGAGATGCCCATCACCTCGGCGAGCGCGCGCATGGTGACGCCATCTGTCCCTCGCTCGGCAAAGAGCCGGCTGGCGGCAGCGCAAGCCTGCTCCCGAAATTCCGCGATGTCTTCTTGGCTGAGTGTGCGGGGCACCGGATTTGCTTTCCTTTTACGGGAAGGAAATGATTCCCGTATGAATTACAAGTTGACACAAACTATGGGCACTGCCAATTGCCCCGACCTTACTGAACGGTGTACAGGCCGGCAATATGGCGAAAAAGTGTCCTTGTGGCACCGTTACCATGATTAAAAAACCCCAATTTTCCCCGGATTTGGCTGAAAGGCTGAGGATTTACAGGGCGCGCAGGACGGCTAGATCATTGACGCGACGTAATTTTACAGCGTCCCGCCAGAATTCGCCTGCAGGGTATAAGTACAACTACTAGTATGGGTCAGATTGCACCCCGAACGGCTTACATATCGGCGTAATTCGGCCCCCCGCCCCCCTCCGGCGGTGCGAATCGGATGTTCTGGGAGGGGTCTTTGATCTCGCAGGTTTTGCAGTGCAGGCAGTTGGCGGCATTGATCTGAAACTGCGCGGCGCCCTCGATATCGACGATCTCATAGACCCCGGCCGGGCAATAGCGCTGGGCAGGCTCGCCGTAGCGCGGCAGGTTCACCCCGAGCGGCACCCCCGGATCGGCGAGTTTCAAATGGACCGGCTGATCGGCCTCGTGATCTGTGCCCGAACAATAAAGGCTGGAGGCGATGTCGAAACTGATCACGCCATCAGGCTTGGGATAGTGCAGCGGCGCAGCATCTTTGGCGTCACGCAGGCTCTGCCAATCGGCCTTGGTGTGGCTGAGCGTGCCAAACAGGCTGCCGCCAAAGAGCTGATGGCTCCAAAGATCAAACCCGGCCAGAGCAACGCCGAAGAGCGTACCGAAGCGCGACCATAACGGCTTTACATTGCGCACCGGCTTCAAATCCGCCGTGATGGCGCCGTGCGCTACGGCGGAAGCATAGTGAGAGAGCCTGTCGCCTTGCCGCCCTTCAACGAGCGCGTCCGCCACCGCCTCTGCCGCCGCCATGCCCGAACGGATTGCGTTGTGACTGCCCTTCAGACGCGGCAGGTTGAGAAAGCCCGCAGCGCAGCCGATCAAGGCACCGCCGGGAAAAACAAGTTCGGGCAGTGATTGCAGGCCACCTTCGGCGATGGCGCGCGCGCCATAGCCGACCCGCCGCCCGCCTTCGAGCATATGGCGGATGACGGGATGGCTCTTGGCACGCTGGAATTCAGAAAACGGCGACAGATATGGGTTTTCGTAATCGAGATGTACCACCAGGCCGAGGGCGCAATAGGCCTCGCCCCAGTGATAGGCGAACATGCCGCCGGAGGTCTTGTTATCGAGCGGCCAGCCGAGCGTATGCAGTGCCAACCCTTTTCGATGCTTTTCCGGCGGAAGTTCCCAAAGCTCTTTGATGCCGATGCCGTATTTTTGCGGCCCCTCGCGCAAGCCATAGCGTTCGATCAGCGCTTCGCTGAGAAAGCCGCGCGCGCCTTCGGCCAGAAGCGTGTATTTGGCCTCGATTTGAAGCCCTGGCGTATAGCTGGGTTTGTGATGGCCGTCCTTGGCAATGCCAAAAGCCCCGGTGACGACGCCTGTGACTTCACCGGCCGCGCCGTAAAGAATCTCCACCGCCGCGAAACCTGGATAGATCTCCACCCCCAGAGCTTCGGCTTTCTCTGCCAGGGCGCGGCAGAGCCTGCCAAGGCTGCCGATGCGCATGCCGTGATTTTGCATCGCCTTGGGCAGCAGCATCTGGGGCAGCGCTAGAGCGGCATTGCGGGTGAGATAGAGAAGGCGCTCCTCGGCCACTTCCGTCTCAAGCGGACCGCCCGCGCTGAAGCATTCCGGCCAATCGGGAAGAAGCGTGCGTAGCGGTTCCGGATCGATAATCGCGCCCGAGAGAATATGCGCCCCGATCTCGGAGCCTTTTTCGAGGAGGCAGACACTGATCTCGCGCCCCGCGGAGGAAGCGCATTGCTTGAGACGGATAGCTGCGGAAAGACCGGCGGGGCCCCCGCCGACGATCACGACGTCATAGGCCATGCTGTCGGCTGCGGCAGACATCGCACGTCTCGAAAAAACTGGTGCCGCCTGCGTGACTCGAACACGCGACCCCCGCATTACGAATGCGGTGCTCTACCGGCTGAGCTAAGGCGGCCCAAGACCCCTGAAGGGGTACACTATCGGATGCGCCCCGAAAGGGCGACCCAGGGCGGCGGAGATACCCTAACCAGGGGCGGTTCTGCAACAGCCCTTGGTGAGGATTTCGGCGCTTTTCGCGAGCTCGAGCCGGCCTTCTGCCCACCAGCGACAGGGTGAAGCGGACCTGAGGGGGGTGTTTCGCCCAGATGGCGCCTCGATTTTGAGGAAAACCCGGCCTTTACCTTGGCCCCGGCTATCGTCTAACCCGGTGCCCCACGTCATAAGAGTCATCACAAGAGACCGGGATCCCACAAGGGTGAAACACCTCTCCACACGCCTCAGCTTCAGCCAGGCCGCGTCCGGCTCGATTTCCGGCGTTTTCACCCCCTTCTTTTCGGCCTCGCTCGCCTTTCGCGGGATTTCGCCCGACCAGATCGGCCTATTGCTCTCCACCGCCCTGATCCTGAGGGCCCTTGGCGGACCTCTGAGCGGCATCATGGCGGATGCGCGCAACGACCGCCGCTTCATGATGCTGGTGCTCTATTGGATCACCCTGGCCGGATTTGGCGCCCTCTGCGTGGTCAATTCGCCCATCCTGATCTTTATCACCGCCGTTGCCGCCTATGTCGCTTATGGCGCGGCAACGCCACTTCTGGAGAGCGTGTCGGTGCGCCTCGCTGAGCGCTATGGCTTTGATTACGGGCGCGTGCGGATCTGGGCCTCCACCCTGTTTGTGGTGATGAATGTCGGCGGGGGCATCGCCATCAAGTTTTTGAGTTTGGGTGTAATTGCGCCCATGCTGGCGGTAGCGGCGGCCGTCGCCGTGTTCTCCACCTTGCTGTTGCCCAAAGCGCCGTCCAATGAACACAGCACCAAGCTGTCACAGCGTTTCAAAGCGACCTGGGCGGAAACGCGCGAGCTTTTGCAGGCGCCGGTGTTTCTCATCTTTCTTGCCGCCGCTAGCTTTGAACAGGCCAGCCACGCCTTCTATTACGGTTATGGCGGCCTTCATTGGCGCAGTATCGGCTATTCCGAATTGCTGATCGGGCTGATCTGGCCTTTGGGCGTCTTGGGCGAGATCGCCCTCTTCTCCATCGCCCCCAAAGTGCAGGCACGACTTTCTCCGCCCAAGCTGATCTTTCTGGGTGGCATGATCTGCGCCATCCGCTGGACCATTTTGGCTTTCGACCCGCCTTTGCCGGTGGTGATCTTCGCGCAATTCCTGCATGGGGGAACTTTCGCGCTGGCCCATCTGGGGGCGGTGTTCTTTGTCCTGAAAGCGGTACCGCAGCGCCTCGCCGCCACCGGTCAGAGCCTTTATTTCGTCGGCGCACAAGGCGTGATGATGGGGATCATGACCCTGGCGGGCGGCGCGCTTTACGCCGCCTGGGACGGTAAGACCTATCTCACCTCCGCGGCGTGCGGGGTGATCGCCATGGGCTTCGCCGTGCTGCTCTCACGGACCTGGAATGGCGGGCGCATCATCCATGGCGAGGCCGAAGAAACCGTCGACCATATCTAGGTCTAGAACAGCCCTTCGATCTGGCCATCTTTGTTGAGGCCGATGCCATTGGCGGCGGGTACGCGCGGCAGGCCGGGCATGGTCATGATATCGCCCGCGATCACCACCACGAATTCAGCGCCCGCCGAAAGGCGCACTTCGCGCAGCTTCACCACATGGCCTTCCGGCGCGCCCCTGAGCTTGGCATCGGTGGAGAAGGAATACTGCGTCTTGGCCATGCATACCGGCAGACGCCCGAAGCCGGCCAGTTCCAGATCGGAGAATGCCTGCCGCACCGAGACATCGGCCGCGATATCGGCGGCGCCGTAAATCTCGCGCGCCACGACACGCACCTTTTCGATCAGGGGCAGGTGGTCGGGATAAAGCGGCTTGAAATCGGCCGCAGCCTTATCGCATTCGGCAACCACGGCCTCAGCAAGACTGACAGCCCCTTTGCCGCCTTCCGCCCAGCCTTTGCAGACATGCGCCACGCAGCCGAAGCTTTCAGCGATCTCGATCAGCTTTGCGATCTCGCCATCGCTATCGCCCGCGAAATGGTTGATCGCCACCACCACCGGCACGCCGAATTTGCGCAAGTTTCCGATATGGCGCTGCAGATTGGCGGCGCCCTTGCTCAGCGCCTCGATATTAACCTTGGAAAGATCAGCGCGCTCCATCCCGCCATGAAATTTCAGGGCACGGACGGTTGCCACCAGCACCGCGACATCGGGTTTCAGTCCGGCCTTGCGGCATTTGATGTTGAAGAATTTCTCCGCCCCAAGATCGGCGCCGAAACCGGCTTCGGTGACGACGTAATCGGCGAGCTTCAGCGCGGTGCGCGTGGCGATCAGTGAGTTGCAGCCATGGGCGATATTGGCAAACGGCCCGCCATGGATGAGGACCGGATTGTTTTCGAGACTCTGCACCAGATTGGGCAGCATCGCGTCTTTGAGGAGCACCGCCATGGCGCCCGCCGCATTCAAATCGCCTGCCGTAACAAAGCGACCCTCGCGATTTTTGCCGATCACGATCTGCGCTAAGCGGCGTTCCAGATCTTTCAGATCGGAGGCAAGGCAGAGGATCGCCATCACTTCCGAAGCGACGGTGATGTCGAAACCATCTTCGCGCGGATAGCCATTGGCGGGCCCGCCAAGCGAAGAGACGATGCTGCGCAGCGCCCGGTCGTTCATATCGAGACAGCGGCGCCAGGTGATGCGGCGGGTGTCGAGGCCCAGGGCATTACCCCAGTTGATGTGATTATCGATCAGCGCGGCGAGAAGATTGTTGGCCGAGGTAATGGCGTGAAAATCGCCGGTGAAATGAAGATTGATATCCTCCATCGGCACCACCTGGGCATGACCGCCACCAGCCGCCCCACCCTTGATGCCAAAGCAGGGGCCGAGCGAAGGCTCGCGCAAGGTGGCCAGGGAACGTTTGCCGATGCGGTTCAGGGCATCGTTAAGGCCGATGGTGGTGGTGGTCTTGCCCTCGCCCGCCGGGGTCGGCGTGATGGCGGTGACCAGGATCAATTTGCCGTCCGGGCGAGCCTTAAGATCGAGCTTTTCGAGGTCGAGCTTGGCTTTTGTGTGCCCATAGGGAATCACCGCCTCTTCGGAAATGCCGAGGGTTTCGGCGACAGCGGTAATCCGTTTCATTTTCGCCGTGCGGGCGATCTCAATATTGCTCGGAATGCTCACGCTGTATAATTCCGTGACTAGGCTTGATCCAAGGCGTTGCACCGCGCTGAGGCAGCTTTTTTCGCCGAATCTGTTTTCGCTGTCACGGCGCGGTTTTGCAACGCGGGTGCGCCTTTGCGTACACATCCATCAGGCGGCGGGCGTCGATTTCGGTATAGGTCTGGGTGGTCGAAAGCGAGGCGTGACCCAGTAATTCCTGCACTGCGCGCAAATCCCCGCCATTCGCCAAAAGGTGGGTGGCAAAGGAGTGGCGTAAGGCATGCGGCGTGGCCCGTTCAGAAAGCCCGAGCCGCGACCGTAAGGTCTGCATCAGGTTTTGCGCCTCGCGCGGGCTCATGGGCTTGCCGGTGCGCGATAAAAATAACGCCTCCTGCGGTCCCGGCTTAAAAGGGCAAGCCTCAGCATAGGCGGCCACCGCCTCGCGCACCACCGGCAATAGCGGCACCACGCGTTCCTTGCGGCCCTTACCGATCACACTGATGCTGTCGCCGAGCGGCACATCCCCGCGCCGTAGACTAAGCCCCTCCGAAATACGAAGCCCGGCACCGTAGAGCAGGGTCAGCAAGGCCGTGTTGCGCAAGCCCAACCATTCGACATCGTGGTTTGCGGCTTCTTCGAGGGTGCGGGCGGCATCGATTTCACTCAGAGGCCTTGGCAGCGTGCGCGGAAGCCGCGGCGAACGCACCGCGCGGGCGGCAGCGTTTTCAAGAATGCTTTCGCGCGCAAGAAAGCGAAAAAAGCTCCTCACCGCCGCCATGGCGCGCTGCACGCTGCGCGGGCCCAAACCTTCGCGGCGCAAGCTCGTGATGAAGGCACGAATATCGGCCGGGGTGAGATCTTTCAGATCGACGCGATCATAGGTCGTGCCGGTATGACCGGCTATGAAGCCTAAGAAGCGCGTGAGATCATCACCATAGGCGCGCAGCGTATGCGGGCTGGCCTTGCGTTCATGGGCGAGGCTGGACAGCCATTCAGCCCTCAGGCCTTGGGAAGATCGAGCCATGCCCTGATTGCCCGTTCGAGCGCGCGCGCGAAGAAACCAAGATCGGTTTCGCTATCCTGCCCATCGAAGCGCCCATCGACGCGCGAGCCGAGCACAAACAAGGCGGGTGGCGCCGACGCGCCGATGCGAAGGCGGAAGGCGGCGATGGAACGATAGCCGGTGCGGCCAAAGAGTAATTCCCCACCACCCGAAAGGATCGCGCCCATGCCTTCGGGTCCCACTACCGCGGCTACCGTGCCCGGCGCGATGAGGCGCACCCCATCCGAAGATGTGGCGGCAGCAAATCCATCCGCTGCTTCAATGCAGAACACCGCGCGATCCGCGCCAAAAGCGGGTGCGGCACTGGTGACCGCCGCTATGGCTTCGGCAAAGCTTCTGGCGTCGATCAAATCCAGGACGGCTTTTTTTACACCCTCGGAGAGCGCGCCGCGGCGGGGCTGTGCCTGCAATGCGAGGAGTTCAGCCCGCAGCGCCTGATTTTCGCCGCGCAATTTTTCCATGGCGTAGCGCTGCAAGTCACTGATATCGCTATCCTGGAAACGCTCCGGCAGGAGCAGCGACAAGAGCTCGCCATCGCTCAAGGCCCAATCCCGGTGCAGGCGAATATACGCCTTCACCGCGTCAGCGGCGCTGATGAGAGGTTCCCGGGACGGCGCGCTTTCGCTCATGCTAGACCATTATGACGGGCATCGCCCAGGATTCGTGATTCGACCAAGGTTCCGTGATTCGACCAAACATCTGTGATTCGAATTGTACCGCATGAGTGCTGACAACCCAACGCGCGCCGGGGACTATCGCGCAAGCGTGCTGCTGCCGCTACCCCTTTCGGGCGCTTATGACTACAAGCTGACGCTTCCGGCGAAGCGCGGGGCAATTGTCACAGCGCCGCTGGGCCCGCGCCAGAGCCTTGGCGTCGTTTGGGGAAGCGCGGAAGGCGGCGTTGCGGAAGCAAAGCTGAAGCTGGCCGAGCCGCTCGATGGCGCACCGCATCTGCCCGGCTCCCTATGCGATTTCATCGATTGGGTGGCGCAGTACACCTTGACCCTGCCGGGTATGGTGCTGGCGATGGCCTTGCGCTCGCGCCAAGCCTTTGAGCCGGAAACGATGCGCACCGCGTACATTTCAGGAAACGGTGTTCCTGCGAAAATGACGCCCGCCCGACAGCGCGTGCTCGACACCGCAAAAGACGGGCTGGCGCGCTCTGTGCCGCAATTGGCGGAAGAGGCCAATGTCACGCCGGCGGTGGTGCGCGGTCTTGTCGATTGCGGCGCCTTGCAAGCCATCGAGCTTCCCGAGTTTGATCCTTATCGTCCACCTGATCCTGATTTCGATGTACCCAAGCTCAATACCGAGCAGGCGCTCGCCGCAGAGGTGATGCGGGGTGCGGTAAGGGGACGGCGTTTCGGCGTCAGCCTGTTGGACGGCATCACCGGTTCGGGCAAAACCGAGACCTATTTCGAAGCTGTGGCAGAAGCGCTGCGCGAAGGGCGCCAAACCTTGATCCTTTTGCCGGAAATCGCGCTGACGGTGCAGTTTCTCGACCGCTTCGCCGCGCGCTTTGGCGTGCGCCCGGCCGAATGGCATTCTGACCTTTCACCGCGCGAGCGGCGGCGAGTTTACCGCGCGGTGATGAGCGGCGAAGCCAAAATCGTGGTGGGTGCGCGCTCGGCGCTGTTTCTGCCTTTCGCCGATCTTGGCCTGATCGTGGTCGATGAAGAGCATGAGCAAGCCTATAAGCAGGAAGACGGCGCCATCTATCATGCCCGCGATATGGCCGTTGTGCGCGCACGTTTCGCGCAATGTCCGGTAATCCTGGCAAGCGCCACGCCATCGCTGGAAAGCTATGTCAATGCGAAGAACGGGCGCTATGCTCATCTGACTTTGACCAATCGCCATGGCGCGGCCGAATTACCAGAGGTACGCCTGATCGATTTGCGCGAGGATCGCGGCGACCCTGGCACATTTCTCTCGCCGACTTTGCGCGAGAATATCGCGCGCACCGTGGCGGCGGGCGAACAGGCAATGCTGTTCTTGAACCGGCGCGGCTATGCTCCGCTGACATTATGCGAAGCTTGCGGCCACAAGCTTGTCTGCCGCCAATGCTCGGCTTGGCTGGTGGAGCATCGCTATAGAAAGCGCCTTGTCTGTCATCATTGCGGCTATGAAACGGGATTGCCTCCAGCCTGCCCTCAATGCGGCACGGAAGGAAAATTCATTGCCTGCGGTCCAGGCGTGGAACGCGTCGCCGAAGAGTTCAAGGCGCTATTCCCCGACGCGCGCATGGCGATTGCCTCCTCCGACACCATGGGGGGGCCTGCCGAAATGCAAGCTGCCATCCGCGCCATGCAAAAACGCGAGATCGATGTTCTAATCGGCACCCAGATCGTCGCCAAAGGCCACCACTTCCCGCAATTGACCTTGGTCGGCGTAGTGGATGCGGATCTTGGCGGCTCCGACGGCGACCTCAGAGCCCGCGAGCGCACCTTTCAGCTTTTGCACCAAGTCTCAGGACGTGCGGGACGTGCGGAAAAGCCGGGGCTGGTGCTTTTGCAAACCCGCAATCCCAAGGATGCGGTGATGCAGGCGCTGACCGCTTCCGACCGCGATGCCTTCTACGAACAAGAGCGCAAATATCGCGAAATCATTCATGCCCCGCCATTCGGGCGGCTGGCTGCGCTCATTCTATCCGGTCATGATGGGGAAGCGGTGCGCGAGGCTGGGCGTGTCCTGGCCAAGACGGCGCCGTCAGCGCGCGGCATCAAAGTGTGGGGGCCGACGCCCGCTTTCTATGCGCTCTTGCGCGGCCAAACCCGAGAACGGCTTTTGGTGCAGACTGAAAAGAGCATCGACATCCAAGCCTATCTCAGGACCTGGCTGAAAGACGCGACCATTCCAAAATCGGTGCGTCTGGTGGTGGATGTCGATCCAGTGAGTTTCTTCTAACGGCTCAGCGCGCGGTCTGGCACTGTTTCAGCGCCTGATCTGCCCTGTTTTTCTGAGTCTTCTCATCGAAGCCCAATTCCTTGACTTCGAGCGCTGCGGCATTGGCCGAGATCTGGCACCGGTCATCAGGCGCAGATGCCATAGCCGCCGCAGGAGCCGAGGCTGCCGGTGTGGCGGTTGCAGGAGATGCCGGAGCCGCGGTGGATGCCGGCGTGACGGGCGCAGCGCTATCAGACCCCATGCCGGCATAGCTGAAAGCATGATCCCAATCGGCATCGGTACAACCGGCAAGTCCGCACGCAACAAACGCGACGGCGGCAATACGACGTAACATGAAATCCCCCGTAATAACGGCGTACATCTTGTAGTCGAATCCATGCGCACACGGAACGGCTATTCTTTCGCCGTTATCCGCCTGCGCATGAAGATGACGTAAGCCTTAGTCCAGGCCACGCACATCCACGAGGTGGCCGGCAATCGCCGCCGCCGCCGCCATGGCCGGGCTCATCAGATGCGTCCTACCGCCACGCCCTTGCCGCCCTTCGAAATTGCGGTTGGAGGTGGAGGCGCAGCGTTCCCCAGGGGCGAGGCGATCAGCATTCATCGCAAGACACATGGAACAGCCCGGCTCGCGCCATTCAAAGCCAGCGGCAATGAAAATCTGATCCAGACCTTCTTCCTCGGCCTGATGCTTCACAAGGCCCGAGCCCGGAACAATCATGGCGCTGACATGGGCGGCCACTTTCTTGCCCTTGGCAATTTTCGCGGCGGCGCGGAAATCTTCGATACGGCCATTGGTGCAGGAGCCGATGAAGACGCGATCGATCTTGACCTCGGTCAGCGGGGTGCCGGGCTTCAAATCCATATAGGCGAGCGCGCGTTCGGCGGCGCTCTTCTTGGCCGGATCGCTCATCGTGGCCGGGTCGGGGATGGTGGCCGTGACGGGCAGAGCTTGTTCCGGGGACGTGCCCCAGGTCACCATCGGCGCGATCTCAGAGGCCTCAAGAGTGATCTCTGCATCGAACACGGCATCGGCATCGGTTTTGAGAAGACGCCAAGTGGCAACCGCCGCTTCAAAAGTTGCACCCTTGGGCGCACGCGGACGGCCAGCGATATAAGCGAAGGTCACATCATCGGGCGCGATCAGCCCAGCGCGCGCGCCCGCCTCGATGGTCATGTTGCAGAGGGTCATGCGGCCTTCCATGGAAAGCCCGGTCACCGCCTCGCCCGCAAATTCGATGACATAGCCGGTGCCGCCCGCAGTGCCGATTTTGGCGATGATGGCGAGCGCCATGTCCTTCGCCGTGATGCCTTCGGGCAGCGCACCCTTCACGGTGACGCGCATATTCTTGGATTTCGGGGCCAGCAATGTCTGGGTCGCCAGGACGTGCTCGACTTCCGAGGTGCCGATACCATGCGCCAAAGCGCCGAAGGCGCCATGGGTGGAGGTGTGGGAATCGCCACAGACGATAGTCGTGCCCGGCAGGGTGAAGCCCTGTTCCGGCCCGACGATATGCACCACGCCCTGGCGGATATCGTCCATGGCGAGGTATTCGACGCCGAATTCCTTGGTATTGCGTTCGAGGGTGGCGACCTGCTCGGCGCTTTCCGGGTCTTCGATGCCCTTGGCACGGCCGAGTGTCGGCACGTTATGATCAGCCACCGCCAGAGTCTTTTCCGGGCGGCGCACGGCGCGGCCGGTATTGCGCAGGCCTTCAAAGGCCTGGGGGCTCGTCACCTCATGCACAAGATGGCGGTCGATATAAAGAATCGAGGATTCCCCCGGCGCCTCATGCACCAGATGCGCGTCCCAGATCTTATCGTACAGCGTCTTGCCCATAGAAGGCGGCCTTTCCCGTCAAACAGGGGGCCTAACAACACCAGAGCGGCCTTTAGCGCAAGACCCTTACACCGTCAGCGGCCACTCGCGACATAAACCACCAGACCGATCACAACCAGGGCTATGGCCTGGGCGAGAATCCTGTACCGCATCAAGACGTTGGACCATTTGGCCGAAGCCTCGCCGCCGAGCGCCATAACCGCGATCCCACCCAGGAGAATGACGGCCACAATCCCCAGCATGACCAGGATCGCGATGTTGCCAGCCATCTTCATATCCTCCGCTGGATTCCTGTCCGGAAACGGGTGTCAGGCGAGTTCGTCTACCTGCTCGTCGGTCAAATTGCCCGGGACGATGGTGACCGGGATGGCCTGGATCTTGGTGGCGAAGAGCTTGACCAGCGGCCCCGGCCCCTCTTTGGCGCCCGAAGAGGCCACCACCAGGATGGAGATCGCCCTATCCTTGGCGATGAGGTCGAGCAACACCTCGGTCTCCTCGCCATGGGCGATGATCAGTTCCGGGGTGATGCCGGTCAGCTCGTTGATCAGCTTGGCGGCGTCATAAATGCGGGCTTCGGCCTCCTGATGGGCCTCGTCCATCATGATCTCTTCCACCCCGCCCCATTGCTGGAAATCGACCGGATGGGCGACACAGAGGAGCGACACCCGCCCGCCCGTATGCTGGGCCCGGCGCGCGGCAAAGCGCACGGCCACTTTCGATTCGGCCGTCTTATCCACCACCACCAGGAATTTGCGCACGGATGCAGGCATGGCTGGAGAATCCACCATCCCCAGCCGGGGAGCAAGCTGCTTTCAATTGAGCGGCAGCTTGGCTTTCAGCTCGTAAAGCGCCTCCAGCGCCGCCTTGGGGGTGAGGGCGTCGGGATCGATGGCGCGCAGGGCTTCCTCGACGGCGTTTTGCTCTTTTTTGACCGGCGCGGTGGCGGAGAAGAGCGGCAGATCGTCGATACGGGCGAGCGGCTTATGACCTTCGCGGCCATCTTCCAGCGCCTTCAGCACCTCACCCGCGCGGCTGACCACCGCTTGCGGCAAGCCCGCCAGCTTGGCGACATGGATACCATAAGACCGGTCCGCCACGCCCGGAATGACTTCATGCAGGAAGACGATGGAGTCATTCCACTCGCGCACCTTCATGGTGACGCAAGCCATGGCAGGCAGGCGTTCGGCGAGTGCCGTCATTTCGTGGTAATGCGTGGCGAAGAGCGCACGGGATTTGTTCTTGAGGCAAAGATGCTCGGCGGTCGCCCAGGCGATGGCGAGACCGTCAAAGGTCGCTGTGCCGCGCCCGATCTCATCCAGGATGACGAGGCTTTTCTCCGTAGCCTGATTAAGAATGGCGGCAGTCTCCACCATCTCGACCATGAAGGTTGAACGGCCGGCGGCAAGATCATCGCCCGCACCAACGCGGCTGAACAAGCGATCCACAATGCCGATATGCGCCGATTCCGCGGGCACGAAAGAGCCCATCTGCGCGAGGATGGCGATCAGCGCGTTCTGGCGCAGAAAGGTCGATTTACCAGCCATATTCGGACCAGTGACCAGCCACAGACGACGGTCGCTGGAAAGATCGGCATCATTGGGCACAAAAGGCGTGTGGCTGGCGAGCAAAGCGGCTTCCACCACAGGATGGCGGGCGCGCTTGAGGCTGAAGGCTTTGCTGTTGTCGATCTTGGGCCGCGTGTAGTTCTTGACGCGCGCAAGATCGGCAAGGCTTGAGGCCACATCCAATATGGCGAGGCTTTCCGCGATCTTGGAGAGCGGGAGTGCCGAGGCCAAGGCATCGGCGCACATCTCATCGAAGAGCTGTTTCTCAAGCGCCAGCGCCTGATCGCCCGCTTGGCTGATGCGATTGGCGAGGCTGGAAAGCTCATCGGTCGAAAAGCGCACCGCCCCGCCCATGGTCTGGCGATGGCGATAGCCTTGGGCCATCAGCTTATCGCCATGCTGCGGCGTCACTTCGATGAAATAGCCAAGCACACCGTTATGCTTGATCTTCAAGGGCGTGCCGGTTTCATCGCGGTATTTGGCTTCGAGCGTGGCGATGACGCGGCGCGATTCATCGCGCAAGGAGCGGATTTCATCCAGCGCCGCATGCGCACCGGGGCGCACAAAGCCTCCATCGCGCGCATAAAACGGCGGCTCAGGGATCAGCAAATGGGTGAGCTTATCGGCGAGTGGCGACAGCGCGACGAGACCTTCCAGGATCGCGCCAATCGCATCGCCCGCTTCACCGGGTGCTTGCGGCACCAGCGCGCGCACCGCATGCGCCGCCGAAATACCATCGCGTAAAGCCGCAAGATCGCGCGGACCGCCACGCTGCACCGACAGACGCGCCAGCGCGCGCGCGATATCGGGCGCGGCACGCAGCTTCTCGCGCAATTCCTCATTGGTTTCGCGCGCCTTGAGAAAATGGGCGACCGACTCCTGGCGATGTTGAAGCGCGGCGACATCTGTAAGCGGTGCAGCCAATCTTGCGGCCAGCAACCGCGCACCTGCTGCGGTCACGCTCCGATCAATCGCATGCAGAAAGCTGCCGCGCCGCTCCCCGCCCAAAGTCTGCACCAGTTCGAGATTGCGCCGCGTGGCAGCATCGATCGCCATATAGGCAGCCGCGCCTTCGCGGGCGAGCGGCGACAGCGCAGGCAGCTTGCCTTTCTGCGTCAGCTCCAAATAGCCGATCAGCGCGCCCGCCGCCGAGACTTCCGCGCGCGAGAAAGCACCAAAACCCGCCAGCTCATTGACGCCATAAAAACTCTTCAGCGCCCGTTCGCCGGTGGAGGATTCAAACTTCAGCGCAGGCAAAACCGTGACTGCACCGGCCAATGCATTCAGAACCGACGCCATCTCGGGATCGGCAAAGAGGGAATCCGGCACAATCAGCTCTGACGGGCTGAGACGCGCCAGCTCTACACCGAGATCTCCCGGCGCGACGGCTGCAACGCGGAACTGACCCGCGCTCATCTCAGCGGCGGCAAGCGCCAACTCGCCCCCGGCGCGGCCAAGGCTGGCGAGCGTGTTGGATTGCTTAGGCTCGAGCAGGGATTCTTCGGTCAACGTGCCAGGGGTAACGAGACGAACCACCTCACGCCGCACCACCGCTTTGGAGCCGCGCTTTCTCGCCTCAGCCGGGTCTTCCATCTGCTCGCAAATCGCGACGCGAAAGCCTTTGCGGATGAGACGCTCCAAATACTGTTCGCTGGCATGCACCGGCACGCCGCACATCGGGATATCGACACCCTGATGCTTGCCGCGCTTGGTCAGAGCGATATCGAGCGCTTCGGCTGCCTTTGCGGCATCCTCGAAAAACAGCTCGTAAAAATCCCCCATCCGGTAAAACAGGAGGTATTCGCTGTGAGTCGCCTTGATCTCAAGAAATTGCGCCATCGAGGGTGTGGCACCCTCGGTTGAAAGCCCCGCAGGGGACGATGCGGGGGGCGTAGGTTCGGCGGTTTCGGCGGGTGTTTTATCGGAGCTCATGGACGAAAACTATCAGACTAAGGTGCATAGATGCGTTGCGTGGGATGGACGTACAAAGCCCCGATAAGCTGATATCCTGTGGACAAGATTCCCCGGAAGAGAAGAATGGAACAACAGAACGACCGCCCCTCCTTCACGGAGGAAGAAGCCCTCGCCTTTCATGCCGGCGACAAGCCCGGCAAGATCGCCGTGGTCCCCTCCAAGCCGATGGCCACCCAGCGCGACCTGGCCCTTGCCTATTCGCCCGGTGTGGCGGTGCCCGTGCGGGCCATCGCTGAACGCCCGGAGGCGGTTTATGACTATACCTCCAAGGGCAATCTCGTCGCGGTGATTTCCAACGGCACGGCCATTTTGGGCCTGGGCGATCTTGGCCCCCTGGCCTCCAAGCCGGTGATGGAGGGCAAGGCCGTTCTCTTCAAGCGCTTTGCCGATGTGGACGCCATCGATATCGAAGTCGATACCACCGATGTCGAGGCCTTCATCAATTGCGTGCGTTATCTCGGCCCCACCTTTGGCGGCATCAACCTGGAAGACATTAAGGCGCCCGATTGCTTTGTGATCGAAGAGCGCCTGCGCGAGTTGATGGACATTCCGGTCTTTCACGATGACCAGCATGGCACCGCGATTATCTGCGCGGCGGGCATCATCAATGCGCTGCAGCTCACCGGCCGCAAGATTTCCGAGATCAAGGTAGTGGTGAACGGCGCGGGCGCTGCGGGCATCGCCTGCCTTGAGCTCTTAAAGACCATGGGCCTGCCCAGCGCCAATGCGGTGCTGTGCGATTCCAAGGGCGTGATCTATCGCGGCCGCACCTCTGGCATGAACCAGTGGAAGAGCGCCCATGCGGTGGACACCACCGCCCGCACCCTGGAAGAGGCGCTGGTCGATTGCGACGTGTTCCTGGGCCTGTCGGTCAAGGGCGCGGTGACGAAGGAAATGGTGAAAACCATGGCCAAGGCGCCGATCATTTTCGCCATGGCCAATCCCGACCCGGAAATCACCCCGGAAGAGGTCAAATCCGTCCGCTCCGACGCCATCGTGGCGACCGGGCGCAGCGATTACCCCAACCAGGTCAATAACGTCCTCGGTTTCCCTTATATTTTCCGCGGCGCCCTCGACGTGCGGGCGCGGGAAATCAACCTGCCCATGAAGGTGGCGGCGGCCGAAGCCCTGGCGGCGCTCGCCCGGGAAGACGTGCCCGATGAGGTGGCCACCGCCTATCGCGGCGCCCGTCCGTCCTATGGGCCGGAATACATCATCCCCTCCCCCTTCGATCCCCGGCTGATTTCGCGGGTGTCCTCGGCGGTGTCCGAGGCGGCGATCAAATCGGGGGTGGCGCGCCGCGCCATTCCGGACGGGGAGCGCTATCGCGCCGAGCTTTCCGCCCGCCTCGATCCTTCCGCCAACCTCTTCCACCGCCTCACCACCAGCGTCCGGGCCAATCCCAAGCGGGTGGTCTTTGCTGAAGGTGAGGAGCCTTGCGTGGTTCGCGCCGCCGCCGCCTTCCAGCAGGCCGGTCTCGGCAAGGCCATTCTGGTTGGCCGCCGGGAAGTGGTGAAAGCCACCATCAAGAATGCAGGGCTTGAGGAAGCCGATCTCGAAATCCGGGTGCCGCATTCGGCCGCCGAAGCCGCTCCTTATATTGAGGCGCTGTATCAACGCCTACAACGGCGCGGCGCCCTTTATCGTGACTGCGTGCGCATGGTCACCAACGATCGCAATATTTATGCGGCCAGCCTTCTGGCGGCAGACGAGGCTGACGCCATGGTGACGGGCATGACCCGCGCCTATGCGGCGGCGTTGAACGATGTTCGCCAGGTGATGGATTCTCCGACCGGGCAGCGCCCGATGGGGGTGCAGATCCTCTTCGCCAAAGGACGGGTGATCTTCGTTGCCGATACCAGCGTGCACGAACATCCGACCTCCGAGCAACTGGCTGATATTGCTGTACAATCTGCCAGAGTCGCGAAGCATTTCGGCTATACGCCGCGCGTCGCCCTCTTGGCCTCCTCGACCTTCGGTTACCCCCGCAATGAGCGCTCGGAGCGCATCGTGGAAGCGGTGAACATCCTCGACCGCCGTCAGGTGGACTTTGAGTATGACGGCGAAATGGCGGTGGATGTGGCCCTCAGCCGGGACAAGCTCAAGCTCTATCCCTTCTGCCGCCTGACCGACACGGCCAATGTGCTGGTCATGCCGGCGGTGCATTCGGCGGATATCGCCACCAAGCTCTTACAGCAGGTCGGCGGCACCTCCATGCTGGGGCCATTCCTGGTCGGGCTGGAGAAGCCGGTCCAGATCGTCACCCTGGGCGCCAAGATGAGCGAGATCTACAACGCGGCGCTGGTCGCCTCGCTGTAGTCGGAAGCACTGAACAGTGTTCACTGGCCTGCGAGACCCAGTTTCGCGGGCCAGAACTGTATCTGGCCACATGTAGCAACGTTACTACCTATTACGGACTAACCCGCAGTCGCCACAGGGCAAAGTATGTAGTATTGTAGGAACAATCTTTGGAATCAGCGCGATGCAGAAGCTCTCCGCCCGCGAATTCAATCAGGATGTCGGCAAGGCCAAGCGGCTGGCCGCCGAGGCCCCGGTGATCATCACCGACCGGGGCGAGCCCGCCTTTGTCCTGATGAGCTATGCCGCCTTCCGCGCCCAGAGTGGTTCGGCCACCTCCATCCTGACCCTTTTGGACCAGAAGTCGGGCCCGCCGAGGGGGGAGCCGGAGGAGTTCATGGCGGAAACGCTTCCCGGCAGCCCCATCAAACCGGCGCAGTTTGGCTGATGTTCCTCCTCGACACCCATGTTGTGACGGAGCTTCGCCGCCGCGAGAGGGTGGATGAAGGCCTCGCCGAATGGGCGGCAAGCGTCGCGCCTGCCGATCTCTACCTCTCCGCCCTCTCTTTGATGGAGCTGGAGATGGGTCTGGTCTCGCTTGAACAGCGTTCATCGGCCCGGGCCCAACCATTGCGGCTCTGGCTGGAGACCAAGGTGGTGCCCGCTTTTGCCGGGCGCATCCTCGCCATCGACAGCCAAACCGCCCGCCGCGCCGCCAGTTTGCAGGTGCTCCACCGCCGCCCGGAACGGAATAGCTTGATCGCCGCTACCGCGCTGGTGCATGGCTTGAGCTTGGTGACGCGCCATCGCGCCGAATTCGAGCCGTTCGGGCTGAGACTGCTTAGCCCCTGGACGGTGACGGACAACAACAAAGGCCAAGCCCTATGACCAGCTTCATCGACCGCCTGTGGGACGAGGACATCATCCCCACGCTTTCCGACTACATCCTGATCCCGAACAAATCGCCCCTCTTCGATCCCGAATGGCAGGCGCATGGGCATATGGAGAAGGCGGTTTCGCTGTTCGAGGGCTGGGCGAAGGCAAAGCTGGCCAAGGTTGCGGGCGCCAAGGTGGAAGTGATCCGCCCCGAGGGGCGTACCCCCCTGATTCTGATCGAAATTCCGGGCACCGCGCCGGGCAATGTCCTGCTCTATGGGCATCTGGATAAGCAGCCGGAGATGAAAGGCTGGTCGGACGGCATGGGCCCGTGGACCCCGGTTCTGAAGGACGGCAAGCTTTATGGCCGCGGCGGCGCCGATGACGGCTATGCCATGTTCGCGGCGCTCTCGGCCATTCTGGCGCTGCATGAGAGCGGCAGCCCGCATGCCCGCTGCGTGATCACCATCGAATCGGGCGAAGAATCCGGCTCGCCGGATCTGGCCTATTACATCGACGCCCTGTCGGACCAGCTTGGCGCCATCGATCTGGTGGTTTGCCTGGATTCCGGTTGCGGCAATTACGAGCAACTCTGGCTCACCACCTCTTTGCGCGGCATCGCGGCGGGCGTCCTCAACATCCGCGTGCTGACCGAAGGGGTGCATTCAGGCGATGCCAGCGGCATCGTGCCGGGCGCCTTCCGCATCCTGCGCCAGCTTCTCTCCCGCATCGAAGACGAAGCCAGCGGCGCGATGAAGGGCGCCGATTTCTTCGTCGACATCCCGGCGGACCGTCTCGCCCAGGCCAAAGCCGCGGCAGCAACCCTCGGCACCGCTGTCTACGACCGCCTGCCCTTCGCGGGCTCGACCAAGCCGATGGCTGCCACCCATGAAGACATGATCCTGAACCGCACCTGGCGGCCGCAGCTTTCGGTCATCGGCATGGACGGCTATCCCGCCATTCAAGGCGCGGGCAATGTGCTCTTGCCTTATGCCAGCGCCAAGCTGTCACTGCGCCTGCCGCCGACCTTGGATGCCGATAAGGCCATCGCCGCCCTGAAGAAGGTGCTGGAAGAAAACCCGCCTTACGATGCGGTGGTGGAGTTCGACGCCGAGCGCGGCCAAGGCGGCTGGAATGCCCCGACGCTGACGCCCTGGCTGGAAAAGAGCCTCGCCAAAGCCTCAAGCACCCATTTCGGCAAGCCCGCGGCTTTCATGGGCGAAGGCGGCTCGATCCCCTTCATGGGGCTTCTGGGCGAGAAATTCCCCGGCACGCAGTTCGTCGTCACCGGCGTCCTCGGCCCCAACTCCAACGCCCACGGCCCGAACGAATTCCTGCATATCGGCGCAGCGAAGAAGGTTTCCGCCTCCATCGCCGACATCCTGGCCGATCACGCCAAGAAATAAGGGCTTAGCGTCTCGCAATACCGAAAGCGCGGCGGGCAACTGCCGCGCTTTTGTTTGGCTGGGAACTTTCCTGCCGAGCCGCCCGTTCCGTGTCCGCCTTAACATGCGGATGCACCATGCGCTCTTGTCTTCTTTACGCGGTCGGCGTGCCGATCCCGATCATCATCATTATCTGGCTTCTAACCGGCCATATGTGATCAGGAAAACTGGGCCAGCGCAGCGTTGAGGCTTTCGGCCTGGGCGACAGATACGCCCATGTCAGACAGCACTTTTTGCGGGCCCGGCTGCACGCCAGCCAGCACCACCTTGGTGTGGCCGCCCGCCGCCGCCTTCAAGAATTTCTTCAAGATCATCACGCCCGAAGCATCGATCAGCGGCACGTCTTCCAACACCAGGATGATGGCGCGGGGACGGCCGCCAGCGCGATAGAGAACCTCTTCGAATTGCGCCACGGCGCCAAAGAAGAATGGCCCGTTGAGGCGGAAAACCTCCACCCCATGCGGCAGCGCGCGGCGTTCAAGCCGGTTGGCGGCATCAGGCAAAGCCTCGGCTTCATCGGCTGCGAGCAGCGGGATGGATTTTTCCAGCGCTACCGTCTCAGCCATGCGGTGCATGAAGAACAGCGCCGAGAGAACCACGCCGACGCAGATCGCGACCGAAAGATCGACCAGCACGGTGAGGAGGAAGGTGATGAGCAGCAAGGCCATATCACCGCGCGGGCCTTTGAGAATGGCGCGGAAGGCGGAGAACTCCGCCATGTTCCAGCACACGATCACCAGCACGGCGGCAAGGCCCGCGAGCGGGATGTAGGAAACGAACGGCGCCAAGACGAGCATCATCGCCAGCACGGCGGCGGCGTGAATCATGCCAGAGACCGGTGTGCGCGCCCCAGCGCGGATATTGGTGGCGGTGCGGGCAATCGCGCCCGTCGCCGGAATGCCGCCCATCACCGCGCTCGCCATATTGGCAAAACCTTGGGCTACGAGTTCGACATTGGAGCGGTGGCGGCGCCCGGTCATGCCATCGGCGACAACAGCCGAGAGCAGCGACTCGATCCCGCCCAGCAATGCTATGGTGAGCGCGGCGGGAAACAGCTCGCGGATTTTGGCAAAACCCAGCACCGGCAGATGCGGCGGCGGCAGCATGCGCGGGATGCCGCCAAAGCGCGAACCGATGGATTCCACCGGCACGGAAAGGCCATGGCAGAAGAGCGCAATCGCGGCGATGGCGATTAAAAAAGCGGGAAGCTTCGGCCAACGCAGCTGCACCCCCACGATCAGCCCAAGGGTCATCGCGGCGATGAGCAAAGCCTGCCAATGGAAGGTGCCAATCGCGGCGGCATAGGCCTCCCAGCGCTCCAGCACATCGGCGGGCGGGTGGTTGAGGGTGAGGCCGAGCAAATCACCGACCTGGCTCGAAAAGATGATCAGCGCGATGCCGGTGGTGAAGCCGGTGACCACGGGATAGGGGATATATTTGATGAAGGTGCCGAGCTTTGCCCAGCCTGCCGCCATCAGCATCAACCCGGCCATGATGGTGGCGATCACCAGCCCGTCATAGCCATGGTGCGCCACCACCCCATAGACCACCACGACAAAGGCGCCGGTGGGCCCGCCGATCTGGTGGCGGCTGCCGCCCAACGCCGAAATGAAGAAGCCCGCCACGATGGCAGTGAAAAGGCCGCGCTCCGGCCCGACGCCGCTGGCAATGGCCAGCGCCATGGAAAGCGGCATGGCCACGATGGCGACGGTGAGACCTGCGAAGAGATCGGCTTTCAGCCGGTCCGCGCCATAGCCTTCCTGGAAAACGGTGATGAGTTTGGGGGTGAAGGCGCTCCAAAGAGATGCCTGATCAGCGCCCTTTGTTGTTTTAAATATCATTATTCATGGATTACGCCTACGTTCCCGCCTGCGCAATACGGAAAAGCCGCGTCCTGCCCGCGTCTTAATTGATCCAGCCACACGCGCCGCGCGTTATGCTTGTGCCGACTTTTCCGACGAGCCCGCGATGTCCACTCACAGTGTCAGCCGCCCCAGCCAAGGTCTCAGCATCCTCTTTCTGAGCGGATTTCTGCTTTTTACCTTGGCGATCGGCTGGACTGGCGGGGCGGTGACCGCGCCCAATATCCCGACTTGGTATGCCGGTCTCGCCAAGCCGAGCTTCAATCCGCCCAACTGGCTCTTCATGCCGGTCTGGACCACGCTCTATGTGCTGATGGCGATCGCCGCATGGCGGATTTGGCGCCGTCTCGGAATTGGTAATTTCACCATGGCCTTATGGCTCTTCCAGCTCACCCTTAACTTCGCCTGGAGCTTCATTTTCTTTGGCGCGCATCAACCCATGGCGGCGTTTTTCGAGCTCACCGTGATGTGGGTCGCGATCCTTCTGACCATGATCGCCTTCTTGCGGATCGACACATTGGCCGGACTTCTGCTCCTGCCTTATCTCGCCTGGGTGAGCTTTGCAGGGGTGCTCAACTTTTGGATTTGGCAGCTCAACCCCTGACGCGAGTGCATGGGCCGCAGAAAATGGTGTAACCCCTTCCAGGTACTTGCTTTGTTCTAAAATTACCGCGCTGACACCGCCCTCACGACCTTGCGAGCGCCATACCCCCTTCCTATATACCCCTCGACACTAGGGGCGGGGTTCATTTGGGCCCTGTTCCGTCACATCCGTGGGGCGGGCACTTTCCGGCGCTCTGGTGAGGCCCAAGACCCGCTGCCCTTGAAGGAAGGAAGAAGAGAACTATGGCAAAAGTGATCGGCATCGACCTCGGCACGACCAATTCGTGCGTAGCGGTCATGGAGGGCTCGGCCCCCAAGGTCATCGAAAACTCGGAAGGCGCCCGCACGACGCCCTCTATCGTCGCCTTCACCAATGACGGCGAACGCCTCATCGGCCAGCCGGCCAAGCGCCAGGCGGTCACCAACCCCGAATACACCTATTTCGCGATCAAGCGCCTGATCGGCCGCCGCTATGAAGATCCGCTGACCCAGAAGGATAAGGGCATGGTCCCCTATTCCATCGTCGCGGCTGACAATGGCGATGCCTGGGTCGCGGGCCGTGATTCCAAGAAATACGCTCCGTCCGAAATCTCCGGCTTCACCCTTCAGAAGATGAAGGAAACCGCTGAAGCTCATCTCGGCGAGAAAGTCACGCAGGCCGTGATCACCGTTCCAGCCTACTTCAACGACGCCCAGCGCCAAGCCACCAAGGACGCGGGCAAAATCGCCGGTCTCGAAGTTCTCCGTATTATCAACGAACCCACCGCCGCGGCGCTCGCCTATGGCATGGACAAGAAGGGTTCGGGCGTCATTGCCGTATACGACCTTGGCGGCGGCACCTTCGACGTCTCCGTGCTGGAAATCGGCGACGGCGTCTTCGAAGTGAAGTCCACCAACGGCGACACCTTCCTCGGCGGTGAAGACTTCGACCTGCGCATCGTCAATTACCTGGCGGACGAGTTCAAAAAGGAAAATGGCATCGACCTGCGCGCCGACCGCTTGGCCCTGCAGCGCCTGAAGGACGCCGCTGAAAAGGCCAAGATCGAGCTCAGCTCCTCGATGCAGACCGAAGTGAACCTGCCCTTCATCACGGCAGACGCTTCCGGCCCGAAGCATCTCACCATCAAGATCACCCGCGCCAAGCTGGAAGCCCTGGTCGATGACCTGATCCAGCGCACCATCGGCCCGGTGAAGCAGGCCCTCAAGGATGCCGGCGTCTCCGCGAACCAGATCGACGAAGTGATCCTGGTCGGCGGCATGACCCGCATGCCGAAGGTGCAGGAAGTCGTGAAGCAGGTGTTCGGCAAAGAGCCCCATAAGGGCGTGAACCCGGACGAAGTGGTCGCCATCGGCGCCGCCATTCAGGCGGGCGTGCTCAAGGGCGAAGTCAAGGACGTGCTGCTCCTCGACGTCACCCCGCTGTCGCTGGGCATCGAGACCCTGGGCGGCGTCTTCACCCGCCTGATCGACCGCAACACCACCATCCCGACCAAGAAGAGCCAGACCTTCTCGACGGCTGAGGACAATCAGACCGCCGTGACGATCCGCGTCTTCCAGGGCGAGCGTGAAATGGCCGCCGACAACAAGATGCTCGGCCAGTTCGATCTGATGGGCATCCCCCCGGCGCCCCGCGGCGTGCCGCAGGTGGAAGTGACCTTCGACATCGACGCCAACGGCATTGTGTCGGTGACGGCGAAGGACAAGGCCACCAACAAGGAACAGCAGATCCGCATCCAGGCTTCCGGCGGTCTTAGCGACGCCGACATCAAGAAGATGGTCGAAGAAGCTGAAGCCCATGCCGCGGACGACAAGAACCGCAAGGCGTTGGCCGAAGCCAAGAACCAGGCCGACAGCCTGGTGCATTCGACCGAGAAGGCCTTGGCCGAACACGGCTCCAAGGTGGGTGAAGCGGAAAAGACCGCCATCGCCGACGCCCTGGCCGCGGTCAAGGAAGCTCTGAAAGGCGAGAACGCCGAAGAAATCCAGCAGAAGACCCAGACCCTGGCGCAGGCTTCCATGAAGCTCGGCGAGGCCATGTATAAGGCGCAGCAGACCGAAGGCGGCGAACCCGGCGCCGAGGCCAAGCCCGCCGATGACAATGTGGTCGATGCGGAGTTCTCCGAAGTCGACGACACGAAGAAGAACGCCTAAATCCTCTTGTACTCCGCCGCTCTTCAATCCCGGAGGGCGGCGGACGAGTATTGTGAAGATCGATGAGCAAGCGTTGCTACTACGACGTCCTGGGTTGCAAAAAAGGCGCGCCGATCTCCGAGATCAAAAGCGCCTATCGCAAGCTCGCCATGGAGCTGCATCCCGACCGTAATCCCGGTGACACAACCTGCGAAGCCAAGTTCAAGGAAATCAACGAGGCTTACGACATCCTGAAGGATGAGCAGAAGCGTGCCGCCTATGACCGCTTCGGCCACGCCGCCTTCGATGGCGGTATGGGTAATGGCCATGGACAAGGCGGCAATCCGTTCGATTTTGCTGGCTCCTTCGCCGACGTCTTTGAGGACATTTTCGGCGAGATGATGGGCGGCCAGCGCGGCGCCAAGCGGCAGAACCGCGGCGGCGACCTGCGCTACAATTTATCGATTTCTCTCGAAGAAGCGTTCAACGGCTCCAAGGCCGAGATCAAAGTGCCGACCGCGGTCGCCTGCGAACCCTGCCGGGGCACCGGCGCCGAAGCGGGCACCAGCGCCGAGACCTGCCCGACCTGCCAAGGTCATGGCAAGGTGCGCGCCTCCCAAGGCTTCTTCACCATCGAACGCACCTGCCCGCATTGCCAGGGCAAGGGCCGCGTCGTCAAAAAACCCTGCAAGACCTGCGGTGGCGTCGGCCATGTGCAGAAGGAACGCACGCTGATGGTGGATATTCCGCCGGGCGTGGAAGAAGGCACCCGCATCCGCCTTTCGGGCGAAGGCCAGGCAGGCTTCAATGGCGGGCCAAATGGCGATTTGTATGTTTTCCTCTCTGTCGAACAGCATCCCATCTTCCAGCGCGACGGGCATGATCTTTACTGCCGCGTGCCGGTGAGCTTTGTCACCGCTGCGCTTGGCGGCAGCGTGGATGTGCCCACCCTCGACGGCGGCAAAGTGCCGGTGAAGATCGCGGAAGGCACCCAGACGGGCCGCCAATATCGCGTCCGCAGCAAAGGCATGCCGGTCTTGCGCGGCAATGGTCTCTGCGGCGATCTCTTTGTCGAAATTTTCGTCGAGACGCCCTGCAAGCTCTCCAAGGCGCAGAAGGAATTGCTGCGCCAGTTCGAGGAAACCACCCAAGGCTGCCAGCCCGAATGCGAGGGCTTTTTCACCAAGGTGAAAGCCTTCTGGGACGGCACCGCGACGAAGCATTAAGATGGCAAGCGCGCCCTTCTTTGCGCGCTTCCTGGCTCACCCCAAGCGTGTTGGTGCGATCGCCCCTTCGGGCGCTTTTCTGGCGCGCGCCGTGGTGGCGGAAGCCGATCTCTCTGGCGATGTCCTGGAGCTTGGCCCGGGCAGCGGCGCCTTCACGGCGGCGCTGTTAGAAGCGGGTCTTCCTCCCTCACGCCTCACCGCCATCGAATATGATGCAAGCTTCGCGGCGGCTTTGCGCAGACGTTTTCCGGGCGTTGGCATCCTGCAAGGCGATGCGTTTTCATTCGCGGCGCTGACACCGGGCTTGCGCTTTTCCAGCGTTATCTCCGGCTTGCCACTGCTCAATTACGGACGCGATGAAGACCGTGCGCTGATCGCATCCGCGCTGATGGCGATGCCAAAGGGCGCGCCTTTCGTGCAGTTCTCTTATGGTTGGAACGCTCCAGTTGAGCCGCCCGAAGGCGCGACAGTGCATAAAGCGACGCGCATCTGGAAAAACCTGCCGCCCGCGGCGGTGTGGGTGTACCGGCGGGGATGAATGCTTCGCAGCCGCGCGTTCAAGCACGCGGAATTGCGCTGCGATTTGGCCTCGGAGCACGCACTACCCCGCCGCACCTGCGATGTGTTCGGCGGCGCGCAGGACGCGTTCGTCGACATAAGGCAGGAACTTCCTGAAATTATCGCGGAAGAGATCGGCGAGGCGTTTGGCTTGCGCGTCATACGCGGCTTTATCCGGCCAGGATTCACGCGGGAACAGCACATTCGTTTCGACGCCCGTCACCGCTTTGGGAATGCGGAAACCGAATACCGGATCATGCACCCATTCGCTTTCCGCCAAAGAGCCATCGAGGGCGGCATGCAGCAGCGTGCGGGTTAGTTTGATTGGCATACGTTTGCCGCCCGCCGAAGCCGGGCCGCCATTCCAGCCGGTATTGACCAGCCAGCAATCGCAATCATGTTTGTCGATCAGATCGCGCAAGAGATTTCCATAGACGCTCGGGTGCAACGGCATAAAGGGCGCGCCGAAACAGGTGGAGAAAGTCGGCTCGGGCTCGCGGCCCATGCCTTTTTCCGTGCCTGCCAGACGCGCGGTGAAGCCCGAGAGGAAGTGATACATCGCCTGGCTGGGCGAGAGTTTTGCGATCGGCGGCAAGACACCAAAGGCATCCGCCGTCAGCATGATCACATTGGCGGGATGGCCGACGCGCCCGGTCTCGCTCGCATGCGGGATGAAATGAATGGGATAGGCCGCGCGGGTGTTTTCGGTATAGCGGTCATCATCAAGATCAAGCGCGCCGGTCTCAGGATGGCAGACGACATTCTCCAAGACCGTGCCGAAACGTTCGGTGGTGGCGTAAATCTCGGGCTCGGCTTCGCGTGAGAGCTTGATCACCTTGGCGTAACAACCGCCTTCGAAATTGAAGATGCCGTTCTCGCCCCAGCCATGTTCGTCATCACCGACGAGCTCGCGTGAGGAGTCTGCGGAAAGCGTCGTCTTGCCGGTGCCGGAAAGGCCGAAGAAGATCGCAACATCACCCTTCTGCCCAGCATTGGCCGAGCAATGCATCGGCATCACGCCTTTTTCCGGCAATAGGTAATTGAGGAGCGTGAAGACGGATTTCTTCATCTCGCCCGCATAGGACGTGCCCGCGATCAGAACGAGGCGCCGGGAAATATCGATGGCGATGATGGTGGAGCTGGTGCAGCCGTGGCGCGCCGGTTCGGCCTTGAAGCCGGGAAGACCAAGAATGGTGAACTCGGGCGCAAAATCCTTCAGCCCCACCGCGTCCGGGCGGATAAGCAGATGGCGGATGAAGAGCGAGTGCCAGGCATATTCGGTAAACACCCTGACCGGTAAACGATGGGCGGGATCAGCCCCGCCCCACAAATCCTGGATGAACAGTTCTTTGTTCGCCGCATAGGCGAGCATGTCGTCTCTGAGCCGGGCGAAAGCTTCCGGCGAGAGCGCCTTATTTGCCTCCCACCAGACTTTTTCCTCGGTGGCGGCGTCCTTCACGACGTATTTGTCGGAAGCTGAGCGGCCCGTATGCTGGCCGGTGAGCGCCACCAGCGCGCCGTCGCACGATAACCGCGCCTCTCCTCGCAAAAGGGAAAGCTCCACCAGACGCGGCTCTGATAGGTTCTGGCGAACAGCGTTCGCTTTTTCCAAATCCCTGAAATTCGTGCTGTTTGCGATCTCGGCCATGCCGGTCCTCCCGCCGCCTGCCAAAGCCTAGGAGGCGCATTGTTTCACCGCAACACGAGAAACTTGCGAGATATTTCCCGCATCATTCCCGCAATCCTAGAGCCGGAATTGTCGCACTCCCCTCACAATCTTGCGTGGCCGAAGCGGGCCCGCTGGAGTAAGAGCAAGCCATGAGTTTTTCCGAAACCGAACTTGAGCGTTATGCCCGCCACATCGTGTTGCGCGAGGTGGGCGGAACCGGACAGGCGAAAATCAAAGCGGCCAAGGTGCTGGTGGTGGGCGCGGGAGGGCTCGGCAGCCCGATGATCCTGTATCTCGCCGCAGCCGGTGTCGGCACCATCGGCATCGTCGATTTCGATGCGGTGAGCCTTTCCAACCTGCAGCGCCAGATTGCCCATCGCACCGCCGATATCGGACGGCTGAAAATCGACTCGGCCAAGGACAATGCCAACGCCATCAACCCCAACGTGAAGATAGAGACCTTTCGCACCAAGCTGACAGCGGAAAACGCGAAAGAGATCATCGGCGGCTTTGATATCGTGGCCGATGGATCAGATAATTTCACCACCCGCTTTCTCATCGCCGACACCTGCTTTGCGCTCAAAAAAACACTTGTAAGCGCTGCGGTGACGGAGTTTTCCGGCCAGCTCGCGACATTTCATGAGGGCGGCAAACCTTGTTACCGCTGCTTTATTCCGGAAGAGCCGCCGCGCGGCGCAGTACGCCCATGTACAGAAGCAGGTGTGCTGGGCGCTGCGGCGGGCGTTATGGGATCACTGCAAGCTCTGGAAATCTTGAAAGAAATAACCGGCGCGGGTGAAAGTATGGCTGGCAAACTTTTGATCTATGAAGCACTGGATACGCGCTTTCGGACACTCACCTTAAAACCTGATCCGAATTGCCCGCTTTGTGGAAAGCCCAGAGCATAGATTTAACCAGCGCTTAAAAGCCGTCCCTTAGCTTAATTCCAGTAAATTGGGGTCCGGGACTGACATAAAATGGCGAAACAAATCCACTACGAGATCTTCCGCCGGCGGGGGGCGGCAGGAAGCTGGTCCCTCGTAGAGGTGCGCGAGGAACGCGAGGATGCGCTTAAATTCGCCCAGAGCCTAATTAACGGCGATGCCGTTGGCGTGAAGGTGATCAAGGAAACATTCAATGAAGAGACCGGCGATTATCTCTCCCTCAAAGTTTTCGAGCATGGCGAAGTGAAAGCCAAAACGCGTGGTTTGCACGAAGACGTGCCAAGCTCTCCCTGTTTCAAGGTCGATGACCTTTATTCCTATCATGCGCGCAAGACCATCGCGCAGGTGCTGCCGGACTTCCTCTCCCGCTACAAGGTGACGGTGACCGAGCTCGGCCATCGCGCTGATCTTCTGGAGCGGCTGGAAGCGACTGGCACCGCCCTGCAGCATGCCATCCAGCGTGTAGCCGTGGCGCAAGCAGCGAGCGGAGAAAACCAGCTCACCAAGATCATCCGCGGCTTACACGAACTCACCACCCAGGCGATGCATCGCGTCTATCGCGATCATGAGAAGGGGCGCTTCGTCGAGACCATGCCTGGCGGTTTCCTGCCGCTGGCCGAAAAGCTCGCGGAGACGCCGGAAGGCACCTATCTCCTGAACGGCTCGCTTGCCTATTACCTTGCCAAGGATGCCAAGGGCTGGGACGACAAAGTTGCCCGGCTGATGCAGTTGATGGCTGAGGCTGAAGGTGAAACGCCGGGCGCCAAGCTGTTATTTGCCTGCGTTGATAATCTCATCTCCGAAGTCCTGAACGGGGCCGCGGGGCTGCGCGAAGTGATCGGCGATAAGGAGACCCACGGCACCGCGCTGATGGCGCTGGTGAAGCTCTTTCTGGGACGCGAGCCCGACGAAAGCGAGGGCCGCGAAGGGCTGGTGGCGCTGACCCGCCAATTCGGTGCCGATCGCCTGCCCAATGCGCGCATCGCCATCGCACAGCGCATTCTGACCGAAATCCGCTCCTTCAAGCGGCTTTGCCCCAATTCCCTGGAAGACGAATTCAAGACCCTGCGCCAGATCGCCAATCTTCTGGTCAGAGGGATCGGCAAATATCTCAGCCATGAAGACCTGATCTCGGCCTTCGTGCTGAGAAGCCAGCGTCTCATCACTGCGGAGACGCTCGCGCCTTATCTGACGGGCATCCCGCCAGACACCAAACTCGAGCGCATTCTGTTCGTCGAGGAGAACATCATCGGTGCAGAAAACAAGCGCCGGCTCGCCGATTTCGTGGCACCGGTGATCACGGGCTCGGGTTTCGAGGAGTATTACCAGAATTCGAAACTGCCGCCGGTGCAGCGCTTACAGCAGCTTGGTGCATTGCAGGATCGCGTGAAGCGCTCCGGCTTGCAGGAAAACCAGCGCGCGGAAATCGCCGAAGTCCTCGACAAAATCGCCGCCAATGTCGAAGCCAAGAACCGCATCTTCGAAAGCATCGACAAAAAGCCGGTGAGTGGGGTGGAAAAAACCCAGCTTATCTTAAAGCTGATGACGGCGGGCACCTTCACCACACCGAGGATGACCACCAAAGCGCGCCAGATGCTGGCGAGCTATATCGGCCAACCAGGCTTTCTCACCGGCTATATCGCGCAAGCGCCAGACCGCGAGGAAGCCGTCAGCGGCCTCCTCGACAGCCTTTCCAAGGCGGGGCTTTCGCAGGCGACGCTGAAGACGATCGCAGCCTAGCGCGGGGTTAGTGCGCGGCGTCCCAATTATCGGCGGCGCGCGCTTCCACAGTGAGTTTGACCGAGAGCTGCATCACCGGCAGCGGTGCTTGCTCCATCACCTTCACCGCGACGGCCTGGGTTTTCTCGACCTCCGCATCGCAGGCCTCGAATACCAATTCGTCATGCACCTGCAGAAGCATGCGGGACGATAGCCCCGCCTCCGCCAGTGCTCCAGGCATGCGGATCATGGCGCGGCGGATGATATCTGCCGCAGTACCTTGAATCGGCGCATTGATGGCGGCGCGTTCAGCCCCGCCGCGAAAGCCCGGCTGCTTGGAATTGATCTCGCGGATATGCACGCGGCGCCCGAACAGGGTTTCGACATAGCCATGCTCGCGCGCATAGGCCTTGGTCGTTTCCATGTAGTCGCGGATGCCGGGGAACCGCTGGAAGTACTTCTTGATGTACTCGTCCGCCTCGCCGCGCCCGATACCAAGCTGATTGGCAAGGCCAAAAGATGAGATGCCATAGATGATGCCGAAATTGATCGCCTTGGCTCTACGGCGCACTTCGCCCGGCATGCCTTCCACTGGCACACCGAAGATTTCCGACGCCGTCATGGCATGAATATCGAGCCCGTCGGCAAAGGCTTTCCTGAGTTCCGGGATATTGGCGATATGGGCGAAGAGGCGCAGCTCGATCTGGCTATAGTCGGCGCTGATGAGCTTCTTGCCCTTGGGCGCGATGAAGGCCTGACGAATTTTGCGCCCTTCCGCCGTGCGGATCGGGATGTTCTGGATATTGGGATCGGTGGAGGCCAGACGCCCGGTCGCCGCCGCGGCCATGGCGAAACTCGTATGCACCCTGCCCGTTTTGGGGTTGATGTAGGTTGGCAGCGCATCGGTATAGGTGCCGCGCAGCTTTGAAAGCGTGCGCCATTCCAAAACCTTTTGCGGCAGTTCGTGACCTTGCGCGGCGAGATCCTCGAGCACGCTGGCATCGGTGGACCAGGCACCGGTCTTGGTCTTCTGCCCGCCGGGCAATTTCATCTTGCCGAAGAGAATATCGCCAAGCTGTTTGGGCGAGCCGACATTGAATGTCTCGCCCGCGAGCTCTGCGATTTCTTTTTCGAAACCCGCCATGCTTTGTGCGAAATCATTGGAGAGGCGGCGCAACAGGTCAGGATCGATAGTGATGCCTTCGCGCTCCATATCCGCCAGCACCGGCAGAAGCGGCCGCTCGAGGGTTTCATAGACGGTGCGTTTTTTCTCGGCGAGGAGGCGCGGCTTCAAGAGCATCCAAAGCCGCAAAGTGACATCGGAATCTTCCGCCGAATAGCGGGTTGCTTCCGGAATCGGCACGCAGTCAAAGGTGATCTTGTCTTTGCCCTTGCCCGCAACTTCGGAAAACGAGATCGGCTTGTGCTGGAAATGCAGCTCGGAGAGCTCATCCATGCCATGGCCATGCAGCCCCGCATCGAGGACATAACTCATCAGCATGGTGTCATCGATAGGCGTGACGCGAATACCGCGCTGCTGGAAGATGGTGAAGTCGTATTTGAAGTTCTGCCCGATCTTGAGAACGGAATCGTCTTCCAAGAGCAGTTTCAACTGGTCCAGCAGCACCGCCTCGCGCATCTGGGTGAGCGTGGTTTCGCCGCCGCCCATGAGATCAAGCCCGCCCGGCGGGACATGGCCGCAAGGGATATAGCACGCCTCGTTCGGGGCAATCGCCAGCGACACGCCGCAAAGCCCGGCCTGCATGGCATCGAGCGAGGTCGTCTCGGTATCGACAGCAACATAGCCTTGGGCACGGGCGCGGCTAATCCACCAATCGAGCCGTTCAGGGTTCGTGACGGTTTCGTATTTAGAGTGATCGACGGGAGCTAAGATGGCGTCGCGATGGGCGACCACGCCGACTTCGCATTTCACCGCTTCCGCTGCCGCGACCTGCTTGTTGCTTTCCGCGGCGAGCCCAACTTCGGCCACCACCGCATCGGCATCGCTGATGCCGTAATGGGCGATGGCGCGCTTGGTCAGCGAAGCAAATTCCATAGCAGTGAGAAATGCCACCAGCTCAGACGCGACCGGCTCGCGCACTGCGAAACTGTCCGGTTGTTCGGTGATGGTGGCGTGATCTTCGAGCCGCACCAGCCGATAGGAGACGCGGGCGTTCTCCGCATTGACCTGCAAGGTCTCGCGCCGCTTGGGCTGCTTGATTTCGCCCGCCCGCGTCAGCAGGGTTTCGAGATCGCCATAGGTGTTGATCAGCTCGGCGGCAGTCTTGATGCCGATGCCCGGCACGCCCGGCACATTATCGACGCTATCGCCGGCGAGGGCCTGCACATCGATCACTTTCGAAGGCGGCACGCCAAATTTTTCCATCACCTCGGCCGAGCCGATGCGCTTGTTCTTCATGGTGTCGAAGAGCTGGACCTTGCCATCTTCGACAAGCTGCATCAGGTCTTTATCGGAAGAGACGATGGTGCAGCGGGCGCCCGCCTCGCGCGCCAGCCGCGCATAGGTGGCGATAAGATCGTCCGCTTCGAAGCCCGGCAGCTCCACACAAGCCACGCCAAAGGCGCGCGTCGCATCGCGCACCAGGGGAAATTGGGGAATCAAATCTTCCGGCGCCGGCGGACGGTTCGCCTTGTAGGCGGGGTAAATGTCGTTGCGGAAGGTCTGTTTGGCCGCATCGAAGATCACCGCGAGGTGAGTCGGCTTATCGCCGTCCTTCATGTCCTCGAGCAGCTTCCACAGCATGTTGCAATAACCGGAAACTGCCCCGGTGGGCAGCCCGTCGGATTTGCGCGTCAGCGGCGGCAAGGCGTGATAGGCCCGGAAGAGATAGCCCGAGCCGTCGATGAGATAGAGGTGATCCCCCGCTTTCAGGGTGCTCAATGCCCTTGGCCTTCAGCCCCGGCCTTCAAGACATAGCGGCGGTCGCAATAGGGGCATTCGACAAAACCCTCATCGCCCATCTCCAGATAGACGCGAGGATGGCCGAGCGCGCCTCCAGACCCGTCACAGACGACGCGGGTGGTGTCCACTTCGATGATTTCGGGCGCTTCAACGGCCATGGTTTCAGGTCCATTCTCTTGGGCGGCAGGATGATAATCTGCCCCGTCCGGGAGGCAACCGCTTTGACAGGCAGAAGCGGCGCTATAAGGTCGGGAACATGGTCAAACTCAACCGCATCTACACCAAAACCGGCGACCAAGGTCAAACCGGATTAGGTGACGGCTCCCGCGTGGATAAGGATGCCCTTCGGGTGGAAGCCTATGGCACGGTGGATGAGGCCAATGCGGCGCTGGGGATTGCCCGGCTTTGCGCGACCGGACCTGAAAATGCCCCTTGGGATGGCATGCTCTTTCGCATCCAGAACGATCTTTTCGATCTTGGCGCCGATCTCTGCGTGCCGGAAAAAGAGGGCGAGGAAGGCCCGCATCTGCGTATCCAGGAATCGCAGGTCGAGCGGCTGGAACACGAGATCGATGCGATGAACGAAGCCCTCGCCCCGCTCAACTCTTTCGTGCTGCCGGGCGGAACAGCGCTGGCGGCGGAGCTGCACCTCGCCCGCACCATTGTGCGCCGCGCCGAAAGGCTGATGGTCTCTCTCGCCAAACACGAATTGGTCGGCGCGCCGGCGCTGCGCTACATCAACCGGCTTTCTGACCATCTCTTCGTAATGAGCCGCGCCGCTAACAAAGGCGATGACGTGCTTTGGGTGCCAGGCAAGAACCGCGATTAGGCTTCGTCTTCGCGGTTGCGGCCAAAGACGAAGGCCAGCACCACGCCGATCACGCCAATCGCCCAAGCCGGAATGGCGAGCGCAGAATAGACGATATTGGCAAGCCAACCCGGCAGAGTCGCGACCCAGGCCTTAAAGCCTGCGAGTGAGCCCGTATCGAAGAGGCCCCAAACCACTTCGAAGGAGCGCACTGTGATGCGGCCCGGATGCTCGAGAGAGGTGATGGCATCAGCGCCCAAAAACATCAGCGCGATGACCACCAGAAACAGACTGAACAGGCGCATGAACGCGTACATGGTCTTCCCCCGTGCCCCAGACCTACCCCGCTTTTGTGACGCTAGTTCAGGCGATTAGCGTAAACAAGGGGAAGGCGCGCGGTTAACCATCTTATGCGCCGCTCGTCATTTTTTGGGCGGGTAAGGCGTGCCATCGCGGTGGGTGTAGACGCCTTTGGGGCCATCCCATACCAGATCCTGATCGGGGTAATAGCACATGTCGGTATCACCCGGCGTGCGCGTGCCGATTTCCAGCACCACCACGGGCGCCGAAGATTTGTTGATCAGATGATGCCCATCGGGGACGCCCTTCGGGAAAGCAGCACATTCGCCAGCTTTCAAAATCTCTTCGCCCTTATCGCTAACAAGCGTCACCTCGCCTGAAAGCACAAAGACAAATTCGTCTTCCACATCATGCCAATGGCGCTGCGAGGACCACACGCCGGGCATCAAGGTGAGAAGATTGACGCCGAACTGCGTGAGCCCACCTGCATCGCCCAAGGCTTTGCGCACACGATCGAGACAGTTTTGATCGAGCGGTGAAGGATAGCCGCAACGCTTGATCTCGGGCACAGATGCAATGTCGATCTTGGGCATGGGCCTCTCCTTCTTGGCACGATGAGCTTCGCGGAGCTTTGCCTAAAGGCGCAAGCCCGGTTTTGCGGGAGGCGCTATGCGGCGCGCGCAGCCTCTTTCTTCTTTTTCCGCTCCACCCGCACCGCGGTCACAAGGATTTTGCCCGCGCGCACATGGCTGCGGATCATGGCGCGGAAAAGTTCGCGGTCGCGGGTGCGTTTGCCGTGGCTAAGCCGGTTCTCATTACCCTCCTGCGCACCGGAGGGACGAAGCAGTTTGTGCCGCTGGGCGGGCGGAACAAGCTGGCGCTTCGTGCTCCAGCGGCGACGCTTTTTCAATTTTGCTTTTTTGACGTTCCAGTCGGCCTTTTTGACCATAAGTCCCTGAAGTTCCTGCCGCATCGCCAGAAACTTTGCATGCAGCAGGATAGCCTCAGGGGCATCGAAAAGGGCGCTCTCTGCCGGACCAGACGTGTTCATTCCGGGACTCCAAACCGACGACCCTTATGGATTTAGGACTGAAATCTGGATTTCAAGGGGTGGTTGTGTTTCTGGAATACGTTTCCAAGCGTAGATACCCCCGCACCCGTCGCTTCGCTCCGACCTCTCCCCCCGGAAATGGGGAGAGGTGAAAGACGTGCTAACCTCGCCCCCTCTTGGGGGAGAGGTCGACCGGCGTAGCCGGGCGGGTGAGGGGGAGCGATGGTCTCTCAGAAAACGATACATCGCCGCGCAGCCGGACAGAGGCTGATTTCACATGCGCGGCGCATGCGCCATGACCCCACCGATGCGGAAAAGAAATTCTGGTTCGCGGTGCGCGGGCGAAAATTCGGCGGCCACAAATTCAAGCGCCAATATCCGATTGGACCATACATCGCCGATTTCGTTTGTATCGAACAGAAGCTGATCGTCGAGCTTGATGGCGGCCAGCATGGGCTGGCTGAGCATGAAGAGTACGACGCGGAACGCACCGCGTATTTGAAGGCAAGTGGCTTTGTCGTGCTGCGCTATTGGAATGACGAATTCCTGCGGATGCCGGAGGTTGTTCTCGATGAGGTTTTTCGGACGTTGACAGCCCCCTCACCCGAAATGCTGCGCATTTCGACCTCTCCCCCAAAGGGGGCGAGGTGAAATTCAAAACAAAACCGCCCGGAGATTGCTCGCCGGGCGGTTTCATATAACGCAAGAACCTAAAGCTTATTCAGCCTTGGGCGCTTCGCTGGCCGCTGCGGCGGCTTCTTCGGCCTGCTTCTTGGTGAGGTCTTCGCCGGTTTCCTGATCGACGACCTTCATGGAGAGGCGCACCTTGCCGCGATCATCGAAGCCCAAAAGCTTCACCTTCACAGCCTGGCCTTCCTTGACCACGTCCGAAGTCTTGGCGACGCGCTTGGCGGCCAATTCGGAGATGTGGACGAGGCCGTCCTTGGGTCCGAAGAAGTTCACGAAGGCGCCGAAATCCATCACCTTCACGACCTTGCCGTCGTAGATCTCGCCGATTTCCGGCTCGGCCACGATCGACTTGATCCACTTCAGAGCGGCGCGGATCGACTCGGCTTCGGCAGAGGCGATCTTCACCGTGCCGTCGTCCTCGATGTTGATCTTGGCGCCGGTCTTTTCGACGATCTCACGGATCACCTTGCCGCCCGAGCCGATCACTTCACGGATCTTATCGGTTGGAATGTGGATGGTTTCGATGCGCGGGGCATGTTCGCCAAGTTCCGAACGGGCCGAGGTGATGGCCTTCGCCATTTCGCCGAGGATATGCATGCGGCCGCCCTTAGCCTGATGCAGGGCAACCTTCATGATCTCTTCGGTGATGCCGGCGATCTTGATGTCCATCTGCAAAGAGGTGACGCCCATTTCGGTGCCGGCCACTTTGAAGTCCATATCGCCGAGGTGATCTTCATCACCCAGGATGTCGGAGAGAACCGCATAGCGGTCGCCTTCGAGGATCAGGCCCATGGCGATACCGGCGATGGGACGCGAAATCGGAACGCCCGCATCCATCAGCGCCAGGGAGGAGCCGCACACCGTCGCCATCGAGGACGAGCCGTTGGACTCGGTGATCTCGGAGACCAGACGAATGGTGTAGGGGAACTCGTCCTTCTTCGGCAGCATCGGATGGATGGCGCGCCAGGCAAGCTTGCCATGGCCGATTTCACGGCGGCCCGGCGATCCCATGCGGCCCGTTTCACCCACCGAATAGGGGGGGAAATTGTAGTGCAGCATGAAGTTCTGCTTGTAGGTGCCTTCCAGGCTGTCGATCATCTGCTCGTCTTCGCCGGTGCCGAGGGTGGCAACAACGAGGCCCTGGGTTTCACCGCGGGTGAACAGCGCCGAACCATGGGTGCGCGGCAGGATGCCGACTTCAGCCACGATCGGGCGGACGGTGACGAGATCGCGCCCGTCGATACGCTTCTTGGTGTCGAGCACCATGTTGCGCATGACCTGGGCTTCGACATCGTGCCAAACGGCACCGAACTTGTTGTCGTCGAGCTTGCCTTCGCCGGTGAACTCAGCGGCGGCCTTGGCCTTGATCTCGTCCTTCTTGGCGTAGCGGACCTGCTTTTCCGGAATCTGGAAAGCAGCCAGCAATTCAGCGCCGACGAAATCCTTCACCTTGGCAATGATGTCCTTGGTGTCGTTGACGGGCAGATCGCGCGGTTCCTTGGCGGCCTTCTCGGCCATACGGATGATCGCATCGATCACCGGCTGGAACGACTTATGGCCGAACATCACGGCGCCGAGCATGATCTCTTCGGAGAGTTCCTGAGCTTCGGATTCCACCATCAGCACCGCATCGGCGGTACCGGCGACGGTGAGTTCGAGCTGAGATTCCGGCAACTGATCGACAGTGGTGTTGAGGACGTATTCGCCATTGATATAGCCAACGCGCGCAGCACCAATCGGACCCATGAACGGCAGACCGGAAATGGTGAGGGCGGCAGAAGCGGCGACCATCGCGAGCACATCGGGGTCGTTCTCCATGTCATGGGAGAGAACGGTCACGATGACCTGGGTCTCGTTCTTGTAGCCATCGGCGAACAAGGGGCGGATCGGGCGGTCGATCAGGCGCGAGATCAAGGTCTCGCGCTCCGTCGGACGGCCTTCACGCTTGAAATAGCCGCCCGGGATCTTGCCCGCGGCGAAATACTTTTCCTGGTAGTTGACGGTCAGAGGGAAGAAGTCGATGCCGGGCTTCGGAGCCTTGGCGCCGACGACAGTGGCCAGCACAACGGTCTCACCATAGGTGGCCAGAACGGCGCCGTCGGCCTGACGAGCGATCTTGCCGGTTTCAAGCACCAGCTTGCGGCCGCCCCAGTCGATTTCCTCGCGGGTTATATTGAACATTTCAGATGTATTCCTTCATTCCCGCGCGGCCGGATTGCCGTGCGGCATTTTCAAGCCGCGCTTCAGGCGGGCAAGAATCCGAGCGCACGCGCCCCCACAAGGAGGCGCGTGCTTCCATTCAAAGCTTGTTTGGATCGGCCCGCGATCAGCGGCGCAGTCCCAGACGCGCGATCAGCGCTTCATAGCGCTTCACGTCGATGCCTTTGATGTAGTTGAGCAGGCTGCGGCGCTGGTTGACCATCTTGATCAGACCGCGGCGCGAGTGATGGTCTTTGGCGTGACCCTTAAAATGCTCCGTCAGGTTGGTAATGCGCTCGGAGAGCACCGCCACCTGCACTTCCGGCGAACCGGTATCGCCCGGCTTCGTCGCATATTCAGAGATAAGCTGAGCTTTACGTTCTACGGTAATCGTCATTGTATTTCTTTCCGGTCATCCGAAGTTAAACACGCGAAACGGCCTTAACTCGCCGGCTGCGAATTCCGTGAGTGCCACGGGTTCGCCTTCACCGGTCGCGCAATAGACCGTGAGCCCTTGGACGTCGTCACCGGAATGGCTTTCCGTGATCCGCGCGAACATGTTCGGACGGATCAGAATCGGATTACCGCTTCTTAGGCGAGTAACGTCTTGGCCCGTAATGGCAAGCGCCGGGATGCCGTCCAGCGCCGTCGATAAGGGCCGCAAGTGCTCAAAAGCGGCCGGACTATGCATAAAACCCTTCAAGGTTTCCAGGGGGGTGGCGTCTTCGACGCGGAATGACCCCACCTGCGTCCGGCGCAAGGCTGAAACATGGCCCAGGCAGCCGAGCGCCTGACCCATATCGCGGGCCCAGGCACGTACATAAGTGCCCTTCCCGCAATGCATTTCGAACAGCGTTTGGTTTGGATCAGGCATATCCACGATCCGGACCGAGGAAACGAACACTGTTCGGGCGTCCAAATGGACCTCTTCGCCGTCCCGGGCGATGTCATAGGCCCGCTCGCCATCGACCTTGATCGCCGAATAGCTGGGTGGAATCTGAGAGATAGGCCCGGTAAAGCGGGGCAAAAGGGCTTCGATCTCTTCCCGCGTCGGGCGCTTGTCGGAGGTGCCGGTGACAGCGCCTTCGGTGTCGTCGGAATCGCGGGATTCCCCCCAAGTGGCGGTGAACTGATAGGTTTTCGCCGAGTCCATGGCGTAGGGCACGGTTTTGGTCGCTTCCCCGAGCGCCACCGCCAGAACGCCGGTCGCCATCGGGTCCAAGGTCCCGGCATGGCCCGCCTTCTGGGCATCGAAAATCCGCCGGACGATGGAAACGGCCTGGGTAGAGGTCACGCCCAAAGGCTTATCGACAATCACCCAGCCATGGACGGGATTGCCCTTTTTACGCCTTCCCATGCTCTTCCCCGGGCTCTTCGCCTTCTTGTTCTTCGTCTTCGCCCTCTTCGGCGGCCAGATCCTGCTGGACCCGGGCCGATTTCAGGATGGTCTCGATTTTTTCGGCCTCGGCGAAGGACTTATCCTCGATGAAGCGCAGATCAGGGGTGAATTTGAGATCGATGAGATGGCCCATCTGGCCGCGCAAATAGGCTTTGTTGCGGTTCAAGGCCGAAACGATCTTGTCGGCTTCCTTGCCGCCCAAAGGCTCGCAGAAGACGGTCGCGTGGCGCATGTCGGGCGAGGGCACGACCTGGGTGATCGTCACCGAGACACCGGCGAGATCAGGATCGCGGATATCGCCGCGAAACAGCACCGTCGCGAGCGCATGGCGCAGCGTTTCGCCGACGCGCAGCTGGCGCTGGGTGGGACCCTGATTGGGGCGTGAATTTCCTCTGGAACGAGGACGGGGCATTTTTCTACTCCCGAAGAGCATTCCCCGCGCCGGCGCGAGGAACCCAGGATTGGAACCTGGTGGGTCAAAAAAATTTCCGGCCACCCCACGCTTTTGCGCGCGAGATGGCCGGAATACTGAACCCGCGCGATTACAGGGCGCGCTGGATGGTCTCGACTTCGAAGGCTTCGATGATGTCGCCCTTCATGATGTCCTGATAGTTGGTGAAGGCCATGCCGCATTCCTGGCCGGTCTGCACTTCCTTCACTTCATCCTTGAAGCGCTTCAGCGTGGAAAGCTCGCCTTCGTGGATCACGACGTGATCGCGGATGAGGCGGACCTTGGCACCACGACGCACCAAGCCTTCGGTGACGCGGCAGCCCGCAACCTTGCCGACCTTGGTGATCGAGAAGACTTCGAGGATTTCCGCGTTGCCGAGGAACTTTTCGCGGGTCTCCGGGGTGAGCATGCCCGAGAGCGCCGCTTTGATGTCATCCACCACATTGTAGATGATGTTGTAGTAGCGGATTTCGACGCCATCGCGCTTGGCCCGTTCACGCGCCTGCTTATCGGCGCGAACGTTGAAGCCGATGATCGCCGCGCCCGAGGCATGGGCCAGGATCACATCGCTTTCGGTGATACCGCCGACGCCGGATTGCAGCACCTGCGCACCCACTTCGTCAGTGCCGAGCTTGGCGAGCGCACCCTGAATGGCTTCCGCAGACCCCTGCACGTCGGCCTTGATGACCAGCGGCAGGAGCTTCTTTTCGCCCGCGGCGCGGGTCTTGAGAAGCTGGTCGAGGGTGAGGCGCGAATTGGAGGCTTGGCGGGCTTCACGGCGCTTGCGGGCACGGTATTCCGTAACCTCGCGGGCGCGCGCTTCGTTTTCCACCACCACGAATTCGTCACCGGCTTCCGGCGCACCGGAAAGGCCGAGGATTTCCACCGGCACCGCGGGACCCGCGATGAGGACGGTTTCGCCACGATCGTTCTGCAACAGACGGACGCGGCCCCATTCGGAACCGGCCACGACGATGTCGCCGACTTTCAACGTGCCGCGCTGGACAAGGGCGGTGGCCACAGGCCCACGGCCGCGATCAAGCTTGGCTTCGATGATGGCGCCTTCGGCCGAACGCAAGGGATTGGCCTTCAGATCGAGCACCTCAGCCTGGAGCAGGATGTATTCTTCCAGCTTGTCGAGGCCGATATGCTTCTTGGCCGAGACTTCCACGGCGATGGTTTCGCCGCCGAGGTCTTCCACCTGGATCTCGTGCTGCAAGAGCTCGGTCTTGACCCGCATCGGATCAGCGTCGCCCTTATCGATCTTGTTGATCGCCACGATGATCGGAACGCCCGCCGCCTTGGCATGGGCGATGGCTTCCACCGTTTGCGGCATCACACCGTCGTCGGCAGCAACCACCAGCACGACGATGTCGGTCACCTTGGCGCCGCGCGCGCGCATCGCGGTAAAGGCCGCGTGGCCCGGCGTGTCGAGGAAGGTGATGCGGGCACCGTTATGCATCTGCACCTGATAGGCGCCGATGTGCTGGGTGATACCGCCCGCTTCGCCCGCGGCCACGTCGGTCGCGCGCAAGGCATCGAGCAGGCTGGTTTTGCCGTGGTCGACGTGACCCATGACGGTCACGACCGGCGGACGCACCACCATATCCTCGGCATCATCATCGCCGCCCTTAAGGCCTTCCAACACGTCGCTATCGGCAACGCGCTTGACGGTGTGGCCGTATTCGGTCGCCACCAGCTCGGCGGTATCGGCATCGATGATATCGTTCACCGTCGCCATAATGCCGTTCTTCATCAAGACCTTGATCACATCCACCGCACGGCGGGCCATACGGTTGGCCAGTTCCGAAACGGCGATGTTTTCAGGAATGGTGACTTCACGCGGACCAACCGGACCCGCGGCCTGCGCGGCCTGGCCCTTGTTGAGGCGCTGCAAATGACGGCGATAGGCGGCGACCGAACGCGTACGCTCGTCATCATCCGACAAGGCCTTGGTCACCGTCAGCTTGCCGCGACGGCGATCACCTTCGTTAGTCTTCTTGGCTGCAGGCGCTTTGACCGGAGCTTTCACGCCGCCTTTTTTGCGGTCATCATCCTCTGCCCCGGGCGCGCGGCGACGCGGCGCGTCGGGACCACCCGTTGCGGGCTTGGCTGCGGGCGGAGGCGAACCTGCCCCACCGCGCGCACCTGCACCACCGCCGAAACCACCAGGACCACGCTGACCACCGCCAGCGCCGCCACCCTGATAACCACCGCCAGCCGGACGCGGACCACGGTCCCCGCCACCTTGATAACCACCGCCAGCCGGGCGAGGACCACGATCGCCGCCGCCCTGATAGCCACCACCAGCCGGACGCGGACCACGATCACCGCCGCCCTGATAACCGCCACCAGCCGGGCGAGGACCACGATCGCCACCGCCCTGATAGCCACCACCGGCCGGGCGCGGACCACGATCGCCGCCACCTTGATAACCACCGCCAGCCGGACGCGGGCCGCGATCGCCCTGGTAACCACCGCCCTGCGGACGGTCCCCTTGCGGGCGATCACCTTGCGGAGCACGCGGCGGCTGAGCCGGACGCTGTTGATATTGTTGAGTATTTTGCGGAGCTTGCGCCGGACGTTCGGACTGCGGCGCGGCCTGGGCGCGCTCTTCGCGCTCCTCACGTTCCAGACGGCGCTGCGCCTCTTCCTCGGCGCGGCGCTTGGCAGCTTCTTCCGCGGCCTTGCGGGCTTCCTCTTCGGCTTTGCGCTTGGCGGCCGCTTCACGTTCGGCGCGGGCTCGGGCTTCTTCTTCGGCCCGGCGCTTGGCGTCTTCCTCGGCAGCCTTGCGGGCTTCCACTTCGGCTTCGCGGGCACCGGCGAGGGCCGCGCCACGGCGCGCCTTTTCCTCGTCAGTGAGCTGACGCAGCACCACGCCGGGGCGGTTCTGCGGCGGCGGGGTCACAGGCGCGGCGGTATTAGCCGGCGGATTGACCTTGGTCTGGCTCGCCTGGGGCTGAGCCGGTGCGGGAGCAGCCGCGGCAGGTGCGGGCTTGCCGGGCTCAACCCGGGTACGCTTCTTCTCCACCACCACAGCCTTGGTGCGGCCATGGCTGAAGCTCTGCTTGACCGTGGAGGTCTCGGTCTTCTTCAGCGACAGCGTTTTATGCGCGCCGGAGGGCTTTTTGGGATCGTTCGTGTCGCTCATAAGCTACTTTCGTTTGCCCCCTTCGGACGGGGCTCCTTGCTGTTCGGCTTGCTGTTCTTTTGTAATTCGGTCTTTTGCAATTCGGGGCGAGAGCCGCGCAGGCCCGCCAATCTCTTCGCGTTCAGAACCAGTCGATTCGCCAGGGCCGAAGGCCGGATGGCGGCATGTACCACATTCTCCTTGCCCAACGCCAAGGAGAGTTCGTCACGGCTCAAAATTCCGATGGTTTCACCGCTAAGTTCGCGCGAATGCAGCGCGGCGAAGATCTTGCGATAGCCATCCTCGGCCCCATCGCAGGCGTGGAAAAACACCACCGGCGGGATTTTCTTGTCGAGCGCCCGCACCACCTGGTCGAAACCGCTATCCACCAGCCCTGCCCTGCGCGCCATGCCGAGATCAGATAAGAGCCGGGCCGTCAGAAGCCGCTCCACATGCTCCAAAAGATCGGAACGCGCCGTGACCTTGGTCTTGGCGGCTTTGGAAAAATCGTTCTTGGCGAGGGCTTTGGCGAAAGCCTTGGCATCCGCCGTGAGCCAGAGGCCACGGCCAGGCAGCTTGCCGTCGAGATCGGGTACGACCTCGCCGTCCGGGCTGACGACAAACCGAACGAGCCTGTCTTCCGGCGCTATATCGCCGGAAGCAATGCAGCGCCGCTCGCGCAAGGCGCTCTCATCGTCCGAGGTGGCCGCCAGCATGAGGCGCCCTCCCCGTGATATCTGATGTAAGAGCGAAAAACAGCGGCGCTACTCCTATTCGTTAAATCCGGATCATTAAGGCCGGGTCTTATATCCGGTCCCAATGAGCTTGCCTATGACCAAAACGCGGTGATGAGGCAGGTGTTTATGCCTCACCTTCCGAAACGTCTTCCCCGTCCGCCGGGGCGTCTTCACCTTCTTCAGCGGCTTCTTCGAGCTCTTCCGCCTCAATCCAGCCCGCTTTGACACGCGCTTTCATGATGATGGCATTGGCGTCATCAGGGGTGAGGTCGAAACCTTCCAGGGCACCCGGAACGCGCACGCGCTCCGTCTTTCCATCGGCGCCCTTGCTGGTTTCAGAATAGCCGAGCAGATCGTCGGTTGCACAACCGGCGAGATCTTCCAGCGTCTTGATCTCATGTTCGCCCAAAGAGGCCGCCATCGCGGTGGTGACGCCTTCGACTTCGAGCACGGCGTCTTCCACGCCCAGCTCGCGCCGCTTGTCGTCCATTTCCTTGTTGCGGGCTTCGATATGCTCGACCGCGCGGGTTTGCAGCTCCTGCGCCGTTTCCTCGTCAAAGCCTTCCACCGAGGCGAGCTCGTTGAGGTCGACATAGGCAACGTCTTCGATTTCGGCGAAGCCTTCGGAGGCGAGAAGCTGGGCGACCGTCTCGTCGACGTCGAGCGCTTCCATGAAGAGGTTGGTGCGGGTGGCGAATTCCTTCTGACGGCGTTCCGATTCCTCGGCTTCGGTCAGGATATCGATCTGCCAGCCGGTGAGCTGGGAGGCCAAGCGCACATTCTGGCCGCGGCGGCCGATAGCGAGCGAGAGCTGCTCGTCCGGCACCACGACTTCGACGCGATGGGCATCTTCATCCAGCACCACCTTGGAGACTTCCGCCGGGGCCAGCGCATTGACGATGAAGGTCGCCGGTTCGTTGCTCCACGGAATGATGTCGATACGCTCGCCCTGCAGTTCCTGCACCACCGCCTGCACGCGCACGCCGCGCATACCGACGCAAGCGCCGACCGGATCGATGGAGGAATCCTTGGAGATCACCGCGATCTTGGCGCGGGAACCCGGATCGCGGGCCACGGCGCGGATTTCGATGATGCCATCATAGATTTCCGGCACTTCCTGCGCGAAGAGGCGGACCATGAACTGGGGATGCGACCGCGAGAGGAAAATCTGCGGCCCGCGGGCTTCCTTACGCACGTCATAGATATAGGCGCGGATGCGATCACCGGTGCGGAAGTTTTCGCGCGGGATCATCTCATCGCGGCGCACCACGCCTTCGGCGCGACCGAGATCGACCACCACCGAGCCGAATTCCGAACGCTTGACGATGCCGTGAATGATTTCGCCGATGCGGTCCTTATATTCTTCATGCTGGCGGGCGCGCTCGGCCTCGCGCACATTCTGCACGATGACCTGCTTGGCGCCCTGCGCGGCGATACGGGTGAATTCCACCGGCGGCAGGGTTTCGGCGATGATGTCGCCGATCATGGCGCTCGGATTGCGGCCCTGGGCTTCGGCGAGGCTGATTTCGGTCTTGTCGTTCTCAACCTGCTCCACAACGTGCAGATAACGCGAAACATGGGTTTCGCCGGTCTTGGGGTCGATCTCGACCTTGATTTCGTTTTCGGCGCCATAACGGGCCTTGGCAGCGCGCTGCATCGCCTCTTCCATGGCGGCGAGCACAACTTGCTTGTCGATCGACTTATCGCGCGCGACGGCATCCGCAATCTGCAGAAGTTCGGTACGGTTAGCGGCAATCGCCATGATCAATGCTCCCGGTGCGCAGCTTGTGCGTCTTGATTTGGTTCGGCGCCCTCACGCGCCTTGAAATCTTCTTCGATCAGCTTGTCGGTCAGGATCAGCTTGGCATCGCTGATGGAGGCGAAGGGCAGATTGAGCCGCTCTTTGCCGGTATCGAACACCACATCGGAGCCATCAAGGCCCAGAAGCGTGCCTTTGAAACGCTTGCGCCCATCAAGCGGTGCGGACAATTCGAGTTTGGCCTGATGGCCGGACCAGCGCGCGAAATCTTTCAGGCGCGTCAGCGGACGGTCGATGCCCGGCGAGGACACTTCCAGGGAATACTCGCCTTCGATGATATCGGGCTCGGTGTCGAGGAAGTCGGAGAGCGCATGGCTGAGCCGGGCGCAATCTTCCACATCCATCGTGCCATCGGGCTTTTCCGCCATGATCTGCAGGGTCTTGTGCTTGGTGCCCATCAGCCTGAGGCGCACCAAGGAGAACCCGGCCGCCTCGATGATGGGCGTCAGGATCGGATCCAAATGGGGCACAGTCGAAAGAATGGTGGTCATCCTCGGTAAAAAGCCAAACCCTTTCCCCGCGGCGGACCTTTCGGACCGCCACACAACAGATTTTGTTGTTTGGGATGGCGGCTATGTAGTCCCAATCGCGTCAAAAGACAAGGCGACCCCGAGGGGCTTAGTATTTTCCCGCCAATTGACACAGCCGTGAATTGACAGGCGGCGGGTGGCACGTACATTTATCATACAAAATAGATAACACAGGGACGGAAAATAGATGGCGAAATCAGCAGTGGCTCTGTTGGGCCTGATGCTTTGCTGTGGCACGGCTTTAGCTGGTCCTTCTCAGCTCACCCCCAGCGGGCAATGGACCGCCTATCAACACGGCGCGGCGGCGACACCGCCGATGGGCTGGTCGAGCTGGAACACCTTCGCCACCAATATCTCGGAAGATCGCATCCTGGGCGTCGCCGATGCCGTGGTGAAGACGGGCCTCGCCGCCAAAGGCTATCGCTATATCAACCTGGACGATGGCTGGTGGGCGCATCGGCGCCAGCCCGACGGGCGGATGCAAATCCGCGCCGATCAGTTTCCTTCAGCGGCGGTTGGCGGGGCTGAAGAAACCAGCTTCAAGCCGTTTACCGACAAGCTGCACAAAATGGGGCTGAAGGCAGGCATCTATTCCGATCTCGGGCGCAATTCCTGCTCACAAGCCTACCCCTCCCCCGATGGCTATCTGCCTAAAGGCAGCGTCGAAGAACGCGAAATCGCCCTTTACGGCCACATCAAGCAGGACGTGACACTCTATTTCAAAACCTGGGGCTTTGACTTCCTCAAAGTGGATGCTTGCGGCATTCGCGATTACGCCCCCGGCAGCGAGCGCACCAAGGAAGGGCGCTATCGCGTGCTCGATCCCCTGATCTATGGCTGGAACCTCAACAACACCAATATCGCGGGCGTGCGCGACCTCTATCACCAAGTGGCCGAAGCCATCGAAACCGCCCGCCCCAATGACGATTTCATTTTCTCGGTTTGCTCCTGGGGCTCTTCCGATGTGCGCAGTTGGGGCAAGAATGTCGGCAATATCTCGCGCACCAGCGACGATCTCGGCCCAAACTGGTCGCGCATGCTGCATAATTTCGACAGCTCCGCGCGCCGCCCGCTCTATGGCCATCCCGGCGGCTGGAACGACCCCGATATGCTCTATGTCGGCTATGGCGATTTCGATGCGCAGCACCTGACCGAAGCCAAATCGCATTTCGCAATGTGGGCGATCATCAACGCGCCGCTGATCCTCGGCAATGACATCCGCGCCATGCAGGGGCCTTTGCTCGATATCGTGGGCAACAGCGATGTCATCGCACTCAACCAGGATAAGGCCGGCAACCAGGCCACCATCGCCTTCGATGCCGAGGACGTGCAGATCTTCGTGAAAACCCTCGCCAACGGCAAAAAAGCCGTCGCTGTGTTCAATCGCGGCCAAGGCGCGATGGATGTGGATCTTACCGCGGAGCATTTGAAGCTGGCCGCAGATAGCGACATCACCCTCACCGATCTTTGGACCAAACAGCAGAGCCATTTCCGCAAAGAAACCAAACTCGCCCTCGCTTCGCGCGAAACCAAGATCTTCCTGGTGGATGGCAAGCGGCGGCTGGAAGGCGGCTTCTATCTTTCGGAAATCCCCGGCCGGGTGAATCCGGCTGAGGACGGCGTGACCGTGCCGATGCATGATCCCTTGGTGCATCGCCACCAGGCCTGGATCGGTACCCATGGCACGGGGGCGCATCCCCAATATGGCGGCTGGGGCGGCGCGCAGGTTGATCAGACCCCCTATGGTCAGACCATCGCCTTGGGCGGCAAGCCCTATGATACGGGCATCGGCATTCTCTCCAACTCGCGGCTGGAAGTGAAAAATGCCGGCGCCAAGCTCTTTACCGCTGAAGTGGGTGTCGACGATTCCACGCCGGATAAAAGCGCGCCAGTGATCTTCTCGGTCTATGGCGATGGCAAGCTGCTCTACAAGACAGCGCCCAAAGCCTTCGGCGAGAAGCCGGAAAGCCTGAATGTGAAGGTCAAAGGCGTGAAGATCATCGAACTCGTCGCCACCAGCACCGCCTCTGTGGTGACCGCCTGGGGCAATGCGGCCCTGGTGGAGTAGACCTATCCCGTCATGGCCGGGCGCCGCCCCGGCCATGACGATAAAGGAAGGGCACTCGCACCCCGCTTTATTTCTTCTGGTTTTGCAGGTCGAGGATCACTTCGTTCGACTTTTCCTGCTGGGCGGCGGGCTTATGCCCGAACAGGTCTTCGACGGGGGTGGGGCTGGAGAAGAGAAACAGCACCGCCCCGATCATCCCGGCAAGAAACACGGCCGCGAACAGGATCGCACCAAAGTCGCCCGGATGCGGCCAGACGAAACGGTGCTCTTTGTCGTCGTCGGATTGGGTCATGGCGTTACCTTAGTCCTGGTCAGAAACGAGAGATAGACCGGCGGGCCGTGCAGCGCTTTGGCTTCATATCGGGTCGGCGGCCAATGGGCGGGGCGCTGTTCGAAATCGCCCGGAGCCTTGGCGGTCCAGATGAAATCCGCATGGGCGAGCCCGCGTTCCAAGGTCCAACCCAAATAGCCCGCGTCATCACTGGCAAAACGAAATTCGCCGCCCGGTTTTAAAACCCGCGCGAACTCCGTCAGCATTTCGGTTTGGATGAAGCGGCGCTTGTGGTGGCGGGTCTTGGGCCAGGGATCGGGAAAGAGCACGAAAACCTTGGCGAGGGAATGATCCGGCAGCGCCAAGAGAATATCGCGGGCATCGCCTTCATGGATGCGCAAATTCGGCGGCGGGTCGTCTTCCATATGGCTGAGGAGCTTGGCGACGCCCGATTCATAGGGCTCGGCCCCGATCATGCCCGCTTTGGGGTGATTGCGGGCATTGGCCAGCATGTGCTCACCCGCGCCAAAGCCGACTTCCAGCCAGACTTCCTCGACCGGAACCGCGAAATAGCTTTTGGGATCGGCTCCCTGAACAATGTTCAGGCGATGCTGCGGGAGCAGCGTCTGGCGCAGATTATCCTTATGGGCCGAGAGCTTAGGGCCCTTGCGGCGGCCATAAAGCTTCTTTTGGAAGGGGGTGCCTTCTTCGTTCGCCATCGCGTCACTCAAAAACAAAGGCGAGCCGGTAACCCGGCCCGCCCATTATTACGCTCACGCGCCGCTGGGCTCGCGCCACGGGGCGCGGCAGCCAGTCGGCTGCTCGGACCTGCATTAGCGCAGGTCCGGCAAAATTAAAACGCGCCCTTGAGGGCTTCGACCAGATCGGTCTTTTCCCAGGAGAAGCCGCCTTCGGCATCCGGCGTACGGCCGAAATGGCCATAAGCGGCGGTGCGGGCGAAGATCGGCTTATTGAGGTCGAGCTTCTCGCGGATGCCGCGCGGCTTCAGCGAGACGAGCTCAGGCAGGATCGCTTCCAGCTTGGCTTCATCGACCTTACCGGTGCCATGCGTATCGACATAGACCGAGAGCGGATCGGAGACGCCGATCGCGTAAGCGAGCTGGATGGTGGCCTTGTCGGCGAGGCCGGCAGCGACCACGTTCTTGGCGAGGTAGCGCGCGGCATAAGCAGCCGAACGGTCCACCTTGGTGGAATCCTTGCCGGAGAAGGCGCCGCCGCCATGGGGGGCTGCACCGCCGTAGGTGTCCACGATGATCTTACGGCCGGTCAGGCCGCAGTCGCCATCCGGGCCGCCGACCACGAAGGCGCCGGTCGGGTTGACGTGCCAGACGGTCTTGGCATTGACCCAGCCGGACGGCAGAGCTTCGAGCACATAGGGCTCCACAATGGCGCGAACGTCGGCCGAGGTGAGCTTTTCGTCGAGGTGCTGGGTGGAGACCACGATCTGGGTCACTTCCACCGGCTTTCCGTTCTCATAACGGACGGTCACCTGGCTCTTGGCGTCGGGGCCGAGCTGCGGGGCCTTGCCGGAGTGGCGGGCGGCAGCCATCAGTTCCAGGATCTTGTGGCTGTAGAAAATCGGCGCCGGCATCAGGCTGGGCGTCTCGTTGCAGGCATAACCGAACATGATGCCCTGGTCGCCAGCGCCTTCGTCCTTATTGCCAGCGGCGTCGACGCCCTGGGCAATGTGGGGGGACTGGGAGTGCAGCAGCACTTCCACCTTGGCATTGGCGTGATGGAAGCCGTCCTGCTCGTAGCCGATATCCTTGATGGCGGCGCGGGCGACAGCTTCGACCATGGCGGGGGTGATGGAGGCGGGACCGCGGGTCTCACCGGCGATCACAACGCGATTGGTGGTCGCGAGCGTTTCGCAAGCCACGCGGATATCCCAAGGAGAGAACCCGGCTTTGGGGCCTTCCCGGAAGAACAGATCCACAACCTCGTCAGAGATCCGGTCGCAGACCTTATCCGGATGACCTTCCGACACGCTTTCGCTGGTGAACAGGTAATTCAGCCGCGCCATGATATGCCCTCTTGCTCGCGCACACCCCGGGTGGCGCTCCGTTTGGGCGGACTCCTCGCAGCAATTTCCCCGGGGGTCAATAAGCATATGCAGATTTCTGCATATGTTTTCACAGGAGATGCGGCGCCGAAGCGCAGATTTTACAAAATGAACCTGGACAAATCCTGGTCCTTGGCCAAATCGTCCACCCGGGCGCGGACGTAAGCCGCATCCACGGTGACCGTTTCGCCCTGTTTTTCGCTCGCCACAAAGGAGATGTCGTCCAGCACCCGCTCCATGATGGTTTGCAGGCGCCGCGCCCCGATATTCTCCACGGTGTCGTTCACCAAGGCGGCGACATCGGCGATGGCCGCGATGCCATCCTCAGTGACCTCGAGCTTCACGCCTTCGGTGGCCATCAGCGCCACATATTGCTTGATCAGGCTGGCTTCGGGCTCGGTGAGGATGCGTTTGAAGTCGTCGCGGGTCAGCGCCTTCAATTCGACGCGGATGGGCAAGCGCCCCTGCAGCTCCGGCAGAAGGTCAGAGGGCTTGGCGATGTGGAATGCGCCCGAGGCGATGAAGAGAATGTGATCGGTCTTCACCTGGCCATGCTTGGTGGCGACCGTAGTGCCTTCGATCAGGGGCAACAAATCGCGCTGCACGCCTTCGCGGGAAACATCACCGCCGCCGCGCATATCGGAACGCGCGGTGATCTTGTCGATCTCATCCAGAAACACGATGCCGTTATTCTCGGTGACGTCGATCGCCTCGCGGGTGATGGCATCGTTATCGAGGAGCTTATCGGCCTCCTCGGCGAGAATGAGCGGGCGCGCATCTTTCACCTTGATGCGGCGGGGCTTCTTCTGGCCGCCAAAGGCCTTACCGAAAATATCGCCGATATTGACCATGGAGATGTTGGCGTTGGGCATGCCGGGAATTTCGAATTGCGGCATCCCGCCGGCGTCCTTCATCTCGATCTCGATATCGCGATCTTCGAGCTCGCCCGCGCGCAGCTGTTTTCTATAGGTATCGCGCAAAGACGCGGTGGATTTGGCAAAAGCCTCCACAATGCGGTCTTCGGCGAGATCTTCCGCCTTGGCTTCCACCTCGCGGCGCTTTTTCTCGCGCACCTGAGCGATGGCGGCTTCAAGAAGATCGCGCACGATCTGTTCCACATCGCGCCCGACATAGCCGACTTCGGTGAATTTGGTCGCTTCCACTTTCAGGAATGGCGCTTGGGCGAGTTTGGCCAGACGGCGCGAGATTTCGGTTTTGCCGACACCGGTCGGTCCGATCATCAGGATGTTCTTGGGCAGCACCTCATCGCGCAATTCGGGCGAAAGCTGCTGACGCCGCCAGCGGTTGCGCAGCGCAATGGCTACAGCGCGCTTGGCCTCATGCTGGCCGATAATGAACCGATCAAGTTCCGAGACGATTTCGCGGGGGGTAAATGCAGCAGTCATAGGAAGGTATATGGGAGCGAAGGGGCGCGCTGTCCAGTTTCACGCCAAGGCTGACGCTATGTCGGTTTCGGCGAAGTCTGTGCCTTTATAGAGGAGAGGTTCGCCGCGCGATTTGGCGAGGGCGTAGGAGATGCAATCACCAAAATTGAGTGCTGCCTTATGACGTGATTTGCCAAAGGCCCGGAAGGCTTCCGCCGCAAGAACCGACTGCTTGTCGTCGAAAGGAATGATTGTCAGCGGCAGCCGCTGAAGAAGTCCCGATAACTCGGTATCCCAATCCCTACCTGTTCTGCGCAAGGCGACAATCCGGCATTCGAGGAGTGTTACCGCCGAAAGGGATGCCGATTTTGCGGACAGGATTGCATCGAGAAACAGGGACCTCTCCGGCTCGTTCAGCAAAATCGCAAAGATCGCGGAACTATCAACCACCATCAGCCGGGCAGCCCCTGCGCATCGTACAGCAATTCGTCCGGCGGGCGGTTATCCACCACCGGCATGCTGTCGATTCGCGCGAGGATTTGAAGGATTTCCGCTTTGCGTTTTTCACGATCCGCGCGCACCGCTGCTTCGTCCCGCAGCGGCACAGGCTCGGCCTGCAGCCGTTCCTCCAGGGTACGGATCACCAGCGCGGTTGGGTCTTCGCCTGTCCGCTTGGCAAGTTCAGCAGCGAGTTGGTCGATCTTGGGGTCGCTGATCCGGACGTTCATGGGTCACCTTTATCCGGCGCCATCCTACATCCACGCCGGAAAAGCCTCAACCAAGCGGCTTCCTGACCGGGTTCAGCCGGTTTTCAGGCTTTCGAGCACCACATTCTCATTGGTGTAGATGCAGATATCGCCTGCGATTTTCATCGCCTTGCGGGCGATTTCCTCGGCGGAAAAATCGAGATCGATGAGGGCGCGCGCTGCCGAGAGGGCATAGACCCCGCCTGAGCCGATGCCGATGATGCCGTCTTCGGGTTCGACCACATCGCCGGTGCCAGAAAGGATCAGCGAGGTTTTGGCATCAGCCACAGCCATCATCGCCTCAAGGCGGCGCAAATACCGGTCGGTACGCCAATCCTTGGCGAGTTCGACGCATGCGCGCGCCAGATTGCCCGGATGCTGCTCCAGCTTGGCTTCCAGCCGCTCGAAGAGGGCGAAAGCATCGGCCGTCGCCCCGGCAAAACCGGCCAGAACATCGCCTTTGCCAAGTCTTCGCACCTTGCGGGCATTGGATTTCATCACGGTTGGGCCCAAGCTTACTTGGCCGTCACCGGCGACGATTACGGTTCCGCCCTTACGGACGGAGAGGATGGTGGTAGAACGCCATTTTTGATCGGTCATAGTGGTGCGAATATAGGGTGGGATTCGCGAATATGCAGGCCTTGCGCAAAACTTTGCCGAAAATCCCTTATGTGGACCTTCGCGGCTACTCGCCGCTGGAGCTGCTCTATCTTTTCCGCAAAGAGGCCCATCTGCTCGCCGATGGCGCGCTGTCGCTGGTCGGCAAGGGGCCGGGCCACCTGATCGCCAGCCTGACCGATGCCGCCTCGCGCCGCTGGCTCGCCAAGGCAAACAACCCCTATCTGGAGGAAATCGGCCTGATCGCTTCGGCGCTGCGCCGCCCCGGGGCCTATGTCCTCAACACTTGCGTCGAGTGGGGCTGCACCTCGGGCGCCTGGGCAACGAGTTCGGGGCCGCTCTTACGCCGTGTTCTCGATTGGCCCTTCCCGCGGCTGGGGGAATTTCCCGTGGTCGCCCAGTTCCGCCATCAGGCGGGGGACTATTTTTCGGTGACCTGGCCGGGATTTTCTGGCGTTTTGCAGGCTATGGCGCCGGAGCGTTTCGCCGCCGCCTTGAACCAGGCGCCACGGCGCAAACATGCGGGCGGCTTTGCCGGGGCCTGGATTTCCGGGCGGGTCAAAACCGCCTCCACCCGCGCGCTGCCGCCGGTGCATTTGCTTCGCCGGGTGTTTGAGAGCGCCAAAGACTTTCTTTCCGCCAAATCCCTGCTGATGATGAGCCCCTTGGCCGTGCCTGCCATTTTCACCCTGAGCGGCACCCGACCCGGCGAAGGCTGTGTGATCGAGCGGACCGAGGACGCCTATGCCGTGCGCGAAATGGATGAGGGGCGGGTCTGCGCCGCCAATTCCTTCGAAACAAGGCTGAAAGAAAGCGAGCTTGGCTGGAAGGCCCGGCCTATCGACAGCGCGGGGCGGCTTTCAAAAGCGATGCTGCTGGAAGGCGGCGAGAACAATCTTTCCTGGTTCGAGGCCCCCATCGCCAATGTGAATAGCCGCCTCGTCATGATCGCCAATGCCGCCACCGGCATGCTGAAGGTAATGGGCACGGCAGGCACGACCCCGGTCACCGAGGTTTTCGTCCATCCGGCCTAACGCTCCCGACGTTCTTCAAAGAACTGAAGGCTTTGGTTCTTGTTTAAGGCGGGCTTTGCTATGAAGACCCGTCAATGATTTGCGAGACGCCCATGCGCACAGCCACTGTGGAGCGGAAGACCCGCGAAACCGAGATCGCCGTCTCTTTGGACCTGGACGGTACCGGTGAGGCCGATATCGACACCGGCATCGGGTTTCTGGACCATATGCTGGAAGCCTTCGCGCGCCATTCCATGATCGATCTGAAAGTGCGGGCGCAGGGCGATCTGCATATCGATTTCCACCACACCACCGAGGACACAGGCATTGTCATCGGCCAGGCGGTGAAAAAGGCGCTGGGCGATTTTGCCGGTATCACCCGCTTTGGCGCCGCCGCCATTCCCATGGACGAAGCCTTCAGCCGCGTCGCCATCGACGTTTCGGGCCGGCCCTATCTCGTCTGGAAAGTCGATTTCTCGCGCCCCAAGATTGGCGAGATGGATACCGAACTCTTCAAGGAGTGGTTCCAGGCTTTCGCGCAGAATTGCGGGATATGCCTGCACATCGAAAATCTTTACGGCGAGAACAACCATCACATCGTCGAGACCTGCTTCAAGGGCACCGCGCGGGCCCTGCGCCAGGCCATCACCCCCGATGAGCGCCTGGAAGGCGGCGTCGCCTCGACCAAGGGCGTGCTCGGCGAGGAGGATTGAGGCGATTTGGCTCCTTCAACCCTCCCCCTGAGGGAGGGTCGAAAAACGCGTCAGTGTTTTTCGGGGAGGGGTCTGCCGTGGAGGCTTTAGGGTTGCAACGTCGACGCGCATAAAAAACTCGCTTCAATTGTGCAGAGCGCGACATACCCCTCCCCGAAATTCGCAACGCTGCGCGCCGCAAATTTCGACCCTCCCTCACGGGGAGGGTGAAATGTCAGCTTGTCCTCTCTGTTGACCACACGTTCCCTCTCCGTTCTAATCACCCCATGCAGAACGGATGCTCTTGCGAAAATGCGCTTGGCGTGGCGCGCGGGGTTAGCCGCCTTTTGATTCAGGAAGGCTATTCGCCGATCCTGGAATTCACACTCGCCAATGGGCGGCGGCTGGATGTGGCGGCGCTGGGGCCGGATGGCACCATGGTGGGCGTCGAGATCAAGGTCGCGCTCGCCGACCTTAAAGGCGATACCAAATGGCCCGAATATCTTGAGTTCTGCGAGCTCTTCTATTTCGCCATCCCGCCTGATTTTCCCGATGAATATGTCCCGCCGGAAACCGGGCTGATCGTCGCCGACCGCTATGGCGGGGCCATTGTGCGGCCCTCGCCGAAAACGGTGCTGCATCCCTCGCGCCGCAAGGCGGTGACGCTCAGTTTCGCCCGGGTGGCGGCGGAGCGCTTGAGCCAGATTCTGGCGGCCACCCAAACCCTTTAGCTTCACGATGCCGTGAGCTTAGCCCGCCGTTGCGGAAGGCTGCTTATCTATACAAGCACAAATAGCCCTTCGGGCTCAGAACACGATTGAGGGAATGCCTATGCGCCTATTGCCCCGCGCCGTCTCCATGGCGGTGATGACGGCTGCCTTCAGCCTTGCGGCCAATGCCCACAGCATCACCATCGATAGCGGCACGCTTGCGGGCAGCGAGACGGACGGCGTGCAGCGCTTTTTCGGCATTCCTTACGCCGCAGCCCCAGTGGGCGATTTGCGCTGGCAGGCACCACAGCCCGTAAAACCCTGGCAAGGCATTCGTCAGGCCACGGAATTTGGCCCGGTCTGCCGCCAGATCGTGAATTGGATCAAGGAGCCGCAAAGCGAAGACTGCCTGACGCTGAATGTCTGGGCGCCGAAGAAGCCCGGCAAATATCCGGTCATGGTGTGGATTCATGGAGGTGGCTTTTTCGGCGGATCGGGCAGCCAGTGGGGCAAGGAGGGTGGAAACTCCGTCGTGAAGAAGGACGTGATCCTGGTCACCCTCAATTATCGCTTAGGCGTGTTCGGCTTCTTTGCCCATCCCGAACTCTCCGCCGAAGCAGCCGACCACGCCTCGGGCAATCAAGGCCTTCGCGATCAGATCGCGGCCCTCAAATGGGTTCAGAAGAATATCGCAGCCTTTGGCGGCGATCCCGCGCGGGTCACCATCGCAGGCCAATCAGCAGGCGGCGGTTCTGTTTCGCTGCTGACACTCTCCCCGCAGGCTAAAGGCCTCTTCCAGCGCGCGATTGTGGAAAGCGGCGCGGCAGGCGATATGTTCGCGCTTGCCGAAGCCGAAAAGCGCGGCAGCGAATTCCTGCGCCAGCAGAAGCTTGAGCACATCGCGGAGGCGCGCAAAATCGATGCCGACACCCTGATCCATCAGCCCTGGGGCCCGACCGTTCATCTCGATAATTCGGTGCTGCCGGAAAATCCCAGAGCGAGCTACATAGCGGGGCGCTGGAACCATGTGCCCATGCTGCTCGGCTGGAATGCCGATGAAGGCTTCGATTTGGCGGCCGAAACACTCCACACCAATAGCTTCAGCGCCGCCAACCATGCCGCGGTAATCGGCAGCGTCTTCGGCGGCTCGGCGCCAGCCATCATTCTTCAGGCCTATCCCGGCAAGACCGACGCGGACGCGCAAAGCTCAACCTATCGCTTTGTCACCGACATTATGGGCTTTACCCATTATCGCTGGGCCAATTGGCAAGCCCAGACCAAGAGCGAACCGGCTTATCTCTATTTCTTCGTCCATTCACCCGCGGAGCCCAAAACGCCCTGCACCTATGGCTGCAAGGCTGGTCATGGGGCGGAGATCCGCTTTGCCTTCGATCAGCTTTTCCTGGAGCCGCGCGCCTGGACCGCTGACGACCGCAAAGTGGCCGATCAAATGCTCAGCTACTGGACGAACTTCGCCAAGACCGGAAACCCAAACAGCGAAACCACACCAACCTGGAAAGCCTTCGACGGGACACCAGAGACTGTGCTGCGGATTGGCAGTGACGCGGAAGTAAAAGCGCGCGGGAACTTCACCGACTTCCGGCCTTATCTGCAAATGATGCCCTAGCTCAGAGCGGCGCCCAACCTTTAACGCGATGCGCGTGCAAGTAATTTATCGCACGCGCTGCTTGCGATGACGGCCGTTACGCGCCACGCTCTCCCCAAAACATATAGGCAGGGGAGACGTCATCATGTTTCGCAAGCTTTGCGGCTTGGCGCTGTTTGCCGCTCTGGCGGTAAGTGCGGCGGCGCAATCCGCACCCGAAGTGACCATCGATAGCGGCAAGCTGAAGGGCGTGGAGGAAAACGGCATCGTCCGCTTTCTTGGCATTCCTTATGCCGCACCGCCTGTGGGCGAGTTGCGCTGGAAAGCGCCGCAGCCGGTGAAGCCTTGGCTGGGCGTGCGCGATGCCAGCCAATTTGGCCCGGCCTGCTCTCAAACTGCGACCTGGGTGAAAGACTCAAGAAGCGAAGACTGCCTGTTCGTGAACATCACCACGCCAAATGCCAAAAGCAAAAAGCCTTATCCGGTGCTGGTTTGGATTCACGGCGGCGGGCTTACAAGCGGAACCGGAAGCGAGTGGGGCCCACTCGGCGGCAAGGCTCTTACGGAGAAGGGCATGATCCTGGTACGGATCAATTACCGCCTGGGTGTGTTCGGCTTCTTCGCGCATCCCGAGCTTTCCGCGGAATCCCCCGATCATGCTTCGGGCAATCAAGGCTTTCGCGATCAGATCGCGGCCCTTCAATGGGTCAAGCGCAACATCGCGGCCTTTGGCGGTGATCCCAACAACGTCACCATTGCGGGCTGTTCGGCTGGCGGCAGTTCGGTTGCCGCGCTGACCGTTTCCCCCTTGGCCAACGGCCTTTTCCAGCGGGGTATTTCCGAAAGCGGTGTGTCGGGTCCATTGCCGCCACTGGCTGAGGCCGAGAAATTTAACACCGATGCCGCCGCCAAAACCGTGGGCACGTCACGCTTGGCCGATCTGCGCAAGCTCAGCACGGAGGAGCTTCTCAAAAAGGATTGGGTGACGTTCCCCGTCACGGATGGCGTTGTCTTGACGGAGTCGCCGCGCGACAGCTTTGCCAAAGGCCATCAGAACAAGGTCCCGGTGCTTTTGGGATGGAATGCGGATGAAGGTGTAGATCTCGCGGGCGATTTCTTCGGCGCCAAGACGATTACGACTGCCACTTATGAAGCCGGATTGCACAAGCTGTTTGGGCCGCAGATTCCACCGCCGATCCTCGCGCAATATCCCGGCAAGAGTGATGATGAGGCCCAAGCCTCAGCCCAACGCCTGGTCACCGATATGATCGGCTTGCAGCATTTTGGCTGGGCGACAATGCGCGCGAATGCCAAGGCAGACCCGACTTATCTTTATCACTATGTCCACTCGCCGGTGGAACCGCCCAAGGAATCTCCTTGCGGCTATGGCTGCAAGGCCGGGCATGGTGCGGAAATCCGTTTTGCCTATGGTCTTTTATGGCCGGGAGAACGCGATTGGAGTGCGGACGATCTGGCGCTTCAGGCCGAAATGCTCGGCTATTGGACGAATTTCGCCAAAACCGGAAATCCCAATGGCGAACGTCAATCGGACTGGAAGCCGTTCGACGGCACACCGGAAACGGTGAAGCGCCTGGGCAGTGAGGCCGAAATCAAGGAGCGCGGAAATTTCACGGATTTCCGGCCCTATCTCAGCATGCTGCCGCAATAAGCGGGTCGTGCAAGCGGGAAAGCAAAATCACTTTCCCGCTTACGCGATGCGAAACGAGGTGGGTAGGCCTAGCGCGGGGAGCGCTTGGCGAGGATGCGCTGCAGGGTACGGCGGTGCATGTTGAGGCGGCGGGCCGTCTCGGACACGTTATGGCCGCAGAGCTCGTACACGCGCTGGATATGCTCCCAGCGCACGCGGTCTGCCGACATCGGGTTTTCCGGCGGCTTCGGCTTGGAGCCGGGCGCGGCCAGAAGGGCAGCCGTAATGTCGTCCGCATCGGCGGGCTTGGGCAGATAATCGACGGCGCCATATTTCACGGCGGCGACCGCAGTCGCGATATTACCGAAGCCGGTCAAGACCACCACGCGGCAATCGGGGCGAACCGTGTGCAGCGTTTCCACCACATCCAGGCCATTGCCGTCTTCGAGTTTCAGATCACACACGGCATAGGCCGGGGGTGCTTCCTTGGCGCGGGCTTTGCCCTCGGCGACGCCTTCGGCGATCGTCACGATAAATCCGCGTGTTTCCATAGCCCTGGCAAGACGTTCGCGCAGCGGGCGGTCGTCTTCCACGATCAGAAGTGTTTTTTCTTCCATCATTGTTCTTGTTCCTTACTCGTTTCGCAGGTTGTTGAAGACTTTCATTCCTCCTCGCCCCGGGGCGGCTCTTTGTCCCCATCGATCTGGCCTCTCGGCCAAGAGACGCTGACGCGCGCTCCGCCGCCGGGCGGGTTGATTGCTTTGACCGTGCCGCCAGTCTGCTCCAGCAGCGTCTTGGCGATGAAAAATCCGAGCCCCATGCCTTCCTGCTTGCCGATCTTGGCCGCGGGCGGGTTGATCTCGGCAGCGCCCGGTGCGGATTTCGAGGGGCGCGAGGTGGTGTAAGGCTCGCCGATGCGTTCGATGATGTCGGGCGCGAAGCCGGGACCATCATCTTCGACGGAAACTTTCAGGCGCTGGCCATCCCAAGAGACTTCGATACGCACGCGGGTGCGGGCGAAATCGGCGGCGTTCTCGATGATGTTGCCGAGGCCATGCAGCAATTCCGGCGCGCGCCAGACTTGCGGCTGGGGCGCATCGCGGTCGCCGGGGACGGCGGTGATGACGATCTCAAGTTCCTCGTCGCGATATTGATCGGCCATATCGTCGAGCAGGGCGCAGATGGGAAGGCGCGCGGTGCCGCCAAGCATGGGCTCATCCGGGCGGGCGAGCTTCATGATGATCATGCGGCAGCGCTCGGCCTGAGCGCGCAAAAGTCGGGCGTCCTGGGCTTCGGCGGAACCGGCGGGAAGGGTGCGTTCCAGCTCATGGGCGACCACTGCGATGGTGCCAAGCGGCGAGCCAAGTTCATGGGCGGCGGCGGTCGCCAGCGCGCCAATGGTGGAGAGGCGCTGCTCGCGGGCAAGGGCGAGCTGGGTGGCAGCAAGCCCCGCCGACATGCGCGCCGCTTCGGAGGCGATGCGCCAGGCGTAAACCGAGGTGAAGCCGATGCCGAGCACCAGCGAGGCCCACAACCCGGCCTGATAGAGTGCCGGCAGCACCAGCTCACCCGCCCAGGGAAGGGGCTCATGCACCACCGCGATGATCGAGGCAGCCGCGAGCGAGATCGCGCCCAGGATCATGGTGTTGCCGAGATTAAGGGTCGAGGCCGCGATCACCACCGGGGCCACGAACATCATGGCGAAGGGGTTGGAGATGCCACCTGTAAGATAAAGCAGCGCCGCGAGCTGCAACACGTCTATGGCGAGGTAGATGGTGGCTTCGCGGTTGGTCAGGCGATGATGCGGCGGGTAGCGCAGCGCCAGAATGATGTTGAGGGTGGCACTGAAAACCACACAGGTCAGGCAGGCCCAGATCGGCAGATCATATTGGAAGCCGAAATAGACCAGGAAGAGGGCCACGGTCTGCCCGCAGGTCGCCATCCAGCGCAGATTGGTCAGGGTGCGTAAACGAACCCGGCCCCGTATCGCCGAGGCAGGGGCGATCGGAAGCGGGCGCGGGGCCGAAAATCCGCGAGAGTGACCACCGGATTCTTCTTCCGGGATGTCTGAACTAGCCGACTGCGACATGGTTTCCATGCCCTTATCAGCCAGGGGTGCGACCTACTTCGCAATACGTATTGGTCGCAACACTAGGCCTTGTTTTCATGGCCGAATTTTCTTCCGTTACAAGCACGTAAAGAATACGGCCCTGCCCAAATAGTGCGGCAAACAGGCCAAATTGTGTCCTGCGGTGTCACTTGGCCACAATTTTTATCGGGTCATTGCTGTGCTTTTACACGTAACACGCGCTACGCCCGTAAGGTCAAAATCTCAGGTCCCTGAAATCAGAGCGAAAGCGGCGGCAGACCCGCCAAAGCCGCTGCCGCGATCAAGGTGTTGCGCATCAGGCAGATGATGGTCATGGCGCCGACCCCGCCCGGAACCGGGGTGATATGGGCAGCACGCTCGGCGGCTTCGCCATACGCGACATCGCCGACGAGCTTGGATTTTCCGTCCCCCGCATCGACCCGGTTGATGCCGACATCGATCACGGTCGCGCCGGGTTTGACCCAATCCCCACGGACGAATTCCGGCTTGCCGATGGCGGCGACCAGGATATCGGCGCGGCGGCAAACCTCGGCGAGATCCTTGGTGCGCGAATGAGCCATGGTGACAGTGGCATTGGCGGCGAGAAGAAGCTGCGCAGCGGGCTTGCCGAAGAGGAGAGAGCGGCCAATCACCAGCGCCTCCATCCCGGCAATCGAGCCAATCGTCTCCTTAAGCAGCATCATCACGCCCATCGGCGTGCAGGAGACCAGATGTGCGCGACCCGAAAGCAGGAGCCCGGCATTATAGGGGGTGAGCGCATCCACATCCTTGGCCGGATCAAGCGTGTCGAGCACGGCTTCCTCGCGAATATGCTTAGGAAGGGGCATCTGCACCAGAATACCGTGCACGCTAGGATCAGCGTTCAGCGCTTTGACCAGCGCGAGCAGCTCGGCCTCGCTGACATCAGCGGGAAGATGATGATGGACGGATTTGAAGCCGAGGCTCTCGGCGGTCTTGTTCTTGTTGCGAACATAGACTTCCGAGGCCGGATCATTGCCGACCAGGATCGTAGCAAGGCCCGGGACCAAGCCATGCTCAGCCTTCAGCCTGGCCGCTTCGGCAGCAATGGAGGCTTTGAGTTTGGCAGCATGAGCTTTGCCATCAATGATCGATGCTTTGGAATTTTGGGCGGTCATAGGGCCTCCAACCGGGCGCGCAAGTTTTCGCCCCTAGCTTCAATGCGTTTGAGGCGCGCGGTGGCGCCCGCAACAATTTCTATCGCCGATTTCGGCACGCCCAAGGTCTTGGCAAGGAGCTGCACCAACGCGGCATTGGCTTTGCCATCCTCGGGCACGGCGCGCACCCGCGCTTTCACATGACGGCTGCCGTCGGAAGCGGTTTCCCAGCCCTCCACCGCGTCGCGCCCGCCTTTGGGCGTGAGCCGGACATGGAAGGTGACGGTTTCATCCATCAGGGAAACGTCAGTAGGCCAGGAAGTGGAAGGCCAGCCAGATCACCAGCTTCTGCAGGAAGACGATGCCAAGGAAGACCACGATGGGCGACAGATCGAGGCCACCCATGGTGGGGATCACCTTGCGCACCGCGCGGAACACCGGCTCGGTCAGAATATCGAGGAAGCGCATAATGCTGCGCACGATATTGTTGTGGTAATTCACCACGTTAAAGGCGAGCAGCCAGCTCATGATCACCGCCGCCAGGACGACCCAGGAATAGAGGTCCAAAAGGGTGACGATCAGCCAGACAAAAGGATTGTTCAGGGGGCCGTACATATGCGCGCTCCACGAGGTGCTGACGACCTAACCTGTTCGCCGCCCGCCCGCAAGACAGGACACGGGCCAAGGGCGAAAGAGCGGTTCACGAAATGGTAGGGGGCACGAAATGGACAGGGGGGGCTTGCCAAGCCGTAGCCCGCAAAGCGGGCGAAGGCTGGTGGAGCTGAGCGGAATCGAACCGCTGGCCTCCTCATTGCGAACGAGGCGCTCTCCCAACTGAGCTACAGCCCCTTGCCAAGGGTTCCTGCCCGATTGGGTATTTGGGGCAGGGGCGCGTATGTAGGGAAGCTGGCTTTCCTCTGTCAAGCCAGGATCGCACAACGCATTGCCGCTGGAGCTATTTTTTCTGCCACACCCCCGGATTTTCGCGGAAATCCGCAAAGCGCCGGGTCAGCGCCCGCCGGCATAGCGCACCCGCCAGACGGTGCGGCCCTGGTCATCGGCGATCAGGAGCGAGCCGTCACGGTCCACCAAGAGCCCGGCGGGGCGGCCATAGACCACTGGCGGCGACTCGCCCTTCAGCCAGAAACCAGTGGCGAAATTTTCGTACCCCCGCTCGGGCCTGCCATCCTTGAAGCGCACCCGCACCACCTTGAAGCCGGTCGGCTTGCCGGAATTCCAGGAGCCGTGCAGCGCGATGAAGGCATCGCCGCGATAGTCCTTGGGAAAGGCCTGGCCGTCATAGAAGACGAGCCCCAGAGCGGTGGAATGGGCGGGAAAGAGCACATCCGGGGTTTTGGTTTTGGCGACAAGATCGGGCCGCTTGGCGCCGAAATCAGGATCGGGGTGAGGCCCGGCATAGGCATAAGGCCAGCCGAGGAAATCACCCGCCTTGAGGCTGGTGAAAAAATCCGGCGGCAAGCCATCGCCATAACCATCGCGCTCATTGGCGGTGACATAAAGATCATCCGTGCCGGGATAAAACGCGATGCCGACGGGATTTCGAAGCCCCGCGGCAAATGTTTTCATATGCCCATCGGGCGAGACCTTCTGCACGGTTGCTTGCGGCGGCTTTTCCTCGGCGACGTTATTGGCGCTGCCGATGGCGATGTAGAGCGCACCTTGAGAGTCAAACGCGATGTCGCGGGTAATGTGATAGCTGCGGGTGCCGAAACTATCCTTGGTAACGCGCGTGCGGGCTTTGGTTTTCAGATCGATCCGCCACACCGCATCGAGATCGCCGACATAAAGCGCGCCGTTCCGCACCGCGAGGCCATGGGGATAATGAAATCCCGCCGCGAAGGGATAGGCCTTGCCGCCTTTTAGGAGCGTGATCTTGTCGGCGCGGGATTGCGCGAGGAACACGCCGTCCGGCCCCAGCGCCATGAAGCGCGGATTATCAAGGCCGCTAATATAAGGCTCGATGACAAAGCCTTTGGGCACTTTCGGCATCACCCCATTGGGGCGCGGCACCATATTGCCGCCATTGTCTTTGGCGGGCGTTGCAAAAGGCCTGGGCAGTTTATGTGCATCCACAACAAATCGCTGGCCCGGCAGATCTTCCGCCAAACCCTGGCCCGCAAACATCACCGCCCCCAGAAGAAGGGCTTTTTTCATCTGCCGCTGTACCGCACGCGCCAGATGGTCTTGCCTGCGTCATCGGCGATGAGAAGGCTGCCATCTTTGTCGACCACAAGCCCCGCCGGTCGGCCCCAGACTTCCGCAGGCTCACCACCCTTGGCCCAGAAACCGGTGACGAAATTCTCATAAGCGTTTTCGGGTTTGCCATTGGCAAACTTCACCCGCACCACCTTGTAGCCGGTGGGCTTGCCTGCGTTCCAGGAGCCATGCAGGGCGACAAAGGCATTGCCTTTGTACTCCGCCGGAAATTGGCTGCCTTCATAAAACGCCAGCGCCAAGGGCGCGGAATGGGGCTGGAACAAAACCTCCGGCGTTTTGGTTTTGGCGACAAGCTCGGGACGTTTGCTGCCGTAATCTGGATCGGGATGCTTGCCGATATAGGCATAAGGCCAACCGAGAAAATCGCCTTGTTTCAAGCTTGAAAGATAATCGGGCGGCAGGCCATCGCCCAAGCCATCGCGTTCATTCACCGTGGCATAGAGCGTGTTCGAGCCCGGATAGATCGCGATGCCGACGGGATTGCGGGTGCCGGTGGCGAAGGGTTTTAAATGCCCGTCCTTACCGACCACCTGCACGGAGGCACGCGGCGCATTCTCCTCAGCCACATTGGAGGCGCTGCCGATGGCGAGATAGAGCGTTCCATCCGGCCCGAACGTGATATCGCGCGTGGTGTGGCCGCTATTGCCGCCGAAACTATCCTTGGTGATCCGCGTCTTGGCTTTGGTTTTCAGATCGATACGCCAGACCGCATCAAGATCGCCGATATAGAGCGCGCCCTGATGCACCGCGATGCCGCTGGGGCGGTTGAAGCCCTCGAGAAAAGTGGCGGGCTTACCATTTGTGATCACCGTCACCTTGTTGGCGCCGGATTCGGTGAGAAAGATTTCCCCAGCAGGCCCCAGCGCCATGAAGCGCGGATTGGAGAGGCCGGTAACATAGGGCTCCACCGAAAACCCCTTGGGAACTTGCGGCAGGGCCCCGGCCGGGCGGGGGATCACTTGGGAATTATTGGCCACACCGGGGGTGGCGTAAGGGGCGGGAAGGCTCGCGGGGGAAATCGAAAAGCGCTGCCCCGGCGCATCGGCTGAAAACGCCGGAACCCCAACAATCGCGGTGGCGGCAAGGCTTACGCGGAGGAATTTGGCCTTAAATCCTAAGATCATCGCAGGTCCCACCTCATCTTCATCTTGAGTTTACCAAGTCGCGCTAAAGCCTAAAGGAGGAACACTGTGTCATGCGCAAAGCTCTCTTCCTTTTGATGCTCCTTTCCCTGGCGTTGCCGGCCCAAAAAGCTTGGGCATCGGAAGGCGGCGAGAAATCTCACGCCAGCGAGTCCAAGAAGGATGACGCGAAGGAAGAGAAGTCGGGCGAGAAAAAAGACGAGAAGAAAAAGCCCGCGACACACAAGATCACGCAGTCTGAAAGCTATGTGATGCTGGAGCCCTTCTATGCCTCGATCATGGATGGCTCACGTCCGCAGGGGCTTTTGATGGTCGGCATCGGGCTCGACATTCCCAACGCGCAATTGCGCGAGCGGGTGAACACCGAAATGCCCCGCCTGCGCGATGCCTATGTGCGCAGCCTGATGGCTTTCGCCGCGATCAATACGCGTGCTTATCGTCAGCCGGAAGTCACGGATTTGGCGGACAAACTCCAGGCGGTGACCGACCGCTACCTCGCCGCGAAGGGCGCCAAGGTGCTTCTCGCCCAGGTGATGATCCGGCTCAATAAATAACCGGGGCTCCGTCATGGCGGCATCGCCGGGTTCTGCCATAATGGCGGCCCGTTCCTGTTGCATGCCCACCTTCCGGCTTTAGGACACATCCATGACCCTGCTTCTCGCGGCCCTTTCGGCTGGCCTCAGCGGCATTGCGATATTCGCCTCGATGGGACTTGGCGGCGCGGTAACAACTTCACCTGGGTTTTCCTGGGTATTGGCCCTTCTCGCCCCTGTTCCCGTGCTGTGGTTTGCCTTTCGTGGCGAGAGCCGGGGCTGGCTCGCGGCGCTGGCGGCCTTTATCGCTTCGGCCATCGGCACGGCGAATATTCTTTCTGCCTATGCCGGCACCCTGCCCGCCATCGTGCTTGTCATGGCGATCCTCACCCCGGCACTGGGCTTTACGGCGGCGGTTGCAGGCGCGCGCTATGTGGCCCGCCGTGTCGCCCCTATTTCCGGGATCATCGCCTTCGCGGCGATTTGGACGGCTGCCGATTATCTCTTGAGCCAGGGTCCGAACGGCGCGGCCTCCTCCCCCGCCTATAGCCAGATCGAGATGCCTTGGATGATCCAGGGCGCCTCCGTGTTCGGCCTCTGGGCGATCACCGCGGTGATGGGCCTTTTCTCCGCTGCGCTGGCCATGGGAATTGCCCGCCGCGCGCAAAGCTTCGCCCTCCTCGCGCTGGCGGTGCTGGCGCTCAATCTTGGCTATGGCCATATCCGCATGGCGAACGCGCCCAAGACCGAGAGTGTGCGCGTGGGCCTTGCTGCTGATGACAGCCTGGTCCGCACCGGCCTGAAGGATGACGAGAAAAGTGCGCTTACAGTCGTCAAAGCCTATGCTCAAGCCGGAAAAGCGCTGGCGTCCCAAAACGCCAATCTGATCATCTTCCCGGAAAAGATCTTTGTCTTGCGCCCGGCCTGGAAAGGCGCGGTCAATGCCGAGTTCGAGACCCTGGCCCATATGAGCCATGCCATGGTGGTGGCGGGCGCCGATGAACGCGGCGAGGCCCGCAAGAACAGCGCCCTCGTCTATTTCTCCAATGGCATGGCGCCGGAAAGCTATGTCAAACGGCACCTCGTGCCGGGGCTGGAAAGCACCTTCGTGCCCGGCGCGCAGAGCTATATGACCGGCGAGCGCACCGGCATCGCCATCTGCAAGGATATGGATTTCCCCGAGATGCTGCGCGGCGACGCGCTTCTGGGACCCAATCTTTATGCCGTGCCCGCCTGGGATTTCGACCGCGATGCGATCTGGCATGCGCGGCTGGCCATCCTACGCGGGGTGGAAAACGGTTTTGCCGTCGCCCGTTCCGCCAATGATGGGCTTTTGACCTTGAGCGATGCCTATGGCCGCGTTCTGGCGGTCGACAGCACCGCGAAGGGCGGCATGGTGCTTTTGCGCGGCGACCTTCCGCGCGGGCCCGGCAAAACACTTTACGGCCAGATCGGCGACAGCCTTGCGTATCTTGCCCTGGCGTTGTCATTGCTTCTGTTGGCGGTGGCGGTTTTCGCAAAGCCCCGGCCGGAGAAGATTTGATGGGCGATATGCTGATCGAGGCGAGGAACCTGCGGCTCACCGCTGGGCGTCTCGTTATCCTGGAAGACGTTTCGCTTGTCCTCCATGCGGGCGAGATCGTCACCCTGATCGGGCCGAATGGCTCAGGCAAGACCAGCCTTTTAAAAGCGCTACTGGGTTTGATGCGCGTTTCGAGCGGCGAGGTAATCCGCAAGCCCGGGCTTTCCATCGGCTATGTGCCGCAGCAATTCGCCCCCGACCTGTCGCTGCCCATCACCGTCAACCGCTTCCTGGACCTCTTCGCCGATAGAGCGGCGCGCGAGAAAGCCTTGCGCCGCGTCGGTATCGATGAGGCCACCGGCCAGCGCCAGGTTTCGGCCCTTTCAGGCGGTGAGCTTGCCCGGGTGATGCTGGCGCGGGCCATCGCCGCCAAGCCAGATCTTCTGGTGCTGGATGAGCCTTTGACCGGCGTCGATGTGGCTGGCGAAGCCGCGCTTTATCAGTTGATCGCGGAACTGCGCGACGAGCTTCAATGCGGCATTCTTCTGGTCAGCCATGATCTTCATATCGTGATGGCCAAATCGGATCGCGTGATCTGCCTCAACCACCATGTCTGCTGCGAAGGCGATGCGCATAGCGTGGTGCAGGACCCCGCCTTTATCGAGCTGTTCGGCGCCCGCGGGGCCTTCGCCGTCTATCCACATCACCACGATCATAGCCATGACCACTAGCTTCCTCTTCGATGGATTCTTATGGCGCGCCGCGCTGGGGGCAGGGCTTCTGGCGGCAGCCTCAGGCCCGGTGGGCTGCTTCATCCTGTGGCGGCGTATGGCCTATGTCGGGGAATCGGTTGCCCATATGGGGCTTCTGGGCGCCGCGGTCGGGTTGTTGATCGGGGTCAACGCGCTTTGGGGCACAGCGGCTTTGGCGGTCATCGCCGCCCTGGTCATGTCACGCGCCAGCGACCGCACCATTCCGGCCGGGACCTTTGTCGGCATCATCGGCCATATGGGTCTGGCGCTGGGCTTCATTGTGCTCTCGCTGATGGAAACCGTGCGCGCGGATCTCTTGGGCTATCTCTTTGGCGATGTCTTGGCCCTCACCGAAAAAGACATCTTTGGCATCGCGGCGGCGGGGATCGCTGTCCTGCTCGCCATGGCGGTTCTCTGGAAGCCCCTGCTGCGCAGCGCGGTGGGCGGTGCCATCGCGGCGGCGGAAGGCAAATCGAGCCCCCTCACCCAGACGGCGTTTCTTATTCTCACTGCACTTCTGGTCGCCTTCGGATTGAAAGTTGTCGGCGCGCTTTTGATCGTGGCGCTGCTGCTCATTCCGCCGGCCGCGGCAAGGCCTTTGGCGCGCACGCCGGAAGCCATGGCGCTGTGGGCGACGGCGATTGGCGCGGTCTCGGCCCCGCTTGGACTTGCCGCCGCCTATGCCGCCGATGCGCCCGCCGGTCCCTCCATTGTGCTTGCCGCAGGCGCGCTTTTCGCGTTGACCCATGTGGCGGCTGCCCTATCGCGGCGCTAGCGGCGCAAACGTTAAGCTAAGACACGGAATCCCTCTTCCGCTTTGAAAAAATAGGCGCGATAAATCAATTGGATCGGTGCGCGGGCGCCGGGGGATGTAATGCTTTTTCGTGACAGAAGACTGGCTGTTTGGGTCTCGCCGCTGGTCACCTTGCTCCTTACCCTGATCATTCTGGGTGCGGATGTGGGTGACATGGCCTCGCGCCTGCGTGGAAGCCTGTTCGACAGTTTCATGCGGTTAAGCCCCCGCCTCTATGAAGACACCGCCGTCAAAGGTCATCCCGTGCGGGTGCTGGATGTCGATCCGGCGGCAGCGGGGCAATTCGGCGCTTGGCCTTGGCCGCATGCGGCGCTGGCAGGTGTAGTCGACAGTTTGAAGCGCCACGGCGCCTCGGTGGTGGTGCTGGTGGGACGGGTGGACCGCCCCGACCCGCTCTCGCCGCGCAATCTCTTGGCCATGGTGCCTCCCGGCCCGAATTATGATCCGGCGCGCCAGGCCCTCAGCCAGCTCCCCTCACCCGATACCGCCCTGGTCACGGCGCTTTCCGGGGTGAAATCCGTCACTGGCCTTGCTCTTGGCGGCAGCGTTACCCCGGTCAAGGTGAAAGCCGAGATCGGCTGGGCGGGCGGGCGCTCCGCAGTGTTGAGCCTGAAAGATCAGCTTGGCGCGGAAGGTTCCCTGCCTGAGATCGAGACGGCCAGTGCCGGTCTTGGCGGCTTGAAGCTGATCGCCGATCCCGATGGGCAGGTGCGGCGCATGCCGCTGGTGTTCCGCGCGAATGGCAAGGCCGTGCCCTCGCTGGAAGCTGAGGTGCTGCGCCTGATCGAAGACAAGCCGCAACTGATGCTGAAAGCCGATGACGGCGATAGCGGGCTGTTCGGCGGCGCCCCGGGCGTGATGGCGCTTGAAACCGCAGGCGCAACCCTTCCCACCGCCGCCGATGGCTCCATCTGGCTGCGCTATAGCGGGGCCAATGCGGCGCGGATGCTTTCGGCCTCTGCCCTTCTTGCGGATCGTCTGCCGCCGGACGCGGTGAAAGACGCCATCGTTTACATCGGCGATCCCACGGAAACGGTGACGACACCCGGTGGCCCGCGCAAAGTGGCGGAGGTGCATGCCGAAGCCCTGGAAAACCTGCTTCTGGGCACAGTGTCGCGCCGCCCCGCCGCTGCGGCGCAAGGCGAGCTGGCGGTGCTGCTGCTCCTCGGGCTGGGACTTATCTTCGTCATAGGGCGGCTGGGGGTCACGGCTGGAGCGGGCGTTCTGGTGGTGCTGACGGCGGCAACGGGCTATGGCGCTTATCGCATCTATGCCAGCGAGCATGTGCTGTTCGATGCGCTGGGCATGAACCTCGCTTTGTGGCTGGTCTGGATCAGCGCCGCGGCAGCTCGCGGTTTCGAGATGTGGCGGACCAAAAGAGCGCTCAAGCGCGCCTTCACCGATGTGCTGCCCAAGCGGGTGATCAACATCATCGCGCGCCAGCCCGAGCCCATGAAAATGGAAGGTGAGACCCGCACCGTCACCTATCTTTCCTGCGGCGTGCGTGGCTTTTCCGAGCTTGCCTCCTCTTTCCGGGGCGATCCGGCGGCTTTCACCAAGCTGATCCAACGCGTGCTCGATCCCTTGATGGCCCAGGCGCTGGAGCATGAAGGCGCCATCGCCAAGCTGACCCCCGATGGCTTTGCCGCCTTCTGGAATGCACCTTTGGACGATCCCGAACATGCCGTGCATGCCTGCGAGGCGGCGATGGGCATGATGGAAGCCATCGCCCAAACCAATGAGATCATCATCCATGAGCGGCGCATCGATGGCGTCGCGCTGGATCCGGTGGAAATCGGCGTCGGCATCTCGAGCGGCCCGGCGATCGCGGGCGGCTTCGATGTGCATGGCCGCAAGGTCTATTCGGTGAACGGCGATTGCGCCGTGATGGCGAGCCGCATCCAGGCGCTGTCGTCGAGCTATGGCCCGGCGGTGATCGTCAGCGAAGAGACGCGCAAACTTGCCGAGCGCGGTTTCGCTTTCCTGGAAGTCGATTATATCGCGCTGGAGTATCAGGAAGACCCGGTGAAGCTCTACGCCATGCTGGGCAACCCGGTGATGCGGGCAAGCCCGAAATTCCGCGCGCTGGCTACCTTCCACGACCACATCTTCCAATCCTTGCGCGATCAGCAATGGCATAAGGCGCGCGAGCTGATCGCCCAGTGCAGGAAGCTCTCCGGCGCCAGCCAGAAGCTCTATGACCTGCACCTAAGCCGCATCGCCTATTTCAAGGAACACCCGCCCGGCCCCGATTGGGACGGCGCCTTCCGCCAGATTCTGCAATAAGGGCCCCAAAGCCGCAGCGCCTGCCCGGATAATTTTCCAGCGGTGGAAAAGACTTGCGCGATCCGACTAGCACCCCGGGAGGCAATTGCGCGCCCGGGGTGGTTCGGCTATAGCTGCCCGTCTGCCGTCTCAAGGCAGGTCCCGGCCTGCACCCGTAGCTCAGCTGGATAGAGTGTCGCCCTCCGAAGGCGAAGGTCACAGGTTCGAATCCTGTCGGGTGCGCCAGATTCTCTCAGAGATGCAAAATCCGGGCTTTGCCAGCGGGACCTCTTGGAGGCCGCGACTGGCCATCAGCTATCCTGCAAATAGTACGGCCTGCCGTCGGCGAGATACCCATCTGCACAGGCAATCAGTTCCGGAGAGATCTTAAGGCGGGTGAAGGCGCGCACCTCGGCCAAGCGCATATTGCCGTCGCAGACAGGTCCCAGCCTTGCGTCGTAGACCACCTGCCCCGTCACGGCGATATCAGCCGCCGTCACACCCAGCGCAACAACAAGACGGCCCTGCTGATAGCGTATGTACAGATGGCGTCCATCTTGGAGCTTGCCCAGCCAAAGGGCGGGGAATTCGAGATTGGTTTTGACGATCTCGGCGACATCAAGCCCGCGCAGTTGACGATCCAGATATGGAAGCGCGGCGCGAACGTATCCCCACCCGCGCCAAAAACGTCTCAGCCAATGGAGCTCATTTGCGTCGGGGGGAAGCTGATCGCCAGGCATAGATTTCTCCTCTATCACCCAGCACTTCCATGCCTTGGTCAGAACCCTGTCGATGTTTTGTCGAGATTTTATTGAGCGCGCGGAGGCTTACAAAAGCCTCATGTTGGAATGCGCAGCCTTGTTCAAAGCGCTCCAACAGGCGCGATATGTTCATCAAACTTCGCGCCAAACCGTGCGCCGGATTCAGCGCTGACGTGGATCGATATGCCACTGGCGTTTGCGGCCGAGATCGGCAATCGGGCCTGGTGGGCGTTTGGCGACGGTGGCGTTGCCGAGTAGGTCGGGGCCAATCGCGCCTGACACAGGCATAAGCGGCAGAGATTGTTTCGCTGCGATCGAGAGAGTCAGATTTTCACTATCAAAACGGATGGTGAGATCAGCCATCACAGAAGTCTTGTCCCAACCGCGGCCGCGCCAGGCGTTCCAATCAAGAAAACGCAGCGCGGCGCCTTCGCCAAAGCCCTGGAACTGAGGCGGCAAGCCGGAATAGAGATTGCCCTCGGCCTTGTTCTCGGGCGCGAGAAAGACAATCCCTGCGCGGCCGCAATCAGCGAAGATGTTGTTCGTGACGCTGTTGCCCACGCCGGTGCCGCTGTTTTTGCGGTCGGGACGGCTGATGGCGAAAATGCCCGCATTCTCGCAGCGCCCGATCAGATTTTGCGTGATGAGAAGATTGTCGCTGGCGTTGTCGAAAATCCCGGAGCCTGCACATCCGCGCTGCCCAGGCGTGCCTGGCTCGGCATTTCGCACATCCCAGATGATATTGTTGTCGATGGTGTTGGGTTCGCGGTTCATCTCCATATGCAGCGCCGCCGAAACCGTGACGACATCGGCGAAGATATTGCTCGTGATCCGGCAATTGGTATTACCGAAATCCCACCAGGCGGCATTGCCATGGCGGATATGGCGCACCACATTGCGGCGGAAGAGCATGTTCCGTGCACGGTGGAATTTGGCGCCTGCCGCTTCCCAGCCGCGCTCGGCATCGGCAAAGCCGCACCATTCGATGAGATTATCCTCGATCAAGGTGTCGGTTGTGCCCATACCGCCGATGCCCTCCACGCCGCAAAAGCGGATGGTGTTACGGCGCAGGATGTGAGACGCCCCGGCTTTTGCCGTACCCGCGCTATTGCCGTCAAAGCCAATGGAAAGCCCCATACCATTGGCCCATTCGATCGTGTTGTCTTCGAAAATCCAGTGATCGCCGCCGGCAAAAGAGATCATTCCGAATTGCGGATAGGGATAGGCGTTCCCGGCATGTTGAAAGGTGAGCCCCTTGACGCGGATAAACCCCAAGCCGCTTTTTTGCGGCAGAAGCGTGTTCTGACGCGTGGTGATTTCAATGTGGTGCTCGGCGGGCGTGCCGGAGGCGAGACGCACATAAAGCGCCGTGCCGGCGTAATCGGTCCAGAAGCGCGCCTCGGGCACCCCGCCGATTTCCTGCATCAAAGGTCCGCCGCGCCGCCGCGCGGGTAATCCGTTTTGCGGCTCAGGGGCCTTCGTGAAATCAGGCACCGGCGGCAGGCTGGGCATTGCGAGCTCGCGCAGCTGCTCCATCGGCTCCAAGGGTTTGCCATCGGCGAAGACAAGGCCCCTGCGGCGCAGATAGGGCCCCATATCGGTGGTTTTGGGATCAAGCCATTCCCATTGCCCCATGATTGAGGGCAAAGCGAAGGGGTTATAGCCATCAGGAAAGAGCGCGCCCGAAAGCGCATGCCGCCACACGGTAACCTCTGGCCCTGGCGCGTTCGCAGCGCCCGGGAAGCGAAAGGCGAAGGAGACTTTCTCCTCCGTCCAGCCATCCCGCAGCACATCGGAGCCTTTGAGGATGACCTGCGCGCCGGGCGCGGCTTCGTAAGAGATCATCGCATCAGGCCCCGTGCCGCCGCGCGCAGGGCGGAGGCATTCGCGGTAAATCCCCGCCGCGATCACCACCCGCTCGCCCGGTTGCAGCACCTCGGCCGCCTTGGCGATGCTGCGAAACGGGCGCGCCTGATCGCCAGGGCCATGATCGTCGGCGGCGGGCGAGGTGTTGTCGACGTAATAGGTTTTGGTGAAATGCAGCTTCTGTTCCCAGCGGGGAAAACCCTTGCCGTCGGGGAGGCGCATCTCGCGCGATTGAGCCGCCAAACTTGGCTCTGAGGAAATGCGGGCCGCAACCAAGGCCGCTGCCCCGCCCTCCAGAAAGCGGCGGCGATGGATCTGGCTGTTTGGTAGGAACCGCATCTTTTCGCCCCGGCTTGGCGCGGGAACGCTAATGGCGTGACGGCGCAGGCAAAAGCCCGACCAAAGTCAGGCGCCAGGCGCGGTCAAATCCAGGTGATAGAACTGGTTATATTCCGTCGCCGGATAATCGGCGAATTTCTCGCCTTTCGCGAAGCCGCGGCTTTCATAGAGCGCGATGGCGGCGGTAAAATCGTCCCCCACCCCGGTCTCTAAGCTGAGGCGGCGATATCCCCGCGCCGTCGCAGCTTCGACGATGTGATCGAGCAACTTGCCCGCCACGCCCCGGCGCAGAAAATCGGGATGGGTGCGCATGGATTTGATTTCGCCTAGCCCGTCGCCCAAATCCCGCAAGGCCGCTATGCCCGCGATCTTCTCGCCTTCCCAGGCCGACCACAGCGTAATCCCGGGCTTCTTCAGCCCCTCCAAATCGAGGGCGAAAACATGCTCGGGCGGCGTGTTCTCATGCATATGGCTGTAGTGATAGGTGAGAAGATCGCGCGTCTCTGCGCGGCTCAGATCATCGCGGGCAATCACAAGGCTCATGGGCGGCTCCTTACGTTCCATATGCCGAGCGCGCCGCCAAAAGAAAAGGGGCGCCGTTTCCAGCGCCCCGATCTTGATCTTTTCAGCCCTGCTTATTGCAGCTTGGCCGAGAGGGTGATGCCGTAGGTCGCCGGTTCGTTGAGAATGGCGGCGTCGTAATTCTCGATCACGCCCTTGAGGTTCTTATTGTTGGTGATGTTGCGGCCATAGAAGGCGACTTCATAGGCATCGGTGGAATAGCCGATCTTGGCGCCGCCTTCGAAATTACCGTTCGAATTGAACTCCTTGGAGCGGTAGAGCACGAAGTTGGTGTAGCCCTGCAGGTTCCAATCGGTCGCCACAAAGAGATTGCCGCCGAGCGAAGACACCGGCAGGTCGTAACGGGCCGAGAAGTTGAGGTTATATTCCGGCGCGTTCGGCAGCGGGTTGCCGTCGATCTTGGCGAAATAGGTGGTGCCGGTGCCCGAGCCCTTGGTGAAATAGGGATTGAGCGGGGTGAGCGTCAGGGCGCCCGCGAAGCTGCCCATCTGCGCGAAGGCGGTGGAATCCTTGATCTCGGTGTGCAGCAGCGACAGGCCTGCCGTCAGCGAGAGGTTTTCGATCGGCAACCAATCGAGTTGGGCTTCGAGGCCATAAGCTTCCGCCTTCTTGGCATTGAAGAAGACGCCATTGCCGTTGGAATCGTTGGCGTTGAGCTGAATGTCGTCCACCGTATAGGTGAAGCCCGAGAGGTTGAAGCGCAGAGTGTTGGAGAGCTGGGTTTTCATGCCCGCTTCCCAAGAGAGGATGGTCTCCGAATTCGCCATAGTGAAGGGCGAGTTGAACACCGCCGAACGGCCCTGAATGGTCGGGCCGCGGAAGCCGGTCGCAACGCGGGCATAAAGGCTGACATCATCGCTCAGCGTATAAAGCGCGCTGATATCCCAGCTCGGCTTGGTGGATTCGAGCACCGGGTTGCGGTTCGCCGTCGCCGGGAAGGTGACCACGCCCGCCGCCGTATTCGCGGTCTTCAGGAGCAGCGTGTCCTTCTTGTCGTTGGTGACACGCACGCCGCCGGTGAGCGTCAAATCCGGCAGCACTTCATAGCTCGCCTGACCGAACAGCGCCCAGGAGGTGTTGGCATCGCGCAAACGCACCCAATTGTTCGGGTTGTTGGCGGGCGGGGTCAGGAAGAAGGCGCGCTGATAGAATTCGGTGATGTCGTGCTGATCGAAGTAAAGACCGCCGACCTGCCATTTGAACTTGCCTTCATTGGCGCTGGCCAAACGCAGCTCTTCCGACCACTGGCCGAGCGCGCGAACGCGGCCCATGGATTCGCCAAAGCCCATATTGCCGAAATCCGCCGCAGCGCCGCCATCGGTATCGCCACGGCTCTGGCCGTTGGTCGATTCATAGCCGGTGATCGAAGTCAGCGTCACGCCGCCGAAATCATAGGCGATGTTCTCGGAGATGCCGTAGGTGTTGTAGCCTTGCGGGTTATTGGCGGCTTCGTCCCAGCGCGCCTTGTTCCAATGCTCGCCATCGACATTATGCGAGCCGAGCTTGATCGCGCCGCGGCGGAAGACGCTCGCCGGGCCGTCATACCAGCGCCCATGCATTGAAGTCAGCATGGTGAGGCTGTCGGTGGGCGTGAAGAGAAGCTGCACGCGCAGATCGCGTTCGTTATAGCCGCCGGTGGCGTTCTTCTGGCCGGTTACAGTGCCGTCGGCGCTGGGGCCCGAATAGGTGTTGTCGATATAATCGGCGCGGCTCTGATAAAGGCCGGAGACGCGGATTGCGAGCTTGCCCGGCACAATGGGGCCGCCGATACCGGCGTCGAGATCGACGGTGTTATAAGCGCCATAGCTCGCCGAAGCGCGCGCCTGCAATGTCTGGCTCGGGCGGATGCTGTCGAATTTGATGATGCCCGCGGTGGTGTTGCGGCCGAAGAGCGAGCCTTGCGGGCCGCGGAAAACTTCGATCTGGCCGACGTCGAAAATCGGTGTCGATTTCAGGACCACATGCTCCATGACGATGTCGTCCTGGATGATCGAGACCGGCTGGGAGGCACCGAGATAGAAGTCCACATTGCCGAGGCCGCGAATATAGAAGCGCGGGAAAATGCGGCCCGTAGTGGATTCGATATAAAGATCAGGGACCTTGCCGGAGAGCGCGAGCAGCGTGTCATCGCCCGAGGCGGTGAAGGTGTCGAGCGCTTCGCTATTGAGCACGGAGACGGAGACCGGAACACTTTGCTGGTTTTCGGAACGGCGCTCTGCCGTAACCACGACTTGTTCGAGACCCGCATCCTTGATCTGCGCGACTGCAGGCATGGACGACAGAATCGCAACCCCAGCCACGCCGAGAAGAAGGCGGCGCGTGTTGATCCCCGTAAAATTCATCTTTGACACCCTGTTTAGTTGACTCGTGGAGACGCAAAACCGCACGCGGCCGCGAAGGCATAGCCTTCGTCCGTTTCATCCCTATCGCGGCAGTTGCCCCTCTGGCCGGATTACTATGCGGGGTTCATGTCTGATCAGTGACAATCGCGATTGCGCCACATCGCCTCTGCGTATTTGCGGGAAGTATCGCAAATTTATCGCAGTGCAGCTTACCTGACGTATGCGGAGTATTTATTTTTCCCAATCTATGCGACAGGCTCGCTGCAGAGATCGCCCATCGCCTATTTTCCATGCTCGGGGATTTGGGAAATCGGGCATGGCGCGGCGGATACATTTACTTGTCGCGTTCATCGCCTTCATGGCCGCCCTGGTGCTGCAGGCCCCGGGACATGTGCCCTATGACGGTATTGTGGTGTGGCATGAGGCGGAGACGGGCAAGCTCTATGCCCAGCATCCCGCAGCTTTGGTGCTGATCTGGCGGCTCTGCGAATATCTGGTCAAAGGCCCCCTCCTTTTCACCGCGCTGCAATTGGCGACGCTGTTTTTGGCTGCCGCGCTGATCGTTGAGAAAACCGCCGCCCCGCTTAGCCGCGCCATCATCCTTTATGGGGCGCTGGTGATCTTCCCGCCCTTTCTGGCGACCTCTGGCGTGACGGTAAAAGATGTTTTCGGCGCACATCTGGCCCTCTTCGCCTTCGCCCTGGCGCTGCATGCAAAGACACGCACGCTTTGGGTTGCTGCTTTCGCCGCGGCGTGTCTTGCCTTTCTGATGCGCTATCAGCTTGGGCTGATGCTGGCTGTGCTGGGCTTTTTCCTTTGGCGCCAGAAGGTGGACCGCGCCTCGCATATCGTGGCCGCGATTTGCGGCGTCGCGCTTGTGTTTGTCGGCGTTCGTCTTGGCGTGATGACGCTTTTTGTGCAGAGCGGCCCCAGCGATATCGAGCAATCGCTGCGCAAGGTGGCGGTGTTTGATATCGCGGGCATCAGCGTCCGCCGGCCGGAGGCCGATCTCAGCGCCCTTGCGCCGAAGGACGCGGGGCTGAAAGCGATGATCGCGCGCGATTACAGCCCGGTGCGGGTCGACACTTTATGGCAGGGCCAAAAAGGTGGCGGCACCATTACCGCGCAAAGCGGCGTTTTCGGGCTTTTGTGGCAGGTGCCGGACCACACCATCTTCGCGACCTGGAAGCTTCTTCTTCTGCAATATCCCGGCGGATTTCTCGCCCATCGCAATCAGGCTTTCGCGCGGGTTTTGGGCTTTGGCGATCTTTATCAATGCCGCCCCATCACGGCGGGAATTTCCTGGCTGCCAAAGGTGGAGGCTGCCGCAGTGGGTGCCAAGGCTTTCGCAAATCCGCCCGTCACCGCGGTTTTGACCAGCCGGATTTTTCCCGCCGGGCTTTTCCTGCGTGCTTTTCTTTATGTGATGGTCCTGGCCGGGATCGCCTTGTGGCGGCCCTCGCCCGAAATTACCGCACTTTGCCTCTTCGCCCTCGCCTATGAAGCGAGCTTCTATCTCCTGCCCCAGGCCTGTGAGGTGCGCTATTCCTATCCTGTCATGCTCAGCGCTACTGCGGCGCTATGGCTCACCCTGGCACGGCACGTGACGCGGGAAGTGGAGCAGGGCGGACGGCGAAAGCTTCGTAATCCCCTGTATTTATAATATAATTGGTCTAAAAAATACGTCGCGGATGGGGCGAAAGCTCGCGGATGTCTGGTTTAATGCTTGGCCGCGGGGCATGATTGGCCCTATAGCGATTTGCACCCTAGCGTTTTGAGATTTCCCTCCGACGTGAAACCCGTTCGTCCAGACGCCCCGAAACCCGCCAGCATCTATGATGTGGCCAAGCGCGCCGGTGTCTCCATCAAAACCGTGTCCCGCGTGGTCAACCGCCAGTCCAATGTTTCGGACGCCACGCGCGAGCGAGTCATGGAGGCCGTGGAAGCGCTGTCGTACCGCCCGAATATTTTCGCGCGCGGGCTGGCGAGTGAGCGCTCCTTCCTGATCGGCCTGCTCTATGACAACCCGTCGGCGGGCTATATCGCGGCCTTGCAGGTGGGCGTGCTGACCCGCTGCCGTGAAGAGGGCTATCACCTGATCGTCGAATCCTTGGATTCCGGCATGCCCAATATTGGGCGTCAGGTGCATTCGCTGGTGACCGAATCCTCGCTGCATGGCGTGATCCTGACCCCGCCTTTGAGCGACTGCATGCCGGTGATCGATGCCTTGCTGGAGGCCGAAACGCCGTTCGTGCGCATCGCGCCGGAAAAGCGGCTCGAAGAAGCCTGCGATGTCCGCATCGATGATTTCAAAGCTGCGTATGATATGACCGCCTATCTGATCGGGCTTGGCCATAAGCGCATTGCCTTTATCAAAGGCCATCCCGGCCATGGCGCCGCCAATGCACGCTTTGCAGGTTATCGCGCCGCGTTGGAACATGCCGGCATGCCGCTCGTCGAAGAGCTCTGCGTGCAGGGCTTCTTCTCTTACCAGTCGGGCCTTGAAGCGGGCGAAAAGCTCCTCAGCCTGCCCAATCCGCCGACCGCCATCTTCGCCGCGAACGACGACATGGCCGCTGCCGTGCTGGCCTGTTCGCAGCGCTTCAATCTGAAAATCCCCCAGCAGCTTTCCGTGGCCGGGTTCGACGACAGCCTGGTCGCCCAAGTGGTCTCGCCGCGCCTGACTACCTGCCGCCAGCCCATCCGCGAAATGGCCGAAGCCGCCGTCTCGATGCTGATCCAGCGCTCGCAAAAAGATGCGCCGATGGAACGCCACCTCGATCACGAGCTGGTGGTGCGCGAATCCACCGTCCCCCCGCCGGGCGCCTAAAGTTTTAACCCCCTTTTAGATACCGGGCGCAGCGCTTAAGCCTTTGGCAAAGCGATATATTTGGCACAGGGCGGGAAAGCGCTGTCAAATTTCTGGTAAGACTGAGTCGTTTTTGCTAATCTTCAGCCACAGCCCTCGGTCCTCCCTGGTCCGAGAGTTTTTGTGAGTGCTGGTCACTCCTCCCTGGACTTGGGCGGCCTTTGCGCCGCCCTCCTCTTTTTCGGGGCAGCTTTTCTCAGAAATCCGTGGCCGCGAGAAAGACTTCCGACAGCGCTTCCAGCCCTGCGCGATCCTCTTCGTCGAAGCGGCTGAAAATCGGGCTATCGAGATCGAGCACACCGATCACCACCCCATTCTTGATCAGGGGGATGACGATTTCCGAATTCGATGCGCTATCGCAGGCGATATGGCCTTCGAAGGCGTGCACGTCCGGCACGATGATGGTCTGGCGCTTGGCCGCCGCCGTACCGCAGACGCCTTTGCCCATCGCGATGCGCACGCAAGCCGGTTTGCCCTGGAAAGGACCGAGCAGCAGCGCATCGCCTTTGGTGAAATAGAATCCGGACCAGTTGAGATCCGGAAGGCCATGCCAGAGCACCGCCGAAAGATTAGCGGCGTTGGCGATGGGATCGCGGATGCCGTCGAACAGCCCGCGGGCCTCCAATAACAGGTCGTGATAAAGCTCGGCCTTGGTACTCATGAACCCTCTTTTTTGACATGCACGACCGCGTTGGGGCCGGTGTAAAGCCGTTTCCAGCCCGCCATTCCATCCAGCGTTTTCACGGCGGGATTTTCCGGCGCCAGGATTGTCCAGCGGATGTGGTAGCGGCGGGTCACGCGATCAAGGGCTGCCGCATCGCCAAGCCCGGCAAATCTGGCGCGGAAGGCGTGCGCATAGATCGGGCGGCTGTCGATGAAGGGATGCACATCCTGCGAGACAAGATAGCCGCCAAAGCTCGGCTCGTTGAGGACGGGCGTGCGCAACACGGCCTCCGGAACATGGGCCAGTGCCGTGGCCGGACGCACCGCTGAATCGGGCGGATCGAAGCGGAGGACGCTGCGCGCGCCAAGCCCCACCAGGGCGATGACCACCAGCGCCGCGACGGGGCGCCAAGCGAGGACGGGCTCAAAACGGCCCGTTGAAAGCGCTTCGGCGCTTAGAAGCGGCACCATCGCGGCAAAGAGGAGCTGCTGCGCCGGCAGATAGACCGCCAGAACCAACAGCAGCACCACAAGCGCGGCACGGATCAGCGTCTTTTTCTTCACAAAGAGAACCGAGCCCGCGGGCAAGGCCAAAAGCAGCGGCAGCACGGAGTGCACATGCCCATCCGCCGGTATCAGCAACACCCGCACCGCATGGAGGAGCCCGTCAAAGCCATAGGGCGTCACCAAGCTGATCATGAGCGCGTAAGAGGAAAAGATCAGCCAATCGCGCCCTGCCGCCGGATCGCGCTGTTTGAGATAGGCTTCGAGGCCGAGCGCGAAGGTAATGATGAGACCGATGAGAAAGCCGGTGTTGAGATTGGCCCAAAGCAGCATCAGCGCCAGAAGCCAATAAGAAGGGCGGCGCTCGTCGGCCCGGGCGCGTACAAGCCCCGCCGCATAGAGAATGGCAAAGGGCAGCGCCATCAGATAAGGCCGCGCCGATACCGCGCCCGCCGCCACGATGAAGGCCAGCGCCAGCGCGCCGAAAAGCCGGATGCCTTTCAAAAACCGGGCAAGCTCGAAGGCCAAAGCGCCCGCCGCAAGGCTCGTCATCAGCGCGACCAGCGCGATCACCGCGCTGAAGCCGGTGGCGAGATAGGCGCCGGTGAGCATGAGCTGGGAGAGCCAGCCCTGGGTGTGCCAGGGATGACCGGTGAAGGTGTAGGAAAAGGGATCGATCCGAAGAACGGCATAGTTCTCGATCATCCAGCGCCCGGCGGCGATGTGCCAGTAAAGCTCGCCATCCTGGATCACACGCGGCGTCATCACGGCTGCGCCGAGCGCGATGGCCGCCGCCAAAAGCGCTGCCAGACCTTGATCGAAACGAAGAGAGGAGGATCCTGGCGTCACAAGCCACCCGCGGGAGAACAGCGCTGCCTACGCGGCAGTCTGGCCTAAATCAAGGCAAGCCCGCGTGACCGCTGCCAGAGCTGCATTAATCTGTGCTGCGCTGTCAGGGTTTGGCTTTGAGAAGGTCGCGGATTTCCCGCAGCAGCACCACGTCTTCCGGCGGCGCGGGCGGAACGGCGGGGGCGGGCGGGTTGGCAAAGAGCCGGTTCACTGAGCGGATCACCAGGAAGAGCACAAAAGCGACGATCAGAAAGCTGATCACGTTATTGAGGAAGATGCCGTAATTGATGGTGACCGCCCCAGCCTTTGCGGCATCGGCCAAGGTGGTCGTCTGCGGCCCCTTCAAGACCAGGAAAAGATTGGAGAAATCGAGCCCTCCCGTGATCAGCCCGAGGGGCGGGGTAATAATGTCTTTGACCAGAGAGTTCACGATCGAGGTGAAGGCGGCCCCGACAATCACACCGATGGCGAGATCAATAACGTTGCCTCTGAGGGCGAACTGCTTGAAATCCTTCAACATAAGCTCAGCTCTCCGATTTTTCGCAAATCACCACAACGCCAGCGTGCTAGCGCGCGTGGACCTTCACAAGAGGTTTCGAGGTCAAAAGCCACAAGATCAGAAAGCCGAGCCCGGTTCCCGCGAGAATGCCGAGGCAATTGGCGATTTCATCGAAAAAATCGGGGTCGCGGCCGGTATAGGCCTGCAGGATTTCCAGCGCCCCCGCGAAAAGGGCCAGATTCACCGCCGCCGCCAGCACCCGCCGCCAATCCTGAAAAGCCAGGCAGATCATCCCCGAAAGGCCGAAATAGGCGGTGAAATGCAAGGCCTTATCCCAAACGAGCCCTTCCACCGCCCCCGGCGTCTTGGCAAGCTCTCCCCAGGCGACCAGCGCAACGGCAGGCCAGAACAGGACGACGGCGACGAGCCGGATGGCTTTCAACAGCTTTTCCCGCATGGCGCGCATCCCCCCGTCTGCCGGGCGCAGTTTACGCCGCTTTACCCCGGACGGGAGAGTTAAAGCTTTCTCAGGACTCCGGAAATTGCCGTCACGCCTTGCAAAGACGGGCCTCCTTCGTATAAGACGCCCCCCTCACGCGCAGACCGCAAGGTTTGCGCGCAAAATCATTTCGAGCCGCCCGGCGAAAAGGGCATGCCGTGTCGGCTCCGAATGGCAACCGAGGTTCAGTCCTCAAGGAGACCGAAATGCCCAAAATGAAGACCAAGTCGGGCGCTAAAAAGCGCTTCAAGTTTACGGCGAAGGGCAAGGTCAAGACGGGTCAGGCCGGTAAGCGCCACCGTTTGATCTCCAACACGCCGGAACGCACCCGCACCCTGCGCGGCACGGGCGTTCTTTCCGATTCTGAGACCCAACGCGTGAAGCGTTGGATGCCGTATGGCGGAGGTATCTAATCCATGTCACGTGCTCCCCGCGCCGTACCGAGCCGCCTGCGCCGCAAGCGCGTCCTGAAAGCCGCTAAGGGCTTTTATGGCCGCCGCAAGAACACGATCACGGTCGCGAATGCCGCCGTCGATCGTTCGATGCAGCACAACTATATCGGCCGCAAGCTCCGCAAGCGGAACTTCCGCGCCCTCTGGATTCAGCGCATCAACGCTGCCGTCCGTGAATATGGCATTACCTATAGCCAGTTCATCGCGGCCCTCGCCAAGGCGAACATCTCGGTCGACCGTAAGGTCCTGTCCGAGCTCGCCATCAGCGAACCGGCAGCATTTAAGGCCTTGGTCGATCAGGCGCTCGCTGCCTAATCCTCTTGGTCTTGACCAAAAGATGAAGCCCGGCAGCGCAAATCGCGCGTTGCCGGGTTTTTTCTTGGCTTTGCCGGGGCGGCATGATTGATACGGGCCCCGAAGGGACGAAACATGACAGACATCACAGCCCTCGAAGCAGAGATTTTGGGCGCCATTTCGGGCGCCGCCGATGAAGCCGCGCTGGAAGCGGTGCGCGTTTCCGCCCTGGGCAAAAAGGGCACGATTTCCGAACTCCTGAAGACTCTGGGCGGCATGAGCCCGGATGAGCGCAAAGTGAATGGCCCGGCCTTCAATACTTTGCGCGACCGGGTGCAGACCGCCATCGCGGCGAAGAAGACGGCGCTGGAAGATGCCGCGCTGAATGCGCGCCTTGCCTCCGAGCGGGTGGACATCACCCTGCCCGTCCGCCCCGAGCCGGTCGGCTCCATCCATCCGGTGAGCCAGGTCTTCGATGAAGTCGTGGCGATCTTCGCCGATCTCGGCTTCTCGGTCGCCGAAGGCCCCGATGTCGAATTCGACGATTACAACTTCACCAAGCTGAACATGCCGCCCGATCACGCCGCGCGGCAGATGCACGACACCTTCTATGTCGCCAAGCAGGCGGACGGATCGCAGCATGTGCTCAGAACCCACACCTCGCCGGTGCAGGTGCGCACGATGCTGGCGCAAAAACCGCCGATCCGCATCATTTCGCCGGGCCGCACCTATCGCGTTGACTCGGATGCCACCCACTCGCCGATGTTCCATCAGTTCGAGGGCCTTGTCATCGATGAGGTGACGCATCTGGGGCACCTCAAATGGGTACTTGAGGAATTCTGCAAAGCCTTCTTCGAAGTCCCTAAGGTTGAGCTTCGGGCGCGCCCCAGCTTCTTTCCCTTCACTGAGCCTTCGGTGGAATGGGATATCCGCTGCGACCGTCGCGGCGGCGAGATCAAATTCGGCACCGGCAATGATTGGCTGGAAGTGGCCGGCTCCGGCATGGTCAATCCGCGCGTGTTGGAAAACTGCGGCATCGATCCTGCCAAGTATCAGGGCTATGCCTTTGGCGGCGGCATCGATCGCCTCGCCATGCTGAAATATGGCATTCCCGATATCCGCTCTTTCTTTGAATCCGATCTGCGCTGGCTGAAGGCTTATGGTTTCGCTGCGCTCGATCTTCCCACCCTCGATGGAGGGCTTTCCCGATGAAATTCCCCCTTTCCTGGCTCAAGGATCATCTTGAGACCGACGCCGATGCGGCCACCATTGCCGAGAAGCTGACCTCTATCGGCCTTGAGGTCGAAAGCGTGGAAGATGCGGGTGCGCGGCTGAAGGATTTCACCGTCGCTTATGTCGTCTCTGCCGAAAAGCACCCCAATGCCGACCGCTTGCGCCTCTGCATGGTGGATGCGGGCGGCAAGGAACCGGTTCAAGTTGTCTGCGGCGCCCCCAATGCGCGCACGGGCATCAAGGTGGTCTTCGCGCAGCCCGGCACGGTGGTTCCGGTCACGGGCGAGGCCCTCAAGATCGGCACCATTCGCGGCGTCGAATCCCGCGGCATGATGTGCTCGGGCCGTGAGCTTCTCCTCTCCGACGATCATGACGGCATCATCGAATTGCCCGAAAGCGCGGTGGTGGGCGAGAAGGTCGCCGAGGTGCTGGGTCTCAATGATCCGGTGATCGATATCTCCATCACGCCGAACCGTGGCGACTGCACCAGCGTCTGGGGTGTGGCCCGCGATCTGGCGGCAGCCGGTCTTGGCAGACTGAAGACGCCGGTGGTGGAAACCGTGAAGGGCAAGTTCCCTTCGCCCAAAACCGTTTCGCTTCAGTTCGACGGCAAACCCGCCTGCCCGCTTTTCGCGGGACGTTTCATCAAAGGCGTGAAAAACGGGCCGTCGCCGAAATGGGTACAGGATCGCCTGAAATCCATCGGCCTTCGCCCGATCAACGCGCTGGTCGATGTGACCAATCTCATCGCCCATGATCGCGGCCGCCCCTTACATGTTTTCGATGCCGATAAGCTGGTTGGCAATGTTTCGGCGCGTCTGGCCAAAGACGGCGAAGAACTCCTCGCCCTCGACGGCAAGACCTATAAGCTCGACGCCGAAATGTGCGTCATCGCCGATGAGGCCGCTGCGCGCGGTATCGCGGGTGTGATGGGCGGCGAAGAAACCGGCTGCACCGAGACCACCACCAATGTGTTCCTGGAATCGGCTTACTTCGTGCCGGTGAGCGTTGCCTCCACGGGCCGCAAGCTGCAGCTGAATTCCGATGCGCGCTATCGTTTCGAACGCGGCGTGGACCCGGAATTTGTCATCCCCGGCATCGAACTCGCCACCCGCCTGATCCTGGATTGGTGCGGCGGCGAGGCTTCCGAGGTTGTGGTCGCAGGCGAAGTGCCGGAATGGAAGCGCGAAATCGTCTTCACCCCTGCCATGGTCAAGCGCATCGGCGGCTTGGATGTCGAAGAAAAGAAGATCGTCGAAATTCTCACCCATCTCGGCTTCGGCGTGACCGAGATCGACGGCACCACCATGAAAGTGGTTCCGCCCTCTTGGCGCAGCGATATCGATGGCGCCGCCGATCTTGTTGAAGAAGTCGTGCGCATCTTTGGCCTCGAGCATGTCCAGTCCGTGCCGATGGAGCGCCCGGATGCCATCGCGCGCCCGGTTCTGACCTCTGCGCAAAAGCGCCGCCGCATTATCCGCCGGGCGATTGCCGCGCGCGGTTTCAATGAAGCGGTGAGCTTCTCCTTCATTCCGCGTGCCCATGCCGCTTTGTTCGGTGGCGGCGATGATGCCCGCCAGATCGCCAACCCGATCGCGGCGGATATGGATGCGCTGCGCCCCACACCGCTGCCCTCCCTCCTCGCCGCCGCCCAGCGCAATCAGGCGCGTGGCGTGAACGATCTGATGCTGTTCGAAATCGGGGCCGGGTTCCAATCCGGCGTGCCGGGCGCGCAGCAGACCATTGTTGCGGGGCTGCGCATCGGTAATGGCCCGCGCAATTGGTCCAAATCCACCCACCCCGCCGACGCCTTCGATGTGAAGGCCGATGTGCTCGCCGCGTTGGAAGCTGCCATGGGCGCCGCGATGAACGCGCCCATCAAAGCCGGTGCGCCTGGCTGGTATCATCCCGGCCGCTCCGGCACTTTGGCGCTGGGCCCGAAAGTGCTCGCGACCTTCGGTGAGCTGCATCCGAAAATCGTGGCGGCTTTCGATCTTTCCGGCCCCGTCGCGGCCTTCGAGCTAATCCTCGATCACGTGCCCGACAGCAAATCCAAAAGGACCAGCTTCTCGGCCTCGCCCTATCAGGCGGTGGAGCGCGATTTCGCCTTTGTGGTGGATGTGAAGGTGGCCGCCGAGGACGTGGTCAAAGCCGCCAAGAATGCCGAGCGGGTGCTGATCGAAGCCGTCAGCCTCTTCGATGTCTATGAAGGCAAAGGCGTGCCCGAGGGCAAGAAGTCGCTCGCCATTTCGGTGCGCCTCCAGCCCAAGGACAAGACCCTGACCGATCCGGAAATCGAAGGCGTGGCGCAGAAGATCGTCGCCGCCGTCGCCAAAGCCACCGGCGGAACGCTCAGGGCATAGCTTCTTCCTCCACCCTCCCTTTGAGGGAGGGTGATCGGCTTTGGGGCGATTAACTCAAGCTGTCATCCCGGCCGCAGTGCGCATTGCGAAGCAGAGCGCACGTAGAGCCGGGACCCACTTCAACAATATTCAGATTTTGGAGTGGGTCCCGGATCGCGCCTTCGTGCCAAACGGAGAGAGTTCCGTGGGCGCGTCCGGGATGACAATATGGGGCTCGTAGGCACAAAATCGATAGCCCCGGGGAGGGTTGAAGGTCCGCCTTACACCCCGCCAATCTCCTGTCATAATGGCGTATTGGAACCCTTCTACCCCAATACGCCATGACGGCTTACACCTCGCGCCAAGCGCTTAGCTTTGTTCTGGCCTTCGGCATCGTCAGCTTGTTCGCGGACATGTCGTATGAGGGCATGCGCGGCATTTCCGGGCCGTTCCTGGCGAGCCTTGGCGCCACCGGCCTCGCGGTCGGGGTCATCGCAGGTGTCGGCGAACTTGCCGGGTACATGGTGCGGCTCTTCTCGGGCCGCATGGCGGATTCTACGAGGCTTTATTGGCCGATCACTCTCGCGGGCTATGTCGTGCAGATGGCGGCCGTGCCCGCTATGGCGCTGGCGGGAAATTGGTATGTGGCGGCGGGTCTCATCATCCTGGAGCGCGCCGGCAAAGCGATCCGCAATCCGCCGCGCGATGCCATGCTTTCGCGCGCCGGCGAAACCATCGGACATGGCTGGGCCTTCGGCCTGCATGAAGCGCTCGATCAGCTCGGCGCTTTCGCGGGGCCCTTGATCGCATTTCTGGTGCTGTCGCATCACGGCGAATACCGCACCGCCTTTGCCTGGCTGGCCCTGCCCTCGCTCACCACATTGCTGCTCGTCTTCGCGGTACGCTTACGTTTCGGCTCTTTAGGCAAAATCGAACGCCCCCTCGACGCCGATGCTACCGCCACCCTGCCCAAAGCCTTCTGGTTCTATGCCATCGCTTCGGCGCTGATTGCCTTTGGCTTTGCCGATTTCACCCTGATGTCGTTTCATTTCGGCAAGGCGGGGATCGTTAGTGGTGAGATGATCGCGCTTTTCTATTCCGCCGCGATGCTGACCGACGGCGCCGCCTCGCTCCTCTTCGGGCGCTGGTTCGACAAAGCCGGGCTGAAAGTCGTTTATGGCGGCGTGGCGCTCGGGCTGTTCGTGGCGCCGCTCGCGTTCTTCGGTGGCTTTTGGGGCGCGGCACTCGCCACCCTGATCTGGGGCGCGGCCCTTGGCGTACATGAATCGGTGATGGCCGCCGCGGTCGCAACGCTGGTGCCGCTGCATGCCCGCGCCCGTGCTTATGGCATTTTCACTGCGCTGTTCGGCGTCGCCTGGTTCCTCGGTAGCGCGTTGCTCGGCGCGCTTTACGATGTCTCGCTTCTGAGCTTGGTCGTCCTCGCCACCGCCGCGCAGCTTCTCGCGCTGATCCCGCTCAGCAAAGCGATTACTGCGAAGGCTTAAGGCACCGCCGGCGTCGACAGCCAGAAACTCATCACCGGATCGGGGTAACGGATAAAGCATTCCGCGTTCAGCCGGTTGGCGCGGATCAGTCCCAGCATGGCATCAGCTTTTTTCTTATTCACGCCGAGATCGACCAGCGTGTCGGCGCCATCGACGATCTTCCAGCTATTGCTGGAGCGGATGAGATGGGCCGTGGTCGGCTGGAATTTCAGGCAGATCGCGCCCGCCATCTTATCGGTGGCGAAACCCGACGCGCTTTTCCAATAACTCTTGAACGGCCCGCCAGAGGTGCAGCGCCGGTCGAATTTGTAATGGCGCAAGGCCGCTTCGGCGAGCATAGCGGTCTTCTCATCCTTGCCGACATCGACAATGACCTTGCCCTTGGCTTTGACAAACCAATAGCCGTTTTCTGCTACCGCCCGCGCGCCCGTAGTATCGATCATGGTGCAGCTTTCATCGGGCGAAGGCGGGGTAACACTGCGTGCGCCACCACCCCAGCCCGTCTGCAGCCCCGGCTGGTTCTGCCAGACCTGCGTCACCGGCCCAACCCAGGAGGTTTTCTTCAAGACGCCCGAGACCGCGTAATCATGGCGGGCGGAATTATCGGCGAGCTCGATCAGCATATCGAAGCGCAGCTTGCCGCTCGCATCCTTGCGCAAGGTGATGTGGCGATGGGCAAAGCCGAAATGAAAGGTCGCCTCTACCACCTGCACATCGGTTGATTTCGGCGAGGCGGTATAGACCTTGCCTTGCACAATGCCCCAATCGCATTCGATGGCGCGGCAATCGCCATAGGCGCGCAGATCGACCCCATTGCCGCCATTCGGCGTGACGGCCAAATGCGTCAGCCCGCTCCCCTTCGGGTCCGGGTTCTGCCAATGGCCGAGAAAATCCTCAGTCGCAGCCTCGGCCGCGCCCGCCGTAAGAGCGAGTGCCAGAAAAGCGGAACGAAACATCATCGCGCCAGCCAGTAGACCATCTTCTCGTTGGGACGGGCCGCAAAACACTGCCGGTTCACCTTGTTACTGCGCAAAAGCTGGACGGCCCGTGAGGCCGAGGCGGTATCGCCTTCAAAATCCGCGATCACGCGATTTGCGGCAACGACTTTGCCTCCTTGGGCGGTGATCGCGTCAGGCTGAATTTCGACGCAGTCCGATCCGGCCATCGCTGTCTTGGGAAACTGCCCCGCCACCCGCCAATAGGTGAATTTGGATTTGCCGCGCCCAATGAAGCACTGCTCGTCAAAGCGGTATTGGCGGATCACCTGCACCGTTTTGGCGGCGGCAAGCTTGTCTGACTCAAAATTGATCAGGGTGTGGAGGAAGTCCTTCACCACGGTGCCGCGCGGCGTGGGGGTGGCGATCACGTCCGGGGGATAGACTTTGGTGCACTCCTCATCCTCATCGCGGGCGGGCGGCAGTTCGGCGACATGGTGGGGTGTGGGGGTAAGCGCCACGGCGGCCTGGGGAGCATTGCTGGGACGCGCGGCGAAGACCACCGGCGCCGGCATCGGCTTTTCGGGCGGCGGCGGGGCGTTATCGAGGCGCAAGGACCCGCTGGTCTCGTAGTCATGCCGCCCGGAGCGGTCGGTGAAATCGGTGACCAGCTCGAAGCGAAGGCTCGAACGCGATCCGGGGCGCAAGGTCAAGTGCTTGATTCCGCTTGGTGTTTGAAAATCTGCCCGGATCGCCCGGACCATATCAGAGGAGGCCGCATCGGTATAAGGATGGCCCAAGGCCGAGCCCCAATCGCAATTGGACCCGCAGCGGCCATAAAGATGGACACGCAGGCGAGATTTACCCTCTTGGGTGACCACAATGCGGGCGACATCCTCGTTATCCGAGGCGCCAAGGGCGTTCAGCACCGTCCGGCTGGCATCGTTGACCCAATTGCCTTGGAATGGCGCGGTGTCCGGCGCGGCAAAGGCGCTCGTGGTCAGGACGCTGGCGGCCAGCAACCCAAAGGCGAATACCCCACCCCAAACGGCGCGTAACATGGCAGAAACCCTCCCCTTTTTGCGGCGGAGCCTAGCCTTTTCGGGGCATTCCCGACAGAGCTCAGCACCCAGATGCAAGTTCGGGCGCCACACAACTGGACGGGCGGGCGCCTGGACCGCTATATGCGCGTTCTTATAAGGCCTTTTCGGAACAAAATGACCGACTTAAACCGCATCCGCAATTTCTCGATCGTGGCCCATATCGACCACGGCAAGTCGACCCTGGCCGACCGGCTGATCCAGTTCACCGGCGGGCTCTCCAATCGTGAGATGAAGGAGCAGGTGCTCGACAATATGGAGATCGAGCGCGAGCGCGGCATCACCATCAAGGCCCAGACCGTGCGCCTCGAATATAAGGCCCAGGATGGCGAGACCTATATCCTGAACCTGATGGACACGCCCGGCCATGTCGACTTCGCCTATGAAGTCAGCCGCTGCCTCGCTGCCTGCGAAGGCGCGCTTCTGGTGGTCGACGCGAGCCAAGGCGTGGAAGCCCAGACGCTGGCCAATGTCTATCAAGCGATCGATGCCGGGCTCGAGATCGTGCCCGTGTTGAATAAAGTCGATTTGCCCGCCGCCGAGCCGGATCGCGTCAAGCAGCAGATCGAAGATGTGATCGGCATCGATGCGTCGGACGCCATTCCGATTTCCGCCAAGACCGGAATCAACATCGATGCGGTGCTGGAAGCCGTCGTCACGCGCCTGCCCGCCCCCAAAGGCGATCCCAAAGCACCGCTGAAAGCGCTGCTGATCGATAGCTGGTATGACGCCTATCTCGGTGTTGTGGTGCTGGTGCGCATCGTCGATGGCGAGCTGAAGAAGGGCCAGAAGATTCAGATGATGGCCGCCGATGCCTATTACACGGTGGAACGCGTCGGCGTCTTCACCCCGAAACAGGTTTCGGTCGATGTGCTCGGCCCTGGCGAAGTCGGATTCATCACCGCTGCCATCAAGGAAGTGGCCGACACCCAGGTCGGTGACACCATCACCGATGAAAAGAGACCCGCCAGCGAAGCCCTGCCCGGCTTTAAGCCCGCGCAGCAGGTGGTGTTCTGCGGCCTCTTCCCGGTGGATGCAGCGCAGTTCGAAGATTTGCGCGGCGCGCTGTCCAAGCTGCATTTGAACGACGCCAGCTTCACCTATGAAATGGAAACATCGGCGGCGCTGGGCTTCGGTTTCCGCTGCGGCTTCTTAGGCCTGCTCCACCTGGAAATTATCCAGGAACGGCTGGAGCGCGAATTCAATCTCGAAATGATCGCGACGGCGCCGAGCGTGATCTATCGCATCCATCTCACCGATGGCGAAGTGATGGAGCTGCACAATCCCGCCGACATGCCGGAAGTGACCAAGATCGACAAGATCGAGGAGCCCTGGATCCGCGCCACCGTGATGGTGCCCGACGAATATCTCGGCTCCGTCTTGAAGCTGTGCCAGGACCGCCGCGGCGAGCAGATCGAACTCACCTATGCCGGCAACCGCGCCATGGTGATCTATCGCTTGCCGCTGAACGAAGTGGTGTTCGATTTCTATGACCGCCTGAAATCCATTTCGCGCGGCTATGCCAGCTTCGATTATCACCTCGAAGGCTATCACGAGGGCGATCTTGTGAAGATGAGCATCCTGGTCAATGACGAGCCGGTGGATGCGCTCTCCATGATCGTGAACCGCCAGCGCGCGGAATCGCGCGGCCGCGGCATGTGCGAGAAGCTGAAAGACCTGATCCCGCGCCACCTCTTCAAGATTCCGATTCAGGCGGCTATCGGCGGCAAGGTCATCGCCCGCGAAACCATTTCGGCCATGCGCAAAGACGTGACGGCGAAATGCTATGGCGGCGATATCAGTCGTAAGCGCAAGCTCCTCGACAAGCAGAAAGAGGGCAAGAAGAAGATGCGCCAGTTCGGCAAGGTCGACATCCCGCAAGAAGCCTTCATCGCCGCGCTGAAGATGGATCAGGATTAGGTCCTGTCCCAACTTCAATTCTTGCGTCATGGCCGGCCTTGAGCCGGCCATCTCGTTTTCGGGGTGGAATGAATGGCCGGGTCGAGCCCGGCCATAACGATCTGGAACCTCTGTGTTCCCCGTGGCGCTGCGCCGCTAATCCGCTATGCTCCTTACAAATCTGAGGGAGCGCGCCATGAGCAACACCGCCTTTGAAAGCGTCAGCCCGGTTTTGCGGGTCGCCGAACTTTCTGCCGCCATCGCTTATTACACCGAAAAGCTGGGCTTTCAGGTCCGTTGGCAAAGCCCCGTATTCGCCAATGTCGGGCGCGGGCGCTGCTGCATATTCCTCAGCCAAGGCGATCAGGGCGCGGGCCGCGCCTGGGTTTGGGCTGGGGTGGAAGATGTCGATGCGGTCTATGAAGAATATCAGGCCTCCGGCGCCAAGATCCGCAATCCCCCCACCAATTATCCTTGGTCCTGCGAGATGCAGGTGGAGGACCTCGACGGCAATGTGCTGCGCTTAGGCTCGGACCGCAAAGCCGGTCAGCCCATCGGCGAATGGCTGGATGAGAACGGCCAGCGCTGGCGTTCAGTAGATGGTGATTGGCAGAAGGCGGAGTAACCCGCCCTAACGCAGGCGTCGCGCGGGCGCCAAGATCGCGCCCATGCCGATGCTGGCGACCAGCAGCCCCAGCCATTGGCCAAGCGTAGGTGTCTCATGCACAAGCACGATGCCGAGCAGCACCGAAGCCATCGGTGCGAAGGCGGTGAAGACGGCGGCACGCGCCGCGCCCAGCAACAGCACCGCGCGCGAATAGGCAAAGAGCGCCACGATGCCCGTGAGCACGCCTTGCACCAAGGCTTGTTCGAACACGATGGAGGGCGGTGCGGAAAGTAGCGCTCTCGGCTCCCCAAAAATCATATAGAGCGGGCAGAACAGCAGCGCGGAATAAAACGTCACCGCGAGCGTGGCGGTGAGGGCTTCCACCTTCCACCAGCGCAAGAGCACGGTGAAGACCGCCCACATCAATCCGGCAAAGACAAAAAACCCGTCGCCAATGATCGCGCCTTGCTGGCCTTCAAAAAATCCCGGCCCTGCCACCGCGGACAAGCCCAAGAGCAAAATCAAAAGCCCGATCACGCCCTGCCCGCCCATCTTCTCGCCAAGCCATAAATGACCGGCCAAAGCGCAGAGCGCGGTGATGGTGCCAAGCTGCACTACAGCGGCATGGCTTAACGGCGCGAAGTGATAGCCAAAGGCGCTGACAATCACGAAAAGCGGCCCGCCGAGGGCTGCGAGCGTCACACCTTTTTTCCAGCCCAGCGCTTTGAGCGCGCCAAACCGTTTCGCCGCGAAAGGCAACAACAGCACCGCGGTGGTGACATAGCGGATGAAGGCGATATCGCCCGCGCCCAGCCCCGAGCCGATGGCGTGGCGGGAGACGGTATAGAACCCGCCCCAAATGATCGCGGCGAGCAGGCCAAGGCCAATACCCTGGCGGGCGGGGGAAAGACGCAACACAAAACATCCGTTGGAAGGCCAGCGGATAAAACCCGCCGCCGCTGCCGGGGCAAGCGCTTTATGCGCGCGAAGAGACAAGTGTCACACGCCGGTATAGAATGGGCTGGGGCAAAGGGAGGGCGCGTCCATGCAAAATATTGGGCCGCAAGGACAATTCGCGGGCCGTCTGATCGCGGGCGCGATCCAGGGTGTTACGCTTTATTTTCTCTATGAGGCCTATGAGGCGCACAGTGCCGTGGCGGCAAACGGGTTCATTTTCGCCCCGCTGGTGATACTGGCGCTGTTTATTCCCCTCGCCGTCTCCCAAGGCCTTGGTAATTTGCGCAATGCCACGCTGGCGATTTGGATTGCTGCTGCGGCGGCAGTGATTGCCGGTTTTGCTGTTTACGATATTTGGCATGGCTGGCCGACGGAACGGGTCTTCATCCATAGCCAATCGGAAACCTTGCCGCGGAACCTTCCCGCCTTCGGCACCTTCTTTTTCTCAGGCGTATTTTTGTTCATCGCCCAAGCCTTGGTGATCGCAGGCGATGCGGAAAAGAAATTCATCGCTGCCTATCCGAGCTATTTCGATACCGCCTGGAAGCAAGGCCTGCAATTTGCCCTCGCGGGTGTTTTTGTCGGCGTCTTCTGGGCCTTGCTCTGGCTCGGCGCGGCGCTGTTCAAACTGATCGATCTCGATTTCCTGGAAAAGCTGATTGAGCATCGCTGGTTCGCCATTCCGGCGACAACGCTTGCGATAGCTGCCGCGCTGCATGTCACGGACGTGCGCGCCAATCTGGTGCGCGGCGCGCGTTCGCTGGTGCTGGCGCTTTTCTCCTGGCTGCTTTTATTGATCGTGGTGATCGCGGCAGGATTTTTGTTCAGCCTTGTCTTCACCGGCCTTGCGCCCTTGTGGAAGACCCGCATGGCGACCAATCTTCTCCTCACCGCCGCCGCAAGCTTGGCGGTGCTGATCAATGCAGCCTATCAAGATGGTGATGAAGAACGCCGCCCGGTGAAAATCCTGCGACTCGCAAGTTCCCTAGGCGGCGTCTTGTTGCTGCCCATCGTGACGCTCGCCGCCTACGCCACCTATCTTCGTATCGCGCAATATGGTTGGACGGCAGATCGCATAAGTGCGGTGGCGGTGATTGTTGTGGCTGCGTCCTATGCTGTTGGCTACGCCATTGCGGCCCTGGCGCCGAAAGCCTGGCTGAAACGAATCGAGATCTGGAACGTCGCAACCTCATTCTTGGTGCTCGTCATCATCGCCGCGCTGTTCTCGCCACTGGCCGATCCCATGCGCATCGGCGTTGCAAGCCAGCTCGCGCGGCTTGAAAGCGGCAAGGTTGCACCGGAGAAATTTGATGTTTGGTATCTGCGCCATGAAGGCGGACGCTTTGGCAAAGAGACTTTAGAGAAGCTTTCAAAATCGCCCAACGCCACACTCGCTGCGAATGCGAAAACCGCGCTGGCTAGCGAAGCTGGTTATAGGACGTTGCCGGAGCAAAAGCCGGAACCGGTCGATCTCGCCGCGCGGATTAGGGTTTACCCAGCAGGCGCCAAATTGCCCGATAGTTTCTTAAAGCAGGATTGGAAACGCGATCCCAGCACCATGCCCTGTCTCGCCAGCGGCATCTTTGAAGGCTGGCATTGCACCGCTATTCTCAGAAACGCGCCTCAGACCGAGGTCGTGCTGGTCTATGGCGATGATGCACCAGGCGATTACAAGCAGATCGTCCTTTTCCGTGAGACCGATGGCGTGTGGACCGCTATCAGCCGGTTCGACGGCAAGCTCTGCGGCAGAGAATATTCGGATCTTTTGACCGGCAAATTCGAGACGGCCACACCCATTCAGCCCGATTTGGTCGTCGCGGGGCGCAGGGTTGCGATGCAGCCGACGCCTGCCGGGGAGTGCAAATAGGGCTGTTGGCCCCTCCCCCGATTTGGGCTAACAGGGGGCGGCAAAGGACCTTCTCATGTCGCTCGTCGCCCTGATCGATTATGGCTCTGGAAATCTGCGCTCGGCGGAAAAGGCCCTGGCGCGGGCGGCGGAAGAACGCGGGATTTCCGCGCAAATCGCAGTCACGTCAGACCCCGCCGTCGCCGCCAAGGCCGGCCGGATCGTGCTGCCGGGCGTCGGCGCCTTTGCCGATTGCATGGGAGGGCTCACCGCGCTTCCCGGCATGGTGGAAGCCTTGCGCGAGGCGGTTCTGGTCAAAAAAGTTCCCTTCTTGGGCATTTGCGTCGGCATGCAGCTGATGGCGAGCGTCGGGCGCGAATTCGGCGACCATAAGGGCCTTAACTGGATTTCCGGCGAAGTCATCCGCATGGTGCCCGCCGACCCTGACCTCAAAATCCCCCATATGGGTTGGAACGAGCTTCGCCTCTTAAAACCCCACCCGGTTTTGGAAGGGCTCGAAAATGGCGTACACGCCTATTTCGTCCATTCCTTCATGTTCCGCGCTGCCGATAAGAGCCACCTTCTCGCCACCACCGAATATGGCGGCACGGTTGCCGCCGTGGTGGGCCGCGAGAACATCATCGGCACCCAATTCCACCCCGAAAAGAGCCAGGCCACCGGCCTGACCCTGCTCGGCAACTTTCTTACGTGGACCCCGTGATCATCTTTCCCGCCATCGACCTGAAAGACGGCCATTGCGTGCGCCTGAAGCGCGGCGAGATGGCGTCGGCCACTGTGTTCAACGACGATCCCGCCGCCCAGGCGCTCGAGTTCCAAAATGCGGGCTTCTCTTGGCTGCATTGCGTCGATCTCAACGGCGCTTTCGATGGCCGCTCGGTCAATGCGGAAGCGGTCAAAGCCATCCGCGCCGCGATTACCCTGCCCATCCAGCTTGGCGGCGGCATTCGCGACCTGAAGGGGATCGAGGCTTGGCTTGAGGCCGGGATTACGCGGGTTATCCTCGGCACCATCGCGCTGACCAATCCCACGCTGGTGAAAGAGGCGGCGCGCGCCTTTCCCGGCAAGATCGTGGTTGGCGCCGATGCCAAGGGCGGCAAGATCGCCACCGAAGGCTGGGCCGAAACCAGCGAAGTCACCCCCATCGAATTGGGTAAGCGTTTCGAGGATGCGGGCGTCGCCGCCGTGCTCTTCACCGATGTCGATCGCGACGGGCTGCTTAAAGGCGTCAATGTCGGGGCGACCGCAGCCCTCGCCGCCGCCCTCACCATTCCGGTGATCGCTTCGGGTGGCGTCGGCGGTATCGAGGACATCAAAGCCCTGGTCGCCGAGCCCAATATCGAAGGCGTGGTGGTCGGACGCGCACTCTATGACGGCCGCATCGATCCCGCCGAAGCGCTGAAGATCGCAGGCAAGCAGTAGGCTTCACTACCGCCTACGGCGAAATACACCAACATGTGATCTGCATAGTCAAAGAGGGTATAGTGGTGCGTATTGGAGTGGGCATGGGTTCGGGGGCGAGTCATCTCTCGGCTGGGCACCAAAAGTATCGTCCCGATGTAGATGGGTTGCGCGCGCTGGCTGTCGGTCTTGTAGTCATTTATCATGCGTTCAATAACAAGCTGACGGGCGGTTTTGTTGGGGTTGATGTCTTCTTCGTCATCTCCGGCTTTCTGATCTCGAGCATTATCTTCAGCGAAATCGAAGATAAAGATTTCTCCTTCGCCCGATTCTACGCTCGCCGTATCAAGCGTATCTTTCCGTCTCTGATCGCGATGCTGGTTGCCTGTTATGCGTTGGGCGCCGCCATTATGTTGACCGACGAATTTCAGAACCTCTGCAAATACATCGCGGGCAGCGCTGGGTTCGTAGCCAATATCGTCCTCCTGAATAATACCGGCTATTTCAACTCGGACTCACAGTTCAATCCACTCCTGCATATGTGGTCCTTGGGGATTGAGGAGCAGTTCTATTTTATTTGGCCGATCACGTTATGCTTGGTTTATCGGTATAACATTCCGTTCAAATACATCCTGATCGGCGGCTTCGCACTCTCATTTGCTGCGAATATCTACATGGTTCACCATAACGTCACCGCCGATTTCTACCTGCCTTACACGCGCTTCTTTGAATTGGTGATAGGCGCGGCGATCGCCTACTTCACGATTCTGCATCGCGGTTTTCTTAATGGCGCAGGTAGCGCTCTGGGAGCTCGGGTGCATCGCACTATCGAAAATCCCGCCTTCTCCAACGTTCTGTCACTCGCGGGCATTACGCTCATTATGGCCGCCGCCCTCTTTCTGAACGGCGAAAGCAAGTTTCCGGGATGGTGGGCGCTCCTGCCTACGTTTGGGGGTGCCTGCATCATCGTTGCGGGGACAAAGGCGTGGTTTAACAGGGTGGTGTTAGCCAATCCAGTAACGGTGTTTATCGGCTTACTCAGCTATCCGATTTATCTTTGGCATTGGCCTCTTTTGGCTTTTTTGCGTATCACCAATAATTCGCCATCAATCAATCAGCGAATTTTTGCTGTCCTGATGTCGGTATTGATTTCGTGGCTTGTATACAAATTCATCGAGCGGCCGCTGCGTTTCGGCAAATCTCGCTGGATAGTACCCGCTTTGTGTCTTGCGACGTTCAGCCTTGCAGCCGCTGGCCTGGTAATTGCCAACGATAGCCATTTCATTCTTCGTGGTAATATGAAAGACCTTGCCCAGCTCAAATGGGTGGAGTCTGAGCCAAACTGCTATAGTGCCTTAGGCCTAAGCAAAGAAGCCAAGTCTGACACTATCTTCTGCCACCTTGCCAAACCGGGTTCAAAAGAGGTTGTGGCTGTCCTGGGAGATAGCATGGCCAATTCTTTATATCCGGGATTACGTGATGCTCTTGCCTCCAAAGGAATAGGTGTTGCCAATTACGGGGCAGGCACCTGCGAACCCTTCCGGCATCTTTATGGGGATTTTACCTGGAACAAAGATTGTGACGTTATTAACGAACACATCTACGCGAATGTGGCCACAGACCCGCGCATCAAAACGGTGATCCTCAGTTTCGCGCACTGGGACATTCAAAATATGTATTTCGATGCTCGCAGGACGCCCTTACCTATCGAAGAGAAGTTCCGACGGGTGTCGGCCATTGCGAAGGCTGATATCGCCTTCCTCGAAGCCCATGGCAAAAAGGTCATTGTCAGCTATGACGGACCCAATATCGGCAGATCGCCCCGCTTATGCCTCACCAGCGGAATGCGTTGCTCAGTCAAACGCGAAACCGTCGAATCTGGCAATCGTGGATATCTGACGTTCTGGGATGGCTTACTGGGTGAGCGCGCAGACATCTGTGTTTTCCGCCAAACGCCCTATCTGCGACAGAATGGTTCCTATCCCATGCGTAAGAACGGCGAACTGCTGTATCGCGATGATCACCATCTGAGTTTTGACGGGTCCGCCTTGATTGGGCGTGCGCTTGTGGAGAGCCACTGTTTCGCAAGCTGATAGTTTGGTTGATCCACGGGGATAAGGAGCTCTGTAACGCTTTATCTGTGCCTTTTGCCGAAGCTGGGCCGGGGCGCCGGATGCTGCGGCGGTGGCTCGGACGCGCGCTGCGCTAAATGGCGCGCGATCACCGCATCGGCATCAAACGCATCTTCGGAGACGGGCGCGCCGCGCGGACGTAAGCCCGCGAAAAGCCAAACCAATTTCAGCAATAACGGGAAACAGAACAGCCCGCCGACAATCGCGAGCCCCCATAAGGTGGGGCCAAGCCCCATTTCCGTGGCTTCTTTCCAAGACCCGCCAAGCCTAAGAAAATAATAGAGCAAGCCGCCGCAATAGAGCACCGGCACAATGGCTTGGAGAAGTTTTATGACTTGGCGTAAGCCCTGCATCGACATCCCCGCCGATTTCCCATGCGCGGAGTGTAGCGGCCAAAGCTGAAAACACTGTTTCGACCTCGCCGCGACGTTGGGCCTCCGGCACATCCAAAGCGCTTGATTGCCGAAGCGAGGCGCGGCGCATAGTCTAGTGCCACAAGGAGTACGCGACATGGATCAGGTCCACTAACGCCCGTCGCACGCGGCAAACATCCCGCGTCCCCTCCCCTTCATATCGAGATCATCATGCCAGCATTGAAAGATAAGATTTGCGTCATCACTGGCGCAGCGCGCGGGATTGGCCGCGCCATCGCCGCGCGGTTTCATGCCGAAGGCGCCCGCGTCCTCCTCACCGATATCAACGCCACCCTGGGCGAAAAGACCGCCGCCGAGATCGGCTGCGCATTTCAAAAGCTGGACGTGCGGTCAGAAGACGACTGGGCGCGTCTCGCCAACACCGTGCCGCAAGCCGATGTGCTGGTGAACAATGCCGGGATCACCGGCTTTGAAGACGGCCTCGTCGCGCACGACCCCGAACATGCAAGTTTGGAAAACTGGCGCGCGGTGCATCGCACCAATCTCGACGGAACCTTTCTGGGCTGCCGTTATGCGATTGGCGCGATGAAGGCGCGTGGCACCGGCTCGATCATCAACATCTCCTCGCGCTCGGGGCTGGTGGGCATTCCGCTTGCCGCCGCTTACGCCTCCTCCAAGGCAGCGATCCGCAATCATAGCAAAACGGTGGCCCTCTATTGCGCGCAGCATGGTTGGAAAATCCGCTGCAACTCCATCCACCCCGCCGCGATTTTGACGCCGATCTGGGAGCCGATGCTCGGCACGGGGCCGGAGCGCGAAGACAAAATGCGCGCCCTCACCGCCGACACACCCTTGAAGCGCTTCGGCACACCGGAAGAAGTCGCCGCCCTGGCGCTGCTGCTGGCGAGCGATGACGCCACTTATATCACCGGCAGCGAATTCAACATCGACGGCGGCCTCCTCGCCGGTTCGGCAGCAACGCAGGGGTAGAGAGACCAAAGCCCGTCCCTTGAACCCTACCTGTCATCGCCCGCGACTGCGGGCGACCCAGGTGGTGTTGCTCATGCTAGAAGCAGAAGCTCAAGCATCTTCGGAACCAACGGTGCCGCGAGACCTGGATGGCCCGCAGCTGCGGGCCATGACAACTTTAACCTGCCTCTGCGAGATGGGCGTTACCCCCTATTTCGGAAACAGCATGAACTGTTCAAGTGTGCCGTCGGGTAGTGCGCGGGTGATGAGCTGGAATTTGGCTTTCTCCAGCTCCACTTCATAGACGCGGAAATCCATGCCGCCGCGCGTGCCGCTGCGGCTGAGCTTGAAGGTTTTCACCTTGCCCAGCGGTGACGTGCTGGAGGAAATCTCCGTGATAACCGCATCGCTGAAATAGGCATTGGCATTGGAGCTGAAGAGCGTGCGGTCGAGTTTGCCCTCGCGCAAGCCATCGAAAATCGCCCGCGCCACTTTCGCGCTCACCTCGTCCGCCGGGCTGACGCCATTCAAGACAAGATCCTTCAGCTTGTCGGTGATGACATCGGCGGCGGAATTGGAATCGGCATTGGTGAGAACCACGATGGCCACGCGCTGATCGGGATAGATCGTAGCCTGGCTGATAAAGCCCGAAACCTCGCCGCCATGCGACAGCACGCGGCGCTCATTGGACAGCGCCACCGCAAGGCCGAGGCCATAGCGCGACCCCAGGCCATTCGTCAGCACCACTTCCTTTTCGAATTCGCGATAGGAGGCGGGCTTGAGAAGACTTTGATTAATGATGGAGATATCCCAGCGCGCCAGATCTTCCGCCGTCATGGCAAGCTCGCCCGCCGCGAACATCCAGCCCTTGCCTTCGGGAGCTGCGGGATGCCAGGCGCCAAGGCCATAACGCGTGTAGCCCACCGCATCGGTTGTGCCGAGCCCGCCCTGATCGAAATTCACCACACTGGTCATGCCCAACGGCTTGAAGATACGGCTTTGCAGAAAATCAAACACCGATTGGCCGCTGACCTTTTCCAGGATCATCCCCGCCAGCACATAGCCGGTATTGGAATACTGCCAGCGCGAACCGGGGGCGAAATCGAGCTTATGCTTGGCCCAGCCATCGATGATCTTTTGCGGCGTAGTGTCGTGCTGCATCTGGGCGAAGACATAATCCTGCGGCCAGAAATCGGTCAGGCCTGCGGTATGCGACAGCATCTGGCGGATGGTCACCTCGCCCGCCGGGCCGAGATCGGAGAAATATTTGCTCGCCTTGTCGTCCAGGCTAAGCTTGCCGTCTTCCTGCAAAAGCAGCAGCGCGGCGGCGAGAAATTGCTTACTGTTGGAGCCGATGGCATAGCGCGCCGTGGGGCTGGCAGCGCGATCCGGGCCGAGCGCCGATTTGCCCGCAGTGATCGCGGTGAGGATTTTGCCATCCACCACCACTGCGACCGAAGCCGAGGGCACGCCGAGGCGTGTGACTTCCTTCTCTACCAGATCGGTGATCTTGGCCGGGTCGAGTTTGGAAGCGGATTGATTGGTCTCAGCCGCCGGTGCGGCTTGCGCAAAAATAGGCGTCAGCGCGGAGGACAGCAGCAGCGCCGAAAATCCGGCCGCCCGAAAAACCAAATGCATCAAAATCCCCTTCACCGGCCCCTAGCGGCCAAAGCGCGATATTCCGCAACGGCGGGTGCAGGGGTCAAGCGCCGCAATCCCTCTCCCTCAAGGGGAGAGGGAAAACTCACACCCCTCGCCCGCCTGTGGATAGGCTGTTACCACTTCTGTTTCAGACGCAGGACGAGGTCGTCGAGCTGCTCCAGGGTCTTGTAGAAAATCCGCACTTCACCGCCCTTATCGGGGTCGTCGGTGATCTGGACTTTCAGGCCGGTGGCACTGGCCAGGGTCTGTTCCAGCTCTTTGATGTTGGGATCTTCCACAGGCAGGCTGTGGGGCTTTTTGGGCTTTTTCTTCACTGCGGCCTGTTCGGCCTGGCGCACATTTAAGCCCCCTTCGACGATCGCCAGCGCCTTGGCTTCCGCATCAGGATCGCCGATCAGCGCGCGGGCATGTCCGGCGGTAAGCTTGCCGTCGCGCACCAAAATCCGCACCGATTCCGGCAGCTTCAAAAGCCGCAAGGTGTTGGCCACATGGGGGCGGGATTTGCCGACCGCACCCGCGAGCTGCTCCTGGGTGTAGGAGAAGCGGTCCATCAACTCTTGATAGGCGATACCCTCTTCAATCGCGTTGAGGTCGGAACGCTGCACATTTTCGATGATGGCGTATTCGAGGGCCTGGCCGTCATTCAGCTCCTTCACCGTCACCGGCACTTCATGAAGCTTAGCCGCCTGGGCCGCGCGCCAGCGCCGTTCGCCCGCCACGATCTCATAGGCATTGGCATCGCCCGCGATGGGGCGCACCAGGATCGGCTGCAAAATGCCTTTGTCTTTCACCGAGGCGATGAGATCGGAAAGATCCTCTTCGACAAAGGTTTTGCGCGGCTGAAATTTGTTGGGGCGCAAGAACGCGGTCGGCACAGTGCGCGGGGAACGGTTCCCCGCCGGTGTGCGTGAACCACCCTCGTCGCCGCCGATCAGCGCCGACAATCCCCGTCCTAAACCGCGCGGGCGTTCATCTGCCACTTTCGCCTCCGTCGTCATGTTGATGTTCTTATTCCGCTGCTTCGGCGGCGCGGCTTCTTTCGCGCTGAATCATTTCGCCCGCGAGTTTGATGTAAGCCTGACTGCCCGGGCATTTGAGGTCATAGACCAGCGCGGGCAGACCATGGCTCGGCGCTTCGGAGATGCGCACATTGCGCGGGATCACCGTGTCATAGACCTTATCGCCCATATGCTCGCGCACATCGGCGGCGACCTGATCGGAAAGCTTGTTGCGCTTATCGAACATGGTCAGCACGATGCCCTGGATTTCCAGCACGGGATTAAGCCCGTTGCGCACCAGCTCGATGGTGTTGAGGAGCTGCGAAAGACCTTCCAGCGCAAAGAACTCGCATTGCAGCGGCACGATCACCGCATCCGCCGCCGCCATGGCGTTGACGGTGAGCAGCGTCAAAGACGGCGGGCAATCGATCAGCGCATATTTGAATTGAGATTGTCCGTGTGCGGAGTATTCGTCCAACGCGTCCTTGAGCCGGTAATTGCGCCCCTCCGCCCCGATCAGTTCAAGCTCGGCACCGGAAAGATCGACTGTCGCCGGCAGGATGGAGAGCTTCGGGATGCGGGTCGGCTGGATGGCCTCGGCCACGCTCGCCTGCCCCATCAGCACATCATATATAGAGAGATCGCGCTCGTTGCGGCCGATGCCGAGACCGGTGGAGGCATTGCCTTGCGGATCGATGTCGATGATCAGGGTCGGCTCGCCCACCGCCGCCAGCGCCGTGCCCAGATTGATGGCCGTGGTGGTCTTGCCCACACCACCCTTCTGATTGGCGATCACCAGCACGCGAGGCTTGTTCGGTTCGGTCATGGCTTACGGCGCTTTCGGGTAGCTGTTCTAGCTTTGGCAGGAGCTGGGCGGGCGGGCTTAAGGTCGTGCAATTCCAGCACAATTCCAAGCGGATGGGTTTTGGAGGGATGCCTTTCGAGGGACATCTTCCAGTGCCTTTCCGCCGCCGTCAATTCTTCTTCCAGCTTGCCGCCTTTGAGGAGAAGGCAAATCGTCGTGGGGCCAACAAATCGGTGCGCATAGCCCAGCAGCGCATCCATGGGGGCGAAGGCGCGGGCCGTTACCACATCAAAATATTGTTGTGGCTCGGCCTCGATACGGCAGTTCTTGACGGTGACCGGCAATTTGAGCTTCTCGGCCACCGCGGCGAGGAAGTCCGCCTTCTTCTTGGTGGCTTCATAGAGGGTGACCATCAGCCGGTCGCGCCGCATGATCGCCAGTACCAACCCCGGGAACCCTGCCCCGCTGCCGAGGTCTACCAGGGTCCAAGCCTCGGCCGGGATGAGCGGCTCCAACTGCGCGCTATCCAGGATATGGCGATGCCAGACCTCCCCCATGGTGCTTTCCGCCACCAGATTATGGAGCGCATTCCACTCTTTCAGCATCTCCACATAGGCAGAGAGCAGCTCGAGTGTTTCACGTGAAACACCGGTCTCGGCCAGGAAGGCTTCGGGGCCGAAATTGGGTGCGGCTGCTTCAGGCAGCGCGGGATCTGACATGGGCTAGGACCAGGGTGAGCGCGGCGGGAGTGATCCCGTCAATACGAGCCGCTTGGCCGATGGTAGCCGGGCGGATGGTGGAGAGTTTCTGCCGAACTTCGGTAGAGAGGCCATTCACCGCCCCATAATCGAGTTCCGGCGGCAGGATCAGGGCTTCGTCACGCCGGAAGGCCTGAATATCGGCCTCTTGGCGGTCCAGATACCCCGCATATTGGGCATCGACTTCCAATTGCTCGACGATCTGGCCTTCAAAGCGGGAAAGTTCAGGCCAAATGGCCGTCAGAGTGCCGAATTCGACCCCCGGCAGGCTCAACAGCTCGCTCGCCGTGCGGCGTGTGCCATCGAGACGGACGGAGATACCATGCTTCTGGGCTTGATTGGGCGTCATGGAGAGGCCGGACATGACCTCCCGCGCCTCTTTCAGAGACTCCATCTTGGCTGCGAAGGCTTCTGACCGTTGTGAGCCTGCACATCCCGCGGCCTCGAAGGTCGGGGTCAGGCGCTGGTCGGCATTATCGGCCCGGAGCGTGAGGCGATATTCGGCCCGCGAGGTGAACATGCGATAGGGCTCAGAGACGCCCTTGGTGACGAGATCGTCGATCAGAACCCCGATATAGGCCGAGGCGCGGTCCAGAATGACAGGATCAGACCCCGAAACCTGCCTTGCAGCGTTCAAACCAGCCATCAGACCTTGGGCTGCGGCCTCTTCATAGCCGGTCGTGCCGTTGATCTGGCCCGCGAAGTAGAGACCGGGCATCCTTTTGGTCTCGAGAGACGGCAAAAGCTCGCGCGGATCGACATAGTCATACTCGATGGCATAGCCAGGCCGCAGGATTTCGACCTTCTCGAGCCCCGGAATGCTGCGGATCATCGCCTGCTGCACGTCTTCCGGCAGGGAGGTCGAGATACCGTTCGGATAAACGGTGTCGTCATCGAGGCCTTCCGGCTCCAAGAAGATCTGGTGGCTGTCGCGATGACCGAAGCGCACCACCTTATCTTCGATAGAGGGGCAATAACGCGGCCCCCGGCTCTCGATCTGGCCAGAATACATCGGCGCGCGATCAAGATTGGCCCGGATGATGGCGTGGGTGGCCTCGGTGGTGCGGGTAATGGCGCAAGCGATCTGCGGAACGGTGATCGCGCGACTCATAAAGGAGAAGGGTTCCGGCGGATCATCCCCCAATTGGGTGTCCAGCGAAGCCCAATCGATGGTTTTGCCGTTGAGGCGTGCCGGGGTACCGGTCTTGAGCCGTCCCATGGCGAAGCCAAGCCGATGCAGGGTATCGGAAAGCCCAATAGAGGGCGGTTCAGCCGCCTCCCCTTCGAATCCTTGCCGTCCGGCGACCGCGCGGCCAGCCGGGAAGGTCTTTTCCCCGCAATGGATGAGCCCTTTGAGGAATGTCCCGGTGGTGAGAACCACCGCACCTGCCCCGAAGCTCAGGCCCTGCCCGGTTACCACCCCAGAAACCCGGCCATCGCGAAAAATCAGGTCTTCGGCGCCGTCTTCATGGATGTCGAGGTTCGCCGTCTCGGCCAAAGCCGCTTGCATGGCGGCACGATAGAGCTTGCGGTCGGCCTGTGCGCGGGGTCCGCGCACGGCGGGGCCCTTACGGCGGTTCAGGATGCGGAATTGGATACCCGCCTTGTCGATGACGCGTCCCATCAACCCGTCAGCGGCATCGATCTCGCGCACCAGATGCCCCTTACCTACCCCGCCAATGGCCGGGTTGCAGGACATCTCGCCAAGGGTAGCTTTCTTATGGGTGAGCAGCAGGGTTTTGGCGCCCGCGCGCGCGGAAGCTGCCGCAGCTTCACAGCCCGCATGCCCGCCCCCGATCACAATGACGTCGTAAGATTTCATGGGCGGTGCTTAGGGGGTTCTCGGCCTGTGTACAAGTTGGAATCTCTCGCAAAGCCGCAGGCGTGTTTCACGTGAAACAAAACCGGGGTTGGTCCCGGGTGGGCCCCATTTCTCGCGTGCGCTGTTTCACGTGAAACAAACCCTCTTTCGTCATGGCCAGGGCTCCGCCCCGGCCATGACGGAGAGCTACTTCCCAATACAGAAATCGCGGAAGATCACGTCCAGCAGGTCTTCCACGTCCACGCGGCCTGTGATCCGGCCGATGGCGCGGACAGCAAGGCGAAGGTCTTCGGCGTAGAGTTCCAACTCCGGCGCAAGGCCCGCGCGCTCTAAAGCGGCAGCGGCTTGGGTCAAAGCTTCGCGATGGCGGGCCCGGGTGAGGACGGGCGCTTCCTCGGCAGATTCCAGCCGGGCGCGGACAGCCTCGGAAAGCGCCGTTACCACATCTTCCAGCCCGGCCCCGCTTTTTAGGGAAAGTTTCAATCCTTCCAATGGCTTAGGCCATTCCCGGTCGGCCTTATTCCAGACGGTTACGACAGTTTTACTGTCCAAATTATCCGGCAAATCCAAAACGTTATCGGGGTCAGTGCCGTCGCGCAGCAGCACCACCACATCGGCGGTTTCGGCCCGCGCCAGCGCGCGGCGCACCCCTTCTGCTTCGATGTCATCGGCGGCGGCGCGCAATCCAGCGGTATCAGCCACCACCACGGCATAGCCGCCGAGGTTCAGCCGCACTTCTATAATGTCGCGCGTGGTACCCGCTTTTTCGGAGACGATGGCGACGTCCCGCCCAGCCAGCGCATTGATCAGCGAGGATTTGCCCGCATTGGGCGGACCGACGATGGCGACGAACAGCCCATCGCGCACCAGCTCGCCCCGCGCATCGGAAAGATGTTCTGTGATTTCGCCTAGAATGCTTTCGGCCATGCGGCGAGCTTCGGCCACCACTTCTTCCGGCAATTCCTCATCGGAGAAATCAATCGCGGCTTCCGCCCAGGCCAATGCCTTGGAAAGTTCACTGCGCCAGCCGTCATATAATGTGCTGAGCGTGCCGTCATATTGCCGCAGCGCTTGGCTTCGCTGTGCCGGGGTTTCGGCGTCAACAAGATCGGCGATGGCTTCGGCCTGAGTGAGGTCGAACTTGCCGTTCAACACGGCGCGGCGGGAAAACTCGCCCGGTTCCGCAAGCCGCACACCCGGAATTCCCGATAAGGCCGCCAGCACCGCCTCGATAATGGCGCGGCCGCCATGGCAATGCAGCTCCGCCACATCCTCGCCGGTAAAGCTGAAAGGAGCAGGAAACCACAGCACCAACCCGCGGTCGATCACCATGCCGTCCAAGGCTTGGATGTTGCGCAGCGCCGCACGCCGAGGGGCGGGAGGCCGCTGGCCGGTGACACTGCTCAGCGCGATGCGGGTGTCCGGGCCTGAAATCCGCACCACCGCCACACCGGCGCGCCCGGCCCCGCTTGCCAGCGCATATATAGTGTCATCCCGCCGCATCAAACTCTCTTCCGACGCCGATCACAGCCCTGCGGGAAGTAACCACGGCGTCAACCAACCATCAAAGGGCCGCAATCTGGCTTGTGAGCGTCCCCCTCCCCGCGTAAAGGTTGGGGCAAATCAGTCCCGCCAACAATGCGCGCCCACGCGCTATATCGGAAGAAAAAGATGAGCACCAATCGCCTCGCCGAGGAAACGAGCCCCTACCTGCTGCTCCACAAGGACAACCCGGTTCACTGGTATCCTTGGGGCCAAGAAGCATTCCAGGAAGCGGAAGCCACCGGCAAGCCGATCCTGCTCTCCATCGGCTACACCGCCTGCCACTGGTGCCATGTGATGAACCAGGAAAGCTTCGTGGATGGCGAAACCGCGGCGCTGATGAATGAGAACTACATCAACGTGAAGGTCGACCGCGAAGAGCGCCCGGACCTCGATCAGATCTATCAGGCCGCGGCCCAGACCATGGGCTATCAGGGCGGCTGGCCGCTGACCATTTTCTTGAACCCCAAAGGCGAGCCCTTCTTTGTCGGCGGCTATTTCCCGAAAGAAGAACGTTTCGGCCAGGTTCCCTTCAAGCGCGTCCTGGAAGACGTCGCCACCAAATATCGCGACCAGCCCGAAGTCGTCACCAATGACGCGACCAACATCTCGCAAGCCGTCGGCGCTATCTGGTCGCGTGATCTGCGTGGTCCCTTCGACCCGCGCCTGATCGATGTGCTCTCGGTGCACGTCGCCCAGCGCTTCGACATTTTCTATGGCGGTGTCACCGGCGCCCCGAAATTCCCGAATGCGCCGCTGATCGAAACCTTGTGGCGCGCCTATCTGCGCACCGGCGCATCCCAGTTCCCGATGCTGGTGCAGACCACGCTCGATACGATGTGCCTCTCGGCGCTTTATGATCACGTCGGTGGCGGCTTCCACCGCTATGCCGTCGATGAGCGCTGGACGGTGCCGCATTTCGAAAAGATGCTCTACGACAACGCGCTGATGATCGAGCTTCTGGCGCAGGTCGGCGTGCATAACCGCGTGCCGCTCTATCGCATCCGCGTCGAAGAGACGGTGGCCTGGGTGCTGCGCGAGATGATGGTCGGCGACGCATTCGCCACCAGCCTTGACGCCGATGTCGATGGCGAAGAAGGCGCCTATTATCTCTGGACCGCGCCGGAAGTGGACGCGACCCTGGCCGGCACCTTCGCCCAGCGCTTCAAGGACGTTTATTCGGTCCGCAGCGAAGGCCCCTTCAACGGCAAGAACATCATCGCCCGCAACAACGGCCTGCCCTATCCCTTGCAGGATGCCGATGAAGCCTTGTTGAAGCGCCAGCGTGATCTTCTCCTCACCGCGCGTCTCAACACCCGCAAGGCGCCGCTGCGCGATGAGAAGATTCTCGCCGATGCCAACGGCCAGATGATCGCCGCGCTGGCATTTGCTGGCAGCTCCTATGGCCAGCCGGCCTGGGTTGCCGCCGCGCAAAAGGCCTTCGCGTTTGTCTCCACTGAAATGGCCGATGGCGATCGCCTCACCCATTCCTGGGCGGCGGGCAAAAAGGGCCACACAGGCTTTGCCGAAGACTATGCCGAAATGGCGCGCGCGGCCTTGGCGCTTTATGAAGCCACCTCCGACGCGAAATATCTCGACGTCGCCAAGCGCTGGACGGCGGTGCTCAACACCTTCTTCTGGGATAACACCCAGGGCGGCTATTGCCAGACGGCAGTGGATGATGAGCCGCTGATCCATCGCGTGCGCAACGTCTTCGACCAGGCTTCGCATTCGGCCAACGGCGTGATGATCGCCGTCTTGACCAAGCTCTTCCTGGCAACGGGCGATGTCACCTATCGCGATCAGGCCGGCAATATCGTCGGCGCCTTTGCGGGCGAAGTCGGCCGTTCGATCCTGGCCATGGGCACCTATCTCAATAGCCTCGAGACCTTGGTCACGGGCTTGCAGATTGTGATCGTCGGCCCGCGCGACAGCCAGAAGACCCGCGAACTCGTCTCGGCAGTCCTCGGCCGCAGCTTGCCGAACCGCTTCTTGATGGTGGTCGATCCCTCCGACGCCCTGCCCGAAGGCCACCCCGCTTTCGGCAAGACGATGGAGAACGGCCAGCCGACCGCCTACATCTGCCAGCATCAGAACTGCTCCGCGCCGATCGCCAATCCGGTCACGCTGAGCCAGGTGCTGCAACTGCCGCCGCGCCCGCCTCAGGGTGGCCGCCAGTAAGCGTCGTTTATCCAGATGCATAAAGAAGCGCCCGGTCATCACGCCGGGCGCTTTGCTTTTGGGGTTACCGCGCGGCGTGAACCCCGCTAGGCTCCCTTGCGACCAAACAGCACGGGGCCAGCCAGATGATCGATATCACCACTGCCGACGGAACTTTCTCCGCCTATCTCGCCACCCCGCCAAGCGGCAAGGGCCCGGCCATTGTGCTCTTGCAGGAAATTTTCGGCGTGAACGCAGTGATGCGCGAGCTGGCCGATTTCTACGCCGCCCAAGGGTTCTTCGCCCTGGTGCCGGATCTTTTCTGGCGGCTTCAACCCGGTATCGAGCTCACCGATAAGACTCAGGAAGAATGGCAGGCCGCCTTTGGCTATATGCAGCGCTTCGATACCAGCCTTGGCATTCAGGATGTGCAAGCCACCATCACCCATGCGCGAACGCTTCCCGGTGTGACGGGCAAGGTCGGCGCGGTCGGCTATTGCCTGGGCGGGTTCCTCGCCTATCTCACCGCGGTACGCACCGATGTGAATGCCTCGGTTGGCTATTACGGCATGAATATCGACAAATTCCTCGGCGAAGCTGCGAACCTCAAAAAACCGCTGATGCTGCATGACGCGGGCAAAGACGAATTCAACCCGCCCGAAAAGCAGAAACTGGTCGCTGATTTCTTTGCCGATAATCCGCTCGTGACCATTCACCGCTATCCCGAGATGGGTCACGCCTTCGCAAGGCCGGGCGGCGCGCATTACGATGACGCCAACGCGATCCTCGCCAACGGCCGGACCATCACCTTTTTCAAACAGCATTTGGGATGAACATCATGAAAGCCATCCGTTTCCATGAGACCGGCGGGCCTGAGGTTCTCACCCTCGAAGAGGTAGAGCTTGCCCCACCAGGTCCCGGTGAAGTCACGGTGCGGCTGGCCGCGATCGGGGTGAATTTCATCGAGACCTATCAGCGCTCCGGCCTTTACAAACTGCCGCTGCCTTCGGGGCTCGGCGGTGAAGGCGCAGGCACGGTGGAAGCGGTGGGCAATGGCGTGACCGATTTTCAGATCGGCGACCGGGTGGCCTATTGCACCGCCTCCCCCGGCTCTTATGCCGAAGCGCAAAATGTGCTCGCCACCAAACTGATCCACCTGCCCGATGAAATCGGTTTTGAGACCGCTGCCGCCGCGATGCTGAAAGGCCTCACCGCGCAGTACCTTCTGAAACAGACTTATGTGGTGAAAAAGGGCGAGACCATTCTGTTTCATTCCGCCGCCGGCGGCGTTGGCCTCATCGCCAGCCAATGGGCCAAGCATCTTGGCGCTCGGGTGATCGGCACAGTCGGCTCGGATTCCAAAATCGCGCTCGCCCAGGAAAACGGCTGCGATCTCGTCTTGAATCTCAATCAGGATGATTGGGTCGCCAAGGTGAAGGAAGCCAATGGCGGCAAAGGTCTCGCCGTCGTTTATGACTCAGTCGGCAAGGATACCTTCGCAGGCTCGCTCGATTGTCTGGCGCCGCGCGGGCTGATGGTCAGCTTCGGCAATTCCAGCGGCGCGGTAGACCCCTTTTCGCCGACGCTCTTAAGCCAGAAAGGCTCGCTCTATCTCACCCGCCCGACGCTGTTTCACTACGCGTCCACGCCGCAAGAGCTACAGGCCATGGCCGATGATCTTTTCGCGGTGCTGGCGACCGGCGCGGTGAAAATCGCGGTCAACCAGCGCTTTGAATTAAAGGATGCCCGTGCCGCACACCAAGCCCTGCAATCGCGCCAAACCACCGGCGCGACGGTACTGATACCTTAGTCTACCACTTCGGCGTTTGGGCGAGTTCCACCAGCACTTCGGGCGGCACTTTGTGACCCGCGCCAAGATGATCTTTCATGTGGTGCAGCATTTCGGCTCTGAGCGGCGTCGAATAGATCGCCCGGTTGTTCAGCTTGCAGGCGCAACATTCGAGCGTCGAACCGTCTTCGGTAATGAACACATCGCTCGTCGGACCAAAACGGCAAATCGCCATAATACCCCTCCCGCTAGGTCTCATTCTGAGGGGGCGCATGCTGCCTTACGGATGTAGACAAAAGTTTAACCGCGACCTGAAAATCAAAACAAAAGGGCGACAAAATTGCCGCCCTTTTTCTAGTTGCACGTACTCCGAAATGAGCGGCTGGCGCTAGCTTTGCTGACGCCGGAATGCGTCTGGAAATGCGGTGGTTTCGAGCCAGCTATGCGCGTCCGGCACAAGCTCCGGCATATATTGGCCAAGCAGGGCAAAGAAACTGTCCGCCGACACATTTGGCGCGGCGGTTAACGCATGCACAAAGCCATCATAGGCCGAAGGCGGGGCCTTGCGCCGCAGATAGTCCCAAAACAGCAGCGCCCGGTCATTAAGCACGAAGACGTCCTTATACGCGCTGATGTCATCGGCGGTGAGCGCCAGTATGGCTTTTTCCGGCGGCATGGTTTCGCCGCGATATTTTCCCGTCGCGCGCCGCTCGAGATAGGCTTTTTCGACGTGATCGAGTTGAGCGTTATACCAGCCCTCGCCCAACAGGCTCCCGAGGGCCGGAAGGTGGAAATAACTCGGGAAGCCTTCGATCTGGAATGCATAAAGCGCGTCGGTCTTGGCCGTCGGGGTTTGCACAAAAGCGTGCACCAGTTCATGGGCGAGTGTTTCGATCTCGTCGCCATCATCCTTGATGCCCCGCCAGCGCTCTTCGGCCAGCCCAATCATATTGGCGCCCGCGATATCGCCATAAGGCGGCTCTTCCACCAAATGGATGACGCGCTCTCCGGCGGCGCGCCGGTAATGACTGCGGTAATAGGCGACGAGCTTTCCTGCCTGGGTGATCACACGATCGGCCGCGGCTAAAGAGGCCACATCGCCCAAGGCATATGTCTTCACTTCCCCGCCATCCTGGAGCCGAAAGAGACGAAGGGTCAGTTGGGCATCGAAGGGACCAACCGCCTTGGCTTGCCAGGTCGCTGTCGCTTCCCCGTTCTTCACCGCGCGCGTCACCTCCTCGCCCACAAACACCGCCCGCAATCGCTCCGGCGCGGTGATGCGCAGATTTTCGAAATCCACAGGCGAAAAGCTCGAGCGGTCTGGCGCGAAAATCGGGAACCACAACGAATAGCCGTAAGAGCGCAAATAAAGTCCGTCCTTATCACCCCGCATATAATCGGACGGGCTGCGCGCGGTAGAGGGCGAGAAGCGGCCGGAATAGACCACCTCCAACTCGTCCTTCGCCGAAAGTCCCGCAACCTTGGCTTCGACCCGATTGGCCTTGGTGTCATAGCTGAAGTCATAGGCGACGGGGCCTTGATGGAACGCCAATTTGCGCCCGTTCAGGCGCAGCGACGACACCTTCAATTCATCATGCAGATAGAAGGTCAGCGTTTTTGCTTGCGGTTCGGGCTTTAAAGCCACGCGCGCCGTCGCCTTCACAGCACCTGAGCCAGGATCGAAACGCAGAGCGATATTGTAGCTCTTCGCTTCATTGGCCCAGGCCGCCGAACCCAGCAGCAGGGCCGATAGCCCCAACATGACGAGACCGCGCATCTTATTCTCCTTCCGGGAGAAAAGATAAGCGCGGTCCGCTATTTCGCAGCTAATGCGATATTCACATCGCAGCTACGTCAGGTGTTCATGCTGTCGAAGAAGTCGCCGTTGTTCTTGGACTGGCGCAGCTTCTCGGAGAGGAACTCAATCGCATCGACCGTGCCCATCGGCGCGAGAATGCGGCGCAGGACATAGGTCTTGGACAGCGTGCCCTTGTCGAGCAGAAGCTCGTCCTTGCGGGTGCCTGAACGCAGAATGTCGATGGCCGGGAAGACGCGCTTATCGGCGACCTTGCGATCAAGAATGATTTCCGAGTTACCGGTGCCCTTGAATTCTTCGAAGATCACTTCGTCCATGCGGCTGCCGGTATCGATCAGCGCGGTGGCGATGATGGTGAGCGAGCCACCCTCTTCGATGTTACGCGCCGCGCCGAAGAAGCGCTTGGGGCGCTGCAAGGCGTTGGCGTCGACACCACCGGTCAAGACCTTGCCCGAGGACGGAACCACGGTGTTGTAGGCGCGGCCGAGGCGGGTGATGGAGTCCAGAAGGATCACCACATCGCGCTTGTGTTCGACCAGGCGCTTGGCTTTCTCGATCACCATTTCGGCGACCTGCACGTGACGCGTCGCCGGTTCGTCGAAGGTGGAGGAGATGACCTCGCCCTTCACCGTGCGCTGCATATCGGTCACTTCTTCCGGGCGTTCATCGATCAGAAGCACGATCAGATAAACTTCCGGGTGATTGGCGCTCAGCGCCTTGGCGATGTTCTGCAGGATCACCGTCTTGCCGGTACGCGGCGGGGCGGTGATGAGGGCGCGCTGGCCCATGCCCTGCGGCGCCACGATGTCGATGACGCGGCCGGTGCGATCCTTCAGCGTCGGGTCCTCGATTTCCATCTTCAAGGGGCGCGTCGGATAGAGCGGCGTCAGGTTATCGAAATGGACCTTGTGCTTGATCTTCTCGGGGTCTTCGAAATTGATGGTCGAGACCTTGAGAAGCGCGAAATAGCGTTCGCCGTCTTTCGGGGAGCGGATCGGGCCTTCCACCGTGTCGCCGGTGCGAAGACCGAAGCGGCGGATCTGCGAGGGCGAGACGTAAATATCGTCGGGGCCCGCGAGGTAGTTGGATTCCGGCGAGCGCAGGAAGCCGAAACCGTCTTGCAGGACTTCAAGCACGCCCGCGCCCATGATCTCGACATTGCGTTCGGCGAGTTCCTTCAGGATCGCGAACATCATGTCCTGCTTGCGCATGGACGAGGCATTCTCGATCTCCAGCTCCTCAGCGAAGGCAAGCAGATCGGTGGGGGTTTTGGTCTTGAGATCCTGCAGCTTCTGGGTCTGCAGGCCGTTTTGCACTGTCATGGGATTTTACCTGAGCGGTCTTGAATGTCTGGCCGGACTGATTTGGAAGGAATTCCCGCATGGAGACGGGAGATATTTTGGAAGGGTAACCCCTGGGGCTTTGGCGCCACGACAGCCCGCGGCAAACGCGGCCATCTGTTCAGGGGTTCAATGGGGAACTTCCCTAGTTATACCCTGGTTCCAGCGCAAAGCAAACAGGGCGCACGTCAAAATCCTTAAACCGCAGCAATCCCCATGACACTTTCAAAGCGCCCAATTCACCTTCAAAGTGAATGTGACGGGGTTATCACGCAGCCGGAAAGCCACAGCGGCACCACTCAGCCCCACAGCGCTTCTTCGGCTTAGTGCCTGCCAAGGCGTCCCGCACCAGACCTGCCAACCCGCCGATAAAGGCTGGATCGGCGCTGACCGTCGGCACCCTGAGATAATCGGCGACCCCGCTCTCGGCGGCGAGCTTGGCATATTCGATGTCCAGCTCGACCAGGGTTTCGGAATGCTCCGAGACAAAGGCCACCGGCACCACAATCACGCCCTTGCCCTCGGCGCCGGCGCGGCGAATTTCCGCATCGGTGGAAGGTCCGATCCATTCCAAAGGCCCGACCCGGCTTTGATAACAGATCGTGTAATCCACCTTGCCGAGTTCGCCGATCAGGGCGGCGGCGGTCTGTTCCACCTGCCATTGATAGGGATCGCCCGACTTCACCACCTTCTTGGGTAAGCCATGGGCCGATAACAGCAGGCGATAGGAAATCTCGGGTTTGGCGAGCGCCAGCGTCTTGCGCACGCGATCCGCGAGGCCGGAAATGAATCCCGGCTCATCAGGGTAGCAGCACACTTCACTAATCGGCGCGGTGATCCCCGCCGCCTTGGCCGCTCTTTTCCACTCCAGCAGAGAAGACTGTGAAGTGGTTGTGGAAAACTGCGGATAGAGCGGCAGCGCGATGATGTGATCCGGCGCAAAGGCGGCCACCTTTTTGGCTGCCTCGTCACTGAACGGCTTCCAGTGGCGCATGGCGATGAAGACGCGGGTGTCGTGTTCGCAGAGCGCCGCCTCCAAGGCTTTTGCCTGGACTTCGGTCTCTGGCACGATGGGCGAACGCCCGCCGATCTTGGCATAGATTTCCCGCGCCACCGGCCCGCGCCGCGTGGCGATGAACTTGGCGAGCGGAATGCGGATGAATCCCGGCGCCGAGATCACCAAAGGATCGCTGAACAGATTGGTGAGGAACGGCACCACCGCCTCGGGGCTATCCGGGCCACCGAGATTGAACAGAACAACAGCGAGTTTCATGCCCCGCCCCGCACCAGTTTCACCAATTCATGCACATGCTCGATCGGGGTTGGGGGCAAAATGCCGTGACCCAGATTGAAGATGAAGGGCTTGCCTTTGGTCGCGGCCAAGATCGCCTCAACCCGGCTCTTCAGCGCCTCACCACCGGCGATCAGCGCCAAGGGATCGAGATTGCCTTGAATGGTCTTACCGAAATTTACGCCCAGATGCTCCACAGCCCAAGAGGCAGATGTGGACGGCGCGATGGAGATGCCATCCACACCACTCACGCCCGCATAATGCTGCAAGCCATCCATGTTGGCCGCGCGTGGAAATCCGATGATCTTCACATCCGGCTTTGCGGCGCGCACTTTCTCCACCACTTGCGCGGCAGGTTTGGCGACATATTCCGCGAACAGATCAAACGGCAGGCCTTCCGCCCAGCTATCAAAAAGCTGCACCACTTGTGCGCCAGCTTCGATCTGCCAGATCAGATGCTGCGATACACAATCCACTAACAAGCCGATCAGCGCTGAGAAACTTTCCGGATCACGATAAGCCCACAAACGCGCGGCTTTCTGCTCATCATTGCCGCCCCCCGCCATATAGACCGCAAGTGTCCAAGGCGCGCCTGCGAAACCGATCAGCGCCTTCTCAGGAGCGAGGCTGTCGCGCGTCAGGGCGAGCGCTTCATAGACCGGCGCGAGCCTGGGCATCCATTGGGCAGGATCACGCTCCAGCGCCTCGACAGCCTCTCTCGAAGGCGTCAGGGCGGGGAGCTTCGGTCCTTCATCGAAGGTCACCGGATGTCCAAGCGCGATCGGAACCGTCAAAATGTCCGAAAAGATGATCGCCGCGTCGAAGTCGAACCGGCGAATGGGTTGCAGCGTTACTTCCGAAGCCAGCTCCGGATTTCCGCACAGCTTCAAAAACGATCCAGCCTTAGCGCGCGTCTCCCGGTATTCGGGCAAATAGCGGCCGGCCTGGCGCATCAGCCAAAGCGGGGGCGCCTTCTCCAGCGATTTTCCGTTCAGCACATCGAGGAACAAACAGGACAAAATCATAACTCCTAAGATTCTTAAGGATTCTGGAGATGATGATTGGGGTGTGAGTTGTGGAAGACTTAGGGGATGACCCTTATAGCTCAAAAAGACTCTACGCCAAACCAAGGGGTTATGCGTAAATTTTGGAATTCTTGCAAAGCCCCCTCCGTGGATGGAGCGGTGACTTTCGTCCCCTTTGAGCGCACAGTTCCCACAACGAACCACTTATGCCCATGGATCAGGGATAAAAGTGGATAGAAGGGGAGTGAAACTGTGAATGGACCTTTCCATGTCCACCTCCTGTCCGATGCCACAGGCGAAACACTGCATTCTGTCGCCAAAGCAACGCTCGCGCAGTTCGACAGTGTCGCCGTGCAGGAGCACGCCTATACGCTGGTGAGAAGCGAAAGGCAGTTGCAGCGGGCGCTGGAGCGCATTCGCGAAAATCCTGGCGTGGTGCTCTTCACCGTTGTGAATCAGCCTTTGCGTGATGAGCTCGTCGCGCAGCTCAGCCTGATGGGCATGCCCAATTACGATGTCATGGAAGGGCCTGTGAGTCTCTTGCAGCGCTTCTTCGATGTGCCCAAATCCTATAAAACCGGCGGCCAGCACGAGGTTGATCAGAAATACCTCCAGCGCATGGAGGCGCTGAACTACACCATCGAACATGACGATGGCTCCAATCTCAGCCTGGAAGAGGCCGAGGTGATTCTGGTCGGGGCGAGCCGCACCTCCAAAACGCCGACTTGTGTCTATCTCGCCATCCGTGGTGTGCGCGCCGCCAATGTGCCGCTGGTTTTGGGTCTGGAACCGCCGCCGGAACTTCTCACCTTCTCCAAGCCTTTGATCGTAGGGTTGTGGGCAGCGCCTGAGAAGCTGGTGCTGATCCGGCGCAATCGCCTGGTCACCATGGGGGTGGAGGAGGACACCGATTATGTCAGCCTCGAAAAAGTGCGTCAGGAGGTGATGACCACCCGCCGTCTTTACGACCGCGAAGGCTGGCCCTCGATTGATGTGACCCGGCGCTCTGTGGAAGAAACTGCCGCCCAGATCCTCAACCTTTTGGCTGATCGTCGCCGCGGAGAACATTGATGCTCATTCTCGCCTCGGCCAGCGCCATCCGCGCCAAGCTTTTGCGTGAAGCCGGTGTCGCCTTTGGCGTGCGCCCGCCCAGCCTGGATGAGAGCGCGGTGAAATCCACATTGCATGCACAAGGCGTGGCACTGGAGGATTTCGCCGGGGCGCTCGCCGAAGCCAAGGCTTTGGACGTTTCGGGGGCCGTGCCCGGCGCGCTGGTGCTTGGCTGCGATCAGACTCTTCTCTGTGACGACCGGCTCTTCGATAAGCCGCGCGATCTGGCCGAAGCGCGCGAGAACCTCCTCTTTCTGCGCGGCAAAACCCATCAGCTCATCTGCGGTGCGGTGCTGGCGCAAAACGGCAGGCCGGTCTGGCATCATGTCACCCGCGCCACGCTTCACGTCCGCGATTTCAGCGAGGCCTTTCTTGAGGCCTATCTCAAATCCGAAGGCAGTGAGATTTTGTCCTCAGTCGGCTGCTACCGGCTGGAAGGGCGTGGCTCGCAGCTTTTTGATGCTGTGGATGGGGACTTTTTCACCGTTCTGGGTCTGCCTTTGATCGCGCTTCTTTCCGCTTTGCGCGAAAGAGCTATTGTGCCGGCATGACGTTGTCCGGTTCCGCAAAACTCGCCGGGGTGATCGGCTGGCCGATCTCCCAATCCCTCTCGCCGCGCCTGCATGGCTTCTGGCTGGCCGAACATGGCATCGACGGCGCCTATCTGCCGCTCGCCATCCGGCCTGAGGATTTTTCGACGAGTCTGGATGGCCTCTTCCGGGCAGGCTTCACCGGCTTCAACGTCACCGTTCCTCATAAGGAGGCCGCCTTCGCTCTGGCCGCCCGGCATGACAAGGCCGCCCGCCTGATTGGGGCTGTGAATCTATTGTTGATGAAAGACGGCGTGCTCGAGGGGCGCAATACCGACGCCTATGGCCTTGCCGCCACCCTCACCCAGGAGCTGGGCCCGGATTTCTTAAAGGGCAAGACGGCGGCAATCTGGGGCGCGGGCGGCACCACACGGGCGGCGATCACAGCCTTGGCCGGGCTGGGGGTGGCCGAAATCCGCCTTTTCAACCGCACGCCGGAGAAAGCAACCGCTCTGGCACGCGCGTTTTCCGGCAAAATCGCGCCCAAACTGACCGCCGCGGGCTATGACGCCTGGTCCGGCAAGGACGTCAGCCTGATCGTCCACACCACCAGCGCCGGGATGAAAGAGACCCCCTCCCTCGATCTGCCGCTGGGCGATTTGGCTGAGGGCGCAGCGGTGTTCGATGCCGTCTATAACCCCTTGGAAACCGGGCTCTTGCGCCGGGCACGCACAGAGGGGCTGAAGCCGGTGGATGGATTGTGGATGCTGCTGCACCAGGCCGTCCCCTCCTTCGAGGCCTTTTTCGGGGCCACTCCAAAGGTCACCCCAGCCTTGCGCGCCCACCTCTTGAAAGCCCTCACCAATGGCTGAAAAGCCCTTTCCTTTCAGGCCATTACTAATTGGCCTCACGGGCTCTATAGGCATGGGCAAAAGCGAGACGGCGAAAATGTTCGCCGCCCTCGGCATCCCGGTTTATGACTCCGATGCCGCCGTCCACAGCCTCTATGCAGCTTGTGGAGCGGCTGTGGAGCCAATCGGGAAAGCCTTTCCGGGAGTGGTGACAGAGGGGCGGGTCGACCGCGCCGCCTTGAGCGCCGCCTTGGCGAAAGACCCCGAAGGCTTTGCCCGGCTGGAAAAGATCGTCCACCCGCTGGTGGCTGAAAAGCAGCGCCAATTCGTGGCGGAGGCTGTCGCTGCCAAGGCCGAGATGGTGGTGCTGGATATCCCGCTTCTGTTCGAAACCGGCGGCGACCGCCGTGTGGATAAGGTGGTAGTCGTTTCGGCTCCCGCCGAGCAGCAGCGCGCAAGGGCCCTTGCCCGCCCCGGCATGACCAAGGAAAAATTCGCGCAAATCCTCGCCCGCCAGATGCCGGATGCGGAAAAGCGCTTGCTCGCCGATTATGTTGTGGACACCGGCCAAGGCCTAGAGCATGCCCGGGGCGAGGTCCTTAAGATCGTCGCGTCATTGCGGCAGAAGTGATTATGCGCGAGATCGTTCTCGATACCGAAACCACCGGCTTTGAGCCTTCCGACGGTCATCGCATCGTCGAAATCGGCTGTGTGGAGCTGATCGACCATTTTCCGAGCGGTAAGACCTTTCACTGCTATCTCAACCCCGAGCGCGATATGCCCGCGGAAGCTGAGAAGGTGCATGGGCTTTCCATCTCCTTCCTCGCTGATAAGCCGCTTTTTGCCGATGTCGCCGAGGAGTTCCTCGAATTTATCGGGGATGCGCCGCTGGTCATCCATAACGCCGCCTTCGATATGAAATTCTTGAATGCGGAGCTGGCGCGGCTGGATCTGGCGAGCTTGCCCAATGAGCGGGCGATCGACACCATTCCCATGGCCAAGCTCAAATTTCCCGGCGCGCGTTATTCGCTGGATGAGCTTTGCAAGCGTTTCAACATCGATTTGACGGTGCGCTCCAAGCATGGCGCCCTTCTCGATGCCGAGCTTCTGGCCCAGGTCTATCTGGAACTGATCGGCGGGCGGCAGAAGAAGTTTCTGCTGGCGACGGCAGACGCCTTTGCTGAGGAAGGCGGCGAACACCGCCCGGCCCGGCAGCGCCCAGAACCCCTGCCCTCGCTGGTAACCGCGGCAGAGTTGGAAGCGCATGCCAAATTCGTCGCCAAGGAACTTGGCGAGGCCGCGATCTGGCTGAAACTAGAAACGCCGGCGGAATCCGCCGGCGTCTCGAAAGCTGGGTAAAGGCTCTCTAGTTCAACCCTCCCCCTTGAGGGAGGGTTGGGGTACCAGATTACGCCTGCGCGACCGGGGCCTGCTGCATCTGCGCCAGCTTGGAGCGATAGAGCGCGGCGAAATCGATCGGCTCGATCATCAAGGGCGGCATGCCGCCGTCGCGCACCACATCGGCAACGATGCGGCGGGCAAACGGGAAGAGCACGTGCGGGGCTTCGATCAGAAGCACCTGCTGGCGTACTTCATCGGGGATGTTGTGCAACTGGAACAGGCCGCCATAGACCAGCTCGAGCAGGAACAGGGCGCGCTCTTCATTCTTGGCGCTGACGCGCAGCTTCAGCTCGACTTCGAAAACTTCCGTATCGACCTGGCGGGCCTGGAGATCGACATTCAGCTCGATCTGCGGGCGGGCATTCTGACCGGCGAAGATGCCGGGGTTTTCGAAGGACAGGTCCTTGATGAACTGGCCGATAACCTGGACGCGCGGGGCATCCGTGTCCAAACCGTTCGCTGCGCTATCCGGGGGGAGTTCGTCGGCCATGGTTAAACCTTTGGAAGGATTATTTACGGGGCGGCGCTAGCACGGAACGGGCTTGGCTGACAAGCAAAAGCCCGCCTTTGGCGCAGTTTCGCCATTTTGACGCCCTATATGCTAGAGCCCTATACTCCGGAGGCGTTAGGTTAGCGAGGAACCCGCGCGCCACCATGCCGCGGAAGAGAAAATGGCCGATTCCCAGTTGCTCACCATCGTTATCATCGCCGCGGTCGCCGGCATCATCCTGTTCCGCCTTTACACCGTTCTGGGGCGGCGGACGGGTAATGAGCGCCCCCCTGGCGAAGGCTGGCGCTTTGGCGGCATGCAGCCCAAGGCGGCGGAAAACACCAACGCTCCTGCTCAGCTCAATCTTCCGGGGGCGGATCGCCCCTCCGATCCGGTGGCGTCGGGCCTCTTCGATATCGGTCTCGCCGATCGCAGTTTCGAGAAAGAGAATTTCCTCAAGGGCGCCAAATCCGCCTACGAGATGATCCTGATGGCCTTCGCCTCGGGCGATAAGGCGAGTCTGAAGCCGCTCTTAAGCGACGAAGTCTTTCAGGCTTTCGAAGGCGCCATCTCGGCGCGCGAGGCAGCCGGGCAAAAAGCCAATCTCACCCTGGTCGGCTTCTCTGATGTGAAGATCATCGCCGCCAGCCTGAAGAACAATATCGCCGAAATCACCGTCGCCTTCGGGGCGCGCCTGTTGAGCTTCACCACTGACCGCGACGGCACTGTGGTGGAAGGCGATGCCAAAGAGGTGAAAGAGGTCACAGACGTGTGGAGCTTCACCCGCGATGTGCGCCTGGCCGATCCCAATTGGGTGCTGGTGGCGACCTCGAGCGAGCCGGTCTGATCCGCCGTGCGGCGGAAATCTCTTTTAGCCCTTGGTGCTGTGGCTCTGCTGGCGGCGGCTGGCGCAGGTCTGTGGTGGTGGCTGAATCCTGCGCCCGGGCCGTTGAAGCTGAAGCCCGTTACCTTCGCAGAGCTTCCCGGCTGGGCGGCCGGGCATCCCGCCGATGCGCTAACGGCCTTTCAACGCTCCTGCGCGGTCTTCGCAAAGAAACAGGATAACGACGCGGTCGGCACCTATGCTGGCCGTATTGCTGATTGGCGTGAGGCCTGTGCCACTGCTTCGAACACCAAACCCGAAGCCGCGCGAAAATTTTTCGAAAGCGCCTTCGCGCCGGTGCAGATCTTGGCTGGCCGTGTCGAACAAGGCCGCTTCACCGGCTATTACGAGCCGGAGATTTTCGGCAGCCGCAGCAAACACGGCGACTACCAAACCCCTGTCTACGGCACACCCAAAGGCCTTGTTAGTGTAGACCTTTCCTTGTTCCGCCCCTCGCTGAAAGGCGAGAAGATCGCAGGCCATGTCGAAAACGGAAAGCTCCTGCCCTTCCCTGCCCGCGCCGAAATCGTCAGCAAAGGCATTGATGCGCCGGTGCTGTTTTATGCCAGCGATAAGATCGCGTTGTTCTTTCTGCACATCCAAGGCTCAGGCCGCGTGATCTTCGATGACGGCACCCAGGCCCGTGTCGCCTATGCGGCGCAGAACGGCCAGCCTTACACCGCTATCGGCAAAACCCTGATCGCGCGCGGCGTGCCGCGTGAAGGCATGTCGCTGCAAGTGATCCGCGCCTGGCTGAAAGCCCACCCGCAAGAGGCCGATGCGGTGATGAATACCGATGCCTCTTATATTTTCTTCGAACTGCAGCCGGTGGGTGATGCCAGCCTTGGCGCCAAGGGCGCGCAAGGTGTTCCGCTCACCCCGCTCGCCAGCCTCGCCGTCGATAACCGCATTCACGGCCTTGGCACACCGCTTTATGTGGCAGGCGATTTCCCGCTCGGGCGGCTCTTCATCGCGCAGGACATCGGCGGCGCCATTCGCGGGCCTATTCGCGGCGATGTCTATTTCGGCTATGGCGTAAAAGCCGAAAACAACGCGGGCACGCAAAACCAGATGGGCCGCTATTATGCGCTTTTGCCCAAGGCGGTCGCGGCTCGGCTCGGAGCAAAACAGTGAAGCGCGTCTCCGATGAAGATCGCGCGCTGTTTCTCCTCGCGCTGTCGGGGCGAATGCCCAAACGCCCGGTCACCAAAGCGAATGTGAAGAAAGCCGCCAAGCCGGGCGACAAACCGCAAGAGCATCCGCGCGCCAAAGCACCCATTAAAAATGGCACGCGTCAGGTTTCGGAAGACGAGTTCGATCTGTTTCTGGAAGCCATCGGCAAGAGGCCGAAAAGGCAAAGCGAAAAACACGTCGAAGCCCCGGTGGTGTTGATGCCCATGCTGCCCCTCCGTCCGCGCAAGCGCGGGCCCGGCGGCATTGATGGCAATACCAAGCGGCGGCTGGAAAAAGGCGAAGTCGCGCCCACCGCCAAGCTCGATCTCCACGGCATGACGGAATCCTCCGCCCACGGATCGCTTCTGACCTTTCTCCACGCCGCGCATCGCCGCGGCGACCGGCTGGTCCTGATCGTCACCGGCAAGGGACCATTCCTCGATCCCAATGGCTATGGCGGCGTGTTGCGTCAAAACGTGCCGCGTTGGCTCGAGGAAGCGCCCATGGCGCAAATCATCGCCGACAAACGCTGGGCCCACAAACGCCACGGCGGCGACGGCGCGCTTTATGTGTATTTGAAGAAGAGATAGAGGCCTCGCCCCGCGTGGGAAAGGGAGGGATACGCACGATGCGGTGCATGCCTTCCTTTTCTGCCCCCCGCCTTCGGGGGAAGAAAAGAAGGGTGTGCGCACTCTCTATTTTTCAAAATGCGCGTTTGAAATCGCGCCGCTGCATTTGTCGATGTGCAGGGCAAATTGCCCGCCACCCTGTATCGTTGTGACGACGCCATGCGCGAAGATGGGGCTAGGGTTTTTCGAGGCTTGACGTACCTCCCAATGATCGCCCTCGTCTTTCGCCTGGATCACGGGATATTTTTTCATGTTGTGAGCAGCTCTAGCGCGCGCGATGGCGAGGAAAATCTCTTTCGCAGTGGCCTCGGACTGAACGAAGGGTTCGCGCGCAAGGCCATCCCCAGGGCACTGTGGTGGAGTTTCATCGGCGGCCAGCGCGACGGAAGGCGCTGCCCAAAGTGCCAAAATCAACGTCGCAGCGTCTCGTATCTGAAATCTCATTGCCGCCCCCAATTTATCTCGACATTCAAGATAGCTCTTCGTGAAGGAAGGTACGAATGCGGTTCCGATACTCCGCTTGAATTCACGCCCGCCGCTTCCCACCTAAAGAGTGTTCTTTGACCTATGTGAAGATCGGCATCCCATCCCACGCCTATTCGGTGCCGGACGAGCTAGCCCATAAACGCAAAGAGGGGGTCTCCCCCCTCTTTTTTCGCCAAAGGCGACAAACAAAGATCAATGGGTTGCGGTTTGGAGTTTTGGCCGCTCTAAATATAGCGACCCTTTAACCTCCCCCTCGCGGGGAGGTCGATCCGTCGTAGCGCAGCGAAGGCGGATCGGGTGGGGGGAAGCGGTGAAGGTAAGCCCCAATCGCTTACCCCCACCCGGATCGCTTCGCTCTCACCCGCAAGGGGGAGGTGAAAGACCTCACACCAGCCCGGCGTCTTCGGCCAGCGCCTTCAGCGACACTTCAGGGCGGGCGCCGAAATGGGAGATCACTTCGGCGGCGGCCAGCGCGCCGAGCTTGCCGCATTCGGTCAGGCTCTTTTTGTGGGTCAGGCCGAAGAGGAAGCCGGCGGCGAACTGGTCGCCCGCGCCCGTCGTATCCAGCACTTGGGAAACCGGCGCCGCATCGACCACATGCACCTGGCCATTGCCCGTCACGACGCAGCCTTTGGCCGAACGGGTGATGGCGGCGATCCCACCCCAGGCGATGAAGCACTGCAGCACCGCATCGAAATCCTCGACCTGGAACAGCGATTTGGCTTCTTCTTCATTGGCAAAGACGATGTCGGCGACATCGAGGAAATCCAAAAACACTTGGCGATAACGCCCGACGCAGAAGGCATCCGACAAGGTGACGGCGATCTTGGTGCCGGTCTCCTTGGCGATGGCGGCAGCCTTCAGCGCGGCCTGCCAGGAGATCTCGGAATCGGTGAGATAGCCTTCGATATAGAGCGTTTCGGCGGCGGCGATGTCTTCTGCGATCACATCATCCGGGCCAAGCTCGCGGCTGGCACCCAGATACGTGTTCATGGCGCGCTGCGCGTCCGGCGGCACCGCGATCAGGCAGCAGGCGGTGGAAGCGCCTTCAGTGGCGGGCGCGGTGGTGTAATCAGTGCCGTTCTCGGTCAAGCTCTTGGCGAAGGCTTCGCCGAGGCGGTCGGCCTTGACCTTGCCGACGAACTTGCCGCGTCCGCCGAAAGAGGCGAGCCCCGCCATGGAGTTGGCGACCGAACCGCCCGCTGCTTCGACGGTCTCGCCGAAGGCCTTGTAGAGCTGCTCGGCGCGGAATTCGTCGATCAGCATCATGGCGTTCTTGACCACCTGATGGGTCAGGACGAACTCGTCATCGACCGGTGCCAGCACGTCCACAATGGCGTTGCCGAGCCCGATCACGTCATATTTGCGCGTCATTATTCCTGTCCCAAAGTCAAAAACCCCGCCCGCATAGCGGGATAGTGGGCATTGCACAAGACTTTTGCGGATTGTTCATTCGGGGCCGGCCCCCACGATAGTGTATTGCAGCGGCGCGTTCTGTCGGGGAAAAGGTCTGATGAAATTCCGCAAGACATTGGCGGCCACCGCCCTGCTTCTCGGTCTGTCGGCCTGCTCCAGCAATCCTGGCGGGGGGACTGGTTCTTCCCTGCTCGCCTTGCCCCCGCCGCCGCCCGCGGGCGAACCCTCCGGTTTCATTGGGCTTCAGCCGCCGCAGGTGCAGGCGAGCTTCGGCAAGCCGAGTTTCACGCGCCGCGAGAATGGCTCTGAGCTTTGGCGCTATGACAATGGCGATTGCCGCGTCTTTCTGTTCTTCTATTCCGACGGCAAGGACATGAGCGTGCGCCATGTGGAGACAATCCCGCAGGGCAAGACCAGCGCCGCCGATTCCGCCTGCCTCACCGCTTTGCGCGCGAGATCAGCTTCCCCGACGTCTTGACCGGCTTTACAGGCGGCGGAACGGTTTTGTCCTCGAAACGGCAGAGGTCGCGCACCACACAGACCGGGCATTTGGGCAGTCGCGCCACGCAGGTATAGCGCCCGTGCAGGATCAGCCAGTGATGCGCGTTGAGAAGGTATTTGTCGGGCGTCACTGCCATCAGCCCGTCTTCGACCTCGCGCACATCCTTGCCCGGCGCGAGCCCGGTGCGATTGGCAACGCGGAAGATATGGGTATCCACCGCGATGGTCTTATGACCAAAGCAGACGTTGAGCACGACGTTCGCGCTCTTCCTGCCAACGCCGGGCAGCTCTTCCAGCGCCTCGCGGTTCTCGGGCACCTTGCCGCCGTGTTTGGCAATCAGAAGCTTTGAGAGCGCGATGACGTTCTTGGCCTTACCCTTATAAAGCCCGATGGTCTTGATGTGGTCTGAGAGCTTTTCCTCGCCCAGCTTGACCATCTTCTCGGGCGTATCGGCGATCTTGAAGAGCGCTTCGGTCGCCTTGTTGACGCCTTTGTCGGTGGCTTGCGCCGACAGCACCACCGCCACCAGGAGCGTGTAAGGGTTGGAGTGGTTCAACTCGGTTTCCGGGTTGGGATTGGACTTTTTCAGCGCCGCGTAAAACGCGTTCACCTCGTCCTTGGAAAAAGCCATCGTCCATCTCCCTATCACTGCCCCAAATCGTCATGGCCGGGCTTGACCCGATCATCCATCTTTGCAGCGAAAAACGCCTGGATGGCCGGCTCGGAGGCCGGCCATGACGGCAGTATGGGACTGCGTGCAGCGGTGCAAGGTCAAGCCCGGCCATGACGATAACGCCGCAAGTTTCGGGTCGAAACCTGCGTAACCCGCGATACACTCACCCCATGACTAAGATCGTTGAGAACGGCACGGATTGGAAAAGGATGGCAACCGCCATTTCTTATCTGACCGGCCATTACCAGGAGCAGCCGCGGCTGGAAGAGGCAGCCGAACACGTCGGCCTTTCGCCCTTTCATTTCCAGCGCATCTTCACCCGCTATATCGGCGTCAGCCCGAAAGCCTTTGTCGGTCATCTCACCCTCGCCCATGCCAAGGCCGAGCTTTCCAAAGGCGCCAGCGTTTTGGCTGCGGCTCTGGAGGCAGGTCTGTCTGGCCCCTCCCGCCTGCATGATCTCTGTCTCAAAGTCGAAGCGATGACGCCGGGCGATTACGCCAAAGGCGGCGCGGGTTTGGTGGTGGACTATGGCTTTGCCTTCTGCCCTTTCGGGCTCGCCATCGCGACCCTAACTGACAAAGGCCTCTGTGGTTTGGGCTTTGGCGATGATGAAGACGCGATGCTGGCCGATATGCGGGCACGCTGGCCGAAAGCGGTCTTCAGGCGCGCTGATGATAAAGCCGCCGACGTTGTGGCGAAAATCTTCGATGCCGAAAACCGCGAGATCCTGCCGCTCTATCTGATGGGCACACCGTTTCAGGTAAAGGTCTGGCAGGCGCTGCTCGCCATCCCGAGCGGAGAATTCTCCACCTATGGCGCGATCGCGGAGAGTTTGAAATCGCCCAAAGCCTGCCGGGCGGTGGGCGCTGCGGTGGGGCGCAATCCGATTTCCTGGCTGATCCCCTGCCATCGCGCGCTAGGCGCCAGCGGCGCACTCACTGGCTATCATTGGGGCGTGGAAAGAAAGCGCGCTATGCTGGCGGTCGAAGCGGCCAAGCGGGAAATGGTGGCGATTTAGTAACTTAAGAAGATTGTCATCCCGGGCGATCAGGCGCTGCGCAGCAGGGGCTGAGAGACCCGGGACCCACTTTTCCGCCCGCACGGATTTCCAAGTAGATCCCGGATCGCGCCTATGTTCCGAACGGACAGGCCTACGAAGGCGCGTCCGGGATGACAGTTTGGATTGGCGGATAACTGGGAGTGTTTCAGCTCACGCCCAAGACATCGGCCATGCTGTAAAGGCCAGGTTTTTTGCCCTGGCCCCATTGGGCGGCGGTCACCGCGCCATGGGCGAAGATGGACCGGTCCTCAGCGATATGGCCAAGCACCAGGCGTTCGCCCGAGCCCGCCAAAATCACCTGGTGATCGCCAACCACGGTGCCGCCCCGCAGCGCCGCGAAACCGATGGTGCCCGGCACGCGCGCGCCCGTATGGCCATCGCGCGACCGCACGGCATTTTCGCTAAGCGAAATCTCACGGCCTTTGGCGGCAGCTTCACCCAACAACAGCGCGGTGCCCGACGGCGCATCGACTTTCTTGTTGTGATGCATCTCCACGATCTCGACATCGAAACCGGGCAATGCTTTGGCGGCTTGCTTTACGAGGGCGGCGAGCATCGTCACCCCGCGTGAGAAATTGCCGGATTTGACGATCACCGCATGGCGCGCGGCGGCGGCGATCTTGGCGTTTTCCTCTTCGGAAAAGCCCGTCGAGCCGATCACATCGGTAATGCGCGCCTGGGCGCACAGCCCGGCGAGTTCCACCGACACTTTCGGCACAGTGAAATCGACCAAGGCTTGGGCTTTGGCGATCACTTCCAAAGGATCGTCCGTCACCGGAACATTGATCTTGCCGATCCCGGCAAGCTCGCCCGCATCCTTGCCAAGGTCGCCATGCCCTTTGGCTTCGAACGCGCCGGAGACCACACAGCCTTCGGTCTCCGAAATGATCCGCACCAAGGTGCGCCCCATGCGCCCGGAGGCGCCTGCTACCACGATGCGAATCGGATCGCTCATCTTAGGCCTGCGTATTCGTAGCGGCAGGGGCGTCTTCTTTGCGTGCCACGGTCACCATGGCGGGGCGCAGCAGCCGCTCGCCGATTTTGAAACCGGTCTGCACCACATGCACGATGGAGCCCGCAGGCTTGCCCTCGCCCGGCACTTCGGCCACGGCCTGATGCAGGTTGGGATCGAACTTGCCGTCAGAGGTATCGATGATCTTGATGCCGTGGTTTTCCAGGATCGAGAGCAACTGGCGCTCGGTCACTTCCACGCCTTCGATCACGGCTTTAACCTGTGGGTCGGCGGCTTCGCGCTTTTCCGGCGGGCAAGCGGCGAGTGCGCGGCCGAAATTGTCGGCGACGGTCAGCATATCGCGGGCAAACTTGGTCACCGCATAGGTGGAGGCATCCTGCTTTTCGCGCTCACCGCGGCGGCGAATGTTTTCGGCCTCGGCCAGCGCACGCAGGCGCTGATCCTTCAGCTCGTTATTTTCCAGCGTCAGGGCTTGCAGCAAGGCATGCATTTGCTCGTGCTCGCTGAGCTCGGCGGCGCCGTTTTCGGTCTGGGTCTCGATGGGGGCTTCCGGCGTATTTTCTTCAGACATAGCTTTCCTATCCAAGCAGGCGGCCGATCACCTTGGCCGTCTGATCGACCATGGGGATGATCCGCGCATAATTAAGCCGCGTCGGTCCCAAAACGCCGATCACCCCAACGACTTTGCCTTTGGCATTGACGTAAGGGGCCGCGACAATGGAGGAGCCCGACAGGCTGAACAAGCGGTTTTCCGAGCCGATGAAGATGCGCACGCCATCACCTTGGCGGGCCAGCTCCAAAAGCTGGATGAGTTCGTTTTTGCGTTCGATATCGTCGAACAGATTGCGAATGCGTTCGAGATCGCTTTGCGCTTCCAGGGTTTCCAGAAGGTGGCTGGCCCCGCGCACGATCAAGACCTTTTCATCATCGCTATTGCCCGGCCCGGCGAGCGTTGCAAGCCCTTCGGCGACGATCTTGGCCGTAAGGGCATCAAGCTCGGCGCGCTCGCCTTCGAGTTCGGCGAGGATGCCCGAGCGGGCGTCTTCCAATGTCCGGCCCGATAATCGCGCATTGAGATAGTTGGAGGCTTCCGCAAGCGCCGAAACCGGCAGGCCCGCGGGGGTATTAATCAGGCGGTTTTCGACCTGCCCGTCCTCAAACACAAGGATCACCAGGGCTTTTCCCGGCGAAAGGCTGACGAATTCCACATGCTTCAGGGCCGTATCCTGCTTGGCCGTGACCACCAGCCCGGCACAGCGCGACAGGCCCGAGAGCATGGTGGTGGCCTGGGTCAGAAGCTCTTCCACGCCGCGGCCAGAGCCCGCCAGCTGCTCTTCCAGGTCTGAAACCTCTGGCTGGGCGAGTTCGCCCACCTGCAACAGCCCATCCACGAACAGGCGCAAGCCCCGCTCCGTCGGCACCCGCCCGGCGCTGGTATGGGGGGCATAGAGCAGCCCCATGGTCTCCAAATCCGCCAGCACATTGCGGATCGAGGCGGGCGAAAGCCCCATCGGCAGGATCTGCGACAGGGTGCGCGAACCCACCGGCTCGCCCGACGAAAGAAACGCATCCACCAGATGGCGGAAGATTTCACGCTGGCGGTCTGCCAGAAACAGAGGATTTGTCATCGGCGAACCCATGGTTAAGTTCTTGAACGCCTTGAAGTTTGCCGTTCGGCCCAGGAGTAGTTTGCACTGACTGGGCTCAAGCCGCTAGGTAACGACCCGCAATTCAAACTTCAAGAGATAGAGCCTATGCGCAGCCGGGCCTCCGATAGCCTTCGTAACGTCACCCTCACCCCCGGCTTTGCCAAGCATGCCGAAGGCTCCTGCCTCGTCAAATGCGGCGACACCCATGTCCTGGTTACCGCCTCCTTGGAAGAAACCACCCCCTCCTTCTTGCGCGGTTCGGGCAAGGGCTGGGTCACGGCCGAATACGGCATGCTGCCCCGCTCCACCCATGATCGTATGCGCCGCGAGGCTGCTTCCGGCAAGCAATCGGGCCGCACCCAGGAAATCCAGCGTCTGATCGGGCGCTCCTTGCGCGCCGTGGTCGATCTTTCGGCGCTGGGCGAACGCCAGATCATCGTGGACTGCGACGTGCTGCAGGCCGACGGCGGCACCCGCACCGCCTCGATCACCGGCGGCTATGTCGCGCTGGCGCAATGCATCGGCTACATGAAGAAGATCGGCATGGTGACGAAACCTGTCTTGAAGGATCATGTCGCGGCTGTGTCTTGCGGCATTGTTGGCGGCACCCCTGTGCTGGATCTCGATTACGCCGAAGATTCCACCGCAGGCACCGATGCCAATTTCGTCATGACCGGTTCGGGCGGCCTTGTGGAAATTCAGGGCACCGCCGAAGGCGCGCCCTTCTCGGATGAAGAGTTCACTCAGCTCCTCGGCCTCGCCCGCAAAGGCATTGGCGAGCTGGTGGCGTTGCAGAAAGAGGCTCTGGGCGAATGAAGCTCCCCGAAGGCGCGAGCCTGGTCGTCGCCAGTCACAATGCGGGCAAAGTGCGGGAGATCCTCGCTTTGCTCGCCCCCTTTGGCATTGCGGTGAAAGGTGCAGGCGAGCTTGGCCTGCCCGAGCCGGAAGAGACCGGCCTCACCTTCGCGGAAAACGCCATCCTGAAAGCGCGGGCCTCTGCGCTTGGCGCCAAGATGTATGCGCTGGCCGATGATTCCGGCCTCGCCGTGGAAGCCTTGAACGGCGACCCTGGCATCTATTCGGCGCGCTGGGCGGGGCCGACGAAAGACTTCTCCATCGCTATGGGGAAGATCGAAAGCCTGCTCGCCGAAAAGGGTGTTGCGAAAGCGCGGGCGAAATTCGTCTGCTGCCTCGCGCTCTCCACGCCCGAGGGCGAGGTTGAAACCTTCCAAGGCGAAGTCCACGGCCATCTCGAATTTCCGCCGCGCGGAACACGAGGCTTTGGCTATGACCCGATATTCGTCGCCGATTGGATGAGTGAGACCTTCGCCGAAATCGATCCCGCGCAAAAACACGCCATCAGCCACCGCGCCAAAGCGTTTGAGCTGTTTTCCAAGGCGGTGTTGGGGTGAAAAAGGAATGAGCAACGGCCTACCCTTCCACCCTCCCCTTGAGGGAGGGTCGAAATTGGCGGCGCGTAGCGGCCCCAATTTCGGGGAGGGGTATGTCGTGACCTCTAGAGCGTGGAAGATTGGCCGCGCTCCAAAACGCAACCATTTAGGCTTATCGCCTGCGCCTCGTCTTACCCCTCCCCGAAAAATGCATCCGTATTTTCCGACCCTCCCTCAAGGGGAGGGTTAATAGATGAGTGCTTTCGCCCTCTACGTCCATTGGCCGTTTTGCGCTGCCAAATGCCCCTATTGCGATTTCAATTCCCATGTCCGCGAAGCCATCGCGGAAGAAGATTGGGTCGCCTCCATCCTTTCCGAAATGCGTTACGCCGCAGAAATGCAAGGCGAGGCGCGGCCTGTGCTCAGCACGGTATTTTTCGGCGGCGGCACGCCAAGCTTGATGCAAGGCAAAAGCGTCGGCCGCATTTTGGAAGAAGCGCGTGCGCTTTGGCCTTGGGCCAATGATGTCGAGATCACCCTGGAAGCAAATCCCGCCAGCGCCGATGCCGCGCGTTTTGCTGATTATAAGGCAGCGGGCGTCAATCGCGTCTCGCTGGGCATTCAAGCGCTCAATGATGCCGATTTGAAATTTCTCGGCCGCTTGCATGATCTTGCCGAAGCCAAGGCGGCGCTGGTGTTGGCGCAGAAAAATTTCGACCGAGTCTCGCTCGATTTGATCTACGCCCGCCCCGGCCAAACCCTCACGGCGTGGGAAAGCGAATTGAAGGAAGCGCTCGCCATCGGCACCGAGCATCTGTCGCTCTATCAGCTCACCATCGAACCGCAGACACCCTTCTCGCTGCTCCATCAGCGCGGCAAACTCGTCATCCCGGATGAAGATCACGCCGCCGCCCTCTTCGATCTGACGCAAGAGATCACCGCCGCTGCGGGCCTTCCCGCTTATGAGGTTTCCAATCACGCTCGCCCCGGCTGCGATGCGCGCCATAACCTCGTCTATTGGCGCTATGGCTCTTATGCGGGCGTGGGGCCTGGCGCGCATGGGCGGCTGTGGCTAGGGGACGAGATCGTCGCCACTGTCACCGAGCGCTTGCCGGAACGCTGGCTGAAAAACGTCGCCGCCAACCGCCATGGCTATACGCAGTGGGAAAAGGTCGCCTGCGAAGACGCCGCGCATGAACATCTTCTGATGAATCTGCGCCTCGCCGAAGGTCTCGACCTTGCCGCCTATCGAGAGCGCTGGGGCATCACGCTCTCGCCCCCACGCATTGCCGAGCTAGAGGCACAAGGTCTGGTGACGCTGCAAGATGGCCATCTCAAAGCCAGCAAGCGCGGGCTTCTCGTGCTCAACAGCCTGATCGCGGAATTGGCCGATTAGCTATGCGTGCCCTGAAAGGTCGTGGGCGCGGGGTTGACCAGGGTGAAGCCGGTGGGTTCCACCGCCAGCACCGCGAGGCCGCGTTCGATTGAGCCATCGGGCCGGAAGCGGAAAATCCCGGAGACACCGGCAAAGCCATTGGGATCGGTAATCGCGCGCTGGGTGAAGCGGTGATAGGGCGTGCCGTTGGCAAGCAGCGCCACCAGCGAAACCGCATCATAGGCGAGCTGTGCCAGCTGCGGCGGCTCGCTGCCAAAGGTCTGATGGTATTTGGCGTTGAAGGCATCATCGTTGGAGGGCTGGGGCGCGGCGAACCAGGCGCCGTTCAGAAGGCCTTCTTTCGGCGCGGTCGGGTCATACCAAAGCCCGGTGCCCAAAAGCTTCACCTTGGCGGTGTCGAGATTGGAGTAGGCGAGCGTCTGAGTGATGCCACGCAAAAGCGTTCCGCCTTGCGGCACCAGCACGGCATCGCAATCGGCTTTGGCCACCGTCGCGGCGGGATCGGTGAGCGCGCCCGCGCTGGGCGAGAAACGGGCGACAGCACAGATGCTCACGCCGCTTTCCTGCGCCACTTTGCGGAACTCCTGCTCCACCACATCGCCATAAGGCGTCTGGGGGATCAGAGCGCCGATTTTCTTGCGCCCCTGCCCCGCCGCGTAAGTGACGATGCGGCGCACCTCACTTTGGGGCTGGAACGAGAGAAGATAGACGCCATTGCCGGCCACCGAACGGTCGGTGGAGAAAGCAAGCACCGGCACGCCGCGATCGCGCGCCAAGGGGGCCACGGCATTGACCGAGCCAGCGAAAAGCGGGCCGACAATCACCTCGGCGCCCTGATCGAGCAGCTTCTGGGCGGAGGCCACGGCATCATCGGAGGAGCCGGTGTCTTCAGCGGTCATCAGGATGATATTGCGGTTGCCGGAATCATACAGCGCCATCTGGGCGGCATGCATCAGCGCCTTGGCGAGGCTGCGGGTTCCCGCATTGGCATTATCGAAAGGCAGGATCACGCCCACCCGCACCGGCACGGCCTGGGCCGGGGTGTTGGGCAGGCGCAGGAAATTCGGGGTCTCGGCGCTCACCTGATGGGGCGCGGGCGGCGGTTCGGCGGCTTGAGGCGCCTCGGTCTTGACGGGGGCGGTGGTGCAGGCGCCTATCGCCAGACAAAGAGCAATGGCAAACGTGCGGCTCGGATGCGGGCCGCGGGTCAACCTGGACACAAGCAATGACAAGGACATGGAAGGCTCCTCAACGCGGCGAGCCTAAGCATTCTGAGGCGCCGGGACAATCTGCGGGAGCAGAAACGCTGCCACTGTTGCCGCCCGGTCTTTACGTCGTTGCCACCCCCATCGGCAATGCCCGAGATGTCTCTCTGCGGGCGTTGGACGTGCTGAAAGGCGCCGACCTCATCGCCGCCGAGGACACGCGGGTCACCTCCAAGCTTCTGGCGATTTATGCCATTGCCAAGCCGCTCACCGCCTATAATGACCATAACGCCCCCAAGGAGCGTCCGCGTATCCTGGCCAAGCTGCGCGAAGGCCAAAGGATTGCCCTCGTCAGCGATGCGGGCACGCCGCTGGTCTCCGACCCCGGCTTCAAGCTGGTGCGCGAGGCTTTGGCCGAAGGTTTGGCGGTGCACGCCATTCCCGGCCCTTCCGCGCCGCTTACCGGCCTCACCTTGGCGGGGCTTCCGACCGACAAGTTCCTTTTCGCAGGCTTTCTGCCGCCCAAAAGCGCCGAGCGGCGCAGCCATCTGGCAAACCTCAAGAGCCTGAAAGCCACGCTGATCTTCTTCGAAGCCCCCCAGCGCTTGGCCGAAACCTTGGCCGATATGGCCGATGTGCTGGGCCCCCGCCCCGCTGCGGTCACGCGCGAGCTCACAAAACTTCACGAAGAAGTGCGCCGCGCCGATTTGAAGGAATTGGCCAGCCAATATGCCGAAGAAGACCAGCCAAGGGGCGAGATTACCCTTTTGGTCGGCCCGCCGCTGGAGGAAGGCCCCGATTGGGTGAAAATCGATGCCGCCCTCGATCAGGCCCTGCCCTTCATGCCGCTGCGCGCCGCGGTGGACCTCATTTCCAGCCTTTTGGATGCCCCCCGCCGCGAGGTGTACAATCGCGCGCTGGAAAAGAAGCATGACGAAAGCGCGCCAGATTAGAGGGCTTGCCTCGGAAAAGCGGGGGCGGCGCGGGGAGTTTCTCGCGGCGGCTTGGCTTTGCGCGAAGGGCTATCGCATTCTCGGACGGCGGGTGAAAACGCGGGCGGGCGAGATCGACCTCATCGCCAAATCGCTTTTCGGGGTCATCTGCTTCGTGGAGGTCAAGGCAAGGCCCGATGAAGCCGCGTTCGGGGAAGCCATCTCGGGCCGCCAGAAGGCCAGAATTGTGCGTGCGGCGGAGATATATCTCGCGGGCAGGCCGTTGCCCTACCGCTTTGACGTGATTTCTCTCCTTCCCGGGCATCTGCCCCGCCATTTCCGGGATGCTTTCCGCCCGGAAGACGTGGTTTAGGGGCTTGTTTCGGGCCGGGGGAATGCCGATGTAAGGGGCAGAAGCCGAAAGGAAGTCCCGATGAAGCTCACCGTCGCCATCCAGATGGACCCTATTGAGGCCATCAATATCTCGGCGGATTCCACCTTCGCGCTGGCCTTGGAGGCTGAGGCGCGCGGGCATGAGCTTTTCTATTACGGGCCGAAGCAGCTTTCCTTCCGTGATGGCGTGGTGGTGGCCACCGTGCGGCCCCTCAAGGTGCGCCCCACCAAGGGCGATCACTTCACCTTGGGCGATGCAGCGCGCATCGATCTTTCCACCATGGATGTCGTGTTGATGCGGCAGGACCCGCCCTTCGATATGGGCTACATCACCGCAACCCATCTTCTCGAACGCATCCATCCCAAGACTTTGGTGGTCAACGATCCCAAGGAAGTGCGCAACGCGCCCGAAAAACTCTTTGTCACCACCTTCAAGGATGTGATGCCGCCGACGCTGATTTCCTCGGACCCTTCGGAGATCAAAGCCTTCCGCGCCGAGCATCAGGACATCATTTTGAAGCCCCTCTTCGGCAATGGCGGTGCGGGCGTGTTCCGGGTGAAGCCGGATGACGAGAACCTCGCCTCGCTCTTGGAGATGTTCACCACCTTCTATCGCGAGCCGATCATGGTGCAGCGTTATCTGCCCGCGGTACGCCAAGGCGATAAGCGTATCATTCTGGTCGATGGCAAATTCGCCGGCGCGCTCAATCGCGTCCCGGCTCAAGGCGAAGCGCGCTCCAACATGCATGTCGGCGGACGGCCCGAAGCGGTGGAGCCCACCAAGCGCGATCTCGAAATCTGCGAAATCATCGGGCCGGAATTGAAAGCGCGCGGGCTGATCTTCACTGGCATCGACGTGATCGGCGATTACCTCACCGAGATCAACGTCACCTCGCCCACCGGCCTGCAAGAGATCAAACGCTTCGGCGGCCCCGACGGCGCGAAGCTGATCTGGGATGCGATTGAAGCGAAGAAATAGTGCGTGCTTCGCTTTCGCCCTGACTTGTCATCCCGGACGCGCCTCGGTGATCGCGTCATCTGGCACGCAGGCGCGATCCGGGAACCACTCGGATATCTGTGCTGGCGATAAAGTGGGTCCCGGGTCTCGCCGCCGCTTGCTGCGCGCGCCAACTCGCCCGGGATGACAGTTTTTGAAAACCCTACTGCTTCATCTCGAAGCGGCTGCGATAGCGGTCATCCATCTTCGACACCGGGAAGAAGATGAACACATCGGTGGTGCCGAACTGTTTGTCGACCACGGCGCCATCGCCGATATAGGCGCCCGCGCGGATATAGCCTTTGATCAGCGGCGGCAGGGCACGCAGGGCTTCCTTGGGATCGATGGCGTCCTTCGCCATCAGATTCATCTCGACATGCAGCTTGGGATTCGCCTTCACCCGCATCTCCTGCGGGGCGAGATGGAAGTGATAGAGATAGGACAGCGGCAGCGCCAAGGTCTTGGGGTCAGTGCCCGCGAAAGAGGCGCAGCCGAACATCAGATCGATGGCGAAGCGGGTGTTGTAGACCATCAGCCCGCGCCACAAGAGCTGCATCGCACCAGGGCGCGCGCGATATTCTTTCAGCACGCAGGAACGGCCGAGCTCCAAGAGTTTGGTGCCCTCGGCCACGCCTTTCAGCATGCCCGAAATGTCGTATTCGGATTCGGTATAGAAGCCGCCGGCGCGGGCCGCATCGACGTCGCGCATCAAGCGATAGGTGCCGACCACCGCGGGCTGGCCCTCATCATCGATGACCGAGCGGTCAACCACCAGAAGATGATCGCAGACCTCGTCAAAATGATCGAAGTCACGGCGCGCCTCGCGCATCTCGGGCGAGGGAACGGCCGCCATCTCTTCATAGAAGACGCGGTAGCGTAAACGCTGCGCCGCCTCGACCTCGGAATCGGTTTCGGCCAAACGCACTTCGAGCACACCCGAAGCAGCCAGAACCGGCCACTGGGTAATGCGTCCTTCGAGAGGACCAGGCTCGTGAATGTTGACCATGGCTTCCTGTGCCGTCGCTAACGGGATGAGGTTTTACCTCAGGCGATTCAACAACACAAAGGGGTCAATCCCTTACTGGTTAGCAACAATAGGTTGCTCAGGGGGCTGGCGGCGCTGTGCCGCAATCCAGAGGAACAGCAGAATAGAGGGAATGCCTATCAAACCAGCGCCGATGAAAAACGCGGCAAAGCCGTTCATGAGTCCGAAAGCCGCCGTTAAGCTTTCGACAATCTCGCCGGAAAAGCCTTTCAAGAACTTTCCGATCAGCGTGTAGACGGAGCTGAGGAGCGCATATTGCGTGGCGGTGTAGCCCACGGTGGTGAGGCTCGACATATAGGTGACGAGTGTCACCCCAGCCATCGCGATACCGAAATTGTCGACCGCCATGATGATGGCGAAGCTCACCGGGTCATGGGCGTAAGGCAGAACGGCGTAAGACATGGTGCCGAGGATCAGGGCCGAGCCGCCCACCACCAGGGCGCGGATTTTTCCCAGCTTCAGGCAGGCAAAACCGCCCGCCGCCACGCCCGCAAACACCGCCGCAAGGCCAAAGGTGCCGCGCACCGCCCCCACCATATCCTTGGTCAGGCCAATCTTGGTGTAGAGCGGCCCAATCATCGGGCCGGTGATGAAATTTGGCAATTGAAACAAGCTGATAGCCAAAAGCATCAGGATCGCCATAGTGCCGTGGGCGCGGAAAAAAGCGACGAAGGGACCGACAATGGAATCCAAGACGCCATCGGCCTTGAAGAGCCTGACGCCGCTCTGCGTGGGCGCGGCTTTGCGCGCCGGTTCCGCGGCCAGAAGACAGGCGGTAATGCCCAGCACCATCAACCCGGCATAGAGAACATAGCTCGTGTTCCACCCCACCCGCGTGGCGATCGGCAGCATGATGGCTTCGGTGGAGAGCAGCGCGGCGCGATAGCCAAAGGTATAGGCCGAGGTGAAGACGCCAAGTTCCTTGGCATCGCGGGCGCTTTCAATGCGCCAAGCATCGATCACAATGTCTTGTGTCGCCGAAGAGAAGGCGACGATCAGCGCCAGCACACCCAGGGTCACAAGTCCGTGACTGATCCCGATTTGCCCCATTAAGGCGAGGCAGGCGAGCACCAGCCCTTGCGCCAAGAGCATCCAGCTCCGCCGCCGTCCAAGTTTGGCGAAGAGAAATACGCTGGTGTGATCAATCAGCGGCGCCCAGAGATATTTGAAGGAATAGGCCAGCCCGACCCAGGAGATGAAGCCGATCGCCGCGAGCGAAGTGTTTTCCTCCGCCAGCCAATAGCCGAGCGTATTGCCGACCAGAAGAAAGGGCAGCCCCGAAGAGAAGCCCAAGGCCAGCATGATGAGATTGCGCCGTTCGAAATAGACGGCAAGCGGCCGCTTCTCGCTCATGCGGCGGCGCCGAAACGGTCGGGGAAAAAGGCCTGGAACATCTGATCAAGCTGCGCTGGTTCGATGGGTTTGGTCAAGAAACCATCCATACCCGCATCCCGGCAAGCCTGTCGTCCGGTTTCGAGCGCATCGGCGGTCAGCGCAATGATCGGGGTGCGCGTGCGGCTATCGCGTGCTTCCAAGGCTCGGATGGCGCGCGTTGCCTCGATGCCGTCCATACCCGGCATATGAATATCGGTGAGGATGAGATCGAAACGCTCATCCTCCATCGCTTGTATCGCCGCCTCGCCGCTCGTCACGGTGCGCACGCTATGCCCGCGGCGGCGTAAGAGCTCGGTGGTGAGAAGCTGATTGATCGGATTGTCCTCGGCCAAAAGGATATGGCAGCTCGCTTGCGCCTCGCTTTGCGCTTTGGGCGGCAGGCCGGGCTGGGATTGTTCGGCCTGATCGCCAAGCCAGGTGACAAGGGTGAGCTGGCGCACCGGCTTGACGAGATAGCCCGTGAAACCGGCTGATTTCACATCGGCGGCGGCAGCGCGCGCGCCTTGGCTCAAAAGCAGGAAGGCCGGCACGGCAGGCAGCGGCGGGGTAACGGGGGCTGGTTCGCTCTCGGTGCCCGCATCCACCAGCATGACATCGGCGCTGCGAAGGCCCTTTTCCGTCAGAGGCGCGGGTTCGGCGCCGGCGCTTTTGATCTGGGCGATCAGCCCTTCGCGCAAGACCGGATTGCGCGACAGCACCGCCACGCGCTTGCCCTTCAAGGCATCGCCATAGCTCGGAGCCTCCGCCGCGCCCATGGCCGGAAGGGTAAACCAGAAAATGCTGCCGCCATGCGGATTGGGGTCCAGGCCGATCTCCCCGCCCATGGCGGCAACCAGACGGCGGGAGATGGCAAGACCAAGCCCGGTCCCTTCGAATTTACGCCCATGGCTGGAATCGGCCTGAACGAATTCCTCGAAAATTTCCTGGCGCTTGTGTTCGGGCACCCCAATGCCGGTATCCTCGACACTGAAGCGCAAGAAGCTGCGTTCGCCTTGCACCAGCGCCACCTTCAGGCATACCCCGCCCTTTTCGGTGAACTTCACCGCATTGCCGACGAGATTGATCAGGACCTGCTTCAGCCGCATGCGATCCGTGCGCACGATCACAGGCACATCGGCGCCCGCCGCCGAGACAAGCTCGATGCCTTTGCCATGCGCCCTGGTGCCCAAAAGCTCGCAAACGCTTTCGATCAAGGGGCGGATTTCGGCGGTTTCCTCTTCCAGGCTGAGATTACCGGATTCGATCTTGGAGAAATCGAGGATATCGCCGATCAGGGTGAGCAGGGTTTCGCCCGATTGCTGGATGGCCTCGGCATAGGTGCGCTGTTCGGGGCGCAGATCGGTTTCCAAAAGCAGCCGTGCCATGCCCAGAACGCCGTTCATCGGGGTGCGTATCTCATGGCTCATGGTGGCGAGAAAGCCTGATTTGGCGCGGCTTGCCGCTTCGGCCTTATCGCGCGCCTCGGTCAGGGCTTCTTCAAGCGCCTTGCGGTCGGTGATATCGCGCCCGACGCTCTGAACCTCGACAAGGCGCCCCATCGTGTCGCGCAAGGCATAGTCTTCCCAGGCGAGCCAGCGCCAGCCATAGGCGGTGCGGACATACTGGTCATAGCGTACACGCGTATGACCGCGATCGAGCCCGGCGAAACTGCCAAAGGCGGCGGCGCGATGCTCGGGGTGCAGCTCCGGCGCGAAGGGCCTCCCTAACGCGGTTTGCGGGTTGAGGCCGAAGAGGCGGAAAAATGCGTCATTGCCGTAAGTCAGGGTGGAATCCGCAGCCCGGCGGAAAATCGCATCGCCTTGAGCATCGACCAGACCTTTGTAGCGGATTTCGCTCTGGTTCAGCCTGACATTCATCGCCGAGGCTTGGGCCAGCGAATTTTCCAGCCGCGCAGCGACCGCTTCGAATTGGCTTTTTTGCTGGTCGGCCTGCTCGGTTTGGCGGCGCAGTTCTGTGACAGCAAAAAGAACGTAAGCGATGACAATCGCCACCAGGGCGCCGAACTCGGTGGGGGTCACCATCTGCAGGCGGCCGTTCAGCGCGACATCGCACAGCGCCACCACCAGCAGAGCCAGCGCCGCTAGTCCGAAAATGGTCCGAAGTATGCGCAGGGCCATGCAACGCTCCTGAGGGGAACTAAGCGGCAAATACGGTTTCGGAAGCCTTAAGGTGTTGCGCAAAAGAAGAAATTTCACCGCAGGGCGGGGTCTCAAATGCAGCAATTGCAAGGCATTTTGAGCCTAGGAGGGGGTGCCGTCACAAAAGCTTTATAAAACTGTGATGCTGGTTGCACCAATGCCGGACGTGATGGCTTCCGGGCAGTCATGTGGTCCTCACAGGGCCGTCGAGTAGGGAAACGGGCCGGACCCTCAGAAAGAGGTCCCATCCGGTCCTGGGAAACTGTGCGCCGCAGGTGCTGCCGGACAGTCGAAGATTGGACGCAGGTGGAAGCAGGCGTGAAATGGCCGAGATCGCATTGAACACAACCATGAGCGTCTCTCAAGAAAAGGTAGCTGCCGTTAAACGCAGCGGCGCGGGCGATGTCCGCTTTCGGATTTTGTCCTTCTCGGCTGCGGCCCTGGTGGTGCTGATTTTCCTTGGCATGATGGCAGCGCTGGCTGATGGCGCTTGGCCTGCGATCAAGGCTTTCGGCTGGAGCTTCGTCACCTCCGAGAAATGGAACCCGGTGAGCGAAGAGTTCGGCGCGCTGGCCTCGATCTACGGCACGCTGATTTCCTCCTTCCTCGCGATGGGTCTGGCAGTTCCGGTCGGCATCGGTATCGCCATCTTCCTCACCGAAATTTGCCCTCTGCCGCTGCGCCGCCCAATCGGTATTGCCATCGAGCTTCTCGCCGGCATTCCCTCCATCGTCTACGGCATCTGGGGTCTATTCACCTTCGCGCCCTTCTTTCAGGAGCATGTCCAGCCCTGGATCGTCGATGCGGTGGTCGATATTCCGATCCTGCAGGACATCTTCGCGGGCCCGCCCTACGGCATCGGCATCTTCACCGCCTCTTTCATCCTCTCGATCATGATCATCCCTTTCATCTCGGCGGTGACGCGCGACGTTTTCGAAACCGTGCCGGGCCACCTCAAAGAGTCGGCCTATGCGATGGGCTGCACCACCTGGGAAGTGGTCTGGCATGTCGTGCTACCCTTCAGCCGTGCCGGTGTTGTCGGTGGCGCGATGCTGGCCTTGGGACGCGCTCTGGGTGAGACCATGGCCGTCACCTTCGTGATCGGCAATTCGCACCGCATCCACAGCTCGATCTTCGCACCAGGCACCACGATTTCGGCCACGGTGGCCAATGAGTTCACCGAAGCGGTGGGTGATGTTTACAAATCCTCGCTGGTGGAAGCCGGTCTGATCCTCTTCTTCATCAGCTTTGTGGTTCTGGCCAGCGCGCAGATCATGCTGCGCATCCTGCACAAGCGCGCCGGGGGTATTTCGGGATGATTGCGATCAACAAGCGTATCTATAACGGGCGCAAGCGCAGCAACGTCTTCTTCCTGACCCTGTCGACTCTCGCGGCGGTGTTCGGCTTGATCTGGCTGGCGCTGATCCTTTCGACGCTGTTCTACAAGGGCTTTGCCGGGCTCTCGCTCAAGGTCTTCACCGAGATGACACCGCCGCCGGGTCAGGATGGCGGTCTTGCCAATGCGATTTTCGGCTCGGTGGTGATGAGCCTTCTGGCCGTCGCGGCCGGCACGCCGATCGGCATTCTGGCGGGCACTTATCTTGCCGAATATGGCCGCTATTCCAAACTCGCCGACACGGTGCGCTTCATCAACGACATCCTCCTCTCGGCGCCTTCGATCCTGATCGGCCTTTTCATCTATGTCGTGATCGTCGCCACCACCCACACCTTTTCGGCCTGGGCGGGCGCCGCCGCGCTCACCGTGATCGTGATCCCGGTTGTGGTGCGCACCACCGAAAACATGCTGCTCCTGGTGCCGAACGGTCTTCGTGAAGCTGCCACGGCCCTGGGCGCACCCCGGGCGATGGTGATCAAGGCGGTCACCTGGCGCGCGGCGCGAGCCGGTATCGTCACCGGCGTGCTTCTCGCCATCGCACGTATCTCGGGCGAAACCGCCCCTCTTCTTCTCACCGTCTTGTCGAACCAGTTCTGGTCCACGCATCTGGGCGGTCCGGTGGCCTCGCTGCCGGTGATCATCTTCAACTTCGCCATGTCGCCTTATGAAGACTGGCACAAGCTCGCATGGGCAGGCGCGCTTCTGATTACCATCGCTGTGCTCACGCTCAGCATCTTCGCCCGCCTCCTCGAGTCTTCCAAGAAGCAGTGAGTGGAACGCATATGAACGCCGCCGTCCCCGCCAAACTCGACGTCAAGAACCTCTCGTTCTATTACGGCGCGACCAAGGCGCTGAAGAACATCAACATCCCGCTGCGGGAGAAGAAGGTCACCGCCTTCATCGGCCCCTCGGGCTGTGGCAAGTCCACCTTGCTGCGCATCCTGAACCGGATTTACGAGCTTTATCCCAATCAGCGCGCCGAAGGCGAAGTGCTGCTCGATGGCGAGAACATCCTCAACACCAAGCAGGATTTGAACCTCCTGCGTGCCCGCGTCGGCATGGTGTTCCAGAAGCCGACCCCCTTCCCCATGACGATCTGGGACAACATCGCTTTTGGCATCAAGCTCTATGAAAAGCTGCCGCGCTCCGAACTCGAAGGCCGTGTGGAAGACGCTCTGCAGCGCGCCGCGATCTGGAACGAGGTCAAGGACAAGCTGAAGGAATCCGGCCTCTCGCTTTCGGGCGGCCAGCAGCAGCGCCTTTGCATCGCCCGCACCGTGGCGACGCGTCCTGAAGTTATTCTGCTCGACGAGCCCTGCTCCGCGCTCGACCCGATCTCGACCGCCAAGATCGAAGAGCTGATCGATGAGCTGGTGAAGGACTACACCATCGTCATCGTCACCCACAACATGCAGCAGGCCTCGCGCACCTCCGACTACACGGCCTTCATGTATCTCGGCGAGCTGATCGAATTCGATGAAACCGAAAAGGTCTTCACCGCCCCCTCGAACAAGAAGACCGAGCAATACATCACCGGCCGCTTTGGTTGATTTTTTTTTCATGGCCGCCCTTGAGGCGGCCATCCATTTGGGTCGAAAGACGGGATGGCCGGGTCAAGCCCGGCCATGACGCTTTTGGGGGGTGTCTTACGCGTAATCCTCCTCCGCGGTGACATCGCGCGAAGGCGCATCGGCCATCGCGTTCAAGATCACGCTCAGCCCCACAGCAATTGCCAGATTCAATGCCAGCGCGGCAATGGCAGCGTAACAGGGCACGGCGGTGCCGAAGATGTGCAGCGTATAAATCGCCGATTTGAAATTAGCTTCGGCCACCATGGCGGTGCCGCTCACCATCCCCGCGCCCCAGCCAAGCAGCAGCGCGCCGGGCCGCAAGCGGCTAAAGAAAATCCCCAACATCACCGCAGGCAAGGTCTGGCTGATCCATACCCCGCCCAGAAGCTGCAAGGTGATGGCATAGGTCTGCGGCGTCAGAAGAATGAACACCAGCCCGCCCGCCTTGACCAAGAGCGACATAAGTTTGGCGACATGGCTTTCCTCGCGCGCCGAGCAATTGGGGCGGAGGAACTCGCGATAGATATCGCGGGTGAAAAGATTGGCCGAGGCAATCGACATGATCGCGGCAGGCACCAGCGCGCCAATACCGATGGCGGCAAAGGCGACACCGACCAGCCAGGAGGGGAACATGTGCAGCAGCAAGGCGGGCACCGCGAAATTGGGTCCGAAGGCTTTAAAGCCCTCCGCATATTGCGGCATGGCTTTCACCCCTGCCGCCAGCGCCATGAAGCCCATCAGCGCGATGATGCCGAGCGCCAGGGAATAAGCGGGCATGACAATCGCGTTCCGGCGGATGACATCGCGGCTCGAGGCCGACAAGATGCCGGTGATGGAATGGGGATAGAGGAGCAGCGCCAAGGCCGATCCCAGCGCCAGGCTCGTATAAGCCGAATAAGACCCCAAACTGCCTGAAGGCGGCGCTGCCAGCAGGCTCGTCTTTCCCGCCGCGGCGAAGATCGCGCCAAAGCCGCCCAGCTTGGCAGGCACGATGATGATCACCGCGATCACGGTGCCATAGATGAGAAGATCCTTGACCACAGCGATCATCGCAGGCGCGCGAAGGCCGCTATTATAGGTATAAGCCGCCAGAATCGCGAAAGCGGCGAGCAGCGGCAGATCGATCACCACGCCACCAACATGAAACGCCATGTTGAGGCCAAGCGCTGCGATCACCACCTCGATGCCGATAAGCTGCAACGCGATATAAGGCATGGTGGCGATGATGCCGGTTACCGCGATGGCGAGCGACAGGCTGCGGCTGCCAAAGCGGGCGCGCACGAAATCGGCGGCAGTGACATAGCCGTGTTTGTGGCAGACCGACCAGAGGCGCGGAAAAACCGCGAACATCAAAGGCCAGATCAAAATCGTATAGGGCATGGCGAAAAAGCCCGTCGCGCCTGCGCCAAATAACAGTGCGGGCACGGCGACGAAGGTATAGGCCGTATAAAGATCGCCGCCGAGCAGGAACCAGCTTATCCAAGTGCCGAAGCGCCGCCCGCCCAGCCCCCATTCATGCAGTTGATCAAGATCGCCGCGCCGCCAGCCCGCCGCTACAAAGCCAAGAATGGTAACGAGCCCGAACAGGGTGACGAAAATGGTAACGGCTACGGGATCAAGCTTCACGCCTTCCTCCCATCCAGCCAATAGACCAGGAAGGTCAGCAAGGCGGCGAGCACCACCCAGGCCATCTGATACCAATAGAAAAAAGGAAGGCCGAACAGGGCGGGCTCAAGCCGGTTGTAGAACGGCACCCACAAAAGCGCGAGCGGCAGGCAAAGTAATAGATAGTGCCAACGAAATGTACGGCGGGATTTCTCCATCGCCCTTCCCCCCTGTTTTACGTTTTTTTCGAAGGTACAGGGCTTTGACCGCCACGCAAGCCGCGTTTTCTTCCCCAGCGGCAGTGTTTTCTTTGCCCGCCATCACGCTAAGATTGAAGTGGGACTGTTTGGGGCACATAGCATGCGCAGCATCTTGGCCGGGTTAGCCGGTGGTATCGCCATGTTCGTCTGGATGAGCATCGCCCATATGGCGACGCCGCTCGGCACGATGGGCTTTTCTGAAATTCCAAATGAAAAACCGGTGCTGGCGGCGATGAAGACCAGCATCAAAGTCAAGGACGGGCTTTACATGTTTCCTTGGGTCGATCCCAAAGACCCACAGATGATGGAAAAAGGTCTCGAACTCACCAAGACCAATCCGGAAGGCATCTTGCTGTATCACGCACCCGGCAGTGCCACCGCCATGGGCCCCATGCTGCTTCATGAATTCCTGAAAGAGCTGGCGCAGAGCTTTCTTGGCGTTTTCCTGCTCTCGCTCACTGCGCTGACGGGATATTTCGCACGTGCCGGATTTGTGGGGTTGATCGGCGTTTTCGCGGCGTTCGGTCAGGATACCTCTTATTTCATCTGGTACGGCTTTCCGCTCTCCTACACCCTGGCACAAATAACCATCGGCGTGGTGGGCGCGCTTGTGGCGGGCCTTGCCATCGCAGCAATTGCCAAACCGAAACCTGCGTAAACGATTTCTCTTTCCGTCATGGCCGGGCTTGACCCGGCCATCCAGCTTTTCCGGCTCAGACATGGATGGCCGGCTCGGGGGCCGGCCATGACCGCTGTGGTCTAAAAGCCTTGGCTTAGCCGCCTGAAACTCAGCGCTTCGGCGATATGGGGGCGGCGCACGGTCTCGCTTGCTTCCATATCGGCGATGGTACGCGCCACGCGCAGCACGCGGTGATAGCCACGCGCGGTCAGCCCCATGCTTTCGGCGGCTTGGTTGAGCAGCGCTAGGCCCTGTGGTTCGGGTGTGGCCACCTCATCCAGCAAGCGGCCTTCGGCTTCGGCATTGGAGCGCAGCCCCGCTTCCATAAAACGCTGGCGCTGAATATCGCGCGCTGCCGCCACCCGCAGTGCAACTTCGCTCGAGCCTTCCGAGGGTGGCGGCAAGGCGAGATCGGCGGCCGAGACCGCGGGCACATCGACATGGATATCGATGCGATCCATCAAGGGGCCGGAAATTTTGGCCTGATAGTCCTGGGCGCAGCGCGGTGCTTTTCCGCAAGAGCGTGCGGGATCACTCAAATAGCCACAGCGGCAGGGATTCATCGCGGCCACCAGCTGGAACCGCGCTGGATAGCGCACATGCGCATTGGCCCGCGCCACAATGGCCTCGCCGGTCTCGATCGGCTGGCGCAGCGAATCCAGCACCGCGCGCTGAAACTCCGGCAGCTCATCCAGGAACAACACACCCAAATGCGCCAGCGAGACCTCGCCCGGCTTCACCTTCAGCCCGCCGCCCACCAGCGCCGCCATGGAAGCGGAGTGATGCGGATTGCGAAACGGCCTGCGCCGCGAAATCGTGCCCTCGGCCAGCTCGCCCGCCAAGGATTGCACCATGGAGATTTCCAAAGCCTCGCGCGCATCCAAGGGCGGTAAAATCCCTGGCAGGCGCTGGGCCAGCATGGATTTGCCCGAACCTGGCGGGCCGATCATCAGCATGTTGTGCCCGCCCGCCGCCGCAATCTCGAGCGCCCGCTTGGCGGTTTCCTGGCCCTTCACGTCTTTCAAATCGGGGATGACCGCGCGGTCTTCGGCAAGCTTGGCGGTGGGCCGGTTCAGTACTTGCGCGCCGCGCATGTGATTGACGATGGCGATCAAGGACGGTGCCGCGATAATGTCGATATCGCCCGCCCAGGCCGCTTCGGCGCCGCACGAGGCGGGGCAGATGAGGCCGCGCCCTTGGGCCGAAGCCGCCAGCGCCGCGGGCAAAACCCCTGCTACGGGGATGATCTGCGCATCCAGCGAGAGCTCGCCCAGCGCCACATAGCGCTCCATCTCGCTCGCGGGCAAAACCCCCATGGCGGCTAGAAGCCCGAGCGCGATGGGAAGATCGTAGTGGCTGCCTTCCTTGGGCAGATCGGCAGGCGCCAGATTCACCGTGATGCGCTTATAGGGCATGGCAAGGCCGATGGCCGAAAGCGCCACGCGCACCCGCTCCTTAGCCTCTGTCACGGCTTTATCGGCAAGCCCCACAAGGTTGAGCTGACCGCTGCCGGAATCGGAGATATGCACCTGCACATCCACCGGTGAGGCGTCGATGCCTTGAAAGGCGACGGTGTAGATATGCGCGACTGTCATGCGCGCTTGTGCTGACTCATCGCTTGCCGCCCCCTCATCCCCGCCACCACTGTAACGCGATTATGTCACTCGCGCATCTTTTTGCGGCGAGACCCTCAGGCGCAGGCGTTTTTCTTTGAGCTGTGTCGTCCTTGGGAAATACAATCGGCTCCCTAAGACCATTAGGTGCTTTTTTGGAATCGTTTCCCGTGATGCGCCCCCTCGCGTTGCTTTTTGCTCCCGCCCTGTTCTTTTCCGCCGCCTCCGCCGAGGAGGCCTTCACCCTGCGCGAGGATGGCGCGGTGCTGCATGGCGGTTCGGGCTTTGTTTGTCCGGCCAAGATCGGCATGTTCGAACGCGACGCATTCGGCAGCCGCGAGGAAGGCGATTACTGCGCCTATTCGGCCCTCACCGGGCTTTATGGCACCATTATCGTCAAGCACCGCCCTGCCCTTTACGATCCGCCCGCGCTTCTGGCGCCGGAGTTCCGCAAAGTTGAAAGCATGGGCGGGCGCGCCGTCGCCGAAACGGTTCAGCCGGTGGGGCCGGATGGCGCCGCGGTGCCGGTGTTCCTGCGCACCTATGACATGGCCAAGCTCGACATGCTGACCTATCGCACCCAGCTCGCCAGCGCGGCGCTGGGCGGCTGGGCGGTGGAAGCGGTGGTGGAATACGCCTACCCGCGTGACAAGGAAGACCAGACCGCCTTTGTCACCGCCGTCTATGGCGAGGCGATCAGGGATATGGGCGCGCCGAACTGATCAGTCTTCGCTGTCTTTGCTGAATTCCAGAAGATCGCCGGGCTGGCAATTGAGCGCATTGCAGATCGCGCTTAAGGTTTCAAAGCGCACGCCCTTCACCTTGCCCGATTTCAAGAGCGAGAGATTGGCTTCGGTGATGCCGATCATCTCGGCAAGCTCCTTGGAGCGCATCTTGCGCTTGGCGAGCATGACATCGAGGTTGACGATAATCCGCATCAGACAAAATTCGCATTTTCATCGGCGAGTTTCTTGGCTTCCGCCATCACCCGCGAGATCACCAGTGCCACGCCTGCCAGGAACGTCATGCCAAAATCCTGGGTGTCGAATTTGAAGCCGATCCATCTCTGCCCCAGATAGAGATGAAACAGATACATGTTGATGCTGAGCGCAACCGGCCGCAGCAGGGCGAAACAGAACAACAGGGTCGTGATCCAACGCAGCGCGCGAAGCGATTTGACGTCAAAGACGCTTCCCACCGCGTAACGCCGGAACAAGAAAAACAACAGCACCAAAGATGCAATAAGGCAGCCGAGCGGCACCGCCAAAACCAGCAACGCCAGAGCGCGGTCGAATAATGGTACGGCCCCCGTCAGATCGTCGATCGCCACAGCGATTTTTGAGCCGCCAAATGCAAAGCTCGGATTGGGCACCAAAAAAGCGAGCGGCACCGCGATGGTAAGCAGCACGGCACCGCTCAAAGACAGCCACGCCATGACGGAACTGGCATTGCGAAGATTTTGCGAGATCACCATGGCAAGGCCTCATCAACTGGGATGCCTCCACCATAGTGCGATAATAAATTATCGCAAAACAATAATTTCTTGTTGTGCCGCTTTGTCGCGACCCTAAAACAAAAACAGGGGCCGCCCGGGCCTTATATCTGCTCGGTCGAATTCTAAGCGCTGACGTAATTAGTTTGCGATGTATTGCAAACGAATCGCTCAGTCATGGAGCGAGTTAGGCCAAGCCATGTGGCGTCAAAAAAGCGGACAATCCTGTCGTTGTGATTATGGATGGCGGCGCCCATTGGTGCGTCATTGCGTCCAGCCCTTTGAAAATATTCTCAGCCCAAATTGCACGTCCGCTTGACTCGCGGCTTTTTCGGGACTGCAGGCGCCACCACATATAGTGTCCACAGTCGCGTTTACCACTTAGCGCTTGCGGAACTTCTCAAATCTGCACAGACTTTGGCCCATGTCGCCGCTCGCGACACCAAATCCGGGGGCAAGGGGGTAGGGTTTTAAGAATTACCGGGGACGACCACCAAAGGTCGCCCCGGCCATGAGGATGCGTGACTGAGTGGCTGAAAGTGCCCGACTTATAATCGGAGTGGACCCCTCTAGCTTGCCGGCGACCAGGGGTCCCGTGGGTTCGAATCCCACCGCATCCACCAATTTTACTCAGGCCCCCTTAAGGGGGCCTTTCTTTTTAGATCACGAACGAATCACTGAGTCGATTCGCTTCTGGTTTCACAGTATAACAATGGAAAGGCATTGCAATTCCATTGTGAAACCAATGAATGAAGACAGCGAAAGCAAGGGCTTTTCGATCACGCTTCCCTTAGAAGCTATTGAAATGATTGAGAATGGTCTCATTCCGTTTGGACTCTACGGGAAAAAACGAGCCACGATTTGTCGGGCTCTGATCCTCGACGCCCTGAAGCAAACTTCGGTTCAAGACCATATTCGCCAAGGCCGTACGAAGCGCGGATAAGACTGCACGCCCCAAACAAAAACAGGGGCCGCGAAGGCCCCTGCTCTGTCTTCTAAACCTTCTTACCGGCGCTTATTCCGGCGCCAGCGTGACCTTGATGCCGTCCAGCTCTTCCGAGCAGGTGAGCTGGCAGGAAAGGCGCGAATTGGGCTCCACCGCGAGGGCCATATCCAGCATGTCCACTTCCATATCGGAGGCCGGCGTCAGCTTTTCCACCCATTCCGGGTCGATATAGACATGGCAGGTGGCGCAAGCGCAGGCGCCGCCGCATTCGGCGGTGATCGGCAGGCCCGCTTCGCGCAGCATTTCCATGATCGTCCAGCCGTCACGGCCTTCGATCTCGATTTCCTTGCCGTCGCGGTCTTTGGCGAAAATTTTCATCGCTGATGGGTCCTCGATTAAACGCCGAGCTTCTTCTGAAGATTCGAAGAAGAGGTGGTGTACTGGAAGCGCAGCTTTTCATTGGGGCGGCAGATATGGAAGGCGGCTTGCGCCATCAGTGCCGCTTCATGGAAGCCCGACAGGATCAGCTTCAGCTTGCCCGGATAGGTGATGATATCGCCGATGCCGAAGATGCCCGGCTGTTCGCTTTCGAACTTGGCGGTATCGACCGGGATCAAATTCTCATGCAGGCCGATGCCGAACTCAGCGATGGGGCCGAGTTTGATGGTCAGGCCGAAGAACGGCAGGAAGGCGTCGACATCGATCTGATGTTCGCTTTTGTCGTGATGCAGCAGCGTTGCGGCATGGAGCTGGCCATCGGCGCCATGCAGGCTCTTCACGCTGGCGACATGGAAGTTGATCTTCCCCGCCGCCTGAAGCTCGCGCATCTGATTGACGCTGTGCGCCTGAGCGCGGAAGCCGTCGCGGTGATGCACCAGGGTCAGGCTTTTGGCGATCGGGGCAAGGTTCAGCGTCCAGTCGAGGGCGCTATCACCGCCGCCCGCGATCAGCACGGATTTATCGCGGAAGCTCTCCATCTTGCGCACGGCGTAATGCACAGAGCTGCCTTCATAGGCTTCGATGCCCGGGATGGGCGGACGCTTCGGCACAAAGCTGCCGGCACCGGCCGCGATCACGATCACCGGCGCGATCAATTCCTTGCCCGTATCGGTGGTCAGCTTCCAGCGGCCATCGGGCAGCTTGGTGCAGCCCGCCGCCATCTCGCCGAAATGGAAAGTCGGGTTGAACGGCTTGATCTGTTCCATCAGCTGATCGACCAGCTTCTGGCCCGTCACCACCGGCAGCGCCGGAATGTCGTAGATCGGCTTTTCCGGATAAAGCTCGGTGCACTGTCCGCCTGGGCGGTCCAGAATGTCGATCAGATGGGCCTTAAGGTCGAGAAGGCCAAGCTCGAACACGGCGAATAGCCCCGCAGGGCCAGCGCCAATGATGACGACATCGGTTTCGATGGGAGTGGTCTGCATCTATTTTACTATCGAGGCCTGTGGTTTAGAAGAAACGACTACACCTATATGTAAAAAGAGGCGCCGCAACAATCCGAAAAATCACCTCCGCTTGCCTCCCGATGCGACCCATGCCACAGATTGACGCGGGTAATCACGAGGCGTGCCTTGGAAAAAAAGTCAGCAGAACAATGCCTTAACATGGCAGAGCTGCGTGAACAGATCGATTTTTTGGATTCTCAGCTGGTGGAGCTCCTTTCCCAACGCCAGCGCTATATCGAACGGGCGGCGGAAATCAAAGCCCATCGGCACGAGATACGTGACGAAGCGCGCATTCAGGATGTTTTGAACAAGGTCAGCGCCGCCGCTGAAAAAGCCGGTCTGAAGGTCGAAATCGCCCAAAGGGTGTGGCGCGAGCTGATGGAAGGCTCCATCGCGCTCGAAATGGATTGCTACGAAGCGCGCGCCAAGTAATCACGAATGAAGCTGCGCACCTCGGCGGAGGTGGTTGTTAAATTCTCGATTGCCGCGGCTGCGCTCATCCGGTCGGAAATAAGATCGATCGGCTCGGCGGCGGCAGCCATGTCGGCGAATTTGAAGGCGCCGATGCCCCGCGCAGCGCCTTTCAAGGTGTGGGTGATCTGGCGCCAGCTTTTGGCGTCGCGCGCGTCCAAGACGGCATTCAGCCGCCCGACCATATCGGTCACCTGGTCATCGAACAGCTTCAGAACTTCGGCATTGAGCGCCTCGTCGCCCCCCGTATAACGGCAGAGGTGATCGAGATCGACCGCACCCTTCATCGCTATTCCCCTCGCGAGCTTCAGCCCATTATGCAAAATCTTGGTCAACACCCCGTTAACAACGCAGCCGAAACGATCGAGCGGCTTTCGCTATTGACCTGGCCGGGTGTGGAAAGTGTCGAGTTTCAAGGCTGGCGCTTACGTTTTGCGGGCGCCAAAGGCCATCGCCCCAATTCGGTGGCGGTGTTGGATTTTTCGGGCCCCGATCTTGAGGTCGCCATTGCGCATGTCGAAGCCGCTTACGCGGCGCGCGGGCTAAAGCCGATGTTCGCGCTGCATCCTGCCGCGAAACCCGCTGCGTTGGAAAAGATGTTGGACGTACGCGGCTATCGTGCCGAGGGTCATTCGCTGGTCTATACCGCGCAAGCCTCTGAGATTGCGGAAGCGTCCAGCGATGTGCGGTTTGATGCGCCGGAAGACTTTGCACGGCTGGTGCGGCTTGGCTCCAAATCCCCGGAAGACGGCGAAGAGCGGCTTGCCGTTGTGGCGCGGCTCGCCATTCCCAATACCGCCGCTGTGGCGTTTCACGAAGGCGTCGGCCGGGCTTGCGGGCATATTGGCCTCGCGCATGATGGCGACATGAAAATGGCGGCGATCAATCTCGTCCGCACCGATCCTTCCTTCCGCCGCTGTGGTCTGGCGCGCAAAGTCGTTCAAGCTTTGGCGGGCTGGGCACAAAACCAAGCCTGCGATTTTCTCACCCTCTGCGTGGAAGAGACGAACACGCCCGCCCGCCGCCTGTATGAAAGCCTCGGGTTTAAAGCGCTTTACGGCTATCACTACCGCGTCAAAGGGTGAGGAGCCCAAGCCATTGCGGCGGAAACGCGGGCACGGAAAAGATCTTCACGTGCAGCACCGCGAAAGCCACAAACGCCACCAGCGCGATACCAAAGCGCCAGTCGAAAATCTCGCGTGCCACAAAGATATTCTTGCCTTCAAAGATCGCGGCGAAGGGGATGGCCGAGCTCTGCGAGATGATCATTGCCCAATCGGCGGGGCGTTTGCGCTTCACCTTGCCATCGATGGCGCGCATGCCGATGACCGCGACCAGGAAAAACGTTCCGAAGAAAAGCACACCCGCCAGCGTGCCCAGCGCCAGAAGGTGAAAGCCCGACCACAGCGTGGCACCCCACAGGAAGGGATGGCGGGTGATGCGCAAAATGCCGGAGATTTTCGCTTTTTCTTGGCCCTGGCTGGTGGGATTGCCGCGCAACACGCCGGGCAGCACTAACATAAAGGCGATCAGCATCACCGGCAGACCGGCAAAGCTCCTGAAGCCGCCCCCTAAATTGAAGAGAACAGTGTTCGCGGTAGAAACACTCGCCGCATTATAGCTGCAGGCGAGCCACACAATCACTGCCAAAGAGGTCAGCGCGAAGAACCCCAGATAGGGCTTCTCGCCAATATTCCGTGTCAGGACGTCCCTGAGCGTGGTGCCGGACACCAAGAGGTGAATGCCCAAGAAGCATAAGGCCGCCGCCGCGAGCTGTTCCATGCCGTTCCCCCCGATTTTCGCCCCTGGGACCAACTTTCCCACGGAATTTGCCCGCGAGTCCTATCGCGCCCATTGGGCCCTATGGTTAAACTCGTCCGGCTCCCGACAAAAGAGGTCGTTATGGTCCCGCCGACTCTCATTTCTCCCGCCTCCGAACCGGTCGAAGAGCCCATGCTGGAGCGGCCGCGCGCAAAGCCGAAATCCGATACCGGGGCGCGTATCGGGCAGATTGCGGCTGGCGTTTTGGCAGGGTTCTGGGTTGGCGGCGCCGGAGCCTATTTTCTTGGCCTTGTCCGCACCAATGGCTTTGTCGCGCTCGATCTGCCGATGGCGGCGATTTACACGGTGGTGACGGTGGTGCCGCCTGCCCTTTTCATCGTGCTGGCCTGGTCCTTGGCCCGGGGCATGGCAATGTCGCGCGCCGCCGATGAGCTTGCCGAGGTCACCAACCGCCTCTTCACGGCAGACGAGACTGCCGCCCGCACCGCCGCCCGCCTGGGCCGCGCGGTCCGTCGTGAGCTTGATGGCCTCAATGCCGGGCTGGATGGCGCCTTCAATCGCTTGCGGGCGCTCGAAACCGTGCTCGAGAACCAGATTTCCGCCCTCGATGAAGCAGGGGCCCGCGTGGATGTGCGGGGCGAAGCTTTGGCCACCCGCTTGACCCAGGAGCGCGAGCGTATCGAAGGCGTCGCCGTCACGCTTGCCGATGCCGCGACCCGCGCCGGGGAAACCGTGGCCGGCCGCACTGCCCAGCTCAAATCCATGATCGAGGCTGCGGAAGGTTCGCTCAAAGCCGCGGGCCAGAGCCTGGAAGGCCAAGCGGCCAACTTCCGCCAAGCCGCCTCCACCGCCGCCGATGCGCCCCATGCCGCCGCGGTCGAACTCGACAAGCAGGCCAAGCGGATTGAATCGGTGGCCGATGCCGCCATGGCGCGGGCCGAATTCGTGCTTGGCCGCCAGGAGCGCCACCGCGCCGCGATGAACGAGCTGATGGGCCGTCTCAAAGAGGATTCCACCGCCTTTGAAGCTGCCCTCTCGGCCCAAAAGACGACGCTGGAACAGACCATCACCGCCTTCGCGGCAGAGGCAAAGAAGTTCGAGACCTTGAGCCAGGATACCGATCGCGGTTTTGAGCATCTCATGTCGAATGCCACCCAGCGCACCGCTCATCTGGCGCAGAGCTTTGCCAAGGAAACAGACCGGCTCAAGGTGACCGCCGAACACGCGCATGAGACTATGGCGGCCCTGGTTGTGACCATGCAGGATGCGGGCGTCAGCGCCCAGACCTTGATTGGCGAAACCACGGGCCAAGCCAAGGCCGATGCCAAGTCGCTGGTCGGCGAGGCTATGGGCGAATGCGACCGGCTCTTGCGCACCGCCGCCAAGCTCACCCAGGAAACCAAGGAGATTCACGCCGCCATGAACAAGGCGGTGGAGGAGTTCGAGCGTCATATCTCCAAGCTTCCTGCCATCGCGCAGGAAGAAGCGCAGCGTGTCCGTCAGATGGTGCGGAGCGAAACCGAGGAAATCCTCGATCTTTCCGCGCGCACCCTCTCCACCATCCACGCCCGCACCACCGCCCGCCCCACCCCGCGCGAGACCCGGCCCGAAGAACCGGCAGAGCCTGCGGATGAAGGCCTGCGCGGGCTGGCGCGCAAGCTCACCACCGGCTCCAAGAAAAAGCCCAAGGAAGGCGAGAAGTGGCAGATGTCGACCCTGCTCGCCGCCGCTGCCGAAGATCGCGATGCGCCGCGCAAAGACCTTCGCCCCGGCGCCGCTGCCGCGCTGGGGGCGCTACAGGCCGCGCTGAACGATCTCGCCATCGATCTTGATGCGGTCTCTGCCGATGCCGAGCCGCATGAGGAAGAGTGGCGCCGCTATCTTTCTGGCGATCGCGCCGTCTTCGCGCGCAAGCTTGCCTCCACCATCGATGACGACATGGTGCATCGCATCGCCGATCTTTATCGCGAGAACGCGCGTTTCCGCGACAGCGCCAACGCCTATATGCAGGAATTCGAAGCCCTGCTCGCCCGTGCCAAGGAAGGCGATGGCGGCGGTCTTTTGGCCCCCACCATCCTCTCCGCCGATACCGGCAAAATCTATCTGACAGTGGCCTACGCGCTGGGAAGGCTGTGAGGTGATTTTTCACCTCTCCCTACCTGTCATCCCGGACGCGCCCGCGAAGATCTCTACGTTTCGCAGATGGGCGCGATCCGGGATCTACTTGGAAATCTGGACGGTGTTGAAGTGGGTCCCGGGTCTCTCAGCCCCTGCTGCGCAGGGCCTGATCGCCCGGGATGACAATTTTGCGGTGAGTTTCGACTTGTCCGCCGTAGCTTTAGCGAAGGCGGAAGCACGTCCTACTTCTTCCGCAGTCTTGCTGCGAAGAATCCGTCCATGCCGCCTTTGTCTTTCAGATGGCAGGGCAGCGTCCTGAGATCGCCATTGGCATCGATAAGCTCGTGATGGCCGAAGATTTCTTCCGGCTTCACCGCTTCGCGCGTGAAATCCCCATTGCGTTCCAGGAAGGCATCGATCTGTTCGCTGCCTTCTTCGCGTTCCAGCGAACATGTTGCAAACACCAACAGCCCGCCCGGCGCTACCATCTCGCCAGCACTGTCGAGAATATCGCCCGCCGCTTGCGAACACAGCGTCACATCGCTGGCGCTTTTGATCCAGGGAAGTTCGGGATGGCGGCGAATGGTGCCGGTGGCGCTGCACGGCGCATCGAGCAGCACAAAAGGCACTGGCTCTTTCGGCCGCCAATCGCGCGCGTCCCCCACCACGGTTTCGGCCTCTAATTTTAGCCGCGCGAGATTTTCGAAAAGCTGCGCCATGCGCGCCTCTTCGCGTTCCACGGCGGTCACGATCGCGCCCGCGGCGGCGAGCTGCGCTGTTTTCCCACCCGGCGCGGCGCAAAGATCGATCACCTTCTGCCCCTTCACATCGCCAAGCAGCAGCGGCGGCAGTGTGGCGGCGGCGTCCTGCACCCAGAAGAGGCCTTCTTCATAGCCCGCCAGCGCATCGACGCGTTGCGGCTCGGCAAAACGCCAGACATTGCCGAAAAGATTTTCCGCGCCCTCGATCGCGCCGCCCTTCGACACGATATCGAGCGGCGGCACGCCTTGATGGGCATCGGCAATGGCGCGCGCGACCTCTTCGCCATAGGTGTCGGCCCAGCGCATAAAGAGCCAATCGGGCGTATTCAGTTCGGCCGCGTTTTGCGCTTCGATCACCGCCTTGCCGTCGCGGCTCACCCTTCGCAGCACCGCATTGATCAACGGCTTGAAATGCACCGCATTGCGGTCGGCTTGCGCCAGACGATTGGCGCCATCCACCGCGGCATGAGCAGGCACATCCAGGAACAACAACTCACATGCGCCCGCCAGAAGAATTTCCGGCGCAGGCCCGGCGCGGTTACGCGCGGGCGGCTTGGGCACGAATTCACGGATCAGGGCTTCAAGCTGACCCAGGCGCCGCAAGGTCTCGCTCGCAATGGCGCGGGCAAAACCGGCATCGCGGGCCTCAAGCCCCTCTGTGGCAGCAAGCGCCACATCCAGGGGACGGCGCTTACGCAAGACTTCGGTCAGAATGGAAAGAGCAGCTTTTCGGGCAGGCAAACCGGCAGAGCTCATCCCCACGGACCTTTGGTCACTTGCGGCTGGCTCCAGGGCCCGGCCTTGGGCACGCTGCTGATCGGGTTCTCCTGCTCACCCATCGTGTTCGCCAATGCGCGCAGGCGAGCGATGCGCTGCTCCGTCGGCGGATGGGTGGCGAAAAGCCCGGCCAAGCCACCGCCCGCAAGCGGGTTGATGATGAACATATGGGCCGTCGCCGGATTGGCCTGAGCTTCGGGATTATGGGTCACCTGGGCGGCATGCTCGATGCGCGACAGGGCGGAAGCCAGCCACAAGGGATGGCGGGAGATTTCCGCGCCCGCCTTATCGGCTTCGAATTCGCGCGTGCGGCTGATGGTGGCCTGCACCAGCATGGCCGCGATGGGGGCGAGGATGGAGACGAGCAGCACGCCCGCAATCCCGAGGCCATTATTGCGCCGCTCGCCGCCGCCGAAGAACATCGCGAAATTGGCCAGCATCGAGATGGCGCCCGCAATGGTCGCGGTGATGGTCATGGTCAGGGTATCGCGGTTCTTCACATGGCCCAGCTCATGGGCGAGTACGCCTGCCAGCTCCTGGTCATTGACTCGGTTGAGAAGGCCCGTGGTGGCGCAGACGGCGGCATGTTCGGGGTCGCGTCCCGTGGCAAAGGCGTTGGGCTGGTCATTTTCCACGATGCAGACGCGCGGCATGGGCAGGCCCGCCGCCTTGGAAAGATCGCGCACCATGCCATAGAGCCGGGGAGCGGTGTTTTCATCCACCTCCTGGGCGCCATACATGCGCAAGACCACCTTGTCCGAATTCCAATAGGCGAAGGCATTGGTGCCGACCGCGAAAATGAACGCCATCATCATGCCCGTCGGGCCGCCCAAAAGGGCGCCAACCCCGACAAAAAGCCCGGTCATGGCCGCCATGAGAATGCCGGTACGCAGAGTATTCACGTGTTTTGGTCCAAGCCTTAAGCTGCAGAAGTGATGTAAGATCGATTTATGACCCGTCAAGCTACGGAAATAAAATGGCAAATACGCCCAAACCTACCCCGGAAGCGGTAATTCAGCAGCGCATCGCCGAAGCCGCCGCCCGCGCCCTCGCCGAAGTAGAAGCCCGCCGCAAACAGGCCGAAGCCGCGCCCGCCCTGCCGCCCGAACGTGGCGGCCGTAACGGTCCCGAACCCACCCGCTTCGGCGATTGGGAGAAAAAGGGAATAATATCCGACTTTTAAGAGGGTTTTCCCGCTCTTGAATGGGGGCCTTTGCGGGTCCATTTAGGGAAGGCAACAGAGGGCCATCACGCCATGTTCATCCAGACTGAATCGACGCCGAACCCGGCCACGCTCAAATTTCTGCCCGGCGTCACCGTCATGGGCGAAGGCAAGGTCGCCGATTTCGACGGCCGCGAAGCTGCGGAACGCTCGCCTCTGGCGCGAGCCCTGTTCGAGGTTCCCGATGTCGCCCGCGTCTTCTTCGGAGCTGATTTCATCTCGGTGACCAAAGCCGATGGCGATTGGAAACATCTGAAGCCCGCCATTCTCGGCGCCATCATGGAGCATTTCACCCGCGGCCTACCCTTGATCGAAAGCTCCGAGGAAAAAGAGCTGCCGCACGCCGCAAGCGAGGAGGACAGTGAGATCGTCGCGCAGATCAAGGATCTGATTGAGACTCGCGTGCGTCCCGCTGTGGCACAGGATGGCGGCGATATCGTCTATCACGGCTTCGATGAAGCTTCGGGCATCGTGTATTTGCACATGCGCGGCTCTTGCGCGGGCTGTCCGTCCGCCACCATGACCCTTCGCAATGGCATCGAGAATCTCTTGCGCCATTACGTCCCCGAAGTCAGCGCGGTCGAGGCGGTTTAAGCCGGTTTTCGCTGTCGGCAAATTCTGCGATGGTCCGGCCACCGGCTGGTTCGCCGGATGGGAAGGGATTTGGGCCATGGCCATTAATGACGAAGCGTTGGATAGAATTTTTCGTACCGCCCGCAGCCATCGCGCCTGGCTGGATAAGCCGGTGTCGCCTGCGCTGTTGATGGCGATTTACGATCTGTTGCGCTTCGGCCCGACGGCGCTGAATTCCAATCCTTTGCGCATTGTCTTTGTCACTTCGCCGGAAGCCAAGGCGCGTCTGGTGCCGCATTTGGCCCCGGGCAATGTCGAAAAGACTGTCACCGCGCCTGCCACCGCGATCCTGGGCTACGACACCGAATTTCCCAAAAAGATGGGCAAGCTCACGCCGCATAATCCGACCCTGGGCGAAACGCTCACCAATACTGCGGAAAATGAAATCACCGCCTTCCGCAACGGTTCGCTGCAGGGCGCCTATTTCATCATCGCGGCGCGGGCGCTCGGACTCGATTGCGGGCCCATGTCCGGATTCAGCAATGAAGGCGTCGATGCGGAATTCTTCGCCGGCACGGGCGTGAAATCGAATTTCCTCTGCAATGTCGGCTATGGCGATGCCGCAAAGCTTCACGCCCGCGCGCCACGGCTTTCCTTTGATGAGGCCTGCACGATTGTCTGAGCCGCTGATCCTCGCTGCTGATACCTGTTTTGGCGCCTGCTCCGCCGCGCTGTTGCGCGGTCAAAATGTTGTAGCGCGCCAGAACGTCGCCATGGAGCGCGGCCATGCCGAAGCGCTCGCGCCCATGGTCGAAGCGGTGATGCGCGAGGCTGGGCTTTCTTTCTCTGAGATCGATCGCCTCGCTGTCACCACCGGCCCGGGCAGCTTTACGGGCCAGCGTGTGGGTCTTGCTTTCATGCGGGGCTTGCGCGTGGCGCTTGCAAAACCGCTGCACGGCATTACCAGCCTTGCGGCGATGGCCGAGCAAGCGCGTGTCGAAAACAATCTCATGCTTGGTGCGGCGGTGCATGATGCCAAGCGCGGTGAAGTCTATCTCGCGTTGCAAGGTAGTGATTTTCCGCCAGCCCTTTTAAGCCTTGCGGATGCGGCTGAAATTCTTGCGCCCCTGGGTCCCATGGCTCTGGCCGGAACCGCCGCCCCGCGTTTTGCGCGTGAGGGCGATACACTCACCACCATCACTGCGCCGGACGCGACATGGGTCGCACGGCTTGCCCAATTGCAAGTGACCCCAACAATCGCGCCGCGCCCGCTCTATTTGCGCGCGCCCGATGCCAAATTGCCGGGCGGTCTTCCTGGTCCGCTCTGTGGCGTGTTGAAGCCCACATGATCACGACCGACACGGCACTTCTGTCGCGCTTGCACGCGCAATGTTTCGAAGAGGTATGGAGCGAAAAAAGCTTCGCCGACCTCTTAGCCGTGCCGGGCACCTTCGCGCTGATCGACGAAGCGGCGGCAGGATTCCTTCTTTTACAAGTGGTTGCGGATCAATCAGAGGTGTTGACCCTCGGAGTCACCCCTGCGGCGCGGCGACGCGGGATCGCCTGCGAGTTGCTTGCAAAGGCGTTGGAATTGGCTCAAGAAAAAGGCGCGTCCCATATGCTTCTAGAGGTTGAAAGCTTGAACTTTCAAGCAATTGGCCTCTACCGGAAGTATGGGTTCCTGGAAGTTGGGCGACGCAAAGCATACTACCGGCACGCCGATGGGCGTACTGGAGATGCCCTTATGATGCGTGTGGAAATTCACGCTCTCCGGGTGGGCAATCGCCTGCAACTTGGTTAGAGTCGCAGCATTGAACGAAGGCAGGGGTTTGAACATGACGCGGATCGAAAAACTCTGCGTTGATAAGGGGCTGCGAATGACAGAGCAGCGCCGCATCATCGCGCGGGTGCTCTCGGATGCCGCCGACCATCCTGACGCGGAAGAGCTCTACCGGCGCGCTTCAGCGCTGGATCCGCATATCTCGATCGCCACCGTGTACCGCACGGTTAAGCTGTTCGAGGATGCGGGTATTCTGGAGCGGCATGATTTCCGTGATGGACGCTCGCGCTACGAGGAGATGCCGGAATCGCACCACGACCATCTGATCGACGTACAGTCGGGCAGCGTGATCGAATTCCGCAATGAAGAAATCGAGAAGTTGCAGCGCCGTATCGCGGAAGAGCTGGGTTTCGAGTTGGTGGATCACCGCCTCGAACTCTATGGCGTCCCCAAGAAGCCTCGCTGAACATGCAGTCGCTGAGGGCGTGGGTATTGGCCGTGTTGTTTTTGGGCCTGACGCTCCTCAGCGCGCCCATCCAGTGGCTCGCGATTAAGTTGAGGTTGCCGCTTCAGCGCACCTATCCGCATGCCTATCATCGCTTCTTGTGCCGCCTCTTTGGTATCAAGATTCATGTGCGTGGCGAGCCGGTGCGCGGCCAAGGCGTTCTCATCGTCGCCAATCACACCAGCTATTTCGATATCCTGGTGATGAGCGCGACGCTGCCCGTCTCTTTCGTGGCCAAATCGGAAGTATCGAGCTGGCCGCTCTTCGGGCTAATGTCCAAGCTGCAGCGCTCGGTTTTTGTCGACCGTTCCAAGCGCGCCGAGGCGGTCAAATCGGCCGAACAGATCCGCCAGCGCCTGAAAGACGGCGATACGCTGGTGCTTTTCCCGGAAGGCACCACCAGCGACGGCAATCACGTCCTGCCTTTCAAGAGCGCGCTGATGGGTTCGGTGGAATCCGATATCGGCAGGGACGGCCATGTCGAATATGTGCCGGTGCAGCCGGTCTCGATCAGCTATGTCGGCTATTACGGCATTCCCTTGGGGCGGGAAAACCGGCCTTTCTTTGCCTGGTATGGCGATATGGAGCTGGTGGAGCATGTGCTGGAGGCGTTCAAGACCGGCCCCCTGGATGTGGTGGTGGAGTTCCACAAACCCCTGCGGGTAAGCCCGGAATGTGGCCGCAAGCAATTGGCAGCGCAGGCCGAAAGCACCATCCGTGAGGGCCAGATTAAAGCCCTGCGCGGCGAATGGGGGATGGTCCAGCCACTGGTTCAGGCCGCAGAATAGCAGCTCCCCGCGCGCTGTTTCTTGTCATCGCTTCGCCTATCGCCCATAAGCTTGGCCTATGAAACGGCTTTTCATTAAAACCTATGGTTGCCAGATGAATGTCTACGACTCCGCCCGTATGGCGGAGCTGTTGGCGCCCATCGGCTACGCCCCTGCCGAAACGGCGGATGAGGCGGATATGGTGATCCTCAACACCTGCCACATTCGCGAGAAGGCGGCGGAGAAGGTCTATTCCGAGCTTGGCAAGCTGAAGCAGATCAAGACGGCCAAGGCGCAAGAAGGCACCCGCATGATCCTCGCGGTGGCGGGCTGTGTCGCCCAAGCCGAAGGCCAGGAGATCATTTCGCGCCAGCCGGCGGTGGACATTGTGGTTGGGCCGCAAAGCTATCAGCGCCTGCCCGAGATGATCGCCAAGATCAGCCGCGGCACCGGCCATGAGCTGGAAACCGATTTTCCGGCGGAAGATAAATTCGACAGCCTGCCCGCGCATAAGAGCGCGGAAGGCCCCACCGCGTTTCTGACCGTTCAGGAAGGCTGCGATAAGTTCTGCACCTTCTGCGTCGTCCCCTATACGCGTGGCGCCGAATTCTCCCGTCCGGTGGAACAGATTTTGGCCGAAGCCAAAGGGCTTTGCGACAGCGATGTGCGCGAGCTCACCCTGCTCGGCCAGAACGTCAATGCCTTCAACGGCAAGGGCCTTGATGGCGAGCCCTGGTCGCTGGCGAAGCTTCTCTATGCCCTCGCCGATGTGCCGGGGCTGGATCGCCTGCGCTATGTGACGAGCCATCCGCGCGATATGGGTGAGGATCTCATCACCGCGCATAAGGATCTTGAGATGCTGATGCCGTATCTGCATCTGCCGGTGCAGGCGGGCTCCGATCGCATTCTTCAGGCTATGAATCGCGGTCATACTGCCGCCGATTACTTGCGCCTCATCGATCGCATCCGCGCTGCGCGTCCCGATATGGCGATGTCGGGCGATTTCATCGTCGGCTTCCCGGGCGAGAGCGACAAGGATTTCGAGGATACGCTGGCCCTGGTCAAAACCGTTGGCTACGCCCAGGCCTATTCCTTCAAATACTCCCCGCGCCCCGGCACGCCCGCCGCCGCGCTGACCACGCAAGTGCCTGAAGAGGTGAAGGACGAAAGGCTGCAGCGTTTGCAGGCTTTGCTCACCGCGCAGCAGACGGATTTCAATGTCGCCATGGTCGGGCGCACTGTGAAGGTGCTGTTCGAAAACCCGGGCCGCAAGGAAGGTCAGGCGATCGGCCGTTCGCCCTATCTGCAGCCGGTCTTTGCGGAAGGCGCGGTCGGCCATATCGGCAAGATCGTCGAGGTGCGCATCGAAGAGGCGATGACAAACAGCCTGAGGGGCGTTCTTGTGCATCAGGCCCAATCGGAAAAGGCTCTCGCGGATTGAATACGAAGCGCTTGAAGCTGACGTTGGAATTTCCCAACAACGCGCTTGTCTCGGAACTCTCCGGGCCACATGGAAAGCATTTGGCGCGGCTGGAGCAGAAGCTCGGCGTAAAGGTCGATCTGCGCGGCAATCTCATGTCGATCGAAGGCGATGGACGCGATGCGGCCTCCGCCGTGCTGCGCGCGCTGTATGCGCGGCTGGAAGCAGGCGAGCACATCTCCGCTGCCGAGATCGATTCCGAAATCCGTTTCGCCAATGAGACCGACGACAAGGTTTCAGCCCATACCGGCTCGCCCATGCTGCGCACCTGGTCGGGCAAGAATTTGCGCGCCCGCTCTCCGGCGCAAGCGGCCTATCTCGATTTGATGCGCACCCATCCTCTGGTGTTCGGCATTGGTCCTGCGGGCACCGGCAAAACCTATCTCGCCGCCGCTTTCGGCGCCCATCTTCTCTATGAGCGGCGTGTGGAGCGGTTGATCCTGTCGCGCCCGGCCTTGGAAGCGGGCGAGCGGCTCGGTTTTCTGCCCGGCGATCTGAAAGAGAAGATCGATCCCTATCTGCGTCCGCTTTATGACGCGCTGATGGATGTGATCGGCGAGCCAGCGCTCAAGATGATGGAGCAGGGCATTATCGAGGTCGCTCCCCTCGCCTTCATGCGCGGGCGTACCCTTTCCAGAGCCTTTGTCATTCTCGATGAGGCGCAGAACACCACCGCGCCGCAAATGAAGATGTTTCTCACCCGTTTGGGCGAGGATTCGCGCATGGTGGTGACGGGCGATGCCAGCCAGAGCGATTTGCCCGGCGGGCGCGCCGAAGGGCTCAATCAGGCGCTTTCCATTCTCAAAGGCGTGGAAGGTGTCGCGGTGGCACAATTTGCCGACAAAGATGTCGTACGCCATGCCCTCGTCACGCGCATCGTCACCGCTTATAATGCGGCGGATAGGGCGGCGAACGCCAAGAAGCATAAGTCTGAACATAAGCCTGAAGAGGACGAAGATTGAGCATCACGCTCGTCATCGAAGATGCCCGCTGGCGCAAGCTCAAAGGGCTCACGGCGCGGGTCAAACGTGCAGTCAAGGCGGCGCTTGCGGAAGCTGGGGCTGAGGAGGCGAGCGAGCTTACCCTGATGCTGACGACCGACAAAAAGGTGCAGAAGCTGAACGCCCAATTTCGCGGCAAGGACAAGCCCACAAATGTGCTCTCCTTCCCGGCGGGGGTAGAGGACTATCTCGGCGATATCGCGATTGCCTATGGCGTCACCGCGCGTGAGGCTAAAGAGTCCAAGAAAACGCTGCTCGACCACACCACGCACTTAACTGTGCATGGCGTGTTGCATTTGCTTGGCTACGATCACGTCACCGAACGTCAGGCCCGCAAGATGGAACCGATGGAAGTGCGCATTTTACAGACCATGAAAATCGCCAATCCTTATGACGCCGAGCTTTATGGGACAAAGAAATGAGCGGCGCGTCTGACCCAGACCCATCATCGGAAAAATCGCCTTCTCTCTTGAAACGCTTGGCGCATCTGTTGCGCGGAGATGATGCGGCAGCGCAGATGCGCGAAAGCCTCGAAGAGGTGATCGAGGAAAGCGAGCGGCAATCGCCCGATCTGTCCGCGCCAGAGCGCACCATGCTCGCCAACCTGCTCAAATTCGGTGAGCTTCGGGTCAAAGATGTGATGGTGCCGCGCGCCGATATCGTGGCGGTGGAAGAAAAGACCACGCTTACCGAGCTTGTGGAGCTGTTTCGCGAAGCCCAGCATTCGCGCCTGCCGGTCTATCGCGAGAGTCTCGATGATCCCATCGGGCTTGTGCATTTGAAAAGCGTGCTTGAGCTCTTTGAGAGCAATGGCGAAGACAGTTTCCGCCTGCGCGAGCGGCCCATTGCCCAGATCAAGCGCGACATCCTCTTCGCGCCGCCCTCTATGCCGGTGGTGGACCTGCTCTTGAAGATGCAGACCTCCCACACCCATCTCGCCCTCGTCATCGATGAGTATGGCGGCACCGACGGCCTCGTCTCGATCGAAGACATCATCGAAGAAATCGTCGGTGACATCGCTGATGAGCATGATGAGGAAGCCCCGCATGCGCGCCCGCAGCCCGGCGGCGGGTTCCTGGCCGATGCCCGCATCGATCTGGAAGATTTCCGCGCCGAGACCGGCATCGAATTTCCGCTCGATGAAGAAACCGAAGGCGAGATCGATACTTTAGGCGGGCTGGTGGTGTCGCTTCTGGGCCGCGTGCCGCAACGGGGCGAGATTGTCGCCCATCCCAACGGCGCGGAGTTCGAGGTCTTGGAAGCTGACCCGCGCCGTGTCAAACGCCTCAGAATCCGCCCGCCAGCAAACCCGGCTCAAGCATGACCTTTTTGCGTAATGTGGTTTTTCTTCTGGCCAAGACTGGCCATTGGTTTCGCGCGCTCAAGGGCTGGCGCCGCTTTGGCATGGCGGTGGCGGCTGGTGCGTTTTCCGCGCTCGGCTTTGCGCCGTTTTCCTTTTTCCCCGCCCTGCTCTTCGGCTTCGCCGCGCTGGTGCTCCTGCTGGAAGCCGCCGCCACAGAGCCAAAGAAGCTCAGCGCCGCTTTCCGTGTTGGGTTTTGGTTCGGGTTTGGTCAATTTCTCGTCGGCTTGCATTGGATCGGTTATGCCTTCCTGGTCGATGCAGAAAGCCATGCCTGGCAAATTCCGTTTGTAGCGCTGCTCTTTCCGGGTGGGCTCGCCCTTTTTATCGCCGCGGCCGCTTTGCTGGCGGTGCGTTTCTCGCGGCCCGGCCTGTCTCGCGTGCTCGCCGTGAGTGCCGCCTATGCGTTAAGCGAATGGCTGCGGGGCCATATTCTCACGGGTTTTCCTTGGAATATCGCAGGCTATGGCTGGGGAGCCTCTTTGGCGGTTCTGCAAAGCGCCAGTGTGATTGGCGTGTATGGCCTCAGCCTTTTGACCGTTCTGTTCGGTTGCAGCTTGGCTTTGCTTTTTGCGTCTAAGCCGCGTTTTGGATTGGCGGGCGCGATGGCGCTTGTTTTCACTTTCCTGTTTGTTGGTGGTGCGATCCGTCTTGGCGTCACGCCCGAGCAAAATAAGCCCGCAATCACAATACGTTTGGTGCAGCCGGATATTCCGCAGGCGGAGAAATATCAGCGCAAATATATCGTGCGGAATTGGCGCCGTTTGCTCGATTTAAGTGCAGCGCCGGGCAAACCCTCCATCATCATCTGGCCGGAAGCGGCCCCGCCTTTTCTGCTGAATGAACAGCCTTTGGCCTTGGATCAGATCGGGCGTCTCACCGAAGGCCGACTCGGCTTAATGACCGGCGGTCTTCGCCGCGAATTCCTGCCCAATGACGAAATGCAGCTTGCCAACAGCTTTTTTGTCTATGGCCAGGCTGGGATACTTTTGGACAGTTACGACAAATCGCATCTCGTTCCTTTTGGTGAATATCTCCCTTTTGAGAAAACGCTTACCGCCCTCGGTCTTTCCAAGCTCACCGGCATTGAAGGCGGCTTTATCAAAGGGGCGGGTCCGCGCGTGATGGCGTTACCAGGTGCTGGCAACGTTACCGCTCTGATCTGTTACGAGATTTTATTTCCCGGCGAAGTTGAAGGCGCTAAGCGCCCGGATTGGTTCGTAAATGTCACCGACGATTCCTGGTTTGGGCCTTGGGCCGGGCCGCGGCAGCATCTTCTGGTGGCACGCGTTAGAGCGATTGAAGAAGGCGTTCCGGTCGTTCGGGATGCGAATACCGGCATCAGTGCAATCATCGATCCATTGGGACGCATTCGTCAGTCATTGGGGCTCGGCAAAATGGGCTTTATAGATGGCCCACTTCCCGCACCGCTTGCGCCAACACCCTACTCACAATCGATTGATTTGTTCTTTTGGCTGGTGCTGATTGCGATGATCGCTTTGACAGCGCGCCTATATCGCGCAAGATAATACATTGCCGCTCCGCAACGTGAACTCAGCATCCGGTTATGCTAACGCTCGCGTAGTTCTTTCCTCTCCAACCGTTAAGTCCAAGACCTTGCCAAAAAAACAAGCCAATCCGATCGACGGCCAAGTAGGCAACAGACTTCGTCTGCGCCGCATGATGATCGGCATGAGTCAGGAACGGCTGGGCGAATTGCTCGGCCTCACGTTCCAGCAGGTGCAAAAGTACGAGAAGGGCGTGAACCGCATTGGTGCGGGCCGCCTGTTCGAAATCGCCCGTATTCTCGGGGTTCCGATCCAGTACTTCTATGAAAGCGTCACTGACCAATTGCAGGCCACGCCGGGTTTTGCCGAACGTGACTCGCAGCCGGTTCTCGAATTCGTGTCGAGCGGCGATGGTCTGCAGCTTTCGCTGGCCTTCATGCGCATCAAGGACGCCAAGGTCCGCAAGCGCGTGTTGGATCTCGTCAAGAGCCTGGCCGACGACAGCCCCGAAGACGCCGAATAAGCGTCTTGCTTCTTGAGACTAGAGGGCGAGCCAGTTGGCTGCCTTCGGTTTCAGCGCCTCACCAGCTTCCCGCCCTGCGCGAGCCGCTTCACTCTTCCCGTAAATGTCAATATCGATGCTGAATTGCGTGGCGATCGCATCGCTGCCATCCGGGGCCAGCACCTCGCCTCTGAAGCTGAGCGTCTTGCCGTCATAGCGCGCAAGCCCTGCGATGGGCGTGCGGCAGGAGCCATCGAGCGCCGCTTGGAAGGCGCGTTCGCAGATCAGCTCGATCTCGGTTTTTTCATCATTCAGCCGCGCCACCGCTTGGGTCGCGAATGAGTCTGAGAGGCGCAGCTCGATCCCCACCGCGCCTTGCGCCAGCGAGGGCAGCCATTCCTCCGTAGGCAGAGCATTTACGGCGCGTGCGCCCAGCCCCAGCCGTTTCAGGCCTGCCCGGGCCAGGATAATGGCATCCATCTCGCCGCTATCGAGCTTGGAAAGCCGGGTGTCGACATTGCCGCGCAACATCACGGGGCTTACATCCGGGCGAGCGCGCCTCACCTGCGCACTGCGCCGGACCGACGAGGTGCCGAGCTTGGCGCCCTCGGGCAAATCCTGGATGCGCGCCGCATGCGGGCTGATCAGCACGTCCTGCGGCTCCTCGCGGGGCAGGATGGCGCCCAGGCCCAGCCCCTCCGGCATCTGCACCGGCACGTCCTTCATGGAATGGACGGCGATATCGATGCGATGATCGAGCAGCGCCTCTTCCAATTCCTTGACGAACAGGCCCTTACCGCCGGCATCGGCCAGCGGACGGTCCAAAATCTTGTCGCCGGTGGTCTTGATCAACACGATCTCGGTCACGACGCCGAAAGCGGCGATCATGTCGGCGACCATCTGGGTTTGAGCCCGGGCAAGCCGCGATGCGCGGGTCCCGATACGAAGAATGCTTTCAGCCATGTCAGTTTTCGATTACAGCCTTTCGGCGTTTTAGAACAGGCTGAAACTTGCGGCCCTGGACCATCTTAGGCATCGAGACGAGTTGCGACGAGACCGCCGCGGCGGTGGTGCGCGGCACGCCGCCTGGGCCGGGGGAAATTCTCGCCAATGTGGTGTTTTCCCAGCTCGAGGAGCACCGGCCCTATGGCGGGGTGGTGCCGGAAATCGCCGCCCGTGCCCATGTGGAACTTCTGGACGAGATCGTCGCCAAGGCCCTTTCCGAGGCCGGGCTGAAGCTTTCAGAAATCGACGCGGTGGCCGCCACCGCCGGGCCGGGGCTGATCGGCGGGGTGATGGTGGGGCTGGTCACCGCCAAAGCCCTGGCGCTTGCCGCCGGTAAGCCGCTGATTGCGCTCAATCATTTGGAAGGACACGGGTTTAGCGCCCGGCTTTCCAATGGCGCCCCCTTTCCCCTTCTCCTGCTTCTGGTCTCGGGCGGGCATTGCCAGCTTCTGGGGGTGGAGGGGCCGGGTAAATTCCGCCTCTATGGCACCACCATCGACGATGCGGCGGGCGAAGCCTTTGATAAGACGGCAAAACTCCTCGGCCTACCCTATCCAGGCGGGCCCCGGATCGAGGCGATGGCGCGGCAGGGTAATCCCGCCCGCTATCCTCTGCCCCGGCCGATGAAGGGCCGCCCGGGCGCCGATTTCTCCTTTTCTGGCCTCAAAACCGCCGTCCGCCTGCTGGCCGAGGCCGAAAAAGTGGACACCGCCGATCTCTGCGCCTCCTTCCAGGCTGCGGTGATCGACATTTTGACCGACCGGGTGCGCGCCGCCATGGCGATGTTCCGCGCCGATTTCCCCCATGAAGCCGCGCCGGGTTTGGTGGTGGCGGGCGGGGTCGCGGCCAATGGGGCAATTCGCGAGGCCCTTTCCGGTCTTGCGGGTGCCGAGGGCTTTTCCCTCACCGTGCCGCCGGTGAAGCTTTGCACCGATAACGCCGCCATGATCGCCTGGGCCGGGGTGGAACGGGCCGCGCTCGGCGCTTTTGATCCCCTCGATGCCCCGGCGCGCGCGCGCTGGCCGCTCTACCCTGATGAGGTCTCATGAAGATCGCGACCTGGAACATCAATTCGGTGCGCCTGCGCGCCCCGCTCGCCGCCCGTTTCCTGCGCGAGCACCAGCCCGATGTCTTGTGCCTGCAGGAAACCAAATGCCCCAACGAGCTTTTCCCCGCCAAGGAATTTGCCAAGCTCGGTTATGAGCATCAGTCCGTGCACGGACAAAAAGGCTATAACGGCGTTGCCATTCTCTCAAAGCTTCCCTTCGCGGCCCAAGGTACCGATGATTTCTGTCGTGAAGGCCATTGCCGCCAAATCCGTGTGACGTTTGAGAACGGGTTGGAGCTGCATGATTTCTATGTCCCCGCTGGCGGCGATGTGCCCGATGCCAAGCTCAATCCGAAATTCGATCACAAGCTCGATTTTTTGAAACGCATGGCCGATTTCTTCGGTAAGCGCAAAGACAGCGCCAAGACGCCGGTGGTGCTGGTGGGCGATCTCAATGTTGCACCTTTGGAGCATGACGTCTGGAGCCATAAGCAGCTCCTCAATGTCGTCAGCCACACGCCGATCGAAACCGAGCTTTTGAAAACCTGCGCCGCCGCGTTCGATTGGATCGATGTCACGCGCCAATTCGTGCCGGAAAATGAAAAGATTTATTCCTGGTGGAGCTATCGCGCCGCCGATTGGGAAGCTTCTGATCGTGGCCGCCGTCTCGATCACATCTGGGCCAGCCAGGCGCTGAAAGGCGCCATCAAAAGCCAGAAGATCGTCAAGAAAATGCGCGGCTGGGAAAAAGCCTCCGACCATGTGCCGGTGATGGCTGAGTTCGACATCTGATATGCCTGTCGCCATGGCCGGGCGTGACCCGGCCATCCAGATTTCCCCACCGAAAAAGCCGATGAAACTTGCTTTACTGCGTCACGGACCTACCGAATGGAATGCTGAAGGGCGTATCCAAGGCACCATCGACATTCCTTTGAGCGCGGCGGGCTTCGCCAAAATGTCGGCGCTTCTGCCGCCTGAAGGGTTTGAAACTGCGCGGCGCTATTGCTCTCCCAAACTGCGCGCCCGCCAAACCGCCGAGTGCCTCGGGTTTACCGATCCTATTCTGGATGCACGCCTCATCGAGCAGAATTGGGGTCAATGGGAAGGCCTGACGCGGGCAGAGATGATCGCGCGCGATGGCGACGACGCATTTGAGCGGGCGGGGGCTAAACGCGGCGTGGAATTTCGCCCGCCGGGCGGTGAATCCACGGGCGAGGTGCAGGCGCGGCTGCAAAACTTCTTCACCGACATCGCCGCGAAAGGCGAAGACGCCATCGCTGTCGCCCATATGGGCGTGCTCCGCGCCGCGTATGCGATAGCAACACAATGGGACCACTCCGCCCCCATGCCGCCCGAACTCGATGTGAATGCCGTGGTGATCCTGAATCTTACCGAGAGAGGGGTGCCGAGCATCGCCGCACTCAACGTGCCGTTTCGGGTGAAGGCGGCGGCGCTTTAATCCGCGCGCCTTCTTTGCGTGCAGAAAAGAAGGCTCAAACCTGCGAACGCGCCGGTTCCAGATATTGCACGAAGGAAATCACGTTCCCATCAGGGTCGCGGATATGAAAATCGATACCGCCCCAGGGATGGCGTGTGAGATGCTGGGCAAACTCGACCTGCCGCGCCGCGAATTCCGCATGCAACGCTTTGACATTCGTGACTTCGATGGAGGCAAGGATCAGCGATGTCTCTCGCGCCGCCAGCGCGGCGAAGTTGGGCGCACCGACATGGCGCAAATGCAGGCAGACATTTCCCCGCGAAACCGCGCCATAAAAGGGCGGCTCGCCATGCAGGAAGTCGCATATAAAGCCGAGCTTGGTTTCAAAAAATGCCGCGCTCGCCGAAACATCGCGCACCATAAGAATGGGTACGACTCCGCGGAACAGCGGCTCTCCTTGCGCCATGGCTTCTGGCACGGAAACCTTCTCAATGTTCTCCTTCAGGGATGACCAATCGCTGAAGCCCGCTTCTACGGCGATAATTTCCTGCGCCATAGTGAGCGGCAGATCCATGTCGAGGATTTCGACATCGCTCAAATCTGCGAAGCGCTTCAAGATCCGCACCTTGGCGCCAACGGAATAGTCGCGCGCCTGGTGCCAGCGTTGCAGCAATTTTGCTTGCTTACGAAACGAGTCGATTGAGGGCATGCCTGTCTCCTGCTGAAGTTTTCAGCGGGCGGGCTTAGCCCTTTCGGCCCCAAAGCCGATGCATCCCGAAAGCTCAAGAAATTTAAGAAGGGCCTGGCCGCTTGTCAAATATTCGCGCCCCCTTTCAAGGCTCCCTTGTTGTTGAAGGTTCCGCACCTATATCCCCAATAGGCCAGCTAAAAGGGGGCGAGGATGTTTCGCTTTTTTTTGCAACGGGCGTTTTTTGCAGCTTTGCTGCTTTGCGTGTTTGGCCTGCCTAATTCTGCAAGTGCTGCACCAGCCTGCCCGCGAATGGAATTTGTTGTGGTTGATGACCATGGCCCTCGCACAATGTCGGGTCCTGACGGAAAGTTATTGCACCTTGACGCGGCGCCTCTTTTGACAAGTGCTGACTTCACGGGTGCAAATGTAAGTCCTACCGAAGGCCAGATTGTCCTGAACATCAACTTGGATCGCGACGGCGCCCAACGGATTCAACAGTTCAGCAAGAGCCATGTTGGGGCAACACTTGCCTTCATCGCAGATGGCGAGGTGCTTAATGCGGCGAGAATTCTCGATCCGATTACCTTCGATGGTTTTCTGGTCGGGCCGCTGGAGCAAGCCAAAGCGGATGGTCTGGCCAAGCAAATCAATCAAGCCGCGGCCGATCACGCCTGCCATGCAGCCAGGTGAAGGCAATCCTGTCCGTCTTCTGTCCGCCGCCTTAAATCCGTTCCGCCGTTCTTGATGTCGGCAGTCGCGCTTCCCACATCGAGAGGGCTCTTTGACTTCGTGGGGAATGGAAATCAGACAAGTCTGCGCCCCAGACGCGGCGAAGTTTTTGACGAAAACTTTGCGCTATCAGTTGCTTACGGCGAAAAACGCGGACTGGAATGTCAAAATTTGAATTTGTCCGTTTCGGCGTGTCTGTCTTCAAGGAGAGGACCTCCCCCCTCCCTTTTCTCCGCCATCACGACAATCAATGATCAATAGATTGCGGTGTTAAAGAAAGCCCTATCTGCCTATTGGGCAGATCGTGCGCACTGCGCCGGTCAGTCGACACGGAAGGCGGCGAGGATTCGTCCGTCTTTCGTGGAGAGGAAGACACTCTCTACGGCTCCGCCACACAGACCGGTCGGCGGGCATTTGCGCATCCTGGTGACATGCCAAACATCGCCCTCACGCTTTGCCTCGAACGCAGCATCCTTAGGCACCGTATCGCCATAGATGGGCACCAAGACAGAGCGCGCAATGGCGATCGCGGTGCTGGCATCCGGCACATAGCCCTGTGACGGCGGAGGCGGATAGTCTTTTTCGTTAAACGCAAATGATGGTGACGTGAAAGCAAACGCCAAGGCGATGAGAAGATACCGCATGCCAGTGCCTCTTCTTGTTTCTTGTACCTACCCCCAAAACACCTCCGCCTTCTGAAAGGCTTTCCAGCGTTTGGTGGTTTTGAGGATCATCTGGTCGGCGCGGGATTGGTGCCAGCCGAGCAGTAAACCTGTGGCATGGCTGAGTTCTGCTTGCACCGGCGCGTCGCTCACTTCTTCCAGCATCAGTCGTCCCAAGATGCCGCGCACCAGCGCCACATCATTGAGGGCGCCGAGCAAGTCTTGCAGCTCTTTCAGCGGCGTCATGAAGCGCGCGACCTTCTTCGGTTTATAGACGGCGGCGAAGAACTCAGCAGTGTAGCGCAGCTTCTTCAGGCCGATGCGTAAGCGATGGCGCTCTGCTACGCTGGCACCCGCGAGATCACGCCCCCGCGTCTTGGCACGTTTCAAATGCTGATCCAAATAGGCGGGCGCGAGCATCGAAAGCTCAAGCGTGTCATCCCACAGCTTGGCACAAGCCGCCGCCGCCACTGCATCCTGAAAGGCGGTGAAAGAGGGATCGGCTGCCACTTCAACCGCGTGACCCCAAGCCTTCTCCCGCGCCCGCAAAGCCCGGGCGCGCAAAATCTCAAAGCCGCTTTGATGTCCAAGCTGTGCCACCGCGGGTTCGAAAAGATCGCTGAGAAAAACATCGAGATCGCGTGCGGGCCCTAGCGTGGTGCAGATCGTTTTGGCGCGGGCATTCAGCGCTTCAAGTTCGGGTAAGCCTTTGCCAAAGGTGGAAAGCGCCACGCGTAAGCGCCGCAGTCCGACGCGCAGTTGATGCAAGCCCGTGCAGTCACGTGCCTCCACCACTGGCGCAACATTGGCGCTGGCATGGGCGAGGCACTCAAACAGAATGACCTGGAAAGCTTCCGCCCCGGGCACAATTCCATCGAGCAGCGGTGTGCGCGCAAAGACCGGCTTTGGCAGCCTTCTGGCTACCTTCACATCCAGCGCAAGCTCGCTCATGAGGCACCCCAGCGGAGGGTCTTCTCGATACCCGTCCCGTTAGAGATTGCGCACGGCAATCCCGGCGCTGGCAAGGGCGTTTTTTGCCTCGGCGATAGAGTATTGACCGAAATGGAAAATCGAGGCGGCGAGCACGGCATTGGCACCGCCATCGCGCACCCCTTCGACCAGGTGATCGAGCGTGCCGACCCCGCCGGAAGCGATCACCGGCACCGAGACGGCATCGGAAATCGCGCGGGTGAGCGGGATGTTATAGCCCGCCTTGGTGCCGTCGCGGTCCATGGAGGTGAGAAGGATTTCGCCCGCGCCGTAATCGACCAGCCGCGCGGCATGGGCCACCGCATCAAGCCCGGTGGGGGTGCGCCCGCCATGGGTGAAGATTTCGAATTTGCCGGGCGCGGTTTCTTTCGCATCGATGGCGGCGACGATGCATTGGCTGCCGAATTTCTCCGCCGCTTGCTGTACGAATTCCGGCCGCTTCACCGCTTCGGTATTGATCGAGACCTTATCGGCCCCCGCCAGAAGCAGCGCGCGAATATCATCGAGCGTGCGCACGCCCCCGCCCACCGTCAGCGGCATGAAGCAGACATCGGCGGTGCGGCGCACCACATCCAGCATGATGCCGCGTTTTTCGTTGCTCGCGGTGATGTCGAGAAAGCAAAGCTCGTCCGCGCCCGCCTGGTCATAGACAAGCGCCTGCTCCACCGGATCGCCCGCGTCTCTGAGGCCGACAAAGTTGACGCCTTTGACGACGCGGCCGTCTTTGACATCGAGACAGGGGATGACGCGGATTTTGAGCACCTGTAACCTCCAGAGTGTGGGGACTATAGCCGCTGGAAACCAAAATGCTGATACTCAATTTCAACTCAGCGTCAGAATTTCTCGACGAAATAAAACTAACGAACAAGCGGTGGGGGCCACAGCTGGGCTACCGTTGGATATTCAGAGGCCATTCAAACTCAGATTGGAAGCTATTACCAAGCGCGTTTCGACCGTCTGGAATCGAACGATTGTTGCAATATTCTCAAAAACACGAGCACCGAATCCAAGAGCGTATTGAATTACTAAAGACTAAGGCGATGGGGCATTCCGGTATTGTGAAGATGCCTCGGGGTGAGAGCTTACTAGAGGCGGGGCTTATATGGCTCGGATATAGGATCATGCTTCGGGAGTTCGGGCGCCTAGCATCAGTCAGTGGCTTTATCCCGTGGGAACCTCGGTTTGGCCTAAACAATTTTGATATTCAATCGGAATGGAATTCGTGGCTCTCTGAGTTTCCCGGCCTCCAGCCCGATGATCTGACAACAACTGCACAGCACTATGGGCTTCCAACAAATTTGTTGGACTGGACGTATGATTCTAGAAATGCAGCATTTTTTGCATGTGCCGATCTACAGCAACAGGCTACGACAGATATTGCTGTCTGGGCTATCGATACCTACTTCGAACCTGAGCGTGAGATAGAAAATCGTAGTTTTATGTGGATTTGGTACGGGAACCCGGCCGCCAACGAAAGATTGAAATCTCAACGCGGGGTATTCACGATAAATGCGTTTGCTATAGAGGAGTTCATTCAGACGGGTCAATTTCTAGATATTTCGCAAAAATATCGAGACAGCGAATTTTCAAACCGTCTGTTGAAGTTTGTTTTAGCTGGATCGGAACGAAACCGCTTAATAGAATTGCTCTGGCGCGAAGGTGTTACTTGGACCGCACTTTTTCCTGAAGTACGCAGTTGCGTATGCGACATTGAGCTCCTGCCGACGCTTCCGTCATACAGTAAGGGGTGCGATGATTAGCGCCCCCGCCCCATCGCCGCGACATTGAACAGCGCCCGGCCCAAAGCGGCTTCGGCGGGGACGGCGGTGGTTTTGCACAGGACTTCGGCCTCGAAGAGAAGATCGAGCGCGTCCAATATCTTGGCCTCGCTCCAGCGCTGGGTCTGGCTCCGAAAACTCGCCACGCGGGAGAAATGGATCGGCGGGCGCAGTTTTTTCATCGCAAAATCGGGGTTGTCGCCGCGCGAGATTTCGACCACCACCTGCAAGAGTTTCTGGAAATGTCCCAGCGCCTGGCGCACCACCGCGACGGGGGAAATATCCGCCGCCCAAAGCCGCTCCAGCGCGATGTCGAGCCGCTTCAGGTCGCCGGAAGCGGCCGCATCGCAGGCCTCTTCCACCCGCGCCTCGGCCTCATCGCCCATGGCGGCGCGCACATCATCCAGGCTGACCTCTTTCTGCCCCCGGCAATAAAGCGCCAGCTTTTCGAGTTCCCGCCGTGTCACGCCGCGATCCGAGCCCAACCGCGACACCGCATCAGCCAGCGCATCGCCCGAAATGGAAAGCCCTTCGGCTTTCAAGGCTTCGCGCACCACCTCGGGCAGATCGCGCGCCGTATCGGGATAGCAGGCGATGGCGCCCGCATTGTCCGCTTCCTCGAAAACCTTGCGAAGCGCCGCGCCTTTGGCGAGATCGCCGCCCTCCACCACGATCAGGGCATCGCCCTTGGGATCGTCCAGGAAGGCTTCAAAGGCTTTGGCATTGCCATTGCCTGCGCCGCGCACCCGCACCACGCGCCGCCCGCCCAGCATGGAAATCGCGGCCGCTTCATCGGCAAGGCGCGCCGGATCGGCAGAGAGCGCGGCATCGTCGAGGTCCGAAACCCGGAAGGGATCGGAAAGATCGTCCACCACCGATTTTAAGAGGGTTTCGGCGCGTTCCCGCACCAGCCCCGCATCCGGCCCGAACACCAGCACAGCCAACAGGTTTTTCGGCGGGTTCTTGGCGAAACGGTCAGCCTCGGCGGGTTTAATGATGGTCATGGGCAAACCCCAGCCCAGATTGTCATCCCGGACGCGCCCCCGGCGGTCTTGAAATTTGGCATGTGGGCGCGATCCGGGACCCACTTGCAAATCTGGGATGCGGTGGAGTGGGTCCCGGGTCTACGCGCGCGCAGCTTCGCGCCGCGCACTCCGCCCGGGATGACAGCTTGTGCTACCCCACTCACTTCTTCGCCTGTTCGGCAAAATAGACCGCCAGATTGATGCGGATGCGGTCGGCGATGTCCTCGGCGGCGCGCCGATCGGCATCCTGCTGATTGGCAAGGGTGGCATAGGGCGAAGAGAGCACGTTGTAAGCGGTCAGCCCGGTCTCGACGCCTTTGGTCACGGGATTGCCCGTCGCCGGATCGATCAGCTCATACTCAGCTTTCAGCGTGTCGTTATAACGGGTGATGGCGGTTTGGGTGATGCCGCTGGCTGTGGTCTGGCTCTGCACGCCGATAGCTTCGGCGTGAATGGTGAGATTTACCCTTAAATAATAGCTCGCGCCGCGCGCCTCGCCCTGCCCGTCGATCAGATCGATCAGGCGGGTACGCATCTGATAGCCGGTCTTCTCGGGGATCGGCTCGACATAAATCGAGCGCAACTTGGCCTGCATCGCGCCCTTGGGCATATCCGGCGTGGCATAGAGGGGGCGAAACCCGCATCCCGCCAGAAGCGGCAGGGCCAGAACAGCCAGAAGGGCGCGTGCTTTGGTCATACGACGATGTTCACGATCCTGTTGGGGACCACAATCACTTTCTTCGGCGATTTGCCTTCCATGGCCCGCTGCACAGTCTCTACCGCCAGCGCGGCCTTTTCCACCTCGGCCTTGTCGGTGTCCGGGGCGATTTCGAGCGTGCCGCGCAGCTTGCCATTGACCTGCACCGCGATGGTGACAGAGCTGACCGCGACCAGTTCGGGGATGGCCTTAGGCCACGGCGCGGTGGCCAAAAAGGCCTTATGGCCAAGGGCTTCCCAGCAATCTTCGGCCAGATGCGGCATCATCGGGCCAACCAGCTGAGTCAGCGCCTCCAATGCCTCGCGCTTTTCGGCGCCCGGGGCCTTGGTGGCCGAGCCGATAGCATTGGCCAGGGTATAGATCTGGGCCACAGCGCGGTTGAAGCGCAGACCCGCAAGGTCATCGGTCACCGCGGCGATGGCGCGATGCACCGCACGACGAAGCTCGGAAGAGCCCTCCACCGGGGTTCCCACCGGCGGCAGTTCGCCCGCTTCGGTGACCAGGCGATAGACGCGCTGGACGAACTTCCAGCAGGCATCCGCGCCCTCGTCGGTCCATTCGATATCGCGTTCCGGCGGGGTATCGGAGAGCATGAACCAGCGGATGGTGTCGGCACCATAGACGTCGATGATGGTTTCGGGCGCCACCACGTTCTTCTTGGACTTCGACATCTTTTCCGAAGGGCCAACCGTGACCTTCGCGCCGGTCTCTTTGACAAAGACGCCGCCATCGCGCTTTTCGATCTCGTCGGGCGAGAGCCAGGCCCCTTCCGGGTCCTTATAGGTCTCGTGGCAGACCATGCCTTGGGTGAAGAGGCCCGCAAACGGCTCATCGATCTTCACATAGCCCGCCTTCTTCATGGCGCGCAGGAAGAAGCGCGAATAGAGCAGATGCAGAATGGCGTGTTCGATACCGCCGATATACTGATCGACGGGCAGCCAGTAATCGACCGCCGCCTTGTTCACCGGGCCTTCCGCGGTGGTGTCGGTGAAGCGCGCGTAATACCAGGAGGAGTCGACAAAGGTGTCGAGCGTGTCGGTATCGCGCAGCGCGTCGCCGCCGCAGCACGGGCACTTCACATATTTCCAGGTCGGGTGCGCGTCGAGCGGATTGCCCTTCACGTTGAAGGTCAGGTCCTCGGGCACTTTCACCGGCAGTTGATCTTCCGGAACCGGCACCACGCCGCATTTGCCGCAATGGATCATCGGGATCGGGCAGCCCCAGGGGCGCTGGCGCGAGACCAGCCAATCGCGCAAGCGATACTGTGTCGTACGCTTGCCGACGCCGTCGGCTTCCAGCTTCTCGGCCACGGTCTTCTTGGCTTCATCGACGGGCAACCCATCAAGGAAGCTCGAATTCGCAAGCTTGCCGGGGCCGGTATAGGCCTCATCGCCGACATCGAAAGTAGTGGGATCAACACCTTCCGGGATCACTACGGGGCGCACAGAAAGCTTATATTTGCGTGCGAAATCAAGGTCGCGCTGGTCATGCGCCGGGCAGCCGAAGATGGCGCCGGTGCCATAGCCCATCAGCACGAAATTGGCGACATAGACCGGCAGCTTCCAATTGGAATCGAAGGGATGCGTCGCGGTCAGGCCGGTATCGAAGCCCAGCTTCTCGGCCTTTTCGATGGTCTCTTCGGCGGTGCCCAAACGGCGGCACTCAGCTTGGAACTCGGCCAGTGCCGGATTGGTCTTGGCGAGTTCTTCGGTCAGCGGATGATCAGGCGAGATCGCGACAAAGCTCGCACCGAACAATGTGTCGGGGCGCGTGGTGAAGATTTCGAGCTTGCGCGCATCCGACAGCGTGAAGTTGAGGCGCAGGCCTTCGGATTTGCCGATCCAGTTCTTCTGCATCAGCCGGACCTTTTCCGGCCAGCGCTCCAAACCGTCGAGGGCTTCCAAGAGTTCCTGCGAATAGGCGGTGATCTTCAAAAACCACTGGGACAGCTTCTTGCGCTCGACCAAAGCGCCCGAACGCCAGCCGCGGCCATCGATCACCTGCTCATTGGCGAGCACGGTCATGTCGACCGGGTCCCAGTTCACATCGGCTTCCGAGCGATAGACCAGGTTCTCGCGATAGAAATCGAGGAACAGCTTCTGCTGACGGGAGAAATAGCCGACATCGCAGGTGGCGAACTCGCGGCTCCAGTCGAGGCTGAGGCCCATCAGCTTCAGCTGCTCTTTCATGTTGGCGATATTGTCGTAGGTCCAGTCGCGCGGGTTCACGTGCTTTTCGCGGGCGGCGTTTTCGGCAGGAAGGCCGAAAGCATCCCAGCCCATCGGGTGCAGCACGTTGAAGCCTTGGCTGCGTTTGAAGCGCGCCAGCACGTCGCCCATGGTGTAGTTGCGCACGTGGCCGATATGGATGCGCCCGGACGGATAGGGGAACATCTCCAGGACATAGCATTTGGGCTTGTCATGCGTTTCCGGCGTCTTGAAGACGTCGGCGGCATTCCAGGCCTGTTGCCAGCGCTTTTCGGAATCTTTTGCGTTATAGCGCGCCATAGGAGTCGTGACCCTTTATCAAAGGCGGGTGTTTTGCGGCAAAAGCGCCGCCGATTCCAGCCTTTAGAGTGGGGATCTGCCAATCAAATCGTCACCCTGCTCCGCAGCCCTGCTCGTCATGACCGGGCTTGACCCGGTCATCCATCTCTTTGCGACGAGAAATCTATCGGGGTTTGCCTAGCCGTTCTGGATGGCCGGGTCGGAGCCCGGCCATGACGGATCGGTAGAGAGGCAGTGATCAGCCGCCGGGGCGGGCAGCCAGGCGAAGCTCGCGGGCGCGCGTCAGAATGGCGTCCGTCAGCTTGGTGGCGGTCTCGGGATTGGCGGCCGCGTCGACCCAGCCTTCAGCCGATTTGGTCTGGCGGAAGACGGCGATCTTGAGCCCGTCGGCGCGCAGGCGGCGGTCGAGGATGTAGACGGTCACCTTGACGCGGTCATTCGGCGTGCCGGGGGCCGAGTACCAATCGCTGATGATGACGCCGCCGAACGGATCTTCCGACTGCAAGGGCAGGAAGGAGAGCGTGTCGAGGGTGGCGTGCCACAGATAGGAATTCACACCCAAGGTGCGCTGGCCGCTTTCGCTGGCAATGGCGGTGGTGCCGCTATCGACGTCCTGGATATACTTGCTGTTGTCGTTGGAAGACCCGCAACCGGCCAGGATGAGGCCGCAAGCAACAAGGGTTAAGGCTCGCATTGGGGAAATCTCCAGACAACAAGGTTCCGGCTTATACTGGCCTGAACGTCCCCGTGCAACGCGGCGTCATATGGCCTGACACAAAATCGCCTATTATGATCAAGCTGTAACGATCAGACCCGCCCCGCGCTAGCGATCCAAAGGGGCAACTCGGGTATAGTGGGGGCCATGAAAACGAGATTGATGATGACGGCGGCCGCGCTTTTGGCGGCGGCGCCTGCGGGAGCCGCTGTACCGGCCCTGACCGTGGATTTGGACCCTGCAACCCTGACGGTGGGGGGCATCGCCTATGGGGCTCTCTTCGCGCCGGATTTGCCCAAGGCGACAGGCGGGGCGGATCAGCGCTGGGCCACGGGCGCGGCGGACGTCAATCTCAAGCTGAGCCGCGATTATGACAGCGGCCTTTCGCTCTCCTTGAAATCCAGTTTCGAGGTCCTGCGCGACCGCCTCTCATACGATAATTACGGCGGTGCCCTGGTGCAGAAGGTCTATGGCGTGGCCCAGACCGGCCTCGGCACGGTGGAAGTCGGCATGACCGATGGCGCGGTCTATGCCCTCGCCATCACCGGGCCGGTGTCGGACGACATCACCTCGATCGAGAACCCCAACGCGACATTCTTCATCGACCCCTCGACGGGGCGCGCCTTTGGCCAGCTGTTCGATTTTTCCAGCGCCACCAATTCCTCGCTGAACTACGCCAAGATCTCTTATTACACCCCGCGCATCCTGGGCTTTGAGCTCGGCGCATCCTACACGCCCGCGCAAAACCGCGAGGTCATTCCTTTCCTCAACAATGGTCCGCATAAGGAAAACCGCCAGAAAAGCATCTGGGAAGTGGCGCTTTCCTATTCCGAGCAATGGGAGACGATGGCGCTCGGTGTCTATGGCGGTGTGGCGCTCGCCCATGGCGACGGCAAGCTCGCTGAGGATGCCAGCCTGACCGATTGGAGTGTCGGCAGCGAGTTCGATTACACCATCAATGATGATTGGAAATGGGCCATTGGCGGGGGCTATCGCCGCGCCAATACCTTCGCTTTCGATATCTATGACGCGCGGACCAGCGGCGCCACCGAAAGCGGGCATCTAAGCTCCACGCTCTCCTATGGCGATTACAGCCTCACCGGCGAATATGGCCGCGGCACCGCCGATGGCGGTATGGCTGGCCCGGTGATCGGGATCAAAGCCTGGCAGGTGCAGCTCGGCTATACCATCGACACCAATTGGCAGCTCACCACCGGCTGGCAGGAACACGTCTACGACCGCAACCTCGGCAGCTTCTATGACGGCTCCAAACGCCTCGCGATGAGCGCCGCCTTCGTGCATCTGAAGTTCAAGGTGGGGGGGTAAGCGCTTTTACCTCCCCCTCGCCGGGGCGAGTAGCGCCAGCGTGCGAGCGGAGAGCGAAGCGATCCGGGTGGGGAGCTCGCTCCATCCGCTTACCCCCACCCGATCCGTCTATGCTGCGCTACGACGGATCGACCTTCCCGCAAGGGGGAGGTGAAGTTCTTACAGAAAATCGCTCTTCTTCAACGCGGAAAGCAGTTTCATCCCCGCCGCGGCGAGGTTTTCGGTGCCGCCTTCTTCGCGGTCCAAAATCACCAGCGCATAATCGACAATCGCACCAGCCTTGCGCGCCGCTTCGGCGGCTTTGACGATGGAGCCGCCCGTGGTCGCCACATCATCGATGATGATGACGTGCTTGCCCGAAAGGCTTTCGCCAATGGCGAGGCCTTCGACCAGATCCTGGGTGCCGTGATCCTTCGGCTGCTTCCTCACAAAGAAGGTGTTGACCGGCTTGCCGTCCTCGAAAGACAGCGCCGCGAGCGAGGCGATCACCGGCACCGCGCCCATTTCGAGCCCGCCGACATAATCGATCCCGTCCACTTCGCGGATTTTCTCCAGCAGCGCCTTGGCCGAGAGATAAGCCCCTTTGGGCGACATCATGGTCGGCTTCAGGTTGAAGTAGAATTCGCTCTCCGCCCCGCTGGCGAGCTTGAACTTCCCGCGCCGGTAGGAGCGTTCCTTGATCACGGCAATCAGCTGTTCGGCAACTTCGGACATGGAACACTCCGGGCAAAATACGGCCCGAACATCCCCATGCGGGCGGGCAGGGTCAATCCCCTATTTCTCCGTTGAGAGATCACCGCGGGTCGGTGGCAAAATGTGGCTAAATCATGTAGAAACAGGCGATTCCAACCGAAGGAAAAACTGTATGAGCAAGGAGCCAGCCAATCGCCCCCCACGCATGAGCGTTCAGAAGACATTTTCCACCGGGAATTTCAGGGCAATTGGAGATTCGATGAGCAGTGCTAATTTCCAAACGGTCGCGTCCAAGCCAGCGCCTCAGCCGTCGCAATCGACGGCGCAAACACCCACTACCTCTAGCTCTACTCAAAAACCAAATAAGTGAAATCCCGTCTTGGATGCTAACTTCTGGGCTGCTGTCGCGGCAATCGCCTCAGGTTTCACTGCCGCGATTACGTTGTTTATCGCGTGGGCAAACCACCGCGTAACGCTAGCAGCGGAAAAATCCTATGATTTCAACTCTTGCCTAACTGTTGTTTTTCAGGTTGGACAGGCTCTTCGACAAGTTCGCGACGCGCCTGATGACAAGAAGGAATTTGAATTTCGAGAACTTCTGAATCTGCTCGAGGCACTGGCTGTCGGTGTAAATGACAAACTGATTCAGGCTGCTACACGAAAGATGGTCGAGCCATTCTTGGCCGAGTGTTACGCGTACTTAAAAACCCAACCGTCACTTAGCGAGCTTTTGAAAAATAGCGTGACGGGTGAAGGCACATTCTGTGAGCTTTACAAGTTCGCCTCTATCAATATGACCCAAATTAATCAGTGTATTGGGCGCTATAATGTTTCATCTGATCCCGAAGCGCCCGAAGTAATTCGACCTCTAGGTACAGTTCCAGCCGCTGACCTAAAAGATGAGAACGCTTTAGCTGTTCGATAGCGCCCCGATGGCGGCAATCCCCGAAAACCCATAGAGCAAATCCGCATTTTCAGCGGAAACCCCCCCCAGGGCATAAACTGGAAGGGGCATCTGCGCCGCCATCAGATTGGCCCGTGCCGCTCCGAGCACGCCCCGGCCCGGATGGCTTTGGGTCGGAAATACCGCCGAGAGGAGCAGCGCATCCACCGCCCCCGCCCTTATCCCCGCGCCAAAATCATGCGCCGAGGCTGTCACGATCACCTCCGGCCAGCGCGCTTTCAGTCCTGCGGCTTCGCCTATACGCGCCTGCGGCAAATGCACCCCGTCCGCGCCGATCTTCCGCGCCAAAGCCGCATCGCCCGCGATCAGCAGAAATAACCCCCGCCGCCGCGCGATTTCCCGCAACGCCAGGGCGAGCATTTCCCGCCGCCCCGCTTCTTTTGCCCGCACAATCACCATGGCCCCCTTGGGCAAGGCCGTGGCGGCGGCCACCGGATCGGGAAGACGGGTGTCATCGGTCAAAAGGATCAGTGGCGGGATGCCAAGCGCCCGATGGGCGGAAAGCCGCATCGCCGCCCTTGCCAGCTTCCGCCTTGCGGCGCTATCGCTCCCAACCATGTCTGCCATCGCCGCCAACCTAGCCGAAATAAACCGCCGCATCGAGACAGCGCGCAAAGCCGCGCTTAAGCCCGCGCCCGCCACCCACCTCATCGCGGTGTCCAAAACCCACCCCGCCGAGGCGGTGCGCGAAGCCCTTCTGGCCGGTCACCGCCTCTTCGGCGAGAGCAAGGTGCAGGAGGCGCAAGGAAAGTTCCCGGCGCTGAAAGCCGAATATCCCGATCTCGAACTTCATATGATTGGCGGGCTTCAGACCAATAAGGCCAAGGAAGCGGTCGCGCTGTTCGATGCCATTCATTCGCTGGATCGCATCAAGCTCGCCCACGCCTTGAAGGCCGAATGCGACAAGCAGGGCAAGAACCCGGCTCTCTTCGTGCAGGTCAATATCGGCGAGGAAGCGCAGAAATCGGGCGTCGCGCCCAAGCAAACCCTGGCGCTGGTCGAAGAATCCCGCAGCCTCGGCCTCAATGTGCAAGGCTTGATGTGTGTGCCGCCGGTGGATCAAGCGCCAGCTCCTTATTTCGGGCTCCTGAAGACTCTGGCGGAGGACGCCGGTCTGCCGCTGCTTTCCATGGGCATGAGCGATGATTTCGATATCGCTATCCGCTTCGGGGCCACGCATGTGCGGGTTGGCACGGCGATTTTCGGGGCTCGGGATTATTCCCAAGATCAGTAAGCAGCGAGCAGATGTCCTGCAGCGCGATAGGCCCGGGCAGCCCCTTCGCCGGTCTGGCGCGCGATGTCGCCCACGGTTTCGCTGACGGTATCGGCCAGACCTTCGAGGCTCGGCTCGGAACGCGCAGGTTTTACGGCCACTGGCGTATTGGCGTCCGCGATGGCGGTTTTGGGCGTGTCATCGCCGATCACCATGGCATAGACCGTATCGCCCACCGTCTTACCGCTGATTTCCTTATAAGCGCTGTCGGCTGCCGAGAAGGCGAGCCCCGTCCAGCCGCCATAGAGCGTGTCCCCCGCCAGCTTGGCAAAGGTGCCGATTTTGTCGCCGGTGAGGTGACGGTAAAGGGTTGATACCACCGGGATGTGCTGCAGCGGATTGACGATGTCGAGCAGGTCGCCAAAGCTAAAGCCGTCGTCTTTTTTCTCGCCCGAAGCCGCCAACCCAGCCGAAGCCGCATCCGACGCCGCCTTGGCCGAGGCATAGGCCGCCCCTGACCCCTGGGCGATGGGGTTGTACTGGTGAGCGGAGTAGTTGATTCCCGGCATATCCCATCTGTGGCAAGCAATGTGCCAGGGCGCGGTTCAGCAATTACAGCAGGTTGCATCGCGCCTGACCGGCAAAATCTGCCGTTTGCGAGAGAGGCTGGGCGTTGGTGCCGGGTCGGGGCCTACAGCAAATGCCCGGCCTTTAGCGCCTTGGTTCTGAGATAAGCCGCGTTGTGGCTGTTGCTGGGAAACGCATGGGGGACGCGCTCCACCACCTCAATTCCGGCATGGTCGAGCGCCGCGATCTTGTCTGGGTTGTTGGTGAGAAGGCGCACTTTCTTGAAGCCGAGCAAGCTCAGCATCCTTGCGGCCACAGCATAAACCCGTTCATCGGCCTCGAAACCCAACCGTTCATTGGCTTCAATGGTGTCGAACCCCTGATCCTGCAGGCGATAGGCGCGCAGCTTGTTGATCAACCCAATGCCGCGCCCTTCCTGGGCGAGGTACAGCACCACCCCGCCGCCTGCCTTGGCGATGGTGGTAATGGCGCCGCGAAGCTGCGGCCCGCAATCGCATTTGAGCGAGCCCAGAAGGTCGCCGGTGAAGCATTCCGAATGCATCCTTGTCAGCACCGGATCGCGCGGGTCGCCGATCACAATTGCGTAATTCTCCGGCGCGCCATCGGCGGCGCGGAAGGCGACAAGCTCGGTCTTTTCGGCGCCCTCCAAGGGCACGCGCGCGCGCGCCACAATGGAAAGCCCGGCAGCGGCTTCCAGTTCATAATCGGTGATTTCGCCTATTGAGAGTTTCGGTCCCTTCCCAAACCCGCCTTTCACCACCACGGCGGCCGGTAAAAGCCCGGCGAGCTTGGTCAGGGTGACCGCCGCACCATAGGCCTTGGGCAATTTGGTGCGCAGGGCCTGAAACGGCCCTTTCATGGGGCGGTCGAGGTCGGTGGTTGGGTCGGCAATGGCGCGGATATCCTCCACGCCCATATCCTTCTTGATCGGCAGGGCGATGATTTCCGGCGTATAGAGCCGGATCTTCAGGGTGCGCGCCCTGGCATGGCTCAGGATCAGCGCTGGCTTTTCCAGCTTTTTCAAGGTATTAGGCCTAAGTGCCTCCGCCGCATAAACGGTCACCTCGGCCCGTTCCGCGATGGTTACGCCCCGCCCGGCCCGTAAGGCATCAATGGCGGCGGCCAGACGGTCAATCGCAGCCTGTGGCGTTTGGCGGGGGGCTTTGGATTTCGAGAATGTGGGCATGATGCCCACCCATACACCGGGGGGCGGAAACCGGATAGACTCTGGCTGCTTCGCCACCCCAAGGAAAAGACCATGACCAGCGCCAAGCGCATTCTCTTGGTGGAAGACGATGCCATGCTGAGCGCCTCTTTGGCCGAACAGCTGGCCCAGGAAGGCACTTATGAGGTCGTCACGGCGGGCGATCTCGCCTCTGCGCGTGTGGCGGCGGGCGAAGGGCTTTACGAGTTCATGATCCTCGATGTCGGCCTGCCGGATGGCGATGGCCGCGATCTCTGCCGCGAGCTGCGCGAAAAAGGCGTCACCTGCCCGATCGTGCTGCTGACGGCGGTCGATACCGATGAGGACACTATCCGCGGCCTTTCCTCGGGCGCCAATGATTACATCACCAAACCCTTCCGCTTTGCCGTCTTGATGGCGCGCCTGCATGCCCATTTGCGCAGCCACGACCGCAGTGAAGAGGCGATGTACAAGATCGGCCCCTACACCTTCCGGCCCAGCGCCAAGCTGTTGCAGGACGACAAGGCGCGCAAAATCCGCCTGACGGAAAAGGAAACCAATATCCTGAAATTCCTCTACCGGGTGGGGGACACGGTTCCGCGCGAAACCCTGCTCAATGAGGTTTGGGGTTATAACCCCGCCGTCACCACCCACACGCTGGAGACGCACATCTATCGTCTGCGCCAGAAGATCGAGGAAAATCCCGGCGAGGCGCGGATTCTGGTGACCGAAAGCGGCGGCTATAAGCTGATGCCGTAAAAGACGCCTAAGTATCTGAAGCCGGTCGGTATTTTCGATATCTTCCCGTCGCGTGCGGCACTAGTTTATAGCTCTTCCACGAGGGCAGGCGGGCTCTGCGAAATTGCCTGTCTGTGCTTAAGAGTGGCAACCGCCTATTTGTAGCTTGCAGATAGTTTTATCGGGGTGGAGATCACCATGCGCATCAAATCGGCCATGATCGGCGGCGCCGTTGCCCTCGCGCTTTTCCTGCCTGCCAATGCGGCGGGCTGGGTCAACGGGTCCTGGCAATCCTTCGACGCCCGCAACCTCAAGCTGGAAAATCTGGTCGGCAATATTCAGGTCGATGTGAAGGATGCTGGTCCGATTGCGGTGCAGGTGAGCGGCGATCCCGACCGGGTCAGCAAAGTTCATGTCTCGATGCGCGGCGGCACGGTCAAGGTGCAGACCGAAGGCTCGGGCCAGGTCTGGGATTGGAAGCACTGGTTCGATTTCTCCCATGGCGGCCGCATCCGGCCCGATCAGATTCAAATCCGCATCGCAGTGCCGCGCGGCACGCCGATTGATGCCGACGTTTCGGCGGGCAATGTCCGCATCGGCGACACCATGGGCCCGCTCGCCTTCTCGGTTCAGGGTCATACCGATAGCGTGGTCGGCAATGTCGCCACGGCCAAGCTTGATATGGCGGGCTCTGGCAAGCTCTCTGTCGGCAATGTTGCGGGCGATGCAGATATCGATACCGCGGGTTCGGGCAATATCCGCGTCGGCGATGTGAGCCGGGTGAAGGCCGATATCGCGGGTTCGGGCTCCATTTCCGTCGGCAATGTCCGCGGTGGCGGCATCAATGTCGATATCGCCGGTTCGGGCGATTTCTCGGCCCAAAGCGTCAATGGTCCTGCCAGCGCCTCCATCGCTGGCTCGGGCTCGGTTTCTATCGCCAATGGCGAGGCCAATCCCTTCAAGGTGGAGATCATGGGGTCTGGCAATGTCTCCTTCGGCGGCGTGGCGGTTGATCCCCGGATCGAGGCCATGGGCTCGGGCAGCGTGAAAATCCGCTCCTATCGCGGCAAGCTCACCAATGACGGCATGGCCAAGCTGAGTATTGGCGGCTGAAAAACCGCGCCAGTGGTATATTTTTCGAAGGGCCGGGCGTGTTCCGGCCCTTTTTCGTTTCACCGGCAGAGAAATTTGTTTAACGGCTATTAACCCTTCGAGAGTGAGACTGCATCCGGCAAGAGGTCGTCCATGGTGCGGCAGAACAAATCAGATGGCGCGGCCGAGATTGCCGAACGGGCCGTCGAGCCGCCGCGCCCGAAAAAGCCGCCATCCTGGCCTTATGTGCTGATGTTGTTGGCGGCCTGGGGCGTGATTTTCGGCGGGATTTTCTTTTCGCGCTTTCTCTCCGAATTGCCGGACGTCAATTCGCTGATGGCCAACGGCCCATCCCGTGACGTCACCATCCTGGATGATCGGAGCCGCCTGATTGCCCGGCGTGGCCTCACCCAAGGCGTGCTGGTAGAGGTCACAACCCTGCCCTCTTACGTCCCCAACGCCTTCATCGCCATCGAGGACCGCCGCTTCCGTTCCCATCTAGGCGTTGACCCCATTGGGCTGGTGCGCGCCGCGATGGAGAACGCCAAAAGCGGCCATGTGGTGCAGGGCGGCTCGACGTTGACACAGCAGCTCGCCAAAAATCTCTTTCTGGTGCCGGACCGCAATTTCCGCCGCAAGATCCAGGAAGCCATGCTCGCGGCCTATCTGGAGTCGCGCTACAACAAGGATCAGATCCTCACCCTTTATCTGAATCGGGTCTATTTCGGTGCGGGCGTCTATGGCATCGAAGCCGCCGCCGAGCGTTTCTTCGGCAAGCATGCGAGTGAGCTGTCGCTGCCGGAAGCGGCCATGCTGGCGGGTTCGGTGAAAGCGCCCGCGCGCTATAATCCAATTTCCGATCCGGATGCCTCGCATGATCGCGCCAGCGTGGTGCTGATGGCGATGCAAGAGGAAGGCTATATCGATGAGGCCACGCGCCTCGATGCCGATCACACCCGCGCCCGCATCGTACGCGGCACCGCCACGCCCTCTTCAGGCTATTTCGCTGATTGGGTGATGGGACAGATCACCGGCTATATCGGCGATCCGCAGGAAGCGGTGATCGTCGACACCAGCTTCGATCTCGATGTGCAGGAGCTTGCCGAGCGCGCTGTCACGGCGGGTTTGCGTGAAGACGGCGAGAAGCTCAACGCCTCACAAGCCGTGCTTGTCGCTATGACGCCAGACGGCGCGGTGCGGGCAATGGTAGGCGGTGCCTCCTATTCCCAAAGCCCCTATAACCGCGCCACCGATGCGCTGCGCCAGCCCGGCTCGGCCTTCAAGGCGTTTGTCTATCTCTCAGCCTTCGAACATGGCCGCCGCCCCAGCGATGTCATGCATGATGGGCCGGTCGATATTCGCGGCTGGAAGCCGGAAGATTACGAAGGCAAATATCGCGGCGATATTTCTTTGCGCGAAGCCTTCGCCCATTCCTCCAATTCCATCGCGGTGCAGCTCACCCAGGAGGTCACGCCCAAGGCGGTGGCGCGCACGGCCAAGCGGCTTGGCGTTGAAACCCCGTTGCAGGCTGTCGCCTCCTTGGCGCTCGGCACCAGCGTGGTCACACCTTTGGAGCTCACCGCCGCTTACGCGCCTTTTGCCAATGGCGGGCTTGGCGTTTCGCCCCATGGCATTGTTCGTATTCGCAGCAAATCCGGCAAGGTGCTGTGGCAGCGAACCCAATCTGATGCGTCTCAGGTGATAGCGCCGGAAAATCTCTCCCAAATGACCGAGTTGATGCGCGAAGTGGTTCTGACCGGCACCGGCAAGGCGGCGAATTTGGGTGACCGCCCCGTGGCGGGCAAAACCGGCACCACGCAGGATTATCGCGATGCTTGGTTCATGGGCTTTTCTGCCGATCTTGTCTGCGGCGTCTGGATTGGTAATGACGACAATTCGACGATGAACAAGGGCACCGGCGGCAAGCTGCCGGCGCGGATTTTCCATGATTTCATGGCGAGCGCCGAAGCGGGCTTGCCCGTGCGGCCTTTGCCAGGCGCGCAGATCGGGGCACCAGCGCCGGAAGCGCCGCAACAAGAACAGTCCGATCAGCCGCAAACCGCGCAAAAACAGCCGGCGAAAAAACCGGATAATTTCCAGCAATTGCTGGACCGTTTGTTTGGCACCTAAGTTTTAGGAGTTAAGCGAGAAAGGCTTTACCGCGCGCGATAGCGGTGCAGGCCCGCGCCGTGCTGGCGCAGCCAGGCCTGCGGGCGACGCACATCGCCGACCAGGCTTTTCACGATGCGCCAGAAATTCTCGCCGTGGTTCATTTCCTTCATATGCGCCACTTCATGCGCCACCACGTAATCGAGTACGAAGGTGGGCGCCATCACGAGGCGCCAGGAGAAAGAGAGCGAGCGGGTCGAGGAGCAGGAGCCCCAGCGGCTGGCGGTATCGCGCACCGTGATACGCGACGGCTTCAGGCCGATCTTTGCGGCATAGTCAAAGGCCTTGGCCTCGAACTCGCGTTTCGCCTGTTTTTTCAGAAAATCCACGATACGTCGCGGGGCATGTTCCAGACGGCCAGACACCCGCATCAGATGTTGGCCTTCCTCAACGGTAACCGGGCCTTCTTCGCCGCGCTGAATCGCATAATCCTTACCGCGATAGGGAAAATGCGCGCCCGGAGTGAGAAGCACGCGACTCGGCACCTGGGCGAGCTGCTTGGCGATCCAATCAGCTTCACCGCGGGCAAACTCCACCGCGCGATCCAGCGCGCGCTTGGACGGCGCAATGACGATCACTTCGCCGCTGGTAGGATGCACTTTCACGATCAGGCGACGCGCTTGCGGATTAAGCTTCACGCCCAATTCCACATCACGGCCATCGATCTTCAGAAGCTCGCGGCGCACAATACTTTTTGCCACACGCTTTGGCATCGACGATCCTGAAACCCTTTGCTGATAGAGCGCGCGGTCCACGCTTCTTCCTGTTCTTTCTAGCGTTCACTGGGAGTCTGGCAAGAAAAATGTGCGGGACCTATGTTGACTTTGTAATGCCTCGAGGCTTCGATTTCAGATAGAATCCTGGGTCAAGGGATAAATCTCTTACCCATCATTCTATGTTCTCTTCATGAATCTTCATATCTTCATAAAAAGGGAAACGTGCCTTGCGTGAGGACAAAGTCGCGATACTGGCCGGCTCCTATTCGCTTGCGATGATCCTGGGGGCGCTATTTTTTCAATATGTGCTCGGCGTGTTGCCGTGTGAGATGTGTCACTGGCAGCGTTGGCCGCATGATGGCGCCATTGTGGCCGGATTGGGAGGCGTGATCCTGTATTACACGCGGGTGATCGACCGCGATGCGCTGCGCTTGCTCGTATGGATCGCGATTGTGATGATCCTCGCGACCGCATTGATCGGTGGCTATCAGGCCTTGGTGGAGTGGAAAATCGTCGCGGGCCCGGAAAGTTGCACGGGGCCGCGCTTCGTCCTCTCCGCGAAGATGGATCTCAACGCGCCGGTAGTGCGTTGCGATACACCGGCCTTCCGCTTGTTCGGTCTTTCGCTGGCGGGCTTCAATTTCCTGTTCTCGACAGGTGTCGCCCTGATCAGCGGTCTGCTTTTGACCAAGGTGATCAAACTTCCCTATGCTTGGGCGAAATAGGCAAGGAGCCATCATGCGCCGGAACCGTCCTGCCGCCCCCGGGCCCACTGTTGGCGATGATGTGGCTGCCATGATCCGCGTCGATCATGCGGGCGAATATGGCGCCGTGCGCATCTATGCGGGTCAGCTCGCGGTGCTGGGGGATCGCTCCAGCCCGGCGGCGATGGCGATCCGTCACATGGCGGCGCAGGAAGACGAGCATCTGAAGCGCTTTGAAGCGCTCTTGCGCGAACGCGGCGTGCGTCCTACCGCATTGGAACCCATCTGGCGCGTCGCTGGTTTCGCGCTTGGCGCTGCTACGGCCTTTATGGGGGAGCGTGCCGCCATGACCTGCACCGAGGCAGTGGAAGCGGTAATCGACCGTCATTACGGCGACCAGCTCGACCGTTTGGGTGAGGATGAGGCGGACCTTAAAGCCACCATCGCGAAGTTCCGCGCCGAAGAGGTGGAACATCACGATGCCGCCATCGAACTCGGTTCCGAAAAAGCGGTCGGCCATCCCGCGCTCAGCGCCGCGATTCAAACTGGCTGCAAGCTCGCCATCGCGCTCTCGACCCGGGTCTAAAGCCCTTTCAACCAGGCGATCAGCATATCGGCGGTCGCGGCGGCCAGCGCATCGATCTGAGCTGGTGGCCGCTCCTGTTCCGAAACCTTGTTGCCGATCGCACTGACCGTGGTTTTCAGCATATCTATGGCGAAAGCGCGCTTGGCAGGTCCGAGGCGCGGCAAGGCTTCAGCCAGAAAATCGCTCAGGATCTTGGCGTTCGCCTTGTGATGCTCAATCGCTTCCGGCGTTTGGTGATAAAGCGGCGCCGCATCGTCCAGCGCCTTGCGGAAGGGCGCCTCCTCACATTCGGAATAGTAGAAGCGGCGGATCATTGCTTTGAGGCGGGCCTCCCAGCTTTGGCGGCCATCAACCAGGATCGCTGCCAGAAAGGCGCTGTTTTCTTCCCATTCGGCGGTCTGCAAGCGAAACAGCACGGCCTGCTTGTTCGGGAAATACTGGTAGAGCGAGCCCACGCTCACCCCAGCCTCCTCGGCAATGCGCGCCATGGTGAACCCGCCTGCCCCATCGCGTTTCAAAATGCGAATAGAGGCCTCCAGAACCGCGGCGACGAGGTGTTTGGAGCGGTCTTGTTGCGGGCGTTTTCGCGCGGAAATCTTGGGCTTTTGTTGTGCTGCCATCGGGCTTTGGCCAATGCGAATTGTGAACCTGACTAAACATTCGCATTTTATGCGGGACAAACCAAGCCAAAGGTTCTTGCATGAACATCCCCGCCAAATCTTCTCTTTTCACCTCGCCGCTCGCCCCGCTTTTGGAAAGGCTCTTCGCGGAAGCCGATCAAAGCCGCAGCGTAGTCGAGGAAACCTTTCAGACACTGACCAAAGAGGAGCGCGCCGCCATCATGGCCGACCACCGCACGCTCTATGGCATGGCGCGCGAGCATTATCTCGCTGTGTCTAAGGAGACGGCCGGGCTTCTCTATCTTCTGGCGCGCGCCACCACCGCGCTTTCGATTGTAGAGTTTGGCACTTCTTTCGGCATCTCCACCCTCTATCTCGCGGCGGCGCTGCACGACAATGGCGGCGGTGTTCTCATCGGCAGTGAGTTCGAGCCGAGCAAGGCCGCCAAGGCGCGCGAAAACATCAAGGCCGCCGGCTTTGCCGATCTCGTCGAGATCCGCGAAGGCGATGCGCTTGAAACCCTGTCCCGCGATCTTCCCCAGCGCATCGATCTCGTGCTCTTGGATGGCGCCAAATCGCTTTATCCGCAAATTCTCGCACTGCTTGAGCCGCACTTTGTTTCGGGCTCCTTAATCGTCGCCGATAATGCCGATGACAGCCCGGAGTATCTGAAGAAAGTGCGCGATCCAGCCAATGGCTATCTCTCGCTTCCCTTCGCCGAAGATGTAGAACTCTCAATGAAGCTTTGAATGCCCGCGAAATAACCTTTACGCCCGCATTTGCGTTCAAGCGTTAGGCCACGGGATTGTGAGGATTGCGGCCTGTTGCGGGCTACAAATTGTCTCGCCTATGATGGCCCCTTGCTTTTTCAGGGGGCCATGATGCTGCGCCGAACTTCACTTGGATTACTCGTGCTTTTGGCGGCGGCCGCGCCTGCCCTGGGTGATGCCGCGCCCGAGGCAAAAGACACGGGTAAAACCATCATCACGAAGGATGGCGCCGATACGCCTTATCTGCCCGGCGCCAAGTCGATCAAACAATCGGCCACGATCGCGGGTAAGCGCATCGAGTACACCGCCACGGTCGGCACCATCCTGGTCAAGGATGACAAGGGCAAGATTACCGGCGAGGTGGTTTATACCGCCTATACCGTGCCGGGTGCGAACCGCCCTGTCACTTTCGCCTTCAATGGCGGGCCGGGGGCGGCCTCGGTCTATCTCAATCTCGGCGCCATCGGGCCTAAGCGCATCCAGTTCGGCGATCAGGGCGATACGCCGTCTGATCCCACCGTGCTGAAGGATAACCCGGCAAGCTGGCTCGATTTCACCGATCTCGTCTTCATCGATCCCGTCGGCACCGGCTATTCGCTCTCGCGGGTTGAAGACGACAAGGCCAAGAAGCTCTTCTTCAATGCCGATGCGGATATCAGCTATTTAAGCCGCGTGGTTTATGATTGGCTGCAGCAGAATGGCCGTATGACCAGCCACAAATATCTCGTGGGCGAGAGCTATGGCGGCTATCGTTTGCCGCGCCTCGCCTATGAGCTGCAGACCAAGATGGGTGTCGGTATGAACGGCATCACCATGGTCTCGCCCTATCTCGATCCGCCTGCGGTCAGTGGGGCCGACGGCCTCTCGCCGCTTCCGCTTATGATTGACCTGCCTTCGATGGCTGCGGCTAAACTCGAACGCGAGGGCAAGCCCTTGAACGATGCCGCGCTGGCTGCTGCTGAAACTTACGCACGCGCCCAGTTCCCCGTCGATTTCTTCGCGGGCGCCAAGAACAAGGAAGCCACAGACCGCCTCGCGGCCAAAGTGGCGGAGTTCACGGGCCTTGATCCGGCTTTGGTGCGCCGCTTGAACGGCCGCGTCGACATCGGGACTTATCTGCGCGAGCTGCGCCGCGCCGAAGGCAAGATTGGCTCGGTCTATGATTCCAATGTCACCGCCTATGATGCCTATCCGGAAGTGGCGCAGTCCATGGGCTTCCATGATCCTATTCTGGAATCGCTGCTGGCGCCGACCACCTCCGCCATGTCGGATTTCGTGATCCATCAGGTCGGCTGGAAGGCGGAAGGCCATTACGAAGCGCTTTCAGGCGCGGTGAACAGTGCCTGGGATTCCAAGGGGCTTGATGAAGATAAGCCGGTGCAGGATCTGCGCCGCGCCATCGCCATCGATCCCAAAATGGCGGTCACCATCGTGCATGGCTGGAACGATCTTTCCTGCCCCTACTTCGCCTCTCGCTTGATCATCGATTCCCTTCCGGCATACGGCAAAGAGAACCGCATCTCGCTGCACCTCTATCCGGGCGGCCACATGTTCTACTCGCGCACCGACAGCGGCGCGCAGTTCCGCAAGGATGTGATGTCCACATACAAATGATCGGGCAAATAATCTGCTCGTGAAATCTTGGAGCGAAGGCGGGCAGCTTGCCCGCCTTTTCTTTTACGGCTCCAGCTCGCTATCCCAGTAGAGATAGTCGGCCCAGCTTTCATGCAGATAATTGGGCGGGAAAAGCCTGCCGTTATTGCGCAATTGAATCACGCTGGGGCGCTGCGGCTTTTGCCTTGGATGCATGCCGCATTGATGAGGCATGCGCCCGCCCTTCAGAAGATTGCAGGGCGAGCAGGCGGTGACGATGTTGTCCCAGGTGGTGAGCCCGCCGCGTGAGCGCGGAATGATGTGATCGAAGGTCAGATCATCGCCCGAGCCGCAATACTGGCACTCGAAACGGTCGCGCAGGAAAACATTGAATCGCGTAAAGGCGGGATTGCGCGCGGGCCGGATATAGGTTTTTAGCGACACCACGCTCGGCAGGCGCATCTCGAAACTGGGCGAGTGTACGGTGCGATCGTACTCTTCCAGAATGTTTACGCGATCCAGGAACACCGCTTTGATGGTGTCTTGCCAAGACCACAGAGACAAAGGGAAGTAGCTCAACGGCCGATAATCGGCGTTAAGAACGAGGGCCGGGCAGTTTTCAGGACTGCGCGCGGCTAACACGGCAACACCCTGTGGAAGATAGACCTCCATACCAAAGCGGCGCCACTGTAAAAGCAACGCCCACGATTGCCAATACAGCAATAGTGTAAGCGATTCGGTGTGACGGAAACGCGACGCCCGGCCTAAAAGCGCAATCAGCGTAAAACTGACGAAGCGGGCCCTTCCGCCGCAAGCGTTCCGGCAAAGGCGGAGGCGAGAAATTGCCCGGCCAGGTTTAGTCCGTGCCCGTCGATGCCATGGCCAAGCCCCTCGGTCAGGTGCCATTGCACCCGCGCGCCGCGCGCGCCCAAAGCGCCCGCGGTCATGAAGAGGGCATCTACCGGGATCACCTCATCCGCGCTGCCATGCGCCAGGAAAATCGGCGGCAAATCGGCAGGTGCCGCGTCCATGCCGGTAAGGACGCCGGAAAACCCCACCACCGCAGCGGGTTTAAGCCCTGTGAGGATGAGATTCAGCGCCAACATGGTGCCTTGGCTGAAGCCGATCAGGGCAAGCCGGTCCACGCCCAGGGAAAGCCGGGAAAGCTCCGCCTCGATCGCGGTTTTGAGCACCGGAGCTGCCGCCGTCACACCTGCATGCATCGAACGCGGATTAAGATCTGTGATCGGAAACCACATGAAGCGCGCGCCCGGACAAGGTGTAGGCGCATTGGGCGCGACAAAGGCGGCGCCGGGAAGCGCTTGCGAAAGCGGCTCCGCAAGTTCGATCAGATCCTCGCCATCGGCGCCATAGCCGTGTACCAGGATGACGAGTTCCGTTGCTTTGCCACGTTTTGGCGCGATGCGCGGGCCCGAAAGTGCCATTTGCCGCTCTTCCTCTGTCGCCTCTATCTTTGTCACGCCGCCCCTGGCCAATACAACCCATGATCACCACCCGCTTCGCGCCCAGCCCCACCGGCCTTTTGCATTTGGGACATGCTTATGCAGCTCTTTTCGCGGCGATGCGGGGCGCACGTTTTCTGGTTCGCATTGAGGATATCGATTTCACACGCTGCAAACCGGAATATGAGGCGGGAATATTTGAGGATCTGGCTTGGTTGGGGCTCTCCTGGGACATGCCGGTCCTGCGCCAGTCCATGCGCATGGGGGCCTATAGCGCCGCCCTCGAAAGGCTGAAAAGCCTGGGTCTCATCTATCCCTGCTTTTGCACCCGCGCTGAGATCGCCGCCGAAATCGCGCGCGCGGCAGAGGCGCCGCATGGCCCGGAAGGCCCGCATTATCCGGGCACCTGCCGCGCCCTTTCGTATGCTCAGCAAGCGGAGAAAATCGCCGCCGGTATTCCTTACGCGCTCAGGCTGGATACCGCGAAGGCGGCGGCTTTGGCGGGTGATCTTTATTTTGAAGAAAGCGGCGAAGGCGTTACGGGGCGCATCAAGGCGGAGCCTCAGCGTTTCGGCGATATTGTGTTGGCGCGGAAAGATACGCCCGCCGCCTATCATTTGGCGGTGGTGGTGGATGATGCCTTTCAAGGTGTGAACCTCGTCACCCGCGGCGAGGATCTTTTCACCGCCACTCATATTCAGCGTTTGTTGCAGGCTCTGCTCGGCTTGCCCGAGCCTCTTTACGCCCATCATCGCCTGATCCTGGACGAGAGCGGCAAGAAGTTTTCCAAAAGGGACCGCGCCGTGACCTTGGCATCGCTACGCGAAAGCGGCGCTGATCCCTTGGAGATTATGACCCGTATCGGTTTTATGGGTTGCCGAGATATTTCTTGAAGAAGGACCCCGTGCGGGCCCAGGCATCGGTGCGTGCCGCCGTGTTGCCTTCCTCTGTGCCGCCTAAGGTGCTGAGTGTTTTCAGCGCCGAATTATTCGAAGGCGGCAGGGGGGCGACATGTCCCGCATTGTCATAGGCGATATGCTCATGCGCGAAGCGGAAATGTTTGGCATCCAGCCGCGCGATTACCTGCTCGCTCATCGCTGGAGAGGGCCACAACGCATCGGCCTTGCCGGACAAAAGCAGCACGGGCCCGTTGATGTTCTCGACCGGAATGATCGCCTCTGGATGCTGCGGCAGGGTGTTGAGGCTGCGCTGATAGAGATCCAGGATGGAAATGAAAGCCTGGCTCATATCATAAGGCAGATAGGGCACCGGCTTGCCGTCGAGAAGATAGGTCGGTGAGACCGCGCCATAATTGGCCGGATCAAAGCCCTGCCACACCACAGATGAGGGCGCACCCGCCACCACGGCCGTAATGCGCTTGTCGCGCGCCGCCACGACAAGCGCGGTTTCCCCGCCCACGGATACGCCATAGACGCCGATATGTTTCTTGTCGGTAAGCGGCTGCTTCTCGATCCAGTCGATGGCCTTGCCGAAATATTCCAGCGGAATGTTTTTTACCGCGGGCGAAAGCCCGTCCACGCCGCAATAGGCGAGCGAGAGCGCGCCAAAGCCAAGGCTCGCGATATGCTCGGCGAGGAATTGCCCGCCCTTCTCGCCGCATTCCGATCCACCCAGAACCAGCACCACCGGCGCTTTGTGCACAGGCGCATACCAAGTGGCAACCAAACCGTTTTCGCGCACCGGAACGCCATCCGCCATGGCAGAGGCGAAGCTGAGCGCGCACGCCAACAGCAGGCACCATGAAGCTTTCATGGAGAGTCTCCTTCCATCTCAGTTGAGTGAAGGCGGCCGTCTTGAACGCTACGAAGAACCGGCTACGCCGATGATTTCCTGCAAATACGAAACGTAGTCTTCAAAAGCGCGCCGCCCATGCGGGGTCATCGCTACCCGAGTGCGCGGGCGCTTGCCGACGAAATCCTTTTCCACGCCGACATAGCCGGCTTCTTCCAGCGTGGTGATATGGGCGCCGAGATTGCCTTCGGTGGCGCCGACAATCCCTTTCAGGCGGACGAATTCGAGCTGCTCGCCTTGTGGCAGGGCTTTGAGGGCCGCCATGATCTTGAGGCGCACGGGCTGATGGATGGTGGGATCAGGCTGTTCCATATTACACCGTCCGGAACCAGAACCCGGCCAGGATCATCGATCCGCCTCCGACTACCGCCATCCAGAGAAAATACATGTCGGTCGAGAAGGTGACGAAGCCGTAGAGGGTGAGTGCTGCCACCGCGATACCGGAGATGACATAGCGCGGCCCCGCCCAAAGCCCCACCGCAACATACGCACAGCCGGTGATCAGCGCGGGATAGGCTACGAATTGCCGCGACATATGCGGTTGCATGATGAAATAAGTGGCCGAGACGAAGAAAAAGATCAGCACGCCCAGCGCGCCCATGCGCCAAGCTCGAAAACCCTTCCCCGCTTCACGCGGTAGGCGGCTGGAAATCGCGACGCCCCCGACGATGCCGAGCGGCACCAGGAAATTCCAAACCATGTCGCCGTATTTGGGCAGAAGGGCACAAACCCCGAAGCCGATCAGCCAGATCGTGCCCCACATGATCAGATGCGGCGAGGAGCGGTGATAGAAACGCAATCGTGCGCTTCGGCGCTCGGCTTCCACCGCTTCGGCGAGGGTTTTGGCGGCTTCTTCAGAGGAAATAGCCATCGCGTACAAATATCTCTCGTTAATCGTAGATAACTCTATCAGGCAGAGTTACTTGATGCAAGCCAGAAGTAGAAGCATGCCGCCAGGTCTGCGTGTCCGCCCTTTGCTGGCTAAAGCCACCCCCCATTGCTACAATGATGAAAGAAACTTCGTAATGGCGCCGCAGAGTGAGGATTTTCTTGCGTCCAGCTCAGATTTTTGCCGCTCTGGCCACCCTCGCCGCTGCCACGATGGGGGCATATGCCGCGCCGAAGGACGAGCTGATCGCGACCGACAAGGCTTTCTCCGAGATGAGCGCGGAAAAGGGCATGCACGCTGCTTTCCTCGCCTACATGACCGACGACGCCCGCCTGTTTCAGGGGCCCACCCCGCCGCTTTCGGGCAAGGCGGCGATCGCTGCAGCCTTCGCCGAGGAAGAAAAATCGCCCCACTATAAGGCGCAGAAACTGACCTGGACCCCGCTGGAAGCGGAAGCCTCGTCCGATGGCACTCTGGGCTGGACCCGTGGCACTTGGGTTTACACCGTGCCTGGCGAGAAGGATGCGCCGATCAAAGTCACGGGCTATTACGTTACCGAGTGGCGGCGTCAGACCGATGGCAGCTATAAATTTTGCCTCGATATCGGCGGCGCCGATAAGCATTGAATTCAAGGACTTGTCATGACTCATCCCTTGGACCGGCTGTTTGCGACCATCGCTGCGCGCAAAGAGGCTGATCCCTCCCTGTCCTACACCGCCAAGCTTTTGGCGGCTGGTCCTGAGCGCTGCGCCAAGAAGTTCGGCGAAGAGGCGGTGGAAGCTGTCATTGCCGCCGCCGCGGGCAAAAAAGGTGAGGTCGTCACCGAATCCGCCGATGTTCTTTATCACCTGATGGTGCTTTGGGCCGCGACTGGGGTGACCCCGGACGAAGTCTACGATACGCTGGCGGCACGCGAAGGCCGTTCCGGTCTCGAGGAGAAGGCCTCCCGCCGTTAAAGATGCGCATTCTGATCACACGTCCAAAGGAAGATGCAGCCCGCTTTGCCGAGCTCATCCATTCGCGCGGCCATGAGCCGGTTTGTGCCTCGCTTCTCACGGTGCGCTTTTTCGATGGCCCAGAACTGACCTTCGAAGGCGTTTCGGCGATTTTGGCGACCTCTGCCAATGGCGTGCGGGCGCTAGCGCGGCGCACCGAGGAGCGCGAGATTCCGCTTTTTGCGGTGGGGCCACAGACCGCCGATGCCGCCAAAGCGGCGGGGTTCGAAAAAGTGGAATGCACCGATGGCGATGCCGCCACCATGGCGGAGGCGATGCTGGATTATATCAAGCCGGAAGAAGGCATTCTGGTGCATGCGGCCAGCGCGGATAACGAAAACCGGCTGAAGACGCTTCTGGCCGAGGAAGGCTACCGCGTTTCCGTCGAGGTGCTTTACGAAGTTATCCCAGAGCACAAGCTGCCCGATGCTGCCCGCGCCGCGCTCGGCCAAGGCGCGCTCGATGCCGTGGTGGTGTTTTCGCCCCGCTCCGCAGATGCGCTGAAGGACTGCATCTTGCGTGCGGGTCTCACCGAATCCTGCCGTTCGGTGGCGGCGATTTGCATCAGCGCTGCGGCCGCCAAGATGTTGGAGCCGTTGCCTTTCAAGGCGGTGCTCGTCGCTGAGAAACCCAACCAGGCCGCCATGTTGGATGCGGTGGAGCGGGTCGCCGCAAATCCCTGATTTGGGCCAAAACGAAGAATTTTTGCGCGCCGCCCGCTTTCTGTTCAGCTTGCCTGAATTTGATGCCGAAAAGCTTTTGGCTCGCCTAGGCTTTCATCACAGGCCCCATTGACGGGAGGGCGTGCCCGCGGGTCATACTTCGGTATGTCCGCGCAACATCTTTCCGGCTCTTTGACTGATACGGGCGCCCCTTTCGGCGGGGGATTGCCGCAAGCCGGCGAGGCCCCCTTCGATGCTTATAAGCTTGGGTCTGCCTATGATGAGATGTTCGCGAGTGATGGATCTGTGCGGGCGCAATTTGCGGCGCTGGCCGAAAGGCTGATCAAGCTGGCGCCGGAAGAATTGCAGCGCCGCCAGCAGGCTTGTGAGACGAGCTTTCTGCATCAAGGCATCACCTTCACCGTCTATTCCGATAAGCAGGCGACGGAGCGGATCATCCCGACGGATTTGTTTCCGCGCATTGTCACCGCAAAGGAATGGGAAAAGATCGAAGCCGGGCTTAAGCAGCGCATTCTCGCGCTCAATCTTTTCTTGAAAGACATCTACACCGATGGGCGGGTGCTGAAAGACGGCATCATTCCCAGAAGCATGATCTATGGCTCCAAGCATTACCGCCGCGAGATGCGCGGCCTGCCGGTGCCCCATGATGCTTATGTCAATGTCTGTGGCTCCGATCTGATCCGGCGTGAGAACGGCTCCTTCGCTGTCTTGGAAGATAATCTGCGTGTGCCCTCGGGCGTGTCCTACATGCTCGCCAATCGCGATGTGGTGCGCCGGGCTTTCCCCAATCTTTTCCGTGCCCAAGGTGTGCGTCCCATCGATCATTATCCGCGCGAGCTTCTTTCGACCTTGCGGGCGCTGACCCCGGTGCGTGAGGACGTGTCGATCGCCGTGCTCACACCTGGCGTTTTCAATTCGGCCTATTTCGAACACGCCTTCCTGGCACGGCAAATGGGTGTCGAGCTGGTGGAGGGGCGCGATCTTCTGGTCAACGACAATGTCGTTTATGCCCGCACCACCTCGGGCCTCAAACGCATCGACGTCATCTACCGTCGCATCGATGATGATTTCATCGATCCTTTGATCTTCCGCGAGGATTCCGCGCTCGGTGTCTCGGGCCTTTTCAACGCCTATCGCGCTGGCAATGTCGTAATCGCCAATGCGCTTGGTACCGGGGTCGCTGATGACAAGGCGGTCTATGCCTATGTCCCGCGTCTCATCCGCTATTACCTCGCCGAAGAACCTATCCTCGAAAATATCGAGACCTATCTTTGCCGCGAGCCGAAAGCGCTTTCGCATGTGCTCGCCAATCTCGACAAGCTGGTGGTGAAGGCGGTGGGCGAATCCGGCGGCTATGGCATGCTGGTGGGGCCGCATGCCGCGCAAGCCGAACGCGAGGCTTTTGCGGAAAAGATCAAAGCCGATCCAGAGAATTACATCGCGCAGCCCACCATCCAGCTTTCCACTGCGCCGACCTTTGTCGATGGCGGGGTTGAGCCGCGCCATGTCGACTTGCGCCCCTTCATCCTGCATGGCGAAAAGACCGAGATCGTGCCCGGTGCGCTCACCCGCGTGGCCTTGAAGCGTGGCAGTCTGGTGGTCAACTCCAGCCAAGGCGGCGGGTCCAAAGATACATGGGTGCTGAGCCACTGACATGCTGAGCCGCGTCGCTGACAGTCTTTACTGGATGAGCCGCTATCTGGAGCGGGCCGAGCACACCGCGCGGCTCCTCGCAGTGAAGCTCGAAACCACGGTGGAACAGACCGGCGAAGAGGCGGAAGCTTCGTGGCAGCGTGTGGTGGCCTGTCTTTCGGCAGAGGAAGAAGCCCCGCGCGACAGTGATGCCATGGTCATCACCCAGCATCTCGCTTTTGATCGGGAGAGTCCCAATTCGCTTCTCGCCTCGCTCGCCTTTGCGCGCGAGAATGCCCGCCAAGTGCGCGAACAGCTCACTGTGGAGGTGTGGGAAAATCTCAATCGTCTTTATCTGAAGCTGCGCGGCAACGACATGCTGGATACGCGCTATCCGGCTACGATCTTCCGCGAGACGCTACAGGATCTGCATGCGCTGGGGGGCGTCACCTATTCCACCTTGAGCCATGGCGAGGGCTGGTACTTCCTCGAGCTCGGCCGCCATCTTGAGCGCGCGCAGCTCGTCTGCCGCCTGCTCGATCTGCATTTCGGCGCCGCCAAGATGATGGTGGCCGCCGAGCCGAAATATTTCGATTGGCTGGTGCTGCTCAAATTCTGTTCGGCCTTCGAGCCTTACTGCAAAGTCTACACCGCCGCGATCCAGCCGGAGAAGATTGCCGACTTCCTGCTCTTCGATCCGGAATTTCCACATTCGGTGCGTTTTTCCATCGACCGGGTCTGTGATGCGCTGTTGCGTGTCGCCCCAGGCGCGCCGCCGAACCGAAGGGCGAGTGTCGAACGCTTGGCTGGCCGCCTGAAGGCGCTCGCCGATTTCACGCAAGTCGAAGAGTTGATGGCGCAAGGCACCATCGCCAAATTCCTCGCCGACATCGCCGCGCAATGCGAAGAAATACACGACGCCGTCTACGCCGCCTATATCACCTATGGGGCAGAGACGGTTCTATGAGCTAAATGGGGGCGAGACGGCGAATGGCAGTTGGGCAGCGTCTCACTGCCATTCGCCTCTCTCGAGACCAGCGGGAAAGCTGAATGTTCTATTCGATCCGCCACATCACCCGTTTTCGCTATCTCGCCCCAGTGCGCGAGAGCGTGATGGAAATCCGCATGCAGCCGCGCTCCGAAGGGCCCCAGGCGCTGCGCTCGTTCCAGATCAACACCAATCCCCGCGCCCAGCTTTATGCCTATACCGACCATTTCGGCAATGCGGTCTATCACTTCAATGTGCTGCGGGCGCATGAAGAGCTGCGCATTGAATCCCAGGCCGTGGTGGAACTCACCCGCCGCACGAGCCTTCCCGAAGCAGCCGATATGCTCGAATGGTCGCGCTTCAACGGCTATAACCTCAATCACGATCATTTCGATCTGTTGGAGCCGTCGAAATTCACTGAAACTTCCGCGCTGCTCACCAGCTTCATCCAGGAGAATGGCCTCTCCAAGCCGGAGGGCGATCCGCTCACCGCGCTGAAGAAGCTCAACGCCACCATCAACGAAGCCTTCGATTATGAAAGCGGCATCACCGAGGTGAACTCGCTGATCGATCACGCCCTCACCGAAAAGCGCGGCGTCTGTCAGGATTTCACCCACATCATGATCGCGATCGCGCGAAGCTGGGGTATCCCCACACGCTATGTTTCGGGGTACCTCTATCATCGCCCGCAAGCCAAGGATCGCTCAGGTGCCGATGCGACCCATGCTTGGCTTGAATGCTATCTGCCGAGTTTGGGTTGGGTGGGCTTTGATCCCACCAATAACGTGGTCGCGGCCGAGCGCCATATCCGCGCCGCAGTGGGGCGCGATTACGCCGATGTGCCGCCGACGCGTGGCACCTATAAGGGCCCGTTGGAACACGAGCTTGCCACTGCGGTCTCAGTCGAGCCGACGCAAGCGCCGGTCAGGCACGAGGATTTCCTGCGCGTCGCACGCCCGATGTCTTCGCCGCCGCCGACCCCCTCCATGCCGGAGCGGCTCTATCACCAGCAGCAGCAACAACAGCAGCAGCAATAGCGCGAAGGCTTATCCCACGCGCTTTTGCAGTTCCGCGGCGACATCGCTGATCAGTGTTTTCCAGTCGCCGAAGCGGGCGGGATGGAAGGCGCGCGTGTTTTTGTACCAGGGATAATGATCCGTGCCGAGCTGCGGCCAGGCATAGCAGGCGCTGAGGATCCAGGTTTCGGTGCCGACACCTGCTGCAATGGCTGCCGAAGCCGTTGGCGCCGAGATGGCAAGATCAAGGGCCGCAGAAAGTGCCGCGGCGCCTTCCAGATCATCCTTCAGGTCAAGCCCGTCGATCACTTCGATTTTGATGCCGAATTCCTTTTCGGCGCGCGCGATTTCCTCGCTGCAATCGCCATATTGCAGATTGACGATGCGCACCCCGGGGATTTTGAAAATCTCGGCCCATTCGTCGGCGCTGCTATAGTATTTGCCGCGCTTGGTATCGAGTTTCATCGAGCGCCAGCAAACGCCGACCGTCAGGCCCGGCCCGCCCTTGGCCAGAATATCGCGATATTCGGCGACTCGTGCGGGATCAGGCTTCAGGAATGCTTCGCCTGGGAAATCGTCAACCGTCTTGCGCAGCCATTCATGCGGGCAGCCAAGCAAGACGAAATAGTCGGGATCGCCATTCTGGATCGCGAAGGGCACAAAGCGCCATTGCTGGCGAAGATCCTCACTGCGGATGGCGCGGTCCTCATAGGCCCCGACTTCCACCTCCGGGAAAGAGCGCTGGAACAGCGTCACCAGCCGCGCATCGACGGCGAGCTGCAGCTTGCCGGTGGGGCCGACAAGGCGCAGCATATCCGGAACGATGTTGGAAAAAAGGATTTCGTCGCCAAGCCCCTGCTCGGCAATGACCAGAAGCCTTTTGCCGGTCACATCCTCGCCCTGCCAGTAGGGGGCCTTGATAGGAACGTCCGCATAGAGACGGAACCGCTCGTTGCGGCGAACCTTATAAGCCTTGAAGCCTTCCTCGACACGGCCGAGGCCCAAAAGGCAATGGGCCCGCGAATGCTCGATCTCCATCACTTCGATGGGGTCCTTGCAGTATTTCGCAGCTTCGTCATAGGTCGGGAGCGCGTCGGACATCTGGCCGAGAAATTGGTATGCAAAGCCCAGATTATGGCGAAAGCTGCCGGAGCCCGGCTCCAGCCGGATGGCTTCGTGATAGAAGACAAGGCTTTCTTCGGCGCGTCCGTTTTCGGCCAGGACCGTGGCGAGTGAATTCCACAACAGCGCCTGATCGGGCAAGCGATAGATCGCACCCCGCAAGGTTTCGATCGCCTCCTCGACATGATCGAGATCCGCCTGTGCCATGGCGAGGTTGTTGTAGCCCAACGCGCAATTGGGCTCTGCGGCTATGTATTTGCGATACATATCCATGGCCGCGTCATGCAGCTCGAGCTTGAAGGCCGTCATGCCGATATCGATCAGAACATCGCTCGAGCTGGGGTTCAGCTGATAGGCTTTCTCGAAGGCAAGCAGCGCCTTCATGGTATGGCCCATGCGCTCCAGATATTTGGCGAGAAGATGAAATGCCGTGGGGTTGGTCTCATCGATTTCGGTGGCGCGCAAAGCTGCGCGGCCCGCGGCCTGAATATCGCCCCTGCGCCAGGCAACCACTCCGCTTCTGACAAAGCGCGAGGAGCGGCGGCGCTCCTTTTGGTGCTGGAATTCTTCCGCGAGCGCCTCAAGTTTGGAGAGCGCATCGAGCTTGGCGTTAAAATCGTCCAAGTCATTAAGCGTGTTGGCGGGGGCGAATTTGGCCATTTGGCCTTTAACCTCACGGATTTACCGCTGGAATTAAAGCCATTTCTACTTAAGCGGAGGTGAACAAAGAAGAGCGCGGGCCCTTTGTCCCGCTGAGGGTTTGTTAACTTTGTCCGTCTAAATTCGGTTTCACCCATCTTGTGGGAGTGCTTCATGCCTCTGAAACTGTCGCTCAAGCCTGGTGAGAAGTTCGTGCTCAATGGCGCCGTTATTACTAACGGTGACAAGCGCGCTACCATGGTGATCCAGAATAAAGCCTGTCTACTGCGGGAAAAAGATATCATGCAGCAGGAGGAAGCCAATACGCCAGCGCGGCGCATCTACTTCCCGGTCATGATGATGTATCTCGATCCCGAGGATGTGACCCGATACTACAATGAATTCGCGATCCGTATGACCGAATTCATGGGCGCGATCGAGAACCGCGAAGCGCTTGCGAACTGCGTAGAGATATCCCGAGAGGTCATGGCCGGCTCCTATTACAAGGCGCTGATGATCTGCCGGAAGTTGTTTGATTTCGAAGGAGCGCGGCTCAACTATGTCCCTGAAATCGTACCAGAACACGCAGCGAGTTGTTGAGAGCCCTCGTGAGATGGAATACCGCCTGTTTGGGCAGGTAACCGGCGCGATGCTTTCGGCACAACGTGAAAACAAGAGCGGCGGCAGCCTTGCCGAGGTTGTGGATTCCAACCGCAAGCTCTGGCGCCTTCTGGCCGCTGATTGTCTCGACAATTCCAACCGCCTGCCGGAAGGATTGCGCGCCAATATCGTTTCGTTGTCGCTGTTCGTAACGCGCTATTCCAAGGATGTGATCCGCAGCGGCGCTCCGCTCGATCCGTTGATCGACATCAATCGTAGCATCATGCAGGGCCTCGAGGGGCAGGGCTGAACGCGAAACCTCTTTTGGATGAAAATTGTAAAGTGGCCGGCCGCTGTGCCGGCCTTTTTGTTTTTCCGTTCCACGCGAAAAACCTGTGCACAGAAATTGCCGGTAGGCAAAACGTTCCCCGGACAATTGTGCCTCAACCGCTCAAGACGGTCATAAAAGCCTTTATTTTCGGGCTTTTTTACACTGGCACGAGGCTTGCGATCAGGTTCTGCGGGCGCCTCGCCCACAGTCACTAAGCCGGAAGTGGAGAATACAAACATGTTGAGCGTCAACACCAATTCAGGTGCGATGATCGCCCTCCAGTACTTGAACAAAACCCAGTCCGATATGCAGACGACGCAAAACGCGATCTCTACCGGAATGAAGGTCTCGTCTGCGAAGGACGACGGTGCTGTATACGCGATCGCCCAGAACATGCGCGGCAATGTCGCCGGCTATAAGGCCGTGAGCGACTCGATGGATCGTGCCATGTCGACGACCGATGTCGCGCTCTCCGCCGGCCAGTCGATTTCCGACCTGCTCATCCAGATGAAACAGAAGGCCCTCTCGGCCTCCGACAAATCCATCGATACCGCCAGCCGCGATGCTTTGAACAACGACTTCACCGCGATGCGCGATCAGATCACCTCGATCGTCAAGAATGCGGTCTTCAACGGCTATAACCTGCTTGACGGCTCGACCAATGCCATCAGCGCCCTGGCCTCGCCGGATGGCGTCAACTCCCTCAAAGTTTCGTCGGAGAACCTCTCGCTCGGCGGCTCTATCGTCACCGTCAAATCCACCAACCAGATCAACACCGTCACCACTGCCAAAAACATGGTCTCGGTGGTTCAGGCTTCGCTGAAGAACGTCGACGCCGCGCTCGCCAAGCTGTCGGCGGGCTCCAAGCAGTTCTCGATCCAGCTCTCCTTCACCTCCAAGCTCACCGATACGCTGACCACTGGTATCGGCTCCTTGGTCGATGCCAACATGGCCACCGAAAGCGCCAAGCTTACCGCCCTGCAGACCAAGCAGCAGCTTGCGGTGCAGGCTCTGTCGATCGCCAACTCCGCACCGCAGACGATTACGCAGCTGTTCCAGTAATCGCGCAGAAGCGCGACAGAAGAGGGCGCGGGAACCGGCTCCCGCGCTCTTTTCTGGCGTTTTCGCGCTTAGGAATGTTCAAGCAAGGTTGCGAGGGATGCCCCGCGCCTTGCTTTTTTCTTTTCCGGACAAGGCGCTGTCTCGCGGGATATTAGCGTCCCCTCGCCTTGCCGTTGCGGCAAGCTTTTCCAGGTCAAGCGGCAGGAATTGCCCAGCTGGGCAGAATATGCCGGCCCGTTTTTGCGCTCCTTAAAATGCGCTTCAAAGCCCTCGAAAACGATTTGGCGCGGTCCCGCTAAAAACAAGATTAGCGAAGTATTACCGAGGCTTACCCGGCTTTCGGCACGCCCCTTGCGTATCAGTATGCAGGGCATAACGCCCCTTGAGCAAAACGCTCGCTGTTAACAGCCAGAATGGAGAAATTATCATGGCTCTTAGCGTCAATACCAACGTTGGTGCGATGACTGCACTTCAGTACCTGAGCAAGACTCAGGGCGACATGCAGACCACGCAGAACGCCATCAGCACGGGCATGAAAGTGTCGTCCGCTAAGGACGACGGCGCTGCCTACGCAATCGCGCAGAACATGCGCGGCAACGTTGCGTCGTATGAAGCGGTGACTGACTCGTTGAACCGTGGCATGTCCTCTGTGGACGTCGCCATGTCCGCCGGGTCGTCGATTTCGGACCTCTTGATCCAGATGAAGCAGAAGGCCCTTTCGGCTTCTGACAAGTCGCTGGATACGGCGAGCCGTTCCGCTCTCAATAACGACTTTACGGCGATGCGCGATCAGATCACCTCGATCGTGAAAAACGCCTCCTTCAACGGTTATAACCTGCTGAACGGCACTACCAACTCGATCTCCGCCCTGGCGTCCGTGGACGGCCAGAGCACGATCAAGGTGTCGGCGCAGAACATGAGCCTGTCTGGCGGTATCGTGTCGGTGAAGACCACCGACAAGATCGACACCGTGACCAACGCGGGCAAGATGGTCTCGACGGTTCAAACCTCTTTGAAGGCGGTCAACGCCGCCCTTGCCAAACTGTCGGCCGGTTCGAAGCAGTATTCGATCCAGCTGTCGTTCTCGTCCAAGCTGTCCGATACGGTCCAGGCCGGTATCGGCAACCTGGTGGACGCGAACATGGCCACCGAAAGCGCCCGCCTCACCGCGCTGCAGACCAAGCAGCAGCTCGGCGTGCAGGCCCTCTCGATTGCCAACTCGGCTCCGCAGACGGTTCTGTCTCTCTTCCAGTAAGCGTAAAGCGGTGGCGGGCCCCAAATGCCCGCCACCGGTTTTGTCCGCTGATGAGAGGCTTAGCCTTCATCCCCGGGGCGTGGGTAGGGGTAAAAAGAAAAACGGCGGCAGAAGCAAAAAGCTTCGCCGCCGAATTTTTTTGTACGCGTCCCGAAATGCGGGTTCTATTTCTCCATCAGGAACCAGGTCACGTCGTCCTGCGGGAAATAATTGTCGCGGTGATAGACAAAGCCGTAATCGACCAGCTTCAGGTTATAGCGTTCGATCAGCTCGCCGGCGAAATCGCGCTTGAAGAGGCGGTCTTCGTTGCCGCGATAATTCACCGTCACCGGGCTCGGATTGTAATACTCACAGACCATGATGTAGCGGCGCGACAGCCGGTAGAGATTGGCATAGACCTTCTCGAGCTGTTCCGGGTTGATGTGGATCAGCACGCCCTTGGTGAAGCTGAGGTCATACGGGGTCTCGGCGGAAAGCTCATCCAGAATGGTACCTTCGGTGATGGTGGCAACCCCCGCGGCGCGCGCCTCGGCGGCGGCGTTCGGATTGATCTCATAGGCCGAAAGCTCGAAAGCGCTCTTCATGCGCTTTAAGGCGCGCAGGTTCAGGCCGATGTTGCAGCCCAACTCTACGATGGAGGTGATGCCTGGTGCCGAGCGCAGGATCTGGGTGAACAGCGCAACATTGGAGGCGATGATCGCCTCGCCCTGATTGCGCTTCAGATATTCGTCACCGAAGCTTCCCGCCCAAAAGCGCTCCTGTTCGGTCTTGAAGGTCATGGTTCGGCGTCCTTGAGGTTAGAGCCCCAAGACCAGTTTCAGCGCCTGCACCACCCGGGTGGCGTCGCTGATGGTCATGGAGGCGTAGAAGGGGATGGACAGCGCCCGAGCGTAATAGGCGTCGGCACCCGGCAGATGGGTGATGCCATAGCGGGCCGCGTAATAGCGCTGACGGTGCACCGGATAATAATGCACCTGGCTGCCGATACCTTCGGCGGCAAGCTTTGCCATTACCTCGGCCCGGCTCATCTTCACCGCGGCAAAATCGATCAGCACCGGATAAAGATGCAGCGTCGGGGCGCAATCGGTATGAGAAACCGGCTGCACCACGGGGCTGAGCGGCGCCAAAAGGCAGTCGTAAGCCGCGGCGAGGGCTTTCCTGCGCGCCATGAAGCGGCTGAGCTTGTTGAGCTGCGAAATCCCCAGCGCGCATTGGATATCGGTGGCGCGCCAGTTAAAGCCCGGCTCTTCCAGCTCGTAATACCAGGGATTGGGCGCATCCGGCGCGGCAAACGCATCCGCAGTGGTCTGGAAATGGGCTGGATCGCGAGTCATGCCGTGATTGCGGCATAACCGCAACGCTTCGGCCCATTTGGGATCGTTGGTCGTCACCGCCCCACCCTCGCCCATGGTCACGGTCTTGACCGGGTGGAAGGAGAAGGTGGTCATATCGCTGAGGGCATTTTCGCCAACCAGCTTTTCCTCAGCGCCAATGCGATAGCGCGTGCCGATGGCATGGCTGGCATCATCAACGATGTTCAGCCCATGCTCGCGGGCGATCTGGGCGATGGCTTCCACCGCGCCGCATTGGCCGTTGAGATGAACATTGAACACCGCATCCGCCTTGCCGCCGGCGCGGGTCAGCGCCGCTTCCAGATCGGTAGGGCGCATCAAGCCGCTATCGGGATCGACATCGGCAAAAACGATTTCCGCACCCGCCATATGGGGCGCGCTCGCGGTGGCAAGAAACGTGATGGAAGGCACGATCACCGTAGAACCGGGGCCAAGGCCTAAGGCTTTCGCGGCCATATAGAGCGCGGCGGTGCCATTGGAGCAGACCACGGCATGGTCCGCGCGCACGCAATCTTTCAGCGCGGTTTCGAATTTGGTGACCAGCGGGCCGGTGGTGAGGTAATCGCCGCGCAACGCGTCGGTCACGGCGGCGATGTCGTCGTCTTCGATAATCTGGCGCCCGTAAGGCAGAAAGGGCTGGGTCTGCTCTGCCTTTGGCTCCGGGGCCGTCATGCGTAGGCCTCGGTCAAGAGCTGCTGCAGTCCACGCGCATCAAGCTGCTCGGGATTGTTGTCGCTCGAATAGGAGAAGCCTTCGGCCACCGGCTTGGCGCCGCGATTGAGATAGGCTTCGCGCAAGGCGGCGGCAAAGCTCGCCAGGATCACGAAACGGTCGTCCATCTCCAGCGTGCAATGGGCGTCGTCCGCGGGGATCATGGTTTCATGCAACTTTTCGCCGGGGCGAATGCCGATGATTTTCTGCGGCAGATTGGGGCTCAGAATATCCGCAAGGCCGGTGATGGTGGTGGAGGCGATCTTGGGTACGAAAATCTCGCCGCCGCGGCTCATCTCCATGGAAGAGAGCACCAGGTTCACGCCTTGCGTCAGCGTGATCCAGAAGCGGGTCATACGTGCATCGGTGATGGGAAGTTCGGTTGCGCCATCTGCCGCTAGCTTCTTGAAGAAGGGCACCACGGAACCTCGTGAACCGACCACATTGCCATAGCGCACCACGGCGAAGCGGGTGCCGTCGGCGCCGGACAGGTTGTTAGCGGCCACGAAAATCTTGTCGGAAGCGAGTTTCGACGCACCATAAAGATTGACCGGATTGGCGGCCTTATCGGTGGAAAGCGCGATCACCTTCTTCACATTGCGGCGCAGCGCCGCGTAAACGAGGTTTTCCGCACCCAGTACATTGGTGCGAATGCATTCGAAGGGATTGTATTCGGCGGCGGGAACCTGCTTCAGCGCGGCGGCATGAACCACGTAATCGACATTCGCCATGGCGAGGTCGAGGCGGTCGCGATCACGCACATCGCCGATGAAGAAGCGCAGGCAGGGGTGCTGTTCCACCGGAAAGCGCTGCTGCATCTCATATTGCTTGAGCTCGTCGCGCGAGAAGATAATCAGGCGGCGCGGCTTGTAATGCGCCAGCACGGTCTTGACGAAATGGTTCCCGAAAGAGCCCGTTCCGCCCGTGACCATCACGGTCTTATCGTTAAGGTCGATCCAGGGCTGGCTGAAATCGCGCAGGAAACTGCGCTTTTCGTCCCCGGTTTCGCTGCCTTCGAGAACCTGCTTTGCCTGCTGAGTCATGGCTGTACCATTGATCATCTCAGGGGCGAGGATTGCAGAACACAGTTAACAATTGCCTGACGGAAACCGATCTTTCACGCTTTTGAGCCAATAACTACGGGTCTTGTCTTTTTCCGGCACGGTTTTACCGCCGGATGTAGGCGGGGTTCTGTTAACCGCAACAGGTAGATTTGGATGTCTTCATCGCCTGCCCGCTATGCCTGCCTGCCCCGGCCCCGGCTGGAGGAAAATGGTGTCTGGATCGAAACCATCCAGCCCGGCGACATCGAATCCATCCGGCTGTGGCGCAATGCCCAGCTCGAAGTGCTGCGCCAGCCCGCCCCCATCACGCCGGAGCAGCAACAGGCTTATTTCGCGGCCCAAATTTGGCCGACGCTGGCCCTGGCTCAACCCTGCAATATCCTCGTTTCTTACCACGCTGGCGAAAGGCTGATCGGCTATGGCGGCCTGGTACACATCGCCTGGGAGCACAAACGGGCCGAGATTTCCTTTCTCCTCGATCCCGCGGAACTGGCGCCCAAAGAGCATTATGCGATGCGGTTCAAAGCCTTCCTGGGGCTGATGAAGACTCTCGCGTTCAAGGATTTGGGCCTAAACCGCCTCTTCACCGAAACCTATGCCTTGCGGCCCGATCACATAGCGGTGCTCGAAAGCGCGGGCTTTGTGCGCGAGGGCGTTATGCGCCAGCATGTGCGAATCAACGGTGTTGGCGTCGATTCCCTTCTTCATGGCTGTCTTTGCAGCGACCAAACGCACGGCGAACCCCAATGAGCAACATCCGGAAAGTTTTTGTCAGCGGTGGCGCTGGCGTCATCGGTCGGGAAATGATCCCCAAGCTGGTGGCGCGCGGGTTCGAGGTGATGGTCGGCGATTTAAAGCCCAGGCCGGAGCATTTTCCGTCTTCGGTGCATTACCGCCAGGGTGATCTCAACCATATCACCGAAGGCGAGCTTGCCGCCTTTGCGCCGGATTGCTTCATCCATCTCGCCGCCACTTTCGAGCGCTCGACCGAGACCTATGGCTTCTGGGAAGAGAATTTCTGGCACAATGTCCGCCTCTCCCATCATCTGATGACGGTGACGAAGGATCTGCCCAGCTTGAAGCGGGTGGTCTTTGCCTCCTCCTATCTCATCTATGATCAAGCGCTCTATCAGTTCGATGTGGCGCAGGAAAAGCCGCGCACGCTGAACGAATCCGATCCTATCCTGCCGCGCAATCTCACCGGCATGGCGAAACTGGCCCATGAAATCGAGCTGCGTTTCCTCGATGGTTTCCGCGCTGAGGCTTTCACCACCGCTTGCGCCCGCATCTATCGCGGTTATGGCTGCAATTCGCGCGATGTGATTTCGCGCTGGATACGCATGCTGCTCGCCGGCGAGAAGATCACGGTCTATCGCCCCGAAGGTCTCTTCGATTACATCTATGCCAAGGATACTGCCGAGGGCCTGATCCGCCTCGCCCTCTCCGATGTGCGCGGCATCATCAATCTCGGCACCGGGCGTTCGCGCCGCGTCGCCGATGTGGTCGAGGTGTTGCGCCAGCATTTCCCCAAGCTGGAAGCCGAAACGGCGGAAGCCGATATCCCCTTCGAAGCCTCTGGCGCCGATACATCTGCTTGGCAGAAAGCAATTGGCTGGCTGCCTGACTATGATCTTGAACACGCGATCCCAGAAATGATCGCGTTTGAGAAAACCAAGAAAGCCGCCCCGCCCGCGCCGGTCTACGGCAATGTGCTGGTGACCAGCGCCTCCAAGAAAGTGCCGCTGGTGCGGGCGTTGCAAACCGCCGCCAAGAAGCTCAAGCCTGAGATTAAAGTGATTGCGGGCGATATGAACGAGGCCGCGCTGACGCGTTATGTCGCCGATGATTTCTGGCGTCTGCCCCGCACCGATGCGGCGGCGGTCGAAAGCTTGATCGCGGGCTGCAAGGAACGCGGCATCAAAGCCATCCTGCCGACACGCGATGGCGAACTCCACTTCTGGGCGGAACAGAAGGCGCGCTTTGCGGCAGAAGGCATTGCCGTTCTGGTCTCGCCCGCCGCTTCCATCACCCGCTGCCTGGATAAGCTCGCCTTCGCCCGTTTTGGTCTGGAAAAGGGCCTGCCCTTCATCCCGACCTTCGAGGCGCCGCAAGGCGATGGTCCTTTTGTGGTGAAGGAGCGTTTCGGTGCCGGTTCGCGCGGGCTTGGCCTCAATCTTTCAAAGGATGCCGCTCTTGCCCATGGCGCAAAATTGGAAGCTCCGATCTATCAGCCGCAGATCCGCGGCCGTGAAATCAGCATCGATGCCTGGCTCGACCAAGCGCATAAAGTGAAGGGCCTGGTGCTGCGCGGGCGCGACAGCGTGGTCGATGGCGAATCCCAAATCACCACCACCTTCCGCGATGCGGGTCTCGAAAAAGCCGCCGCAACCATCCTGGAGGCTCTGGAACTCTCCGGCCCCGTGGTGATGCAGGCTTTTGTAGTGGACGGAAAACTCGCGGTGATCGAATGCAATCCGCGTTTCGGTGGCGCCTCCACCACCTCCATCGCCGCGGGTCTCGACAGCTTCACTTGGAGCCTTACCGAAGCCTTTGGCGGCGGTGTCGCCGCGCTCAGCTTCGACCGCGTTCCCGGCGAGGTCCGTCAAATCCGCGTTCCAGGCGATATCTATGTCTTTGGTCCTGATCTTTGATCTCGATGATACGCTCTATGACGAGCGGACTTATGTGGAGTCCGGCTTTCGCGCCGTAGCGGCGGAGGCCGAGCGCCGCTTTGGCTGGGAGGCGAAGGCCTCTTTCCGCATGCTGCGCAAGCTGCTGGATGAAAATGGCCGCGGCGCGATTTTCAATACTTGGCTGGAAAGCCATGGCAAACTGAGCAAGGCCGAGGTGAAACGCGCGCTTGCGGTCTATCGCGCGCATACCCCCGAGATCCACCTCAACGCGCCTGCCAAGAAACTTTTGCCCAAGTTAGCCCGGAACCATCCGCTTTATCTCATCACCGATGGCAACAAGCTGGTGCAGCAGAAAAAGATCGATGCGCTGGGTCTCGCGCCGCTCTTTCGTAAGACATACGTTACCCATTGCTATGGCGTCGCCCATGCCAAACCCTCGCCGCGCTGTTTTGAGCTGATCCGCGCCCGCGAGAAATGTGCCTGGAGCGATATGGTCTATGTCGGCGATAATCCAGCCAAGGATTTTCTCCCGCTCAACCGCCTCGGCGGCCACACTATCCGCGTCTTGACCGGCTGCCATGCCAAAGCCATCGCGCGCCCCGGCTATGAGGCGCAGCATGTCATCGCGAGTCTGGAAGAATTGCCGGACGTGCTCGCCGCTTTATAGCCCGCCCACGATCATCTCTTCGGCCAAGGCTTCGCCGCGCTTTACATCGCGCGTCGCCTTTTTGCCCAGCACGGCGTCCAGGAATTTCGGGCGCAGGCCAAAGGAAGGCCGGATGGAGCGCACATTTTCTGGTGTGAACACCTCGCCCGCCTTCACATCCGCCACCACATAAAGCGAGCGGCGATATTTCAGCCCCTTCACTTCCGACGGCGCAGGCTGATAGCGCGGTGATCCGATCGCGCTCTTGGCGATGCGCACATCGCGCACCAGGCGGTGCAATTCATGGGGTTCGAGTGAAAACGCGCTATCCACCCCGCCATCGGCGCGGGCGAGCGTGAAATGCTTTTCGATGATATTGGCGCCCAGCCCCACGGCGATGGTGGAGATGGTCGTATCCATGGTGTGATCGGAAAGGCCCACCACCACGTCCAGCTTCCTGGCGAGATCGGCGATGGTGGAAAGATTGGTTTCTTCCGGCGGGGTCGGATAGGCCGCCACGCAATGCAGCACCGCGATTTCGCTCGCGCCGCCTGCTTTAGCCGCTTCAACGGCTTCGGCAATCTCATCCCACACGGCCATACCGGTAGAGATGATCAGCGGGCGTCCCGTCGCCGCCACCTGTTTGATCAGCGGCAGGTCGACGATTTCCGACGAGGCGATTTTGTACGCAGGTGCATCCAGGCTTTGCAGCAGCGCGATGGCCGTGGGATCGAACGGGGTCGAAAAAATCGTCAGCCCGATTTTTTTGGCATGGGCGAAAAGATCCGCATGCCATTCCCAAGGCGTATGCGCCTCTTCGTAAAGCTCGTACAGGCGGCGTCCGTCCCACAGCCCGCCTTCCACCATAAAGTCCGGTCCATAGGCATCGATGGTGATGGTGTCGGCGCGATAGGTCTGCAGCTTTACCGCATCGGCGCCGCTCTCCTTGGCGGCATCGAGAAGCGCCAGGGCCCGCTTCAATTCGCCATTGTGATTGCCGGACATCTCAGCGATGACATAGGGCGGGTGATCCGGTCCGATTTTGCGCCCGGCAATGCTGATCGAACGGCTCATCTTCAGCCCTCGCGAAATTTCCCGGCAATTCTGGGGAAATGAGGGTTACTAACCGCTTAAGGAAATTGGTGACTCTTTTCTTGGTATGACGCGCGCGAGTTAACCCTTCCTTCAGCTTTCTCGCTTTTCATTCAATTGGTAACGGATCAGCAGCAGGTCTCCGGCGATTGTACACCCGTCCGGGAGTTGGCGGTCATGAACAAGTTTGAAACCCCGCGCGTTGTCGCTGTTATCCAGGCGCGGATGGGATCCACACGGTTTCCAGGCAAGGTCTTGAAACCCATCGCGGGCAAGCCTCTGCTCTGGCATGTCGTGCACCGCCTCGAAAAGTCCCGTTGGATCAACGAAATCGTGGTCGCGACCAGCGTCAACCCGCGCGATGACGCCCTCGTCGAATATTGTAAGGCCGAAGGCACACGCGTGGTGCGCGGGCCGGAATTCGATGTTCTCTCCCGGTTTGCCCGCGCCGCCGAATTGACTGACGCGGACGTCATCGTGCGCGTCTGCTCGGATTCGCCGTTTATCGATGCGGGCTATACGGATCATCTCATCGACGCGATGCTCGATCAGGCCTGTGATTTCGTGCAGCTCGAGGAAGGCGCCGTTACCGCCCATGAGGGGATCGACGTTTTCAGCCGCCACGGCCTTGATAAGCTGATGATGGATGTCGCCGAGGATCCAGTGGCGCGCGAGCATGTGGCGGGGTATTTCCGCCTGCATATGGATTTCGTGCCGGTGGCGCGCGCCAAGCCTTATCCCGCGCTCGCCAAGGAAGTCGGCCGCCTCTCGGTCGATACGCCAGATGATCTCACCTTCATGGAAGCGGTGCATGAGCGCCTGCATGCCAAGGCGGGTGAGGCGACGCTGGCCGATTTGCTGCTGCTGCTCGAACGTGAACCTTCCTTGCGCAAGATCAATGCCCATGTCCGTCAAAAGGGCATTGCGCCGGAAGGCGGGCTGGTTCTGATCCGCTGTGATAGTGAAGGCGAGGCAGGCGCCGCACGCGTCCGACGTATGATTGATCTTGCCCGCGCCTTGCGTGACCGCCAAAGCATCGGCGTCACCTTCGCGCTTACCGGCTCAGAACAAGCCCTCGCTGCGGTACAGGCCGCTGGTTTCGAGGCGGAACGCCTGGCGAGCCCTGATGCTCCCATGGCGGCGCTCTCGCGCCATCCCGATATTCTGGTGTTGGATGGCGGCGAAGGGCTTTCGCGCAGCGATACCGAAGCGCTCGACATCGCCTATAAGGTTGCGATCGAAGATTATAGCGATCGCCGTCTTGCCTGTGACGAAGCCTTTTATCCGCCGCTGCCGCAGGCCCAAGCGCTTACTTGGTCGGGATCGAAATGCCGCGTGCATACCGGCTGGGAATGGAGCCTTTCCGGTCACGCTCCGGCGGGTTCCGCCGTGCGTCCAGCTTCGCCAGTTCTGTCCTTGCTGGTGATCACCAGCGACGCCTTGGTGGGCCGCCTCGCCAATGCACTGCAAAGCCTGGATCCCGTGTTCCGCGCCCGTTTTGTGCTAGGGGCCGATTGCAAGGATCGCGACCGGCTGGCGCGTTCCATCGTGCGCCTTGCGCCCAATTTTGAAACCGTGGAAGGGGCGAACGGCCTCGCCACGGAATTTACTTCCAGCGATGCGGCTTTGGTGTGTTTTGGCCCGGTGGCCTATGATCTTGCCGCCGCAGGAATCCCGGCGGTTTATCTCAGCCAGAATGAAAGCCAGTCCGGTGCCGCCGCGGCGTTCGAAGGCGCCGGCATGGGCATTTCCTTGGGTCTTAGCGCGCAGGATAAGCTCATCGCGCAAGCGGTCTGGTCGCTGCTGAACGATAGTGCCCGCCGCCGCGAAATGCGCGCCGCCGGGTTGATGACTATCGATGGGCTTGGTGTCACCCGTGTCGCGACCGCTCTATCGGCTGCGCTCACCGCCCATCGCGAGCATCACCGCGCCGTCAGCTAAAGCGCATCGATTTCGGCTTTGGTTTTGGCGAAGACCTCAGGCCAGGCAGCCGGCGTTTTGGCGAGCAGCAATTTGGCCGAGGGGCCGAAGGCTTCCCTATCGGACCCGAAGGTGGTCCAGCTCAGCGCGTGCTGCAGCTTGAAGGTGGCAAGACCTTGGCCCGCCGCCAGCCACGATACCGCCGTCGGCGCTGAGACCACGCAATCGAGTACGGAGATCAGTGCCGTGGCGCGGTCGAGCTCCTGTTTCTGATCGATGCCTTGCGGCACCACCAGCTTGCGCCCGCTGAACGCTTCCAGAGCCGCGATTTCCGCATCCTGCGCGCCATATTGCACCACAACGACGCTGCCTTTGAGATCGCGGATAAAGGCAGCCCAAAGTTCAAGCGGCGCATAAGCAAGGCTGCGCGCCCCGCCGGAAAGTCCGCTCCGCCAGCAAATGCCGGTCAAAGGCCTGGGGAGCTCCGCGAAAGCTTCGCGCCAGCTTTGCGCTTCGGCCGCGTCGGGCACGAGATAGCGATGCGGCGCGGGAAAATCCTCGCGTGATTTGCGCAAAGTGCGCGGCAGGCTGCCCATCTCGATGAACGCGTTGGCGCCGCCGATTTTCTTCAGCCAGCCATAATGGCTGCGGGCCCCGTCATGGCGCTGTTCCAGCTCCCAATCGTGACAGATCACAGAGGGAAAAGAGCGGGCGAAAAGCGGCGTCAGCCGTTTCTCGCATTCAAGAATGATCTTGCCGCCTTCGGCTTCGGCCCGGGCGATCAGGGAAGGCAGCACGCTTGCGAACATCAGATGGTCGCCCACGCCTTGCTCGGTGGTGACCAGCAGGCGGGTTTTCTTCAAGCTCTCGCCGCTCCAGCGCTTCAGCCCGTGATCTGCTTGCGGCACCTTGCCCGGCACCTGGATGCGGGCGGCATAATCGCGCCAGCCGTCTTTGAAATTGCCGCGCGCCAGATGCAGCACGGCCCGGTTCAGCCGCGCTTGTGCCGTGGCAGCGTTATTACCCGCCTTCAAGGCTTGATCATAAAGCGCCAGCGCTTCGTCTTCATGGCCGCCTTCGGCCAGCATATCGGCGAGATTGACCAGCGCCGCCAGGAAACCCGGGCGGCAAACCAAGGCCTCACGATAGAGTGATAGCGCGTCATCCAGCGCGCCTTGTTCGCGGCGCGTATTGCCCAAGGCCAGCAAAAGATCGGCGTCAGCGCGATTGTGTTCCAAAGCGGGACGCAAGAGGGCTTCCGCTTCGCCATGGCGATCCAATTGGCGCAGGAGCGAGGCGAGGTTGACGAGTGCTTCTGTCCGTCCCGGCTCGGCTAAAAGCACCTGGCGAAAGAAGTTTTCCGCCGCCTGGCCCATGCCCAAGGCGCGAGCGGTGTTGCCGAGGGCGAAAAGAACCCGTCCGTCGGAAGGGTTGGCGCCAAGGGCGCGCTCAAAAGCCTCGATGGCGCGCGCGTGCTCGCCAGCGGCTGAAAGCTTCAATCCTTGCGCGTAGAAATCCATGCCCCAAACTCGCCTGTCCGCGCTTAAGGAAGTGCTAAGCACGTTGGCGAATTAAGCTGCCATTAACAGGAAATAGGCCAGAATGGCCTTGGGATTAAGGGATTTTACGCGCGTGGCCGGGTTTGTCACCGGATTGGATACGTCGTTGCTGGTGAACTACTACAATAGCCAGCTCACGCAGACGCGCGCCAACGCCACTTCGGCGCAGTCGTCGATGACGGCGGCTGCAAAAAAGAACAGCGCCACCGCCAAAGATGTGACGCCCTGGACTCAGAAGAATCCGACCCAGGAAGCGCGCGATGCTGCGGTTATGGCGCTGGCACAATTCAGCAGCACGAGCAATTCGTGGAAGACAAGCTTCATGGATACGTCGAAAGTGCCCCTTTCGGGTGGCAATTCGACCGATACCAAGATGGAGCAGGATAACCAGAAGCTCTTCGCGCTCTATAACGCGGTCAACAATCTTTCCTATCTTGCGGTGATGGCCAAGCGCGACGGGGTCACCGATGCGCAACGCGCGGGCCTCAATTCGCGCTTCCAGGCCGGTCTCACGGAAATCCAGAAATATATTTCGAGCGCCAGTTTCAATCAGTTCACGGTGCAAGCCCAAACACCCTCTGCCACGGTCACCTCCTCGGCGGCGGTGGCGACAGCCAGTTTCGATTACACCGGCACGGTTTTGGCGAGCGGCAATACCGTCAACAATGCGCTGCCCGGCGTTTCCAAATCCGACAGTTTCACGGTCACCGTCACCAAGGGCGACACGACCACGCCGGTGTTGATCGACCTTTCCAAGGTCCAGGGCGACCTCACCATGGGCAACATCGTTTCCTATGTGAACGATCAGCTCAATGCGGCAGGCCTCGCCACCCGCTTCAGGAAGACCCTTGTTGCAGGCACGGAAGATGGCACTTCCACCAGCAAGGCGGCGGCGCAGTATTCAATGCAGATCGTGCCGGGCGGCGTCGAGCAGGTGTCGCTCTCGGCGGCCAAGACCGATGCGGCGCTTTATATCTCCGGCACCACCGGCCTTGATAAAGCCACGTCCACCCAAGGCGTCGATTCCCAGGGCCGTTTGACCAAGCTCTCCAATCTCAGCGACCCCTCCGTCGATTACGCGCAGACCATGTCGGTCAGCTCGTCGACGGGCGCGGGCTCTTCTACGGCGATCTCGACCGTGGTGGATTCGAGCGGCAACGTCTACATGCTCGGCAATGCCGCGGGGAACATCGGCAATCAGCTCAATCAGGGCTCGCAGGACGTTTATCTCACCAAATATGATTCCGCCGGCAAACCGCTGTGGTCGGAACTGGTGGGCAGTGCCGGAACGGCTACCGCAGGGTCTTTGACCCTCAATCCCAAGGGCGGTGTTGTGGTGGTGGGGTCGACCACCGCCCAGCTCACGACTACGGCGATTTCGAACGGCAATCAGGACAGCTTCGCCATTTCCTATGACGCCAATGGCAGTCAGAAATGGACCACCCAGCTTCCCACCCTCAATGCCAATTCGGCCAATGCGGTGAGCGTGGATAGCAATGGCAATGTCTATATCGCTGGCCAGACCAAGGGCCTTATCGGCCTTGGCCAGACCAATGCGGGCGGCCAGGATGCCTACGTCACCAAACTCGATGCCCAGGGCAAAATCGTCTATCGCCAGCAATTCGGCACGTCGGGCAGCGATAGTGTAGCAGCCACCGCGATGACCTCTTCGGGCGATCTTCTGGTCGCCTCGGTGCAGGATGGCCGCGCTGTGGTGAGCAAATATACCGGCGGTGATGCCACAAAACCTGCAGCCTGGACCCAGGATCTCGGCGATCTCAAAGGCGGTTCGCTCGGCGATCTCGCGGTGGGCTCGGATGGAACGATCTATGTCTCCGGCGCCACCCGCAATACCGCGATGAGCGCAACGGTTGCGCAAGCCTCTTCCGGCGGTGCGGATGCCTTTGTGATGTCGCTCAGCGATAATGGTTCGAGCGCCACCGCCAATTACGTCAGCTATGTCGGCACCAGCGGCGATGAGACCGGCAAAGGTCTCGCCATCGGCTCGGATGGTTCGGTTTATCTCACCGGCTCGACAAACAAGACCTTCGCCGGGCAAATCCGCTCGCAAAACGACACCAACAATATGTTCGTGGCCAAGCTGGATTCCAGCGGCCATACCGCTTGGACCCGCCAATATGGCGGCCTCGATGGGCAGTCTGTCGGCACCGATATCGCCATTGATGAAGATGGCTCGAGCGTGCTCGACTCGCTCGGCCTTCCCACCGGCAAGGTCACGGGCCAGCAGAACACCGATCTCACCACCGCCACCACCTTGCGTGCCGGGGATACCTTCAAGGTCGCGCTGGAAGGCACGGCCGCGCGCACCTTCACCGTCACCATCGATAAGGGCGAAACCCTCAATTCGCTGGTCACCAAGATCAATTCCCAGTTCGGCGGCAAAGGCAAAGCCTCGATCGTCTATGGCAAGACCGGCGCCTCGCTGAAACTGGAAGTGAATTCGGGCGTCACCGCCAAGCTGGTTGCGGGTCCGGCCAATTTCGATGCGCTGGGCCGCCTCGGCATCACGCCGCAAACCCTTTCCAAACCGGCAGCTTCGAGTTCCTCCTCGAGTTCGAGCACCAGCTCCACCTCGACTTCAAGTTACGCGCTCGGTTTGGTCTCCAATCTCTCCGTGGGAACAACCACCAGCGCCTCGGCGGCGCGCGCGCAGTTGTTGAGCGTGCTCGGCAACATTCAAAGCATCTATCAAAAGAGCAATCAGGTCTCGCTGCCCTCCTCGGGTCCGCTGGGCAATCAGACTGCGATGTCGGCGGCCGCCGCGGCCTATAGTGCGAAGGTCAAAACCGATGCGAGCCTTGCCCTCGCCATCCTGTCGACCTGAGATTTCGTCCCAACAGACGGCACTTAAATAGATTCCCGAATAGATTCCCGCACACAAAGAAAAACGACGCCAGGTCTCCCTGGCGCCGCTTCCCTCCACCAAAACTTTTTCGCGGCTCAGATCACGCCGTTATAGATCATCGCCACAGGGTTCTTCTTGTAATTGGCGCTGGCGGGGGCGTAAGTCACTTGCGGGGCATGCTGGCGATCCACCTCATTGGCCACCGCCTTGATCAGGCCTTCGCTCGCATTCTTCACGCGCACCAGAAGGCGCTGATGCATTTTCAGCGTGTCGCGAAATTTCGAGGTGGCGGCGATCAGGCGCTTCTTGATTTCGCTCGGCGCGGCCTTGGTGCGCTGCGGGTCCATATTGGTGACCTCGCGGCTATAGAGCATCGTCAGCTTTTCGATTTCGGGGTCGAGCGAGCGCATCTCCTGCGGGCGGCCCGCTTTCAAGGCCGCGATATCGCCTTCGAGCGCTTCATAAAGCCGTTCAGCCATTACGATGATGCGTTCGAGCTTTTCGGTCTCTGGATTCATGGCGTGGCTCCTTGTGTGGGCGCGGCCTGGCCCGAAGTGCTGGCTTCCTGATGCTTCAAGAGTTCAGCGGTAATATGCGGGGCAAGGCCAATGCCGCCTTGCTTGGAAAGCTGCTTGCCGTATTCGTCGAGCATCAGCGAGCGGAACATCGCTTCGCCCTGCCCGCCGCCGAAAGGTCCGTCGGTGGAAAGGCCGGAGAACATCTGCCCCAGCATCTGAGTGAGGAAGACGCCTTCGAAATCCTGGGCGGCTTTTTGGGCCCGCGCCGTGTCCTTGGTGGCGGCAGGCGCTTTGACCGCGCCGCCGAGCTGGGCTGTGGTAGCAGGAGCTGAGATGTCCATTGTCATCCGATCACCTGGATTTCCGCCTGCAGGGCGCCGGCGGCCTTGATGGCCTGAAGAATGGAGATGATGTCGCGCGGGCCGACGCCAAGGGCATTAAGACCATCGACGAGGTTCTGCAGCGAGACGCCTTCTTTCATCACGATCATGCGCTTGCCCTTGCCTTCGTCGATATCGATCTTGGTGCGCGGCATGGTCTGCGTGGTGCCATTGGAGAGCGGGCCAGGCTGGCTCACTTCCGGCGTCTCGGTGACTTTGATGGTGAGATTGCCCTGGGCGATGGCGACGGTAGAGATGCGCACATCAGAGCCCATCACGATCACGCCGGTGGCTTCATTGACCACGACTTTGGCGGATTGATCGGTAGCGACTTTCACCTGTTCGATATCGGTCAGCATGCCGACCACGCCGCCCTTGTAATCGGCGGGAATGGCAAGGCGCACCGTGGCCGGGTCAGAGGCAACCGCAACCGGGCTGCCGACATAGGTGTTCACGGCAGAGGCGATGCGCGCCGCCGTGGTCAGGTCCGGGTTGCGCAAAGAAAGCTTCAGGCTGCGTTCGGCGGCGAGGTTGAAACCGATCTCGCGCTCGACAATCGCGCCATTAGGTATGCGGCCAGCCGTCGGCACGCCGCGGGTCACCGAACCGGCATCGCCCTGGGCCGAAAAGCCGCCGATCGCGACCGGCCCCTGGGCCAGGGCATAAATCTGCCCATCGGCGCCGAACAGGGTGGTGACGAGCAAGGTGCCGCCTTGCAGCGATTTGGCATCGCCCATGGCGCTGACCGAAACGTCGATATTATTGCCGGTGGAGGCAAAGGCGGGCAGCTTGGCTGTGACCATCACCGCGGCGGTGTTCTTGGTCTGCATGGTCTGGCCGCGCGTATTGACGCCCATCCGCTCCAGCATGGTCTGGATGGTCTGCTGGGTGAAGGGGGCGTTTTTCAGGGAGTCGCCCGTGCCGTTCAGGCCGGTCACCAGGCCATAGCCCACCAGCATGTTTTCACGAATGCCTTCGACCTCGACCAGATCCTTCACCCGGGACAGCGCCAGCGCGGGCTGGAAGCTGGTGATGGTGAGGGCGGCGAAGACGAGGGTAGAAACGATTTTACGGACGCTGGACATGGTTCCACCTGACTGGTCCCACCCTCTCTTGCCAGTTTCATGCCGCGCCAAGGCGGAAAAATTCCCTATAAAATCAATGGCCTGCTCGCCGCCCCCAAAACCCTAGGCAGGTTCTTCCCGGTAACTTTGGCCTAGAGGGCCTGTGCCGCTCTGCGCATCCCCAAATTGCCTGCGCCCCCGCTACACGCGACCCGTGTTGGGACCGGTGTCATTTTTCCCTCTGCCGCGGCGAACCGCCCAGGGCGCGTGAAATCGCTTCCCAAGCATCCTCAGCACGCTAAAACAGCCCCGGAATTCTCGGATGGAACGCGATGTCCCAATATAAAGACTACCAGCTTGTCATCGTGCGGCATGGTGAGAGCGAGTGGAACAAGCTCAATCTCTTCACCGGCTGGCGTGATTGCCGCCTTTCGGAAAAGGGCGTCGAAGAAGCCAAAGCGGCCGGCGTGACGCTGAAGAATGACGGCTTTGAATTCGACGTCGCCCATTGCTCGCTTCTGACCCGCGCCAACCAGACCCTGTATCTGGCGCTCGACCAGATGGATGCCGTCTGGACTCCGGTGAAGAAGCATTGGCGCTTGAACGAACGCCATTACGGCGCGCTCCAGGGTGCCAACAAGATCGAAGCGGTGGAGAAGTTCGGCGAAGCCCAAGTCAAAATCTGGCGCCGCTCTTATGATGTTCCCCCGCCGCCGGTCGAAACCTCCTCGGCTGATTTCCCGGCCCATGATCGCCGCTACAAGGATGTCGATCCGGCCGAGCTGCCGAAGTCGGAAAGCCTGAAGGACGTTCTGGCCCGCGTCATGCCCTATTGGGAAAACGCCGTGCTGCCGGATCTGAAGGCGGGTAAGCGGGTTATTATCGCCGCCCATGGTAATTCTCTGCGCGCCCTCTTGAAGTACCTCGAAGGCGTGAGCGACAACGACATCATCGATGTCGATTTGCCGACCGGTATTCCGAAGGCCTATCGTCTCACCGCGGATTGGAAAGCCGCGGATGCGAAATTCCTGGGAGACCCGGCGGAGCTTGAGCGGCGCATCAACGCGGTCAAAGCACAGACTAAGAAGGCCTAACCGGCTTTCGTTCGGATTGGCGATCGCTGCTCTGGCGGCGGTCGCCTTTGCGCCTTGCTGTGCCGTTTCGGCCTATGGCGCCCATATTCCGCGGCCCAAGCCCCGGCCAGCCCCGCAAGCGCAAAGAATTTCCGCGCCCCAGGCTGAAAAGGTGCCTTCCGCACCCGTGCCTCCCGCATCGGATGGCATCACGGATATGAAAGGGGCCGTTCCCCTTTCCGAATACCTGAAACAGCCCTCCACCGCCGATCAGTACAAGACGCTGTCTGGCGAGATCGCCAAGGATAAGCCTGCGGTCGATACCGCGCGCACCACCTCCGAGGCTTTGGCCAAAGAGGCCGCTGAGCTTCAGCAAAAGCTGATCGATGCCGCCGCCAAGGTGGAATATCTGGAGCGGGAGAAACTGCGCCTCGATGCCGAGGTGGCGCGCCTTTCCGCTGAATACACCACGCTCAAAGCCCGCTTTGTCCACGACCGGGTAGAGGTCTCCAAGCTCCTGGCCGTGCTGGAACGGCTGCAGCACGACATGCCGCCGGCCATGGCGGTGCGGCCGAGTGATGCGCTCTCGGCCAGCCGCAGCGCCATGCTGATCGGCGCTTCTTTACCCGACATCTATACCAAGGCCGCTGATCTCTCCCGTCGCATCACCACCATCGAGCAGACCCGCAAGGCGCTCGTGGCCCGCCGCGCGGAAGCCGCAAAAAACGCCGCGCAACTTTCTGGCGCCAAGATCGAACTTGATGGGCTTCTGAGCGTAAAGCGCCAGGAAGCCCAAGAGGCGGCAGAGCGTTATGGAGTTCTAAAGGCGAAGCTGGATACGATTGCAGCGCAGGCGGGAAATCTGGGAGTCCTGTTACAAAAAGTGGCGCAAATGGCGGCATTGGCTCAAAAGGCACAACCCGTTGTGACAGTTAACGCCGCTTCCGCTGGGCGCGGCGGGCGTCTGCAGTTCATTCCGCCGGTGGTTGGGCCGGTGCGCCCGGGCGGTGTTGACGGCGTTGGCGGCCCCACGGCGCCGGGCGTCACCTATCTTGCGAGCGCGGGAAGTCCCGTGGTCGCCCCGGCTGACGGAAAGATAATCTTTGCAGGTCAGTTTTCTAGGGTCGGCCACGTATTGATCTTGGAAATCGGCGCTGGCTACCATCTAGTATTGGCAGGGCTCGACAGGTTGGATGTGCATCTGAACGACGACGTCCTCCTAGGTGAACCGGTCGGCCGCATGTCGAAATTTGACCACGAGCCTAGATTATATTTTGAATTACGACAGAACGGACGAGGGATGAACCCCGCCCCTTTTATCGGCGTCGTGCTCAGGAAGGCGAAATAGATGAAGTCGCTTGGCGTACTGGCTCTTGGGATGGGTATCGGCGCGATTGCCATGGCCGGGGTGTTGACCCAGGCCCAAGGCGCCAATAACTCGAATATCTACAAACAGTTCGACCTCTTTTCCGACGCTTATGAGAAGGTACGCGAGAATTACGTCCGCCCGGTCCAGGACCAGGAGCTGATGAGCGGCGCCATCGCCGGCATGGTCTCGAGCCTTGATCCCCATTCTTCCTACATGGACGCTAAGGCTTTTGCCGACATGCAGATCCAGACCAAAGGCGAATTCGGCGGCATCGGCATCGAAGTGACGATGGAAGATGGGCTGATCAAAGTGATCTCTCCCATCGATGATACGCCCGCCGCCAAGGCCGGGCTGAAGACGGGCGATTACATCGCGTCGATCAATGGCGATTCCATCCAAGGCCTGGGCCTCAATGACGCCATCGACAAGATGCGCGGGCCAGTCGGCACCAAGGTGACGCTGACGATCCTGCGCCAGGGCGAAAAGAAACCCTTCGATGTGCAGCTTGCCCGCGCCGTCATCCATGTCGATAGCGTGAAGTGGCATCGCGAAGGCGATATCGGCTACATCCGCATCAGCGCCTTCAACGAGGAAACCTCCAAGGGTCTCGAAAAGGCCGTGCGCGAATTGAAGAAGCAGATTGGCTCGGGCCTCAAAGGCTATGTCGTCGATCTGCGCAATGACCCGGGTGGTCTGCTCGATCAGGCGGTGCAGGTGTCCGACGATTTCCTGCAGAAGGGCGAGATCGTCTCCACCCGTGGCCGTCACCCGGAAGATACCCAGCGTTATGACGCCAAGGCGGGCGATATCACTGAGGGCAAGCCGATCGTGGTTCTGGTCAATGCCGGCACCGCTTCGGCCTCCGAAATCGTCGCGGGCGCCCTGCAGGATCACAAGCGCGCCACCATCGTCGGCATGACCAGCTTCGGCAAAGGCTCGGTGCAGACCATCATTCCGCTCGGTGACGGCGGCGGCGCCCTGCGTCTGACCACGGCCCGCTACTACACCCCCTCGGGCCGTTCCATTCAGGCCGAAGGCATCGTGCCGAATATCGCGGTCGCCCAGGGCTCGGAAGAGAACGCCCCCAAGATCGAGCGTCCATCGGAAGCCGATCTGCCGGGCCACCTCGTCAACGAAGACGCGGCCAAAAAGAAGAAGCAGGAACAGTCGATCATCCGTCCGCCCGCGGGCAAGAAGGTCGAGGATTTCCAGCTCTCCTATGCGCTGGATATGCTCCACGGCAAGACGGCGATGGCTCAGGCCAAGGCACCAGCCCCCCAGGCCCACTAGCCAGCCCCACATCAGCGAGAAAAGGCCGGAAATGTCCGTTTCCGGCCTTAATCTTAACTGGGGTGAAACCATGAAGGCGCTTAACCTAATGCCATGGCAGCCATAGGCACGACCGGGAAACGAGCCGCCCTCGTTCTGGGCTTGGGCTGGCTCGTGCTCATTTTCCTCCTCAGCGGGATCGTCCTCTGGGTTGAGCTTTTCGGCCATGCCGAAAGCGCGCCGCAAATCATCACCGCCGCCATCGAGAAGCTGGCCACCCCTGCCAAAACCGCCGCTGCGGAAAAACCCGCACCCGCCCCGCCCCTGCCGCAAGTGTTCGAGACCCCCGCGGGCGGGATCGTCCCCGCCGATCTGTCGCCCTCCGAGAAGTCCGCCCTCGCCGCGCTGCCGCCGCCCCAGCCCGCCATCGCGGTGCAGGAAGCCGTCGCCGCGCCGCCGGTCGCCCTGCCCCCGCTCACCGGCGGGCCGAATGTCGCCAACCCTGCCCTGCTCGAGAAAACGCCGGATGGGTTCATCCCGCGCATTTCCGATACCGGCCTGATGCCGATGCGCGCTTATGCGGGTGCGGTGGCGGGCGGAAATCGTCCGCGCATCGCCATTGTGGTCGGCGGGCTTGGCATGTCGGCGCGCGCCACCGAGGCCGCGATCAACAATCTGCCGCGCGAAGTGACCCTGGCCTTTGTTCCCTACGCCGTCGATGTGCAGCGCTGGGTGGCACTGGCGCGCCAGAAGGGCCATGAAGTGCTGCTCCAGGTGCCGATGGAGCCCTATGATTTTCCCGATTCCGATCCGGGCCAATACACCTTGCGCTCCTCGGTGGGTGAGGAAGGCAACACCAAGCGCCTCTCCTGGTCCTTGTCGCGCATGACCGGCTATGTGGGCGTCACCAATCTTCTCGGCGGGCGCTTCCTCTCCGAAAGCGGTTCGGTGGAACCGATGCTCACCTATCTGATGCGGCGCGGGCTTTTGTTCTTCGACAATGGCACCACCAACCATTCCGTCGCCAAGGATGTGGGGGGCCGCCTCGGTGCGCCGGTGGTGGGTGCCAGTCAAGCCATCGATTCTATCCAGGCCTCGATGGAGATCGATCATCGCCTCGCCGATCTTGAGGCAGAAGCGCGGGCGAAAGGTTCTGCTGCGGGCTATGGCTCATCCTATCCCGTCACCATGGAGCGGGTTCTGCTCTGGTCGCGCGGGCTTGCAGGACGGGGCTTTGTTCTGGCGCCGGTTTCGGCAATAGTCGCGCCGGAAAAGAAATAGCAGCGTCGTCCATCATGAAAACCGTGAAAGCCGAAGACCTTCCCTATCGCCGGGGCGTGGGCATCATGCTCCTGAACGCGGCTGGCGAGGTGTTTGTCGGCCGCCGCATCGATCAGACGGTGGAAAGCTGGCAGATGCCGCAAGGCGGCGTCGATAAGGGCGAGGCGGATGAAGAAGCCGCCATGCGTGAACTCGGCGAAGAGGTCGGCACTGACAAGGCGGAAATCATCGGCCGCCTGCCGGGCGATTTTGCCTATGATCTGCCGCCGCATCTTCTCGGCGTGGCGCTGCATGGCAAATATCGCGGCCAGAAGCAGTCCTGGTTCGTGCTGCGCTTCCTAGGCCAAGACAGCGATATCGATCTTACCCGCCATGAGCCGGAATTCGCCGAATGGCGCTGGGCCAAGGTGGATGAGCTTTTGGATCTCATCGTGCCGTTCAAGCGCGAGATCTATGCCGAGATCGTGGCCGCTTACAAATCCTGGTCGCTGGCGCGCTGATCTCTTTTCAGCGCGGCCGCGAAGGTCGCGTGATGCAGCTTGGTCCAGGCGTTGAGGGATTTCAGCGCCTCGCCCAGCGAATGCCCCAGCGGTGACAGCGCATAGCTCACCTGTGGTGGATTGGTGTCCTGCATATGGCGCTCGACAAACCCAGCCGCCATCAGCCTTCGCAAAGTGAGGGTGAGCATCCGTTTTGATACAGGTTCCAGGGCGCGCTTCAACTCTAAGAAGCGCTGCGTGCCGCGGCACAGCTCAGCAATGACCGGCAAAGACCAGCGATCGGCCAACTGGCGCACCAGCCAATAGACCGGCATGTCCTGAAAATACTTTGCTTCGAGCTCGAACTTCGAATTGTTTGGCATACATACGCAGCGCAGAGACGCGAGGGTCGGATCGCGTGGGGTTTTCGGCGCAGATACTTCGCACAGTTCTTCGCGCTTTGCGTATATTTCCGGGCTCTTTCGACAGATTTTGAGGGTTGTCTGTCTAAAAAAATACAATCGATCTCAAAAGGGTTGTTACACCTGAATCTCTGATTGCGGCTTAAGCGCCGCGCACCCTGTCTAAATGAACGGAATGCGCGGCAGCTTTGGTCAAATCATCCCTTCAAGCTCGCCATGTCGATGACGAAGCGGTACTTCACGTCGCTCTTCAGCATCCTCGCGTAAGCCTCGTTGATCTCATGCATAGCTATCATTTCGACATCGGCGGCGATGTTATGTTCGCCGCAGAAATCGAGCATCTCCTGGGTTTCCGGCAGGCCGCCGATCAATGAACCCGCGACGGCCTTGCGTTCCAGGACCAGCGGCGCGGTGTTGAGCGGTGAGCCCAATGGACCGAGATAGCCTACCAGCACCAGCGTGCCGTCCACCGAAAGGGTGGGAATATAAGGGTTGAGATCGTGATCATACGGTACGGTATCCAAGATGAAGGAGAAGCGTCCCTTCACCTTCGCCATGGCAGCGGCATCGGTGGAGATCACGACGTTATCCGCGCCAAGGCGGCGGGCATCCGCTTCCTTGCCGGGCGAACGCGAGAAGAGGGTCACTTCGGCGCCCATCGCCTTTGCGATTTTGATTGCCATATGGCCAAGCCCGCCAAGCCCGGTCACGGCCACGCGGTCGCCGCGTGAAATGCCCCAATAGCGTAGCGGCGAATAGGTGGTGATGCCGGCGCAGAGAAGCGGCGCGGCCCCTTTCAGATCCATGCCTTCGGGCAGCTTCAAGACAAAGCGTTCAGAGACGACCACCTTAGTGGAATAGCCGCCCTGGGTAAGCGCGCCGTCTTTGTCGATGCTGCTATAGGTGAAGACCTTGCTCTCGCAGTAATTCTCCTGACCGTGCTGGCAAGGCTCGCATTCGCGGCAGGAATCCACAAGACAGCCCACGCCCACCGCGTCGCCCGCCTTGAATTTGGTCACCGCGCCGCCGACCTCGATCACGCGCCCGACGATCTCATGGCCGGGCACGTTGGGATATTGTGTCCCGCCCCAGTCGTTGCGCGCGGTGTGCAGATCGGAATGGCACACGCCGCAATAAAGAATATCGATCACCACATCATCCGGCTTGGGATCGCGGCGCTCGAAGCTATAGGGCGCGAGATCGGAAGTAGGCGAGGCGGCCGCATAGCCGACGACGGAAATAGGCATCTTGGTCTCCTTGAAGGCGGTGTTTGTCGCACCAATGTCGAATCGGAGCGCTAAGGGCTTACGGAGCGAAAGTGAGGGGTATATCCCCCCATCATTACAAGTACAGAGGCCTCGCATGCGCCGCATGAAATATCTTTTTGCTGTTTTCCTGCTGCTTGCCGCACCCGCGCTCGCAGACAGCCGTACAACCGTGGTGGTGCTGTTCGATGGCTTCTCACCCTTCATGATGGAAGGGGTGGTGACGCCTAATTTTGATCGCCTCGCCCGCGAAGGGGTTTCCTCACGTCATCTCGTGCCGGTCTTCCCGACATTGTCGATGGTGAACCATACCAGCTTTGCCACCGGCTGCTGGCCGGCCCATCATGGCATCGTCTCCAATGAGTTTCTCGATCCCACGCTGGGCGCTTACGGCACCAAGATGGATCGCGCCGACGCGGCTTGGCGTACCGGCTGCGAAACCTTCTGGCAGGCGGCCAAGCGCCAGGGTGTTTCGACCGCTGCGTTCAATATCGTCGGCCGCTGGTCGAGCAAGACTGGCCCCACCGCGGATGTGATCAATGAGGAAGTACCCTGGTCCCAGCATGATAGTGACGACACCATCATCGCCAAGGCGGTCGCGGCCCTGAATGGCGGCACCCGTCTGGTCACGCTCTACTTCGACTATCCGGACTCGGTCGCCCATGGCGATGGCGTGCATGGCGATAAGACCAAAGCGGTCGTGGCCAAGGCCGACGCGGTGGTCGGAAAACTGATCGCCGCGTTGCAAGCCTTGCCTGCGGCGCGCAAGCCCACCCTGATCATTGGCGCTGACCATGGCATGACCAAAGTCGAAAAGGTCATCAATCTCGGCAAGCTCAGAGCACAGCATCATTTCGAGGCTGATGTCGCCTATGGTTCCGGCTCGGCAATGCTCTATCTAAAGCCCGGTCAGGATAAGGCCGCCATCCTTGCGGCGCTGAAAACCTATAGCGATGTTTTTGAGACCTATGAGAAGGGTCATTTTCCTTCCTATGCCCATATCGGCACGAGCGCGCGCGTCGGCGACATTCTGCTCATCACACGCCCGCCTTATGATTTCGAAGGTCCGGAAATCATGAAAGAAGCCGATGCCAAGGCCGAGGAGAACGTCTCCGGCCCGGTGGTCTATGAACCTCAGAATAAATGGTTCAACTCCAAGCACGGCTTCAAACCGGATGTGGAAGCCATGCATGCGATTTTCTACGCTTGGGGCCCAGGCATCGCGAAAGGCAAAGTCCTGCCGCGGGTGGAAATGATCGACGTCGCGCCGACTGTGCTAAAGCTGATGGGCCTCAAGCCGGGGCTGGGCAGCGACGGCAAAGCGGTGAAGCTGGGGCGGTGAGTTGAAGAACGCCCAGTCAGATCAACTCCATTTGTCATCCCGGGCGAGCAGGACTGCGCACCGCGCGATGTTGTCAGACCCGGGACCCAACAGGAAATCTGGACAGCGTCGAAGTTGATCCCGGATCGCGTCCCATGTGCCAATACCAGGATTGGTGCGGACGCGTCCGGGATGAGATGCCTTGGGGAGGAGAAGCAGCCGCTTACGCCGCGCCGATTTGTTTGATGAAGCTGTTCACATCGGCGGAAAGCTGATCGGACTGCTCGGCGAGATGTCCGGCGGAGCCCAGCACCTGTTCGGAGACTTCGCCGGTTTCCTCCGAGGCCGCGCGCACCGTGTTGATGTTGCGCGACACTTCGCTCGTTTTATGCGCGGTATCCTGCGCGTTCTTGGCGATGGCTTGGGTGGCGAGACGCTGCTGTTCCACCTCACCATCGATCGCCGACGCGATGTCGCTGATTTCGCGGATGGTGCCGCCCACGCTGTTGATCGCGGTCACGGCCTGACCTGACCATTCCTGAATCTGGCGGATTTCCGTGGCGATCTCGCGCGTCGCCTCGGCGGTCTTATTGGCGAGCAGCTTCACTTCGGCGGCCACCACGGCAAAGCCGCGTCCCGCATCGCCTGCGCGGGCCGCTTCCACGCCCGCATTCAACGCCAACAGGTTTGTCTGGTTGGCGATGGTGCCGATCATCTCCACGATATTGCTGATCTTGGCGGCGGCGCTGGAGAGCGTCTGCACGATGCTGTCGGTCTGCTGGGCTTCGTTGACGGCGCGGCCTGCGATGGTCGCAGCCTGTTTCACATGGCTGCGGATGCCGTCGATGGAGGCGGTGAGCTGTTCGGTGGAAGCTGCCACCGCATTGACGTTTTCCGACGCGGTATCGATCGCCTCGGCCACGCTCAGCGAATGGCGGCTCGCCTTTTCCGCCGTGTCATGCATCGCCTTGGCGGCGGTCTTTAGCTCAGAGGCGGCTTCGGAAAGTTGCTCCACCATCGAGCCTGTGGAGGCCTGGAATTTTTGGGTCAAGTCTTCCAGATGCTGCGCCCGCTTCACCTTGGCTGCCTGCTCGGCCTTTTCCTGCTGTGTCAGGCGTTGGGTTTCGATCATGCTTTCTTTGAACACCTGCACGGCGCGCGCGGTCTGGCCGATCTCATCGCTGCGGTTTAAATGCGGCACCTCATAGCTCGTATCGCGGCCCGCCAGCGCCGTCATGGCGCGGATCATCCGTTCCAAGGGGCGGGCGACCACGGTCTTGAACGTCAGCTTGATGGCGATGAGCAGAAGAAGCGAAAAACTCACCGCGCCCATCACCAGCATTTTCACATTCTGGTCGCGCTCGGCGAGGTCCTTCTTGGCCGAAAGGCTGGAGGAAAACACCGCGATGACATCGCCTTTGTTCTGGCCCATCGGTGCGGCATGGCAGGCATAGCATTCGGCCCGCGCCGTCGCTTTGGTGCCGCCCAGAATCACAGGGGTGGAGAAGCGGTATGTGTCTCCCACAAATCGCGCCACCGGCGCCTTGGTGCGGATCACCTCTTCATCGATAGTGTCGCGCGTGCGCTTGATCTTCTTTTGAGGATCGGTCTTGGCCACCACCTCGGCCATGGGCGTGTTCCAGGCGCTCCACAAGGCACCGGGATAATCGGCATTGCGCTGGGCGAACCAGCCATCGAAGACGTTGAGCGCCACATTGTTGGAATCGGAAAGCCGTGCCAGCATCGCCGCATTGACCAGCGCATCAAGCGATTGCATCTCGTTGGCCGAGAGGCTGTGTAGCCGATCCTCAATCGCTTTGGTTTGTGACCACCAGGCAAGCCGCGCGATACCCGCGGTCGCAAGTAGCAGTCCAAGGCCGACGATCATCAGGAATTGCCGTTCCAGGCTGGATTTTTTGAACCGCATACTGCCCTACACCGCTTTGGCGGGATAATGCGGATAAGTGCTGGAGAAGTGGTAAACCGGTATCGCTCTAAATGGCGCATAGGTGTTTGACCAGACTGGGAAAACGCAGGTTTTGCGGGAATTCGCGCAATAGGTTTGTAAGTTTTACAGAGGCAAATATGCGCCCGACGGTCGGCGGGGGCAGGTCATCGCCCGAAATCCTTGCCGCTATAGGCAAAGGTTCTGGGTTCGAATTCATGTGCCGTGAGCCGTTTCAGCTCTTTTTCGAGCAGCACTTTCACCGCGGCGCGGCTGGTCGCGGCGGCCTCGGCCATCTGGCGGGTGGTGATGGGAAGGCTGGCGCCCTGAAAGCCATCCGGTCCCGGCAGGCCTAAATATAGCGGCACGCCGCCTTCCACACCGGTGATAATGAAATCCAGGAACCAGCTCTGGCGGATGGTCTTCAAGGGATTTCCGATCAAGACCAGGCTGATTGCGGTCTCGTCCTCGATCACTTCGATTTCCGTAAAGACGCCCGAAATATCCGGCCGCCAGCTCTCTGCCAGGATAGGAAGCTGGCGCCAGCCGCAATGAAAATCGCGGCAGAGCTGAGGGCGGGCGTCATAGATGGCGCAGCCCTGGTCGCTGCAATGGCGGCAGGTGACGCCCGCTCTTTTCTGGATTTCTGGCCGGTCGATCGCCATCACCGTGCAGCAGATGGTGCAATCCCCGCAATCGCGCCCAGGCACCAGATCGAGATCATAGAATTTCATACGCGCCGCCGAGGAGATTTCGGGCTTGTCTTAGTCGCCTCTCGTCATTGCTACAATCGCTTCTCACCCCACTAACGCTGTTTGACTTTGCTGGAGGAGACGAGGTTTAGGTCGTCAGGGCATTACAGCCTAATACGCCGACCGCGCATCGCTATTCCCACTGAAATAGGGGAGGGGGCAGAAAAATCGCGAAAGCCGGAATCAATCCCTCGCGGTTTTTGAAGGGAGTCTGTCCAGGTGTTGATCAGCGCGTCAGCGGCTTGGAATAATCCAGCATGAAGGCCTTCAGCGTATCGACCGAGGCGACCTTGGCGGCGGCATCGCGGAAGGCAACACCTTGCAGATCGATGCGCTCGGTGACCACTGCAAAGCCGTTGCCGTCGGGGCTGGCTTTCATCTTGGCCCAGAAATTGTTGCGCAAGCGGTCTAGGCTTTGCTGATCGCCCGCGAGCGAATAGGCAACAGCCGCGCGCATCACGATCTGGCGCTCGGAATCGGTCAGCGGCTTGTCGTCCTTATAGCGTTCACCGAGCGATTCTTCGGCCTTCTGCGCTGCCACAGGCCAGTTGCCGCTCTTCCAATAGATCTCTGCACGCAGCGCGACCGTATCGGCCTGTTGATCGACTCCGATGAGATCGAGGGCGCGATCAAAATGCTTCTGCTCGGTGAGCGCCCTGGCTTCCATCAAAAGCCGTTCATGGCTGACCTCATCGGGCAGGGTGGAGATTTGCGTGGTGCGCAGCGTGTCGAGCACGGCTTGCGGCTTGTGGTCCATCAACTGCACCATGGCGAGCCGTGTCGCGACTTGGGCCCGCGCTACGCCGTCGAGGCGCTTGGTGACCTGGTAATTGAGGAGATCAGCGGCGGGGCCGAGCAGATCGACCTTCACCAGACGGTCGGCCATGCGCCGGATCATCTCGTCGCCATCGGCGCCAATCGGCGTCAGTTCGATGAAGTCATAGAACAGGCCAAGCGCCTGCACCGGCGGCAAGCTATCGGCCTTGCCATGCATGAAGAGGTCAACAAAGGCCGCGCGCATGTCGTCCATGGCCGCCATGCCTTCATTGTTGTTCGGGAAGTTTGTGGCGGCCACGCGCAAGGTCAGAAAGCCTTCGCGATAGCGCTTTTCACTGAAATAGATCGAGGCGAGCTTGCGCAGGGTTTTAAGTTCCAGGCTGTCGCCGCGCCAGCGATAGCGCAAACGCTCCAACCCGTTGATCGCCTGTTGCGGCTTTAACATGCCGCTCTGCAATCCGGTGGTGATGCGATGATAGATCGCTTCGGCGGCGTACATCTCGTTGCCGCTCTTCTCCACCTCGTCGAACAAGGCGTCGGCTTTGTCGTTGCGGTGCTCGGCGGCGGCGAGGCGCGCGCGGTCGAGTTTGGCCAGAATGCCGAGCGAGCCTTCCAGCTTTTCCGGCACGCGCTCCATCGCGGCATCGGCGATTTCCAGGCGCTGCGTGCCCATCGCCGCTTCCGCCATAGCAAGGTTCGCTTTGGCTTTGGTTTCGCTGTCGTAAGAGTTCAGCACCGGTTCGGCGCGCTCCAAATTGGCGCGCGCGTCTTCCCAATCTTCCAACCCCGCGGCGGCAAGTCCGCGCCACAAGGCGGCATGACGGTCCTGGTCGAATTGTGAGCCGGACAGCGCGTTATGGGCATCGCGATAACGCCCCATCATCAGGCTCGCGGCGGCTTTCATAGTCAGAAGCTGGGTGTCGCTGGCAAGGCCGGGATCATCGGCCTGCATGAAGTTGATCATGCCCAAGGCTTCGGCGGCAAAACCATTGCCAAGATAGAAGCGGGCGAGCTTGAGGCGGGCCTTGCGGGACCGCTCATTCTCCGCCCGCGAGGCGTCGAGGCGGAGTTTGCGCTGCGCATCGAGGAAGTTGGGCCCGCCCAAGGTTTTCCATTTGGCAAGATCCAGGAAGCAAGGGCTGCCGGCGGCAGCGGCCAGCGCTTCGGGCGTGGACGCGGCCATGGCGGGCGGTGTCAGCATCAGACCGCTGGCGCGCGAGATGGTTACGCGCGGCGACTGCACCGTCACAGAGAGATCGTCGACATGCGGCTTGATCACCAGGCCCGCGGCGCTCGCCATCACCGAGAACTCAACATATTCACGCGATTCCGGCACAAAACGCCCGATCATGCCGGGAATGACCAGAAGCTCGTCTCCCGCGGACGGATCAGTCAGCCGTTCCATGCGCTGCGCGCCGGTCATCAGGGTCGAAAGGCTGGCGGTTTTGGGGTTTTCCTGGTTTCGGGCAAAGCCCAAGGCAACCGCCGTCGGATTGACTTCCCGGGCGATGACGACCTTGAGGTTCGCACCCTCGGCAAAAGCGGCCAGCGCTGCGGGCTGGCGAAGCGCGATGCGCAAACGTGTGGAGCCTGCACCGGAAGAGGCTTCGACTTCGGTCGGGAAGGCGCCGAGCTGGGTCTTCAGATGCTGCACATCCAAAGGCTGGGCATCTTGCAGAACTACAAAGACATTAAGCCCGCGCTGAAAGACGGCGGCGGCTTGGCGGCCTGCGCCAGGGAACACAAGCACCGCGCCGTCCTTGGTCAGATGACCATCGGCCACCTGACCGACGGTGTTGGTGGCGGCGGCATCGGTGGGCGGCGTCGGGATCGCGGCTTGGCCTTCCGCGGTCGGTTGGGCCGACGGCTGTGCCGCGGGTTGGGCTGGCTGCTGGGCTGGCGGCTGGGCGCCAGGTTTGCCGGACCCAGGTTTGCCCGGCTGTGCTTGCGGCGCGGGCGGCGGCGTAACCGGTTTCGTTGGCTGGGTGAGCTTGGCGGGCGCTCCAGTCGCTCCCATCTTTGACGAGGCGTCATGGATGGCGGCGACCACCGCATTGGTGCTCTGGGCCATCGGGGTGACCGCGCCTTTACCTGTGCCCGGCGGGCGATAGGCATCGGCATCGGTCTTGGGCGCCAGAACATCCAGCACGATATGCGTGCCATCGCGGAAATCGTGGAAACCCGAGGCGGAGTCGATGGTGAAATCGACGATGGTTTGAAACCCCGACAGGTGCCAGCCCGCGGTCTTGATCCATGGAGGCGCCTGACGGTCGATGGCGGAGAAATCGGGATTGATCTGAGCATCGAAGCTGATGGTCAGCTTGCCTGAGCCCGGAAAGACCTTATAGGGCACGGTGCGGGGGAAATCGAACACCACGCGGGTGAAGTTCTGATAGGCGCCCGAACGCACCTTCAGCACCGGTAGTTTGGAAATATCGGTTTCCGGCTTTTTTGGCGGCGGCGGCTGAGGCAGATCGGGCGGCGTGCCGGTATAGCTATTAGGCGCCAGATCGACCGCGAATTTGCCGGGCGCTGAGGTCGTGTGCAGCTTGACCGTCTGGCTCAAGGCAAAGCGATAGGTTTTGCCATCTGCATCCACACGCCCGCTGGAAATATAGCCGGGCAAGGATTGCGCGATGCCTTCCGGCGTCAGCCCCATCTTGCGATTGAAGCTGATGGTGAGGACTTGGCCGGTGACTTGGGCCGTCACCTGATCGCTTGGGGCAAGGGCGAAAGTCAGGCGGCCATAGCCATCCCGTGTCGCGCCCGCCACCGTATCGGCGCCAAAAGCCGGAGCCCCAAAGCAGATAAGACCTGCCAAGGCGAAAGGAGCGATCCGGCGAAGGCGCGTGTTCATCTATTTACCCGGCTTTGCGGCCGGACCACCTTGCTGCGGGCCCGCGGGCGCAGCCCCAGGCGCACCGGCCGGAAGGCCTTGGGGCAGGGGAGCGGGGGCAGGCGTCACGGCTTGTGCGGTTTCCGGCAGCTTCAAGCGGCTGGCGAGCTTTTCGGTCAGGCGCTGGGCGTTATCGGCCGTCATGGCGGCCAGGATCGGCGCCAAGATGTCGGACTTCATCTGCTGGGCCACGGGCACCAGCACGCCATCGGGCAGGTTGTTGAAGATACGCGCGGCATCTTTGGGCTTCATTGCCGAATAAGTTTTCACCAGCGAGGCGACCTGCTTTTGCTGTTCGGCATCACGCTGGGACAGAAGCGTCGCCATCTGGTCCTGCATCTGCTTCAGCGTGGCGATCTTGGCGTCGACGCGGGCTTCGGCGGCCTTCAGCACCTGATCGCGCATGTCGATATCGGCCTCGCGGTTGTCCAGCGCATGGCGGCGCTTGGTCATCGCGTTGACCACATCAACTTCCGCGGCGCTTTCGCTATCGGGATTTTCCGCAGCCGGATCAGAGGCGAGCGGTGCCGTATCCTTGGCAAGCTGGTCACTGCCTGCCGGCTTCTGACCTTCGGCCCAGGCACTACGAACAAGCCCCTCGCCCTTCAGGCCGAGAAGCGCCAGACTCACAACCATTACGGCAGGAAGCAGCCGGAAATATTTCATCGTACAGCCTTCAACGCGGAAAGACGGCTCATCACACTGCCCGAGGGAAGCGGCGCAGCGCTGCCGCTAGAGGTGGCGCGGGGTTCCTCGCGCCCGAAATCGCGGGGCATCTCGCGGCCGGAATCTCTGAACGTTTCTCGGGGCGCTGAAACGCCACGGTCGATACGCTGAGCAATGCGCTCGCCGGAATTGGTCAGAAGCGAAAGTTCGTCGGAAAGGGCCCGTGCGCGGCGTAGCCGGTCATCCAGCGTCTCAGCCGCTTCGCCCGCTGCCATTTTAAGGGCGCGCAAGGATGCTCCGGCATTGGCGATGGCGCTGTTAAGGTCGCCGATCATGCGCTTGAGGCCATCCTGGCCTTTGCGGACCGATGCCAGCCGCCGCTCCAGCACGATGCAGTAGAGCAGCGTTAGAGCCAGAAGGACCGATAGTAATATCTCGAGCCCCATAGCGAGGGTAATGGCCGGCATATGCATGACGGTACTCCTTACAAAGCTTTACTGGCGTCGGTGCGTTCGATGGCTTCCTCGATGCGCACAGCAACCGAGGCACCAGCCCGACCCATACGACCGCGCAGCAGAGGCACGCCGCGGCAACGCATATCGATTTTGGATTCAGGTGTGGCATTGAGCAGCAGCGTCTCGCCCACCTGCATGTTCATGATCTTGGAAAGCGGCATGATCTGTTCGTCGAGGATGGCATCGATCTCGACGGTGGTGGACCATAGCTCGGTCGCCAAATGGCCTTCCCAGATGGAGTCGCGGCCGAACTTTTCACCCATGAACTGCTGCAACAGCAGTTTGCGGATCGGTTCCAGGGTGGCGTAAGGCAGCAGCAATTCCGTGCGCCCGCCGCGGTCTTCCATGTCGACGCGCAGCTTGACCAGAATGGCGGCGTTGGCCGGGCGCGCGATGGCGGCAAAGCGCGGATTGGTTTCGAGGCGGTCGAGCTGGAAGGTGACCGGCGCCAAAGGTTCGAAGGCCTGCACCATGTCCTGCAGGATCACTTCGATCATGCGTTGCACCAGGGTGCGCTCGATGGTGGTGTAGGGGCGTCCTTCGATGCGCATCGCCGAGGAGCCACGGCGTCCGCCCAAAAGCACGTCCACGATAGAATAGATGAGGTTCGAATCGACGGTGAAGAGGCCGTAATTGTCGAGCTGTTCGGCGTGGAACACCGCCAGAATGGCGGGCAGCGGGATCGAATTGAGGTAATCGCCGAAACGGATCGAGGTGATGTTGTCCAGGCTGACTTCGACGTTATCGGAGGTGAAATTGCGCAAGGATGTCGTCATCAACCGCACCAGGCGATCGAAGACGATTTCCAACATCGGCAGACGTTCGTAGGACACCAAGGTCGAGTTGATGATCGCGCGGACGCCGGATTTATCCTGGATGGGATCAACGCCGATGTCGAAGCCGAGCAGGCTGTCGATTTCATCCTGGTTGAGAATGCGCTCGGCAGGTGCCGATGTCGCGCCTGGGGCGTCCAGATCAGGCAGCATCGTCGAAGCCGCCGCCGCTGCGAATGCGGCGTCGATATCGGCTTGGGTTGCCATAGGGTTTTCGTCGGCCATAGAACGCAACTATCCTATTGGATGATCATTTCTTTGAGCAGCACATCGCGGACGTGATAGGGCGCCGCCGCAACATTGGCCCGGCGCAAGAGCTCTTCCTTCACTCGCATGATTCCAGCCGAGCCTTTGAGATCGTCGGGGCGAAGTTCGCGCAGATAACCCTGGAACTGATCGACCACGCGCGGCATCAACGGTTGCACGCCGTTTTTGTCTTCGGCAGTGGCGAGCTCGAGCGAGACCGAGAGCTTCAGATAAACCGGATTTCCGTCCGCACCCTGAATATTCACGATCAGATCGGGAATATCGAAATAGGTCGGCGGCGGTGGCGGGGGCTCCTCGGCCTTGGCGGGCTTTTCGGCGGGGGCAAGCACTAAGAAGTAGAGACCTGCGCCGCCACCGCCCAGAAGCAAGAGCAGGGCTGCCACGACAATGATCAGCATCTTCTTGTTGCCAAGCAGTTTCTTAACGAAACCTTTCTTTTCGGTTTCGGCTGGGTTTTGGCCGTCTTGGCCTTCGCCATCTGCTGTATCGGTGTTGGCCATGCGCCTTCCGCCATTGAAGCAGAGCCGACGTTAGGCGGACGTGGTTAAGGAGTGGTTCAAAAATAGGGGCTCGGCAGACTTCTCTCGGCAGTAATTGCCGAGATGGACGTTTTGCGCCGGGGGTGAGGCCCGGAAATCCAGGATTTTGCCCTGGCACGGGCTGTGCAGACCTTCTGGCCAGGAAGAGGACCAGAAAGGGACCCCCGCTCCGTGGATAATACGTCGCTCCTATCCCTATCGTACCAGTTGGCGGCTTTCCGCTCGATAGACGTGATCGCGAATAACATCGCGAACGTGAACACCCCCGGCTACAAGCGCGAAAGCGTGAAGTTCGAGCAGGTTCTGCAGCAGATGAAGCCCGCCGAAGGCCAAAAAGGGCCCCAGACGGTGTCTTTTGTCCGCGATGCCGGCCTTTTGCGCGATATTTCGGGCGGACGGATCGAATCCACCGGCGCGCCCTTTGACCTCGCCATCAACGGCCCGGGCTATTTCGCCATCCAGACGGCCCAAGGCGAGCGCTATACCCGCAACGGCCATTTCACCCTCAATGCCGATGGCACGGTGGTGACCGAGAGCGGCGACCAGCTCATGGGAGATGGCGGCGCCATCACCATCGCTCCCGATGACGGCGACATTACCTTCGGGGCCGACGGCACCATCACCGGCAAGCAAGGCCAGATCGGCAAGCTGCGCCTGGTCGATTTCGCCGATCCGCGCGCCCTCTCCAAGGAAGGCGACAGCCTTTATTCCACCACCCAACAGGCCAATGCGGCTCCTAACGCTGTGATAGCCCAGGGCATGCTGGAGGGCTCCAACGTGCAGCCCGTAATCGAAATATCGCGCATGATTGAAGTGATGCGCTCCTATGAAGCCACTGCCTCCCTCGAAAAGGGCCATTCGGACATGCAGCGCCAAGCGATCCAAAAGCTGGCTGCTGTACAGTAAGGAGTAAAGTTGATGCGTGCCCTTTCGATTGCTTCCACCGGCATGTTGGCCCAGCAGACCAACGTCGAAGTCATCGCGAACAACCTCGCGAACATGAACACCACGGGCTACAAGGCCCAGCGGGCAGCCTTCCAGGACCTGCTCTATCAGAACATCCAGCAAGCCGGCGCTCAGACCTCCGACACCGGGACGTTGCTCGCCTCGGGCATTCAGCTTGGCGCGGGCGTGCGCACCGCCGCGATCTACCGCATGACCAAGCCGGGCGACATCAAGAACACCTCGAACCCCTACGATGTGGCGATCAATGGCGCGGGTTATTTCCGCGTCCAGATGCCGGATGGCACCGACGCCTTCTCCCGTGATGGCAATTTCCAGCTTTCCTCCGCTGGTCAGCTCGTGACGCAGCAGGGCTATACGGTCCAGCCGGGCATCTCGATGCCGCCGACCGCGACCGCGGTGACGATCACCCCCGCTGGCCTGGTGCAGGCGACGATTCCCGGGCAGGTCGCGCTGCAGACCGTCGGACAGCTCGAACTCACCCGCTTTCCCAATGAAGCTGGCCTGAGGGCGATGGGTGACAATCTTTATGCTGAAACCTCGTCCTCGGGTGCGCCGCAATCGGGCGTGCCGGGCTCAACAGGCTACGGCACCATCCAGCAGTACTTCCTGGAAACCTCGAATGTGGATGCGGTGAGCGAAGTCACCTCGCTGATTTCCGCCCAGCGCGCCTATGAGATGAATTCCAAGGTGATCTCCACCGCCGACCAGATGCTGGCCCAAACCGCCAAGCTTGGAGGTTAATGATGATCCGCCGCTCTCTCATTCTCGCCGCCGCCCTGATCGGCCTCGCCGTAACCGTCTCCGCGCCCGCCGCGGCCGGGGTGCGCGTGGTGGTGCCGACCCACGATATCGCCCGCGGCACGGTGCTGACCGATTCGGACCTGACCTATACGACCGTCGCCACCACCGTCATGGGCGGGGTTGCCACCTCCTCTTCCGAGGTGGTCGGGCTCGAAACCCGCCGCACCTTGCGCGCAGGCGAAACCCTGCGGGTTCAGGATGTGCGCCGCCCTGTTCTCGTCGCCCGCGGCTCCATGGTGACCATGAGCTTCGAAGCCCCCGGGATCGCCCTTACCGCCACCGGCCGCGCGATCACCGAAGGCGGTCTCGGCGACACCGTGACCATCCAGAACCAAGCCTCGTTCCGCCAGATCAGCGGTGTTGTCGTGGGTCCGGGTCAGGTCCGCGCCGAATCGACCTCCGCCCGCTTCGCCAGCGCCACCCCGTAAACAGAAGAGACGCGCCATGAACTTCCGTCCTGTCCTCGCTCTCTCTATCGCCGCCCTTTTTCTCTCGGCCTGCTCTTCCTATGACCGGCTCGATGATCTTGCCCATGGCGGTCCCCGGCTCGCCTCCATGACCAATGGTGCGCCGCAGGTCTCCGTACCCATGCCGCAGCCGCCCGCAGAACCGCGTGGCCGCGAATCTTTGTGGCAGCCGGGCGCCCGCAGCTTCTTTCATGATCCGCGCGCCAGCCGGGTGGGCGACATCATCACGGTGAACGTGGCTGTGGCCGACACCGCCAAGCTCTCCAACCAGACCAGCCGCTCGCGCACCAACTCCGATAACGCGAGCCTCGGTAACTTTTTCGGCCTTGAGAAGAATCCCGTGGTGGCGGCGGCAGGCGGCGGCGGCAAGCTCGTGAATATGGGCTCCGATACCTCGAATGCGGGCGCAGGCACGGTGGCGCGTTCTGAAACCATCAACATGACGCTGGCCGCGCTGGTCACCCAGGTCCTGCCCAACGGCAATATGGTGATCGCCGGCCATCAGCAGATGAAGGTGAATGGCGAGCTGCGCGATTTGACGGTGACCGGCATTGTCCGGACCGAAGACATCACCAGCTCGAACACCATCGATCTCACCCAGATCGCTGAGGCCCGAATCAATTACGGCGGCCGCGGAACGGTCAGCGATATGCAGCAGCCGCGTCTGGGCAGCCAGCTCTACGATATCCTGATGCCCTGGTAAGGCGTCGAACCATCAGACTGTAGCAAAAAGGCCTGTCCGGTTTCGGTCAGGCCTTTTTCACATCAATCGTCGCGATAGACCTTTTCGCGGCGCTCATGGCGCTCCTGCGCTTCGATCGACAAGGTCGCGATCGGCCGGGCGTCGAGGCGTTTCAGCGAGATAGGTTCGCCGGTGTCCTCGCAGAACCCATAGGTCCCGTCCTCGATTCGCCGCAAGGCGGCGTCGATCTTGGCGATCAGCTTGCGCTGGCGATCGCGTGTGCGCAGCTCCAATTGCCGCTCGGCTTCTGTCGAAGCGCGATCCGCAAGATCAGCATGAGGCACGGTTTCGGATTGGAGATTCTGTATGGTTTCGCGGCTTTCGCGAAGAATCTCGTCTTTCCAATTGAGAAGCTTGCGCCGAAAATATTCGCGCTGCATCTCATTCATAAAGGGTTCGCTTTCCGACGGCTTGTAGCCGGGCGGAAGTTGGGTACCCATGAACGCTCCTTCGAAGGTGTCGCTCGTCGCGCGCCTTATAGCGACAGTGGGGACGCGCATCAATGAAGATCGATGGACGTTGTTAAGAACAAAAAGGGCGAGCTTGCAGCGGCCGCCTGTCCTTTAGGCAGCCATTGGTTAGGGGGCGAGGAGTTGCGCCGTTCTTTGTCCCCCGGTCATCCTGGGCCGGGTGAGAAGCGGCATTTTGCCCTGATTTGGCCGCTTTTGCCGCCCGCCTGGGGATGGATTACGTCCCGGCCAGAAAAGACAAAAAACGGGGTGGACAGGGGGGAAGTGATGGCCTATATCCCGCCACCCTTCGAGGCGTCGCGGGGTGGAGCAGCCCGGTAGCTCGTCAGGCTCATAACCTGAAGGTCATAGGTTCAAATCCTATCCCCGCAACCAGCCTCGAATGATCCCCCCTGGCAATTTCCTGCCATTGGGGGGCTCCTGTCCCGAAAATTGCGTATATTCAATTTGGTTGCCGACCGGACACATATATATGTCCGGCCCAAACCCTCTGGATATTTTGTCCGGTTAGGGCGGGCCCTCGAAGCTGGTCGCACAGAACATGTCCAACAAACCGATTTTCTTTGACGAAACCGGGCGGCGCGCGGCGCGGCTTTCCATGCTGGGCTGGGCCGGAGCGATCATCTCGACGGTGCTCGGTATCGCCTTTCTGGCCAGCATCATTGTCACCCAAGAAGCGACCTCGCCGGATTTGCGCGTCAAGCGCACACCCAATAACGCGCTGGTGCATCGCGCCGTTGCCCCCTCCTTGTTGAAATCGGAAGCCCAGCTCTCTGCCGAGGCCAGGCGGCGTGCCGCGCTGGCAAAGGGGTGGAAGGCCAAGCTGGCGCATCAGAAAATTCCCGAGCGTGACCTCGCGGCGGCGTTGCGCCCCCGGGCTGATCGTCCCCTGACCCTCGGCTTCTATACCTCCTGGGATGACGACGACATTGCCTATCCCGCTTTGAAGCGGGCGCTGCCCAAGCTTGATTGGTTCTTGCCCTGCTGGCTGTCGCTGGAAGGCCCGGACCACTCGCTCAGGGTCAAGGAAGACCACGAAGCCAAGAAGCTCTTGCGCACTAATGCGCCCTCCGTGCCGATCCTTCCGGTGCTGTGGAACTTCACGGATAATGGCTGGGATGGCCAAGGGCTGGCGCGCATGCTGGCCGATCCAAATCGCCGCGCGGCGCTGGAAAAGAGCCTGGTCGACTACATCAAGGCCAATAAATATCAGGGACTGGTACTCGATTTCGAGGAAGTGCCGCCGGCCTCCCACAACGATCTCGAAAAGTTTCTGCAGGAACTCAATGCGCTGTTCCGGCCGAATGGTTGGGTGCTTGCCCAATGCGCTCAATATGATGATGACAAATGGCCCTTCGCGCGGTTCGCCAAATCGCTCGATTACACCATTCTCATGGCGTACGACGAGCATGACGAGACCGGGTCTGCCGGATCGATCGCCGGTGAGCCTTGGTTCGAAGAAAATCTCGACAAGCGTATCAAGGAACTGCCGCCGAGCCGCACCATCGTCGCTTTGGGCAGCTATGGCTATGATTGGCACGGCGGTCCCTCGGCCACGGATCTGACTTTTCAGAATGCCGTCGTCGCGGCCAAGGACTCCAACGCTCGGGTCGATTTCGACCCCGATACCAACAACCCGCATTTTTCCTATATCGAAGACGGCAATGTGAAGCACGACGTCTGGTTTCTCGACGGCGTGACAGTCTTCAATCAGGTCCATGCCGCCGACGTCTATCAGCCCGCTGGCTATGCCTTGTGGCGCATCGGTAGCGAAGACCCGACGGTTTGGTCCGTGCTCGGACGGCGTTATGGTTCGCCCGCCCCGGCAGCGCTGCGCCATATTCCGACCAGTGAGGATGTGGATTTCGAAGGCCGTGGTGAAATCCTGCGCGTGATTGCGTCACCTGCTGAAGGCTCGCGAACCTTCGACACCGATCCGCAGACGGGCGATATCAACGACGAAACCTACACCGCCCTGCCGACCAGCTTTGTCATCCGCCGTGTCGGCGCGGTGCCGATGACTTTGGCGCTGACCTTCGATGATGGTCCGGACCCCGCCTATACCCCGGCCATTCTCAACATCCTGAAAGAGAAGAAGGTCAAGGCGACCTTCTTCATCATCGGCGCCAATGCGGAAGCCCATCCGGGATTGCTACAGCGCATTCTCGATGAAGGCCACGAGATCGGCAATCACACCTTCACCCATCCCAACCTCGCCGAAACTGCTCCCGAAGCCGACAAGCTCGAATACAACGCCACCCAGCGATTGGTCGAAGCGCTCACGGGCCGCCGCATGGTTCTGTTCCGCCCCCCTTATCTCGGCGACGCCGAACCGGTGAACAAGGATGAAATCATTCCGGTGCAGATCGCCCAGGACCAAGGGTTGATCACTGTGGGTGTGCATGTCGATCCCTTCGATTGGCAGCAGCCTCCGATAGCGGAAATGCGCCAGCGCGTTTTCAAGGCGGTATCCGACCCTGATCTGGATACGCGCGGCAACATCATTCTGCTGCACGATTCCGGGGGCCCGCGCGAGCGTACGGTCGAGATGCTGCCCGGCCTGATCGATGATCTTCGGGCCAAGGGCTACCGCTTTGTACCGGTGTCGGAACTTGCTGGCCTCACGCGCGAACAGGCGATGCCGCGTATTGCGCCCAGCCTCACGCTCTATGCCAACCGGGTGGTGTTCCTCACCTTCTCCTGGATTTCGAGCGTTCTCTACTACTGCTTCATCGTCGCCATTTTCCTGGGTATCGGGCGGCTTCTGGTGTTGTGCGGCTTGTCCATGTGGGATTACTGGCGCGCCCGCCGTCAGGATGATCCGCCCCCGCCGGAAAATCATCTGCCGGTGACGGTGCTGATCCCGGCCTATAACGAAGAGAAGGTTATTGCCGCGACGGTGCATCGTATTCTGGCCAGTGATTATCAGGACCTTGAGATCCTGGTCATCGATGACGGCTCGCAGGATGGCACTGCCGAGGTCGTGCGCCAGGAATTCGGGGACACGCCCAATGTCACGCTGATCTCCGTTCCCAATGGCGGCAAGGCGCGCGCTCTCAACTTTGGCATCGAGAAGGCCAAGGGCGAAGTGATCGTGGCGCTCGACGCGGACACCCAGTTCGACCGCGATACGATTTCGCGGCTGGTGCGCTGGTTCTCCGATCCCGAGATCGGTCCGACGCTCGGTGCTGTGGCGGGCAATGCCAAGGTGGGCAATCGCTTCAACATGATCACCCGCTGGCAGGCTCTCGAATATGTCGTGGCGCAAAACCTGGAACGGCGCGCGCTCGCGGCGCTGGGCACGCTCACGGTCATTCCTGGCGCGGTCGGCGCCTGGCGCAAGGAAGCGCTGATCAAGGTCGGCGGCTATCCCACCGATACGCTGGCAGAGGATCAGGATCTCACCATTGGCCTGCAGCGCGCGGGTTATACGGTGCGTTTCGATTCCTCGGCCATCGCTTGGACCGAAGCGCCCACCACCTTCCGTACCCTGGCCAAGCAGCGTTTCCGCTGGGCCTTCGGCACCCTGCAATGCCTCTGGAAATATCGCGAGATGACCTTCTCGCAGCGCTACGGCTTCTTAGGCACCGTGGCCTTGCCGCAGGTCTGGCTGTTTCAGATTCTGCTCACGGCGCTCGCGCCGGTGGCCGATCTCATGCTGGTCTGGCAGCTCATCACCCAATGGGTGGCGTATGTGCAGCACGGCTCGGAATACACCAACAACAACCTCATCACTGTCGGCATTTATTATGTCGTGTTCATGGTGGTGGATTTGGCGGCTGCGGTGTTCGGCTTCCTGATGGAGCGGCGGGAGAATTGGAGCCTTCTGTGGTGGTTGATGCTGCAGCGCTTCGGCTATCGCCAGCTCATGTATTACGTGGTGATGCGCTCGATCTGGACGGCGCTGCGCGGCGTGGTGGTGGGCTGGGGCAAGCTCGAACGCACCGGCACGGTGAAGACCAAATCGGCTTAACGACGGTTTGGTCAAGGCTGGACTGGTCTCGGACTTATTTCGGTACGTAGAAGGTGCCGTACCAATCGCTGTGGTGGATGCGATAAGATCGCTCCATCGCATCGTGCACCGCTTCGCCCAGGGAATAGGGCGAGTCGGGGTCGAACTGGATCACGGCGTAATGTTTGGCCTCGACCAGCGCGGCGATTTCGGCATCGCTGCGCACGCCGGTATCGAATTGCTGGCCGACATTGAAGAAGTCGACCGCAGGCGGTTTTCCCGCCCAATAACAGAAAGACAGCATTTCGCAGAGGCCGGGCCCCTTCTGTGCCTTCATGAAGGCAATGTCGCCCGAAGCGATGGCGCTTTCCGCCCGAAAGGGATGAAGCTGAAGATTGGCCACTTTCCAATCGTCATTGCGCGCGGCGAAAAAGAGGAAGGGCAGCACATAGGCCGCCGATGCGATCGCTTTGCGCCAGCCGGGCAGATAGCTGATCAGCAGGCCGCCTGAAAGCCCCAATGCGATGTCGGCTTCGAACATGGCATTGGCATCCACGCCTGCCCCGCCGAGAAAAGCGAGGCCCAGCGCGATGGATGTGATCGCATAACCGATGCAGAAGACGACATAGGGTTTGCGGTAAAACCGTCCAGCCAGCAATACAAAGCCCAGCAGCGGTCCGGCCATGGCGGTCAGCCAGGCGCCACCCATCTCGAATAGCTGCTCGGTGGAATACATCCGCGCCGTGGCGACCACGGACAAAAGACTGACGCCATAAAGGAGGTGAAACAGCCCCAGCCCCATCGATAGAAAGGCGATGCCAAAACCCAAGAAATACCCGGCCGCTTTGCGGTCGACATAAAGAAGCCAGAGGAAGGCGGTGGCGGGCAAGGCGATGATGTTGTGCTTGACGAAAATACTCGCCACGAACAGTACGGCCGAAAGGGCCAGCCTCTGCCGGGTGCGCGGGCGCGCCAAAAGCACCCAGAGACCGCCTAGCGCCACCGCATGGGCGAGCATTTGCGGATCGTCCATCCCGGCGTAATCGCTGAAAAGGATCAGCACCGTCAGAAACAGGAGGCTAGGCAGCAGCGCCGCGTCGCGTCGCGCTCCCATGTGCCGCGCTATCGCCCGAAGTGCTACCAGGATAAAGCCGAGCGCCAGGAAGGACACAATGCGTCCGGCGAAAATGTAATCGCCGATCAGCTTGCCCGCCGCCCCCACCACATAGAAGGACAGCGGCGGATAATTATTGACGATATAGGCGTGCGCGGGTGGATAGAGTGCGCCTCCACGCATCAGCGCGGCGGTGTGATAGGCGTTCCAGCCCTCATTGGGGTCCAGCGGAACCGCTAAGGTCAGCCCGGCGATGACTCGCCAGAGCCCAATCGCAGAGAGAAGGCAAAGGCCGAGAAGACAAAGCCTTGTGGCGACCCTTGGGTTCATGGCGCGGCGCAGATTCCTGTCGGATGGATCTTATAGAGCGAGAAGAAGCTGCCCGAATGCACAAGCTGCAGGAAGGCAGGCACATCGGCCTGCTGGCCGCCGCCATGCACGATCACCGCATAATCGAAGCGGCACTGGAAATATTTGAGGTAGGGGAAAACCTCTTTGATATCGGGATCGGCATCTTCGCGGCCCAGCGACAGGTTGGTCAGCTCGGTGGCATCGGGTGGTGAGCCTTGCTGCGCGGTGGCGGCGGCGATCTGATCGTAAGGCCGCTTTAGCTGTACGATATGCTGGCCTTTGGTGGTGAACATCAAGGGCGTGAAGGCGCCGCGGTCCACGATGGCGAACTCCGCCATATGCCAATAGGGCTGGTCGGAGATGTCGCTCAAGGCATCTCCATCGAGCACGGTGAAGAGCTTGGAGCCCGGCGGCATTACGCGGGTCGCGGCGCGAAATTCCTGGAATTGCTTATCGTGGCTCCGCCAATCGGTGGTCAATGTCGCCGCGTTGATGCCTGCGATTAGCACCACCAGCGCCCCAAATCCCATGGCGATGCGCTTATCGGCGCGCAGTTGCAGGCTCGCGAAAGTGATCACGCCCAGAACTGGCGGCAGGCGCATATCCACGCCCCAGCCGCCCAGTGCCCATTCCGGGGCGACCAGCGTCAATGCGGCCAGGATCAGGACCGTCAGCTTCATCGCCGGATGGACACGCAGCTTGCCATAGGCGAGCCCGGCCAGGATCAGGATGGAAAGACCGCCGATCACCAGATAGGCCGGATTACCATAAGCCCATTGTGCGGCGCTGCCGAAACGGTCGCCAATCGTATCGCCGTAGTTGAATTCGATAGAGCCGCCTTCGCCACCCGCCGATTTGAAGAACAGCGAGGCGGCCGCGGTTGGCACAAACATGATGGCGATGCGCCAGGCGCGCGGGAAAAGCTTCTTCAGATCGAACTCTCCCGCTTTCAGGATGGCGGTGAGCTCATAGCTGCCGATCAGCAGCACCAGGATGCAGGCGGCAAAGAGGTGGCAGACATAAAGCACGAAAGTGACCAGGGTGAAGGCCACGATCACTTTGGCGGTCAGCTTTTCGCGGAATTTGACCCAAGCGGCGAAGGCGAGGAAGGAAAGCCCTGCCCCGAAGGTGTAATTGAGAAAGCCCCAGGTGAAATTGGCATTGGTGGCGAAAAGCGCGCCCGCCAGAGCCACGGCCCCCACTTTGCCGGTCACGGCGCGATGGATCAGCCCCGCGCCCGTCACCCAGAAGATCACGGTCAGGCTGAGGAAGAGCTTCACTGCGATTTCCAGCGGCAGCACTTGCGCGAAAAGCGGTACCAGAATGTCGGAGGCGAGGTTCGGCAGCAGCCGCCACTCGATGGTGTAGAACTCGGACAGCGGTTTTTGCGCCGCCGCTCCAGCCGTCAGATGAAACCCAGCCAGATGCGCGGGGTAATCCGGCATAGCTGGTGAGGTAACAAGCCAAAGCGGCAGGACCAATAGAAACGCCACCAGCCCAAGGGCGGCCAGCGGCCAATCACGCCTCAAGAAGTCTTGCATCGTGTGCCATATTCCCCTCCGGCAACCCTACCGGACGCGCCCCTCCTAGCACGTCCGGCACAGCTTGGCACAGTGTGACGCGGCCGCTGGCCGCATTCATCTCACACGTGTCTGCGCAAAGGGTTAGGCGTGCACAAGCTCCACTTGGACAACATCCGTCCGGCCGACCTCGAAGGCCGCGGCGCAGATGTTGAGGTAGTACTGCCAGTTCCTTAGAAAGCGGTCGTCATGGCCCATGGCCTTGATCTCGGGGGCCTGGGCGTACATCCGCCGCGACCATTCCCGCAGCGTCTCGGCGTAATCGCGGCCAAAGGCGAAATGATCCACTACTTTTAGTCCGGCACGCTCCGCTTCCTCGCGGAAACGTTGCAGGGAGGGCAGCATCCCGCCAGGGAAGACATAATGGCGGATGAAGTCGCTACGCAGGCGGTAATCGCGAAAAAGCTCATCCTGGATGGTGATGGTCTGCACCACCGCCCGGCCACCCCGTTTCAGGCGCTCGGCCAGAGCTTGGAAATAGCGTGGCCAATATTGCTCGCCCACCGCTTCGAACATCTCGATGGAAACGATGTTGTCGAATACGCCTTTCACCTTGCGGTAATCTTCCAGAAGGATGTCCGCCGCTCCTTTCAGGCGCTCGGTGGCGAAGCGGTGCTGGGAGGGGGAAATCGTCAGACCGGTGACCTTCTGGCCGCGCTGCGCGGCGCGTTCGGCAAATCCGCCCCAGCCGCAGCCGATCTCCAGGATGGATTCGCCGCCTCGGGCCAGCTTGGAGAGGATGCGGTCGTATTTATTGACCTGGGCCTGCTCCAGTCCCGATGCGCCCCCGAAAATAGCCGAGGAATAGGTCATGCTCCTGTCGAGCCAGAGGGCGTAGAAATCATTGCCGACATCGTAATGGGCTTCGATATTGCGCCGGCTGCCGGAAACCGAGTTGCGGCGCAGGAAGCGATCGGAAATCACCAGCGCCATGCGGCTGAAAAAACCGCCATTGGCGTAGTTTTCGAAAGCGTCCATGTTCAAAAGGAAGAACGCGATCAGCGCTTCGATATCATCGGTCTCCCAAGCGCCGTCGACATAATCTTCGCCGAGCGCGATATCGCCGCGCTGCACGATACGCCGGATCACATCCCAGTCTTTGATAGCGAAGCGGGCATCGGGCCCCGCTTCCGGTCCCTTGGCGACGGTCACTGTCCCGTCGGGGGCGATAAAGGTCAGAGAGCCCGCTTTCAGGCGCTCAAGCGCCTCAAGCCAGCGTTTTTCGATGAAAGAATTGAGGATTGAAGACATGGTGACACCCCGCCAGAGAGCCGCGCACGGCTGGATTATACAACGTCATGGCGGCGACAGCAGATCAATTTACCTTGCTTTTGATCCCGCAACGGTTCGGGAAGGATGAAATAAACTGCTGATATAAAATGGTTATTTCGTGTGTTTAGGCTGCGTCTTGGGGCCTCTTGACGGCGGGCTTTGGGAAGATCATCAACCCGCCCCTTAAGGATGTGACCATGACACTCGCCAGTATCGACGCCAAAACCACGCCGCCCGCGGGGCAGGAGACCGTCCTGTCGATGGTCATCCCGACCTATAACGAACGGGGCAATGTCGCCGAATTGATCCGCCGCTTGGATCTCACCCTGGCCGGCATTTCCTGGGAAGCGATCTTCGTGGACGATAATTCGCCGGATGGAACGGCGGATGCGTTGAAGCAGATCGCGCGCACCGACCCGCGCATTCGCTGCTTGCGCCGTGTTGGCCGCCGTGGCCTTGCGGGCGCCTGTATCGAAGGCATGCTCGCCTCCTCGGCCACCTATGTCGCCGTGATGGACGCCGATCTGCAGCATGATGAAACCGTGCTGCCCGCCATGCTCGCGAAATTGCAGTCCGGCCAATATGACCTCGTGGCGGCTACCCGCTACGTCGATGGCGGCGATGCCTCTTCCTTCAGTGCCAGCCGTGGCAAGATTTCCAGGCTCGCCACCAAGATCACGCAGCGCCTTCTCGGTACCGAACTCTCCGATCCGATGAGCGGCTTTTTCATGATGCGCCGCGCGTCTTTTGACGAGATGGTGCCGCGCCTGTCGCCGGTCGGCTTCAAGATTCTGCTCGATATCGCCACCGCCAAAGAGGGCCTGCGCATCGCCGAACAGGCTTACACCTTCGGCACCCGCTTCGATGGCGAGAGCAAGTTCAACATGCAGATCGGCATCGAATTCCTCGGCCTTCTGCTCTCCAAAATGACGAACGGCCATCTTGATCCGCGCTTCATCTTCTTCGCCATTGTCGGCGCCACGGGTATCGCGGTGAATCTCATTATCTTCTACCTCGCGCTACTGCTCTGGCCCGCGGCGAGCTTCGAAGTCGCCAAGGCGGTCGCCACCGGCGTCGCCATGACCTCCAACTTCCTGCTCAACAACTCGCTCACCTATCGCGACCGCCGCCTCAAGGGTTTGGGGCTGGTGCGCGGGTTCATCGGCTTCTGCGTTTTCGGCGCCATTGGCGCCTTCACCGACATCGGTCTTGCCTCTCAGCTCCATCACCAGCATGAAGTATGGTGGGTGGCGGGCCTCGCCGGATCGATTGTGGGTGTGCTGTGGAATTACGCCATGTCGAGCATGTTCATCTGGCGCACGCGGTGAAGTCACCGCTTTTCGCGGGATTGCTTGTTCTTTTCGCGCTCCGGCTTCTGGCCGGGGCGCTTTTGCCATTATCGGCCGACGAAGCCTATTACTGGCTCTGGGCCCGCCATCTGGCGGCAGGCTATTTCGATCATCCTCCCGCCATTGCCTATCTCATCGCGGCAGGCACATCGCTCTTCGGCCAGAGCGAATTTGGCGTGCGGATCGGTGGCATTCTGCTGTCCGCCCTGACCACGGCGCTGGTCTGGGATACCGCCCGCGTTCTGACCGGCGATCAGAAAATCGCAAATTTTGCGGCGCTGGCCTTCAATCTCAGCCTGATGACCACGGTGGAGATGCTGGTCGCCACCCCGGATACGCCGCAAATGGCGACCGCCGCCGCCTTCTTCTGGACCCTGGCGAAGCTCGCCGAAACCGGCAATGGCCGCTGGTGGCTCGCAGTCGGCATCGCGGCGGGGCTGGGCTTGCTCTCCAAATATTCCACTCTCTTCCTCGGCGCTGGCGCGCTGGTCTGGCTGATCGCTTCTCCGCCCATGCGTCGCTGGCTCGCCTCGCCCTGGCCTTATGCGGGTGGGGTCCTCGCGTTTTTGATCTTCACGCCGAACCTTCTCTGGAACGCGCAGCATGGCTGGGCGACTTTCGCCTTTCAGTTTGGCCGCATTGGCGCCCACCAGCTTTCCGCGAAATACATCTTCGAATTCATCGGCGCTGAAGCCCTGCTTGCCACGCCCTTTTTGCTGGCGCTGGGCCTTTTGGCCCTCACCACCACGAATCGGCGCGATAAGGGCTCGGCCTTGATGGCCTCGCTGTTCTGGCCCTCGGTCGCCTATTTCTTCCTGCACGCGCTGCATGACCGGGTGCAGGGCAATTGGCCCTGTTATCTGATCCCGATCCTGTCGGTGGCGGCAGCTAAGGCGTTTTTCCAGCAGAATTGGACCGGGTGGCGGGCGCCGGTCGCCAAATGGTCGGCGCGTCTTGCGCTGCCGGTGGCGGCGGTGCTGGTTTTTATCGGCTATGCCCAGGCCTTACTGGGAGTCATCCCCTTTGGCCGCAAAGACCCCTTGGCCCGTCTTCTCGCGGTCGGCCTGCCGGATGTGGTCCAGAAGCTCGACGCCGTGAAGTCGCAAAACGGGGCCTCGGCGATTATTACCAGCGATTATGCCACCACCGCCTGGCTATCCTTTTACAGCCCGCTCCCCATCATTCATGTCGGGGAAGATTACCGCTGGCTCCAGTCTCAGCCCGCGAGGATCATCGGGCCGGTGCTCTATGTCGCTGAAGACCGCCGCGATTTGCATGACAGGGCTGTCTCCTGTTTCGGCAAGGCTGAACAGCTCCCCACCATCGACCGTCTGCGCAAGGGCGTCGCCATCGCCCATTACGTGGTCTATCGCCTGGACGGCGGGGCAGGGCAGCCCTGCGGCAGAATGCCTTGAGTAGTGAAGCTCAGGGTCCTATTTTGCCGCTCCCTTTTAGAAGCAAACGAGAGTCCTTCATGGCCGAACAATTCGATGCCGTCGTCATCGGCGGCGGACCTGGCGGGTATAACGCGGCGATTCGCTTGGGCCAGCTTGGGCTCAAGGCGGCTTGTGTCGACAAGCGTGGCCGCTTTGGCGGCACCTGCCTGAATGTCGGCTGCATCCCCTCCAAGGCGCTGCTGCACGCCAGCGAGCGTTTTCACGAGGCGGAGAAGGATTTCGCCAAGATCGGCATCAAGGCCGAGGTCAGCCTCGATCTTCCGGCGATGATGAAGAACAAGGACAAGATCGTCACCGAGCTCACCAAGGGCATCGAGTTCCTCTTCAAGAAGAACAAGGTCGAGCCCATCGTCGGCGAGGCCAAGATCGTCGCCCCCGGTAAGGTCGAGGTGAAGCTGGCCGATGGTTCGGTCAAAACGCTTGAGACCAAGCACATCATCATTGCGACGGGCTCCGAAGTGGCGCCGCTGCCCGGCGTCACCATCGATGAAGAGCGTATTGTTTCCTCGACCGGCGCCCTGGCGCTGAAATCCGTTCCGAAGCGCCTGCTCGTGGTTGGTGCGGGTGTGATCGGGCTTGAACTTGGTTCGGTCTGGCGCCGTTTGGGTGCGGAAGTGACCGTGGTCGAATTCCTCGACCGTATCACCCCCGGCCTTGATGGCGAGGTCTGCAAGCAGTTCCAGCGCATCCTTGGCAAGCAAGGCTTCAGCTTCCAGCTTTCCACCAAGGTGGTGGGCGTCGATACTTCGGGCAAGGCGCTGAAGGTCACGGTCGAACCGGCTGCGGGCGGGGCGCAAAGCGTGATCGAAACCGATGTGATGCTGGTGGCGATTGGCCGCCGTCCCTTCACGGCTGGGCTTGGCCTTGCCGAAGTTGGCGTGGCGCTGGATTCCAGAGGCCGCGTCGTCACCGATGGGCATTTCAAGACCAACGTCCCGGGCATCTGGGCGATTGGTGATTGCCGCGAAGGCGTGATGCTCGCCCATAAGGCCGAAGATGAAGCCGTTGCTTGTGCTGAGCGCATCGCGGGCCGCGCCGGGCATGTGAATTACGATGCCATTCCGGGTGTGGTCTACACCGCGCCGGAAGTGGCCAGCGTCGGCAAGACCGAAGAAGAGCTGAAGGCTGCGGGCATCGCCTACAAGGTCGGCAAATTCCCCTTCACGGCCAATGCGCGCGCCAAGACCATCGATTCCACCGAAGGCTTCGCCAAGATCCTTGCCGATGCAACGACGGATAAAGTGCTCGGCTGCCACATCATCGGGCCGGAAGCGGGCAACCTCATCGCCGAAGTGGCGCTCGCCATCGAGTTTGGTGCGTCGTCGGAAGATATCGCTCGCACCTGCCATGCGCACCCGACCCTCACCGAAGCGGTGCGTCAGGCTGCGATGGGTGTCGAAGGCTGGACGATGCAGATGTAATGAAAATGGCCGGGTGATGAGCCCGGCCATTTCGTTTTCGTATCCGATTTATTCTCAGGCCCAGTTGGCGCCTTTGGTCTTCAGCTTCACCTTGGCGACGATATCGCTCGCGGTGATGAAGAGGGTGGAGCCGTCCTCGCCGAAAGCGCAGTTCGAGGTGGTGCGGCCTGTCACATTGATGACGCCGAGCAGCGTGTAATCCTTCGACAGCACCAGAATGCCCCCGGGCCCGCTGACGAAGATGTTGCCATCCTCATCCACCTTCAGACCATCGGGATTACCTTTGGCATCCGGCGCCATCAGCGGCTTGAAGTTGAAGACTACTTCGCCAGCATCCGCCGAACCGTCCGCGCCCAGATTATAGGCCTTCAGCACCGGCAGGGCGCTGTCGGAATTGGTGACGAACAGCACCGATTCGTCCGCCGATAAAGCGACGCCATTGGGAAAGCTCAAGGATTTGTCGATCAGCGTCACCGCCCCATTCGGATCCAGGCGATAGACGCCGGAGAAGGGCAGTTCCTTCAGCGTGGAGCTCGCCAGGTCGGCGAGGCCATAAGGCGGGTCGGTGAAATAGATCGCGCCCGATTTGGCGACACAAAGATCGTTCGGGCTGTTGAAGCGCTTGCCCTCGAATTTATCGGCGAGGACGGTCTTCTGCTTGGTGGTGAGATTGAGGCGCGCCACATTACGGCTGCCGGAATCGCACATCACCACATTGCCCGCCGCATCGGTGGTCAGGCCATTGGAGCCGGCCTCGCGGATGAGGGGATTGGCCGCCCCGGCAAGGCCGGAGGGGGTCAGGAAGGTGGTGGTGCCGCTCGTGCCCGGGGTCCAGCGATACATGGTGTTGGCTTTGGGATCGCTGAAGAGCAGGCAATTATCCTTCTTGATCCAGACCGGGCCTTCCGACCACTGAAAACCCCAGCCGACCTGCTCGACCACCGCATCCGGGGAAATGACAGCCTCCAGATCGGCGCTGTGGCGGCGCACCATGCCATAAGAGCCCGGCGCTGGGGCGGCAATGGCGGCGGCAAAAGGCATGGCCGCGGCGGTGCCAAGAACGGCGCGGCGCGTGATCGACGGCATGAAATCCTCCCGAATAAGCTAAGGGCGGCGAACACTAATCTTGGCAGGCCAGTTTCGGAAGCGGGGGGATATGAAACTCGGGTAACAATTTTGCGTCCCTTAACGGGGCTTGCGCGCCACGACCTTCTGATAGAGCCCGCCGAAATAGGAGTGCTGTGTCACCGCCATGCCATCCGGCAGGCGGCGCTCCAGGGGTTCGGCCATCAGCGAAAGGGCAAACGGCTCCAGAAGCGCCAGAAATGGCGCCAAGAGATAGCGCAGCGGGTTCCACCGATAAGGCTTGCCGTAATCGACGATGATGAGCTTGCCACCCGGCTTCAAAACGCGCAGGGCTTCCTTCATGGTCTTTTGACGCACGGCCTCGGGCTGCTCATGAAGCAGGAAAAACAGCAACACGCTGTCATACTGTTCCCCGGCAAGCTCCAGCGCCTCCGAATCCATCCGCATCAATTTCGTGGGCAGGCGCGCGGGCAGCTTCCATTTCAAATTTCTGAGCTGAATCGCCAAGACATCGACGACATCGACAGAGCCCATGAACTCGGCGGCGGCTTGGGCAATGCGCGGTGTGAGGTCCCCATAAACACAGGCGATCTGTAGAATGCGCGCGAAATGCGGCCCATCGAATTCGACGAGCGCCTCGCGCACCAGCCTGCGGTAATTGCCCAAGAGAATGCAGTTGATCAGCCAGCCGCGATCAAAGACCTGCACCGCGCGCGGATGCACATAAGCCCACCAATAATGGCGTTTGAGATAGGCCGGTATGGCGCCGTGATGGCGATATGTCCGCTCTTCGGGGAGCGCAACACTATGGTCTCGATCCATGAAGAGTGAGCCGAATAACTGCACGCGCAGGATGCGCTGTATTGCTAACGGCAAACAATGCGGCGCGTTCAGCTCTCGCTGCGCGACAAGGACGCGGGGCTTTGCGCGGCTGGGGCGGAACGACGCGGGGCTTTAGAGTTAGAAAAAACACGTATCTGCGCCTTGGCGATGGTCCAGGCAAGTCTCGGATTTCGCCGCAATACGCCCATCGCATTGGGCAGATAGCCCGGCCCATAGGGGATATAGACCCGTGATTTTACGCCGTTTTGCCGCGCCCATCCGATCAGTGCGGCGGCGGGCAGGCCGAGCAGTGTTTCGATTTCGCAAGAAGTTCCCGCAGCGGCAAGCCGCTCCACGGCCTGTCGCCCCAATGCGTAGTTATGTGTTCCGATTCGTACATGCCGCGCCCGTCCGGCCAGTCGTTCGATCAGGTCCAGAAAGCTCGTGTCGAGATCGCGCTTGGGATCGCTGGGGTCGGGCCAGGCGCCTTTGACCACCCGCACCGAAAACCCCTGTGCGATGGCCCATTCCGCGTCTTCGGCTGAGCGCACCAAGGCGGCCGGCAAGGTCGTGCCAAGCATCTCGGGCGATATTACTGTCGCCATCGCCTCGATCAGGTGATTGGAACGGTCCACAGTCTCTGTGCCATGCGAGTCAAAATGCAGCCCTATCCCGTGCTGCGCGGCAGCGTGCGCAATTTTTACGGCGGCGTTTGTCGAATAGCGCAAAGCCGGCGCTTTCAAGCAGAGATAGCTCTTGGGCTGCATAGTCGAAAGCGCTTTCAATGCGCTTGCCGCGCGCGCTTCGATTTCTTGCAAGCTTTCCTCGCCCCGATCCCAATAGCTGAACGAGGTATTGCTTTCCGCGCGCGTGATTTCCTGCGCCACGCACAGCGCGTCTTCAATGGTCTCTCCGCCGAGATAAGGCCGCGCTGCTTTTGCAATCAGCGGCATGACAAGATGAGAGAGTGTTTCACCGGCGCGGCGTTTCAGGCTCTGGCGCGCGACATCTGGTGGTTCGGTGCGATAGGCTGCTTCGGCTTTCATCCGCGCACCTCTACCAGGGCAGGATGGCGCCGCCGCAATGCCGCTTGCACCGCCGATTTCGCCCGCAACATGGCCGCGAAAAGTTCTGGGCGATGCTGGCGCAGGATTTTGCGCGCATAAAGTTCGGTGGCACGCTTTAGCGTTGGCTTGCCGATGGCGCCGATCAAACGGCCATGTGTAGCGTAGAACATCTTATAATCCTGCGCCACGGCGGAAAAATCGAATTCGCGGTGCTGGCGGCGAAAGCTCTCCTCAATCATGCGGATAAGAAGCTGATGGCCGACCGAATATTTGCGCAAAGATGGATCATAGGCGAATACCCAGCCCGACCAGCTCGCCTCCTGCACAAAGCCGATCCAGGCTGAAACAAGCCTCTCGCCCGCGCGCAAGCTTGAGCACACAAGCCGTTCGCGTTTGCGCAGCTCTGCGAAGAATTCCAGCGTTTGCGGATTTTCGAAAATATCGGGAAAGCCGAATTCGCGCAGTTGATCGCCTTTCCACTGCGCGGCTTTGGTGATCACATCCGGTCTGGTGTCGTCATAGGTAAAGCTGAGCGCGCCATGTTTGGCGATCAAAGCCCGGGCGCGGCGCTCGCGATCTCGCACCAATCCATGATGCAGCGAAAGAAGATGTTCGTAATAGGCGGCGAAGGAGTCGAACCTGGTCAGGTCGACATAGGGGGCAAGCTCCTGGTCCGCGAAAAGCTCGGGCTTCCAGTCCTCGGCCTCCATCACGCCACGGCTGACCGATTGGGCATAGCGGCCGGCCCGCACAGGCTTTCGGATTTCATGCGGCGCTAAGGGCTGGTGATAATCCAGAAAAAGCAGCCGGGTGACGATGGTCTTTCCGTCCACCACCAAGAGGCGCAAGACGTCTTCGCCGATGCGCACGTCCTCGATCGCCGCGCTGCGGTCCTTGAAGTAGACCGCCGCGGCAGCATCGAGAAACGCCGGTGTGGCGTAGAAGTTCATGGCGCATCCGCCTCGGGTTGCGTTTCGGTCGCTGCAAGGCCGGTGCCCGTCTCGTGTGAGGGGTTTGTGCCGAAACGAAACAGAATCGTCCAATTCCCTGCCTGTTCGCTATCTGCCGGTTAACCTCATGGTCAGGGGGGTAGGGGCAGACTGGCGCGGCAAACCTCCGATATTCGGGGGAATCGAGTTGGTTTCGCAAAGTGATGATCGAGCGATGAACGCCCGTCTCGTCTTACCTGTCCCGCCGCCGGAGGCCGCCACACGCGCCTTCCGGGTGGCGGAGATTTGGCAGGTGGCCGAGCGCCATTTTCAGCTTATTCTCCTCACCACCCTGGCGGTGGTAGCGCTTGCCACCGTCTATGTGCTCCAGGTGCGCCCGCAATATGCGGCGACCTCGGAAGTCATGCTGGATCCGCGCAAATCGGCGGTCGAAAACTCCGCCGCCGTGCTCTCCAGTCTGTCGGTCGATCAGCCGACTATCCTTAACCAGATCGAAGTGCTCACCTCGCACCGGCTCGCGGGCAAGGTGGTGGATCAGTTCCATCTCGAACGCGATCCAGAATTCGCCGCGCCCGGCCTTGCCGCCAAGCTGTTTTCGCCCGCGATTGAGCCGCGCGAGACCGCTATCGATAAGCTCCGCAAGAATCTCAAAGTGGCACAGGCTGGATTCTCGAGCACCATCCGCATCACGGTGACCTCATCGGATCGCGCCAAGGCTACCCAACTCGCAAGCGGTATCGCCGCGCTCTATGTCCAGGAGCAGCTCGAAACCAAAGCCGACGCCGCGCGCAACGCCAATATCTGGCTGACGCAGCGCGTCAGTGAATTGGCCGCGAAAGTGAAAGAGGCCGAAGCGGCGGTCCAGAAATATAAGGCCGAGCACAACATCTCCTTCACTGCTGGTGGCACATCTGTGCAGGAACAGCAGCTTGCCGAGCTTAATGCTCAGCTCACCGTCGCGCGCACCGATTACGATGATAAAGCCGCCAAGGCCGCCAGAACCGCCGCGCTTCTGCGTTCCGGGGGTCTTGCCTCCGCGCCGCAAGTTTTGTCTTCGCCGGTGATCGCGAGTCTTCGCGCGCAGCAGGCTGAACTGGCGCGTGAAATCGCCAATCTCGCCGCCAAATACGGCCCCAACCATCCCAAGATGAAAGAGCTCGCCGCGCAGCGCGCGGATCTCGATGGCAAGATCGCACAGGAAACAGCGCGTATCGCCGATGGGGTGCGCAACGAAGCCGATACAGCGGGCAGCCATGTCGGCTCCTTGCAGAAAAGCCTGCGCCAGCTCGAGGATGCCAACGCCAAAAAGAATCAGGATTCGGTGGAGCTGACGGCGCTGCAATCCGCCGCCGCCTCGGCGCGGGCAATGTATCAGGCGTTTCTGACCCAATATAGCCAGACCGAAAACCAGCAGGGCATTTTGCGCCCGGATGTATTTGTGATTTCAGCCTCGGATGTGGAAGAGGCGTTTGGGCCGCAAACCAAGCTGCTCGCCATCCTCAGCGCTATTCCCGCCGGGCTTTTGCTCGGCCTCGCGCTTGCTTTTATGCGCGATCGCCGCGAACCGGAGCTTCCGGTTCAGCCCGCACCGGCGCCGTCCATGCGCCGCGCCGAAGCGCCTGCCGCCATCCTGCCGGAAATGGGCCCTCGCGCCGCCGATCTGGTGCTCGCCCATCCCGCTAGCCCTTACGCTGTGGCGGTTGCAAATCTTCTGGCCGGCATCATCAAGAAAGCGACCCCGCCGCTGGTCATCGCGGTTACGGCGGCCGCGCCGGGTTCGGGCAAAACCACGCTCGCGCTTTCCTTGGCACGGGCGGCGGCGCAATCTGGCATCGCCACCATAGCAATAGATGCCAACCGCAGCGCCTATCATCTTGGGCTGATGGCGGGGCAGGTGGCATCTGCAGGTCATTCGGGCTATGGCATAGAGGGTTTCATCAATCCCGACCGGCTCTCACCGGCCTTGATCATGGCGCCCAACGGACAGATTTCCTCCTATGAGCGCATTCTGGCCCAACCCTTGCTGACAGGAATGCTCGACAGTCTCAAAACGAGTCTCGAGCTGATGATCATCGCCGCCCCGCCGCTCAACGATCCTTCCACCGCCTCTATCCTGGCGTTGAGCGATCTTGCGATCGTGGCCATCGATGGACGCGCCCCGAGGCCGATGCCAGCCGGATTGCCGGGGACGCGGATTTTAACCGTGTTTACGCATCACCGCTGAACCAGGCGGAAAATCCGAAAAGCTAGCAGGGCATTTGCATAGCTCCCCCTTGCGGTGGCGCTTCGCGTTCCATTTTGGAATGAAAGCTGCCCCGTGAGCCGCAATACGGGAAAACACGTCCGTTTGCTGCTCCGTCTTGATACGGGGGTCGGGTGGCACGCATGGCCGAGCAGTTTGTTTGTCAGGCAGTTGTCCCGTTTGAACACAAGCCGGTACTGGGCATCGATTTCTCGACTGCCACGCGTGAGATGTTGGCCCGGCGCCTACTCCACGAGCCCGTGCCGAACGGTGGCGGTGTCCGCCTCCTGGTCACCGCGAATGTCGATCATATTTCCCATTTGGTGCGTAACGCGCGGTTCCGGGCGGCCTATGCCCGCGCCTGGATGGCAACCGCGGACGGCGCCCCGGTCTATCTCTATGCCAAGCTGCGTGGGGCTGCTGTGCCGGAACGTGTTGCCGGTTCGGATCTTTGTGTCGCTTTGCTTGACCGCATGGAAGAAGGAAGTTGCCGCCCTTTTTTCGTGACGGGATCGGTCGAGACCGCTGAGCGCCTGCGTGAAAAGCTTCTTGCGCGCGGTTTTACGAAAGAGGCCATCGGGACGGCCTGCCCCACCTTTGGCTTTGAGGCAGATGACGCGGCCTCCGCCGCTCTCGCGGCACAGATCTGCAATCATCAGGCGACCCATCTCTTCTTCGGCCTTGGCGCGCCGAAATCCGAAATCTGGATTGACGAACATCGCCATCTGCTCGGGGATGTTTATGCCCTTGCCATTGGCGCCAGCCTCGATTTCTACACGGGCTTGCGGCAGCGCGCGCCGCTTTGGATGCGCCGGGCGGGCCTGGAATGGGCCTTCAGAGTCTTCAGTGAGCCAAGGCGGCTCTCCCGCCGCTATTTCCTGGAATCCTGGTTCGTGGTGCTGGCGATTTTGCTCGATCTTTTTCCCTTCAAATTACCGCCAGCCGCATCCATGCCGCCCGCGCGCGCGAAGGGAGCGTCATGAGGTCTGGGGTGCGTTTTCACGAAGAAGCCATGCAACAGGTTTTGATCACTGGCGGGCATGAAAAGGTGAGCGGCGGGCTGGAGATGTTCATCGGCCGGGCCCAAGAGTGCCTTGGCCTTGCCGTGCCGCATTTCACCGAGACACCCGGCTATGGCGGCCTCAAGCTGGGGCGCTATCTTTTTGCTTTGATCGGCTTCATGCGGCGATTGCCGTCGCATCGCATTGTCTGGCTTCAGCTCGGCAGTGTCTTTGATCTTGCCTATCTTCTTCTTGCCAAGCTGTTCGGCAAGAAAGTCGCGGTCACACCGCATCTGGGCTCAAGCTGGCGGTCCATGCGTAACCCCATTTTGCGCAAACTTGCATCTCGGTGTCTTGGCCTCGCCGATGTGATCTTCACTTTGCATAAATCGCAGAGTGACGCATTGGGCTTTCCTCCAGCTCTGGCAGCGCGCTGCCGGGTCATGGGCACGTTTCTTCCCAAAGAGCTTCTGGAAGACCCGATACCGCCGCGCAAACGAAGCGGGCCTATCAAGCTCATCCATGCCGCCCGCCTGTCGCGGGAAAAGGGCAGCTTTGCCTTTCTCGAAACTTGCGCGGCGCTGTCGCGTAGCGGGGTGGAGTATGAAGCCGTTATCGTGGGGAATGGCGATCTTCACATCACCGCAGCGTTGGCAAAAGAGATCGCACGGCGAAATCTTTCCGTCAGGCTTCTTGGCCCGCTGCCGCAGTGGGCTTTCGCGGCTCTTCTGCGGGACCAGGATGTGCTGGTGAACCTGTCGCTTCAGGATGCCTATCCGCTCACGGTAATCGAAGCGCTTTTGTGCAGTGTCGCGCCGGTGGTCTCCCGCTTGCCCGGTACGGAAGAATTGGCGGAGGAGACCTCGGCCATTTCGCTTGTGGATGGTCAGGATGGAGAAGTCGCATCCGCCCGAATTCTCGCCCTGGATTGGGGCATGGTGCCGGATGCCACCGAAATGCTGCGTGGGAAATTTACCTGGTCCACGCTGAGGCTCCGCTATGGCGAAGCTTTCGCCGCACTCGCTCAACCGCGTTCTTCCGCCGTCACCACGATAAGGGTTCCGCAATCATGAGCATCTACAAACTCATCATTCCGCTGCAGGTGCTTTTTCGCGGCAGCCGCATGCGCCGCTTTGCAGAGATGTTTTCCCTCAGCGATTCCATGCGGATCATTGATGTCGGCGGGCGCAAATCCAATTGGACGCTGGTGGATAAGCAGCCGGATATCACCATCACCAATATCGAATTCAACTCTTATGAAGACGGCCGCTTTCATTATGTGCACACCGATGGCGGCAAGCTGCCTTACGCCGATCAAAGCTTTGATCTGTGTTATTCCAATTCGGTGATCGAGCATGTCGGCGGCGAGAATGCCCGCAAGCTTTTCGCCGAGGAAATTCGCCGCATCGCGCCGCGCTATTATGTGCAGACGCCCTATAAGTGGTTCTTCACCGATCCCCACACGGTCGGCCCCTTCGTGCATTGGCTGCCCAAGGCTTGGCAGCGCAAACTCATCCGCTGGTGCAGCTTTTGGGGGCTGGTGGATCGCCCCAGCCAAGCCAAGATCGACGCCCTTCTGGAGGAGATCAATCTTCTCAGCGAGCGTGAATTTGCGGCCCTGTTCCCCGATGCCACGATACTGAGGGAACGGTTTTTGGGCATGACCAAATCCCTTATCGCGGTAAGGCTTTAACCGGTTGGTAAACAGCCGTTAAGACCGTCCGTGCCAAATTGTGCCGCATCGGGCAGGCGCAGGCGTCTAAATGGTTGGAACAGCGGAAGAAGCAGGCGGGGGCGATGGCGCTGTGAAGGCCGTCATTCTGGCCTGCGTGCTGGAAAATCCGCTTCTGGCCGTCCTGAACAATTTTGCTTTCACCCTGAATGCCCAGATCGTTTCCGGGGTTCAGCTTCTCATCACCTTGGTCGCGGTGGCCGTGATTGCGGTCAAAAGGCCCGACATCTCGCGCAGCTTTGCCGTGGCTGGGGCATTGTTTCTGACCGCCGTGCTGGTGAAATTCATCGTCACAGGGAATTTCAACCCCCGCTTTGTCTATGACGCGGCGATGTTGCCGCTCTTTCTCTTGCTCGGTGCATCGGCGAAGAATTTCTCGGTACGCTTTTTCGCGATAGTACTGATCGCACTCGTGGTCACGGCGGCGGTCGAGCTGATCTTTCCGGATTTCTACGCTTGGCTCTTCAACCCGCGCAAATATTTCTACTACACCCGTGAATGGGTGGCAGCGGTCACGGCGCCGGATGCTTCCATTGCAACTTCGTCCGATATCTATCTCGGCTCCAACCGCTACACCGGCAGCTTCTTCGGCTTCTCCCATCGCGCGGGCTCCTTGTTTCTGGAGCCGCTCTCCGTTGGCTATTTCGGGATTATCGGCTCTGTCTTTGCGGTGCATGCGCCGGGGCTCAGCCTTCGCCAGCGCGCGGCCTTGATTTTCGGCTGCGTGATGCTGGCACTGCTCTCGGACACGCGCGTTGCGGTTTTCGTGATTTTCGCGGTGGTGCTCCTGCGCGATCTTGCCGGAAAGGCTCAGCTTCGCTGGCTCGTTGCCGTGCCCTATGGCGTCCTGATGACAGTGATTGTGCTTTATTTCGTGGTCCAGGCGCTGCCCGGCGATCTCGGTCTGCGGCTGGGCGTCACCGCCAAACCCTTGATCACAGCGATGCCGCTCCATGTTATTTTTGGCGGGGTGGATGACAGTGCGGTGGCCGATAGCGGGCTTGTCTATCTCATCGCCAATAGCGGCGTGATCGGCTTCTGCCTTTATCCTCTCTTAGCCAGCGGCGTTCTTCTTGGCGGCGAGAAGGTTTCCCCGGTCGCGGTTTCAATCCTGCTCTATCTCATGGTGGCCTTGATCTTCGGCTATGCGCCGATGTCGATCAAGACCGCCAGCATGCTGGGCTATGGCGTGGCGACGCTTACAAGGGCACCGCAGCGGGTTTGGGGCAGCCTCATACCCTCCAGAGCAATGCCATGACCGGGAGTTCAGCGGAAAGCGCCGCGCGGTCGCCTTTTTCCGTCATTCTGAAAGGCGCCGCCGGATCGGTGGTTCTGAAGGCTATCAACATCACCTTCGGCGTGCTCGCGACAGCCTTTCTCGGCCGTGTCCTGATGCCGGCGCAATATGGCTATTATGCTTTCGCTTCCACCGTCGTAACGCTTCTGGCGCTTCCGGTGCAATGTGGCTTGCCACAGCTCATGACGCGGGAGATCGCGAAATACCAATTGCAGGGTCAATGGGGGCATATTCGCGGTCTTCTCTGGCGCGCCAATCAGCTATCGGCGCTGCTTGGTCTTCTCATGGTGGCGGCATTGCTGGTGGCCTTGCCCGCCATGGCCCGCTTCATACCCGCGGTGGATCACACCACCTTTCTTTGGGCCATTGTGCTTTTACCGCTGATTGCGCTTAACCGTTTGCGCGGCGGCGCCTTGATCGGTCTGCGCAAGGTGATGCTGGGCATGTTGCCTGATAATGGCATTCGTGCCGTGCTGTTTCTTCTCTTCATCGTGTTCTGGCATTGGGCTTGGCCCTTTGGCTCCGCGGATGCGATGGCGCTGCAGGTTGCGGCGACCTTCATCGCTTTTGTGGCGGGGGCGATGCTGTTGATGCGTCATCTGCCGCCTGCCGTGCGTGAGAGCACACCCGCCTTCGAGTCCAAATCCTGGGTCACTGCGATCATCCCTTTGACGCTCACAGACGCGTTGTTGATCGTGAATTTGCAGGCCGATCTCGTCATTCTCGGGCTCTTCCGCGATGCGGCGGATGTCGGCATTTACCGCGCTGCCGTGCTGGTCGCCACGCAAGTCACCGTCGGGCTCACCGTCGCCAATGAGGTGCTGTCTCCCCATATCGCAAGGCTGCACCAGGCCAAGGATCACGCGGGGTTGAAGGCGCTGATGCGCCAGGCGCTCCGGTGGCTCGTTCTCAGTGGCGTGGTGCTCGCAGGTATCTCCATGCTGGCGAGCCGTGAGATACTCACCTTTGTCTTCGGCGCACCTTACGCCGGAGGGGCAACGGCTTTGACCATTCTGGCCTTTGGCCAATTCGTCTCCGTCGCAGCCGGCACCGGCGCAGTGCTGCTCAACATGTCGGGGCATGAGAAAGATGTACTGCGGGTGTTCGCGCTCTCCGCCATCGCCAATGTGGCCGCGAATTTCATCCTGATTCCGTTCTTTGGATTGGTGGGTGCCGCCATCGCCACCACGCTTTGCCAGATCGCCACCAACCTCTTGCTGCTCGTTCACGTCCGGCGGCGTCTCGGCTTTTCTATCTGGACTTTGCGCCAATCCTAGCAGGCCCCTGCGGAAGCTGGCGCTGCCGTGATGGAAGCAATTCTGCGCGCTTGAAAAATATCATCCCTAACATTCCAGCGGTCGCAATCTTCTGCTGAAATTGTGGGGCGCTCATGCAATCTCATCCGGATCGCGGCGCCGCGGAGATTATCCGCGCAACCACAAGGGAGATCCACCATGCCTTTCGTGACCACCAAAGACGGCGTCGAGATTTTCTTCAAGGATTGGGGTCCCAAGGATGCCCAGCCGATCATGTTCCATCATGGTTGGCCGCTTTCTGCCGATGACTGGGATACCCAGATGCTGTTCTTCTTGCAGCAGGGTTTTCGCGTGGTGGCGCATGACCGCCGTGGCCATGGCCGCTCGGCACAGGTCAGCGAAGGTCACGATATGGATCATTATGCCGCCGATGCTTTCGCGGTGGCCGAACATCTCGATCTCAAGAAGGCCGTGCATATCGGCCATTCCACCGGCGGCGGTGAAGTCGCGCGTTATGTCGCGAAATTTGGCCAGCCTGCGGGCCGCGTCGCCAAGGCGGTGCTGGTAAGCGCCGTTCCGCCGCTGATGTTGAAGACCGCAGAGAATCCCGAAGGCCTGCCGATCGAGGTCTTCGATGGTTTCCGCAAAGGCACCGCTGATAATCGCGCCCAGCTCTTCCTCGATGTCGCCGCGGGTCCCTTCTATGGCTTCAATCGCGAAGGCGCCAAGGTTTACGAGGGCGTGGTGCGCAATTGGTGGCGCCAGGGCATGATGGGCAGCGCCAAGGCGCATTACGATGGCATCAAGGCTTTTTCGGAAACCGATCAGACCGGCGATCTGAAGGCGATCGAGGTGCCGACCCTGGTGATGCATGGTGATGACGATCAGATCGTGCCGATCGCCGACGCGGCGCTGAAATCCATCAAGTTACTGAAGAACGGCACGCTCAAAGTCTACAAGGGCTTCCCGCACGGCATGCTCACCACCCATGCTGATGTGATCAACCCCGATCTTCTCGCCTTCATCAAAGCCTGAAGATTTGCCATCGCGCGTTGCCATTTGATTTAGGAAGACCCACGCCATGTCATCAAAGCAAACAGCCTCGGTTGTGTTGGTGCATGGCGCTTGGGCCGATGGATCTAGCTGGCAGCGCGTGATCGGCCGTCTTTTGGCCCAAGGGGTGGCGGTGATCGCCGTACAGAATCCCACCACCTCTTTGGCCGATGATGCCGCCGCCACCCTTCGTATCCTGGATAAGGTTGCAGGCCCAGCCGTGCTCGTGGGCCATAGCTGGGGCGGCACCGTCATTACCGAGGCGGGCAACCATCCCAATGTGAAGGCGCTCGTCTATGTCGCCGCTTTCGCGCCAGAGCCTGGGCAGTCCACGGGCGATCAAGTAGGCGCCCATCCCCCGCCACCCGGACTCAGCGGTGTATCAGAGGATAAGGCTGGGCGTCTCTGGATGAGTGTGGAAAGCTGGATCAGTAACGTCGCGCAGGATTTGCCCGAGGCAGAGGCCCGTCTTCTCGCTGCGGTGCAGACCCCGCTTGGCCTTGCCACGTTCAGCGATAAGGTGAGCAAAGCCCCGAAAGCCGAGACGCCGGTCTGGTACATCATCTCCCGTCGGGACCGCGCTGTCAGTGTCGAATTGCAGGACACGCTCGCTAAACGCCTCAAGGCCCGCACCACGGCGTTGGAGACCAGCCATATGTCGCTGCTCTCCGCCCCCGATGCTGTCACCAATGTGATCCTGCAAGCGGTTGAAGCCGTCACGCAGGCTTAAGGCTGGATCGCGCTAATGCACACTCTCCAGCGTTTTGGCGCTAGCGGGGTGCAGGGCGAGAAACACCGTGCTCCAAAGTTGCAGCGCGTTGGATTCATCCGCATCGCCCTGGGCGGCGCCGAAGGGAACAATGTGATAGGCACCGCCGGAATAGTCCCAAGACCATAATTCGGAGCTGCGCATGCGCTTGGCGCTGGTGATCGCGGCCCAAAGCCGTGTTTGCGCGGTTTCAAGCTTGCGGCGCACGGGCACGGGCAGATCTTTGCGCTGCAATTGCCGTTCCAGCCCGGCGGCGGCGACCGCTTGCTGCCATGACCAGATCACCGTGCCATGATAGGCATTGCGATGAAACAGGGCTCGCGTCTCGTCTGCTTCAAAGGCGGGATTGGCCACCAGCATGCCTGCGCCGGTCATCAAACCCGCCGGAAAGGGCCGTGCGATGAGATCGGCTGCTTGTGAGAGCTCCGATATGGAGGGCTCGGCGAATAATAGCGCGAAGCCGATATCCGAATTCTCCACCTTCACTGGTGTGCCGTCGTCTTTCAGGGCCAGCGCATTGAAGCGCAAGGGCGCGCCGTGCAACGCGGCCAGGGCAGGGCGTTCCGGCACGCGCTCGGCCATGGCATAGGCGCTGACGGATTTGGCGGCCACTCCGGCGGGCAATGCGATTTCAAACAGCTTCGGCGCCTCGCGCGACCACACGCTTTCCATGCGTGTGGCCTCCGCCAGTGTTTGGTGATCCTCTGCCGTGAGATATGGGTCCAGCACGCCGCTGCGCACCAGCTTGATTGTCGCCCGCAGCGCGGCGGGAACAAACACGGCGTTGACGTCATAAGGATAGCGCCCGCCCCCAAGTCCGGTATTGCTGTCGCGCCATTGCCCTGCCGACATGCCCTGTTTGAGTGCGATCAGCCGGTCATAACGCGGGGTCTCGGCAAAGCCGCGCGCGCTTTCTACGACATGCTTGAGGTTCCGCACCAAGGCATCGCCCAGCTTATGCGCGCCATCGCTCTGCGCCAGAAGCCCCGCGGCGCGGTTTTTCGCGCGCGGATCGCTCAGCCAGTTTTCCATTACCGGCGCCAGCATGAAGTCGCCGTCGATCATCTTGTAATCATAGACCGGTGCATCACTCAGCCCTTGGCCAGCCCGGCGATGATCGAGAATGGCAAACTCGCCGATGTCTTCCTCATGCGCCACTTCCCCTTTGGGCGAAAGACGTGTCAGCACGGAACGAAGCCCCGTCTCCACCGCTTCCGGCGCTAGCACGGGCATTAGCAAGCGCACCGACATCAGCGTGTCCCGCCCGAAATAGGTGTTGAAGCGCCAGGAACCGGCCAGGAACTTTTCACGATAGGAGAGGAAGGTCAGCGCCCTCACCGCTGCGTCATCCTGCATGTGTTTGCTATTCAGCAGGGCGCCACCTTCCAGTGGTGTTAACGGCGTCTCGCCGCTGGCGGCGATCAGCGTCAGCCGGAGGCGGCCTTGCGCCGGCGCGACGAGCGCGCCGTTTTCAAGTTTTCCTTCATCCACGACCAGCTTCATGAGATAGCCCGCTTTGCCATCGAGCCGGTCGCGCGCGTAGGTGATCGTGTTGCCTGCAACGGTTGGCGCGGCTTTGAGCTCCTCCGGCAAGGTCTTGTCGATTTCATAATCGCGCAGCACCCGCACGCTGGAAAGTACAGCCTCGCTTGGCTCCAGCCGCCGCGCGGTGGTTTCAAACGAGACACGCACACCATAAAGCGACCGGTCTTTGCCATCGCGCAGGCGCAGCGGTTCGGGCGCTCGCAATTGCCTCCATTCTGCCTTTGTGGCGAGCGGCTTGAACCATATTCCTGCGCCGCTATTGCCTGCGGGAAAAGCCACGATCAGGCGGGGCGACGTTCCTGCGCGGGCCAGCACATGGGCAGCCACCGGCCCGTCGCGCGCAATAAGGTTGAGGTTCAGCCCTTCGCTGAGGGCAAAGTCCACATCCGTCTTCGCGACGGTCGTCGCTGAAAGCGCGAGAACAGCAAAACCTGCTGCCGCGATCGTCTTCAATCTCATGCCTTATGTCCTGTGCTCTGAAATGAACTCAACGGCCCGAAACCATCCGGTCCACGACCTGCATGTGCCCCGGTGCCCGCTGCACCAGCGCGGCAATGCCGGCGCTAAGCCGGGCGAAATGCGCGTTGTCGGCGCTTTCGGAAAAGGCCGCAATCAAGGGGTTATAATCTGCGGGGTGAATGCCTTGACCCATCATCACGGCAAACCAGCTCGCCTCGCGAAAGAGTTCCTCGGTATTGAGCACGATGCGGCCGCTGGCGCGGAACATCTCTTCTTTATAGAGGAGCTCGTCCGGCACCTTCATGGTTTGGCAATAACGCCACATCTCCTCATTTCGTCCCGTCGTGTTGCGGTAATGCAGGATAAGAAAATCCCGCACCGCGCGCATATCGGCATCGAATACCGTGTTGAATTGGCGGGCCGTAAGGGGATTGCAGTCGCGTGCGGGAAACAGCGCCAAGAGCTTGGCGATGCCGCTTTGGATCAGATGGATGCTGGTGCTTTCCAGCGGCTCAAGAAAACCGCTCGAAAGGCCGATGGCGACGACATTCTTATTCCAGGCTTGGCGGCGCTTTCCCGTGGTGAAGCGGATCAGCCGCGGCTCGGCCAGCACCTCACCGTCGATATTGGCAAGGAGGGCCGCGCGTGCTTCGTCATCGCTGGCAAAGCGGCTCCCATAGACCATGCCGTTGCCGGTGCGGTGTTGCAGCGGAATGCGCCACTGCCAGCCGAAGCCATGCGCGATGGAGCGGGTGAAAGGCACTGGATCGGCAATGCGCGTGCTCGGCACGGCCAGTGCGCGGTCAGCTACCAGCCAATGCGACCAATCTTCGAAGCCGGTGTGCAGCGTCTCTTCAATAAGAAGCGCGCGCAGTCCCGAGCAATCGATGAAGAGATCGCCCTCCAGCCGGTCGCCGCGATGGGTAAAAAGCGCGGTGACAAAGCCGGTCTCGCCGTCCTGCTCCACGCGCGCGATCTTGCCTTCGGTGCGTTTGACGCCGCGCCCTTCGGCGATCCGGCGCAGATAGGCGGCATAAAGCCCGGCATCGAAATGATAGGCATAGCCAAGCCCGGCGCTGCGTGCCTCGGGAGCAAAACGGTCCGCATAGGCAAGTGATGCCGCCAAGGACAATGCTTGATGATCCAAGCCTTTGTCCTTCAACCAGGCGCGTATCCAGCGGTGATAGAACATCGGCCCATCGGCGGGATCGCCATAGATGCCGAAGGGATGAAAAAAGCGCGTACCTGCGCCGTTCCATCCCTGAAATTCGATGCCGAGTTTGAAGGTCGCCTTGGTCTCGCGCAGGAATTCGCGTTCATCAAGGCCGACAAGATTGTTGAACCAGTGAATGGTGGGAATCGTGGCTTCACCGACTCCGATGGTGCCGATGTCGTCGGATTCGACCAGAGAAATCTCGAATTGCGGTGGCGTATTGATCTTTGAAAGCGCCGCGGCGCTCATCCAGCCTGCGGTGCCGCCGCCCAGGATGACGATTTTGCGGATGTGGTTCTCGCGCATTCCTTGCCCCGATGGTCTTTGGGAAAGAAGAGATGGCGGTGTTGGCCGCCATCTCAGGTTTCGCGTCATGACAGGGAGGGGTACTCAGTATTTATAGGTGAGAGAGGCCTGCACATTCGGCCCGATGATGCCACGGCCATAAAAATATCCGTTGACGATCTGCTGGGTGAAGCCCTGGCGCGGATTGCCCTCGGTGAGGCCAATCTCATTGGTTAGGTTATCGCCGCTGACGTTCAGGGTCATGCGCTCAGAGATGTTGTAGTTCACGCCCACCGACACCACGCCATAGGCGGGCAGCTCCACCTGGTCGCCGTTATCGGCGAAGATGCGGCCGATATACTTATACCGCGCATAGATGGTGCCGAGATCGCCCGGCAGATCATAGGTCGGCTGGATGGCGAACATCACATCCGGTGTGCGCTGCGGGGTCTTGCCGTTATAGAAATCGTTGATCTGTTGCGAGATGTTCTGGCCACCGACATTGATCACGCCGGTGCGCACATTGGAAAATTCCGATTTCTGATAGGTGCCCTGCAGTTGCACCGAGAAGGCTTTCAGCGCGTCGAATTCCGGGCGATAAGTCAGATCGGCGTTCAGGCCATTGGTAATGGAATCGGCGAAGAAGCCCTGGTTCAGGTCAGGATTGGTCGGCACCACACCACCGCCCCAGCTCTGGTTGTTGAACTCGGTGCGGAACAGGCGCAACGTGCCGACCATCCCAAAGCCCGCATAGGTGACGCCGGTTTCCCACAAAGTGATCCCTGTCGGCTTATTGTTGGAGCCTTGGGTCTGATAAGCGTGTTCGTAGCGCCCATAGACCGAGAGCGAGGGATCAATCACATAGTTTACACCCACCGTCCAATGCAGTGGCGATTCCGCGCCAGTGAAAGGCGTATAGGTACCGTTGAAGGCGTTGGGGTTGACCTGCAACAGACCGCCGACGCCTGCAGGAATGGGCAAGGGTGAGGAATTGCCGCCCGCGCCCGTACGCCGCTCATGCTCATAACGCAGGCCGAAATCGACATGCAGCTTTTCGGCGTACGCGAATTCATTGTTGACATAGACCGAGGTGGAGGTCTGCTGCCAATAGCTCATGCCATTGCCCCAGGTGCCATATCCGATGAGGCCGTTATTGGAGAGCGTGCCCACCACATTGCTGGCGCCATCGAGCGCCACGATGTCATAGATGTTCGACTGGTTCACGACGTCGTTGATGAGCGTCGCCGTGCCGGACTGGTCATTGTCCTGATGGGTGGAATAGTACATCGCGCCGAGCGTCAGGCTGTTGGTCCACCCCGCGCCGTCGGTTTCCCATTTGACGCCGAAATCAGAGCCGAAATCGCGCATCTTGATGAGCTGGCGGTTGAGCACGGTCTGCTCCAAGAGGCCGTTTCCGTTCAGCGCATTGAGCGCAGCGGTGTTGGAGGCGGCGATGACCTGCCCGGTGTTGAGGCGACGGATGCCGAACTGCACCGCCGTCGGGAAAGCGGCGGCGCCCTGCTGCAGCAGCGATTGGATGGGCGAGTTCGAATTGTTGGTCAGATAGACCCTGGCGGGCGCAAGGCCTGCATTACCGGTGCCACTGCCGGCGAAGACGCCATTGAAATCCCAATTGGTCTGGGTATAGCGCGCGCGGGCAAAGAGGCTGAACTCCTTTCCGAGCGGCTTCTGGAAATCGAGGCGGTATAGATCGCCGACGCCATGTATCCCCTTGGAAATGGAGAAATTACGGAAGCACTGGCCATTGGCAAGACAGCTATTGGGCACGGTGATATTTCCGAAATCCGGGCCGATGATGCTGCCAAATTGGGAATCAAGCCCAGGCACGCTGGAAATCTTGCCGTTCTTGAAGGCGTAAGGCTGGTCGGCGTAATAAGGGTCGTGCTCATCCCAATGGCGGTAAGTGGCGCGGACATAGCCGCCATCGGCAAAACTTTTTTCAAGCTGAGTCTTCAGATGCCAGGTGGGATAATGGAATCTGGAGGCACGCGTGCCCTTGGTGTCGTCATAAAAGCCGCTGATGGAGAAAGCCACATCATCGCCCAGCGCCTTGATCGGGCCTGAGAACCAGCCATCGCCGCGCACATCGCCATAAGAGGCATAGGAGGCGCGGAAGATGCCGCCTGCCTGGTCGTAATTGAGTTTGCGCGAAATGAAGTTGATCGAAGCGCCTGCCGCGTTCGGCGTGAGGATGCCGGAGGAACCACCAGTCAGGGCTTCGACGCGTTCGATCCCGATATTGTTCTGGAATACCTCGTCGTCATTGAGCCCGGTATAGATCGGCGCCATGCCGTCTTCGATCAGGCGGACGAAGTTCTGCCCGCCGCCGGGGAGGCCGCGCACGGAATAGTTATTCGACACCGGCCCCGCGGTGGCTTCGACAAAGATGCCGGGCACCATTTCAAGCACTTCGTCTGTGCTGCGCGGTGCTTTCAGTGCGATCTGCTCGTCGGTGATTGGCGTTACAGCGACCGAGGCGTTAAGAACGGTGCGCCGCGATGTTGAACCCGTCACGACAACGGTTTCCACCGCATCCTGGCCCGAAACGGGTGCTGGTGCTGCTTGGGCATGGCAGTTCGGCGCGGTAATCGCGCCAAGCAATAAGGCAAGCACGGAAACGGAATTTCTGCCGTTTGGAAGCATGGCATTCCCCTCTGGTTGACAACCTTTTTTTCGCAGGGCGATTGTGATCACCCCTTGGGATGTAAGGCCGCCGGAATAGCCAGTTCCTTTCAAAAGCAGATCGAGTGCCTCTGGAACGCTGTACCGTCCGTAAACCGGGTTGTTCCCTTTGCTCCGAGCCAACTGATAGGGATAAAGAAGCTGCACATGTCCTTGTTGCGCCAGCAGGGTCAAAGCTTCGCCGATCGACGAATCCGGAATACGGAAGTCGAACTTCTCAGTCTCAGCAGATGCGGGCACGCTAAGGATCACCAAGCCCGCAGCAATCAAGCAGCAGGCCTCGTAACACGCGAAGTCTCTTCTCCCTGACGTCACTTATCGACTCGGGTGATCAGCAGGAACTGAGCTTTCACACCGGCCTCGTATCCAAAGACAGCCAGCACAATGAAATCCGCCAGTAGGTGATAAGGCTAACAGGAAATTTTTTGCGTAAAAAAAGAAATCCAGCGTCGCCTCATCCCTCGGTCGGCAACGTATGATAGCTCCAACCCCCAGCATGCACGAAGTACAACCTTGCACATTCCTGTAAGCGGCATCGCTTATTTCCGCCGGCGTGTCTCGCTTGCGCGGCTCACCAGCATGACATGATTTTTATCGAGTCTGACGGGGCGGATGCCGAAATTGACGTCCAGGGCCTGATACATCGCGTCGAGCTTGCCGATGGCGAAATAGCCGCCCACCAGAATCTTGCCGAGTTCAGGGTCCTGCAGTTCAATCTTATCGTGCGAGTAGCGGTTCATATCCGCGATCATCTGTGACAGCGGTTCCCCTGTATAAATCAAGACGCCCTCGCGCCAGGCAAGCTGGCGGTTAAGCTCCGGCACTGCAAGCTTTTTGCGCTTTTCGATCTTTGCATCAAAGGTCAACGCCTCACCGGCATTGGCGCGCGTTAACGCCGCGCCACTCGCGCCACGCAGCTCCACTTCGCCCTTGGTAACGGTAACTTCCACCGCTTTATCGAGCTTTCGTACATTAAACGCGGTACCGATATCGCGGATCTGGCGCTGTCCCACCGTCACGGTGAAGGGGCGGGTCTTGTCATGTGTGACATCGAAATAGGCTTCGCCCCGCGCCAGTCTTACCTCGCGGCCCTTGGCGGAAAGAATGATTTCCACCTTGGAATTGGTATTCAGCACCATGTTCGTGCCATCCGGCAGCGAGATATTCTTCTGCGCGCCGATCTCGGTTTGGTAGGCAAGGATAACGGGCGCCGGTTCCGGCCACTTTATATAGACTCCGAAAGCGATGGTGGCGGCGATGGCTCCGACGGCAGCTTTGGGCCAGAAGCGCCTGTGTGGGCGTTGCGGTGCGGGATGTTCCGCCTCGCTCCGTGGCTCCACATACGATTCAAGCCCATCATATTGCGCGAGCAGGCTGCAAAAGCGCTCCGCCGCCTCGCGATGGAGCGGGCTCTTGCTTTGCCATTCGCGGAAGCGGGCATAATCCTCTGGCGTGCCATCCTCGATACGGACGGCCCAAGCCGCGGCTTCCGCCTCGATCTCACCGATTTCGGGGAAGGCGACGATCTTGTTGCTGTCACTCATGGGGTGCCAGCCTTCCCATGCTTGGTCTCCAAATTCACGACCGCCGGCGTGAGCTTTCGCGCCGGTCTGACGGGATTACTCTCGATCTCATATCCTTCTTGGCGCAGATATTCGCTGCACCGCAAAAGGCCTGAAACCATGTGCTTTTCGGCCGTGCTGACCGAGATATTCAGCTTGGCTGCGATCTCCTTATAGGAAAGCCCATATGCCTTCCTGAGCAGGAATACCTTTGCGCATTGCGGTGGCAACACGGCCACTGCTTGCGCGAGCACGCGCAAACGCCTGCGCGAGTCCAGCGCGTCGTCCGCAGCCACCTGAGTTCTATCCTCTAAGACAGGTGACTCCTCGAAATCCTCTATTGGACTGGATGTCGCATGTGCGCGGCGCTCCTTTTCGTTGAGCGCAAGGTTCTTGGCGACACGAAAGAGATAGGCGCGGGGGTTACCGACAGTCTCGAACGCATCGGCGGCGAAGGCGCGCAAAAAAGTTTCCTGCGCCAGATCATCGACATCTTCGGTACGCGGAAAGAAGCGCTTCAAATATCGCTTGAGCGCGGCCTCGTTCTCTTGGAACACTGCAAAGAGTGGAGAACTGGTTTCCGGCAAAACACCTGCCCCGAATGCCCCTGCAACAGTATAGGATGGTGTGCGCACACCGCGCAACGCCGCGTCACGGGATCGAAGGATCTAAAAATGAACGCGAGATCGGGTTTCGGCAAAGTTGCACCGGCCAATTGCCGGACCGCAAAATACACGTTTGTAGTGCTTGCTGCGCTTTTAGCTCTGTCGGCGGCCGGGGCCGGTGCACCTCGTCCGGCCACGCCGCAAGAGCTTTATGGGCCGCTTTACGAAGCGGTCGAAGAGGCGCGCGTATTCGATGACGATAAGACCTTCGCCGATGCCGTGCCGAAATCCCCGCCAGCCGAAATTTTGACGGCGTTCCAGCGGGACAAGCCCCAGAGCGCGGAGGCCCTAAAGCGCTTCGTCGCGGCCCATTTTGTGATCGAACCGGTGCGCTCTGCGCCTTTGCCGCCCAAAGGCCTGCCGCTCATCGCGCATATAGATGGTCTATGGCCGGTTCTGGTGCGCCATGCTGATAGCGTGCCGCAAGGTGGATCGCTTCTGCGCTTGCCTTATGCCTTCGTGGTGCCGGGCGGGCGTTTCCGCGAGATGTATTACTGGGATTCCTATTTCACTATGTTGGGACTCGCCGAAAGCGGCCGGTCTTATCTCGTCGGCAACATGGTTGGTGATTTTGCTTCGCTGATCGACACTTATGGACATATCCCGAATGGCAATCGCAGCTATTATCTCAGCCGCTCGCAGCCGCCTTTCTTTTTCAAGATGGTAGCGCTTACCAACAAGACAGACCCGGCGGCTGCCTACGCCCGCTATTTGCCAGAGCTTCGCCGCGAATATGCATTCTGGATGAAAGGCGCGGAAGGCTTGAAGCCCGGAACCGCCCAGGCGCGCGTGGTGGCGTTCGGCGATGGCGCTATCCTCAACCGGTATTGGGACGACAGCGACACTCCGCGCGACGAAGCTTTTCAGAAGGATCGCGCAGTCGCGCGCGCCGTGTCGCGCCCTGCGGGAGAGACCTATCGTGATATCCGCGCGGCAGCCGAAAGCGGCTGGGATTTTTCCTCACGCTGGTTCGCGGACGGCAAATCCCTGACCCGCATCGAAACCTCCTCCATTGTCCCTGTCGATCTCAACAGCCTTCTCTTCGGGCTCGAACAGGCCATCGCCGAGGGCTGCGCCCGCAAGGCCGATCAGAATTGTGCAAAAATCTTCCACGCCAAGGCTGCATCGCGCCGCGCTGCGATGAACCGCTATCTTTGGGACGACGCCAAGGGCACCTATGTCGATTACCATTGGCGCCGCAGGCAAGCGACCGGTCGCATATCCGCCGCCATCTTCTATCCCCTCTTTGTAGGCGCTGCCGATCAAACGCAGGCCGAACGCGTCACCGCCTTCGCGCGCAAAACGCTGCTCGCGGCGGGTGGCATCGTCACCACGCCCGTCACAACCGGTCAGCAATGGGATGCGCCGAATGGATGGGCGCCGCTGCAATGGGTGGCGGTGGATGGCTTGAAGCGCTATCGCCAGCGAGGCTTGGCAGCCGCTATTGCCTGCCGCTGGGCCGTCAATGTCGGCAAGGTCTATCAAGAGAGCGGCAAGCTGCTCGAGAAATACGATGTGGTGACACTCGGGCGTCCTGGAGGGGGCGGGGAATATGTCAATCAGGATGGCTTCGGCTGGACCAACGGCGTGACCCGCAAGCTTTTGGCGGACTATCCAGCCTTCGCCACCCTGCCTACGGTAGACCGCTGCCCCGCCCCAAACTGAGGCTGTTGATTTGGATGGGAAGAGGGATGATCTGCCCGCCAACCCCCGCGCAGGTAGCGCGAGGGTGAACGGATGTTGGTCGCGGACTTAGAACTGCCAGCGCAGGCCCGCAGTACCGATAAGCTGTTTCTCTTTCGCGCCAATCCGGCTGTTAAGACCCAGATTGAGGCTCAGATGATCGCCAAAGCTGCTGTTCAGCCCGGCACCAATCAGCACCGCGGTACGATCGGCTTTGGCGGCGGGCGCTTCGAAGCTCGCCGAAATGTCGGGAAGCTGCATCGTCATCTTGTCAGACGCCGCGCTCAGAGTCTGATCCAGGAAAATATGAACCGACGGGGTCAGGATCATATCGTCTGAAGTGAAGCGATGCGCATAGCGCGCGCCGAAATCGCCGCGCAGCTCGCTCGTATCGCCACTTCCGACCGCGAGATTCAGTGCCGCGCCGCCGGTCTCGCTGATGGCGGACTGGAGGTAATTGGCGAAGTTCAACCGGGCGGTTGGGACGAGATCGCCGTCGAGCAGCGGCCACCCCGCTTGCAGGCTGAAGCCGAGGACAGAGCTATCCGGCTTGGCGCTCGCGAAACCCGTCAGTTCTGTGTCGCGGCTAAGATCGGTGCTGTTTGTGGCATAGAAACCTGCCACGTCGAGCAGGAGGCTGCCGAACGGCGCGTGTCCCGCCATGGAGGCATAGAGGCTGGACGTGGAAGCTTTTCCGCCATGTCCGCTCAAAGTCAGATCGGACTGGCTATAAGCAAGCGCGGCATGCAGGGAATAGCCGCTGCCAAAGCCGTAATCGGCACCGCCAATAAAGCCCGCGAGCGTGGTGTTGAAGGCGCTCGCGTTGCTCGTGCCGTCATTATCGGCTGATCCGTAAAGCCCTTTGGCCCAGACCTTCCAGGCTCCATTGGCCGTTTGCTCGCCGCCAAGTCGATCCATGACGATGTTGTTCAGGCTGAAGGCGGTATTGAGGTTTGCCATCCGCAGGTCGCCATAGAATTGGCCTGCGTTTTGCGGCATGGCTACGACATTCACGTCCTGTCCGCTGGATGCGTATTGGACGCCATAGATCATGTCCGAGGCGCCGCCCGTAACCGTCAGCGTGTCGAAGCGGCCGTTGACGGTCTTGGCGTGCAAGACGGAATTGATCTGCGGAGCGCTGCTCGCGGACAGGGGGGTAACATTCAGCGTACCTGCGAGAGAGGCTGCCCCCGTTACGCTGAGCTGCGTTGCCGGTGACAATTCCACGGCCAAGGTGCCGCGGGCGCTTTGCGCCAGCCCTGCAAGGGTCAGCGACCCGGCGGAAGCACCGGTGACGATGGTGCCATTGTTGGTGACAACAGCGCCGATTTTGCCGAAGCCGGACAGGCTAGCGCCCGCTGTCACCAGCACACCGCCATTACTGCTGTCGATGGCAGCGGTTTTGTGCGTGGCGTCGCCCACCACCAAGCGCCCGGCGGCCACATTGGTGGCCCCGCTATAAGTATTGACGCCGTTCAGGGTAAGGGTGCCGTTGTTGCTCTTGGTCAAGCCGCCGGTGCCCGATACCACAGAAGCCAAAGCGATGTTGTCGCTGCGATTAAAGGAAAGGGTCGCGTTGTCGACAATATTGCCCACCACGCTGCCACCCGCGCCAATCTGCAACGTGCCGCCGCTGATGATCGTGCCGCCGCTATAGGTATTGGCGCCGGTAAGGGTGAGGGTGCCGTTGCCGGCTTTGGTCAAGCCGCCTGCGCCCGAAACAGCTTGTGCCGCCGTGGCATCAAAGCCGTTGGTGTCAATGATGCCGCCGCCAGCGCTGAGGGATACAGCCCGGGCCGGATCGAGAGTTGCGCTAGCGCTGAATTGCAGCCGTCCGCTGCTCGCGGCGTCGCCGAGCGTAAGACCTCCCGCCGTCGAACCGAGCGCATGATCGGTGGCGATGCTAAGCGTGCTGCCGCCTTTCACCACGGTGCCGCCGGAATAGGAATTTGCTGCGTTGGTCAGCGCCAGGGTGCCGCCGCCCACCACTTCGACATCGCCGGGTGTTCCGCCATCGCTGATTTGTCCGGACCAGGTCACCGTCGAACCGCCCGCTACCGCAAAGGTCGGATCACCCGCAACCGTTACCGCATGGGTATAGGTGCCGCCGCCGGTAAAGACGATGCCGGTGCCATTCGCCAGCACAAGCGTGCCGCCGCTGCCGAGATTGGCATCCGAGGAAACGCCCACCATGCCTGTGTTGATATAGGTATTGCCGGTGTAGCTGTTGTTGCCGGTCAAAGTGAGGGTGCCGCCGCCGGAATAGGTCAGCGAGCCGCTACCGCTGAGCGTGCCGCCAAAGGTCTGGCTGCCAGCATTATCGAAATGCACCATGCCGTTATTGACGATGGGGCCGCTGACGGTGCCGATATCGCTCATCCGCAGCGTATAGCCGCTGCCAACGCCAACGCCGCCCGTCAGCGTGTTCTGGCCGGTGAAGATGACACGCCCGGTACCCGCCACGGTGATCGCGCCGGTGCCAGAGAGATTGCCCGTGAAGGTATAGGTGTCGGCGCGGTTGAACACGAGAACGCCATTATCGACCACATCTCCGGTGAGCGATCCCGTTGTACCGCCATTGCCAAGCTGCAGTGTGGCGCCAGAGGCAATCGTCGTACCGCCGGTATAGGTGTTGGCGCCGGACAGCACTTGCGCGCCACCGCTTACGGTGAGGCCGCCTGTACCGCCGATCACACCGGAGAATTCCGATGACCCGTTGCTGATGGTCAGCGTTTTGCTGCCGAGCACGACGGTACCGCTGCCGCTCAATGTGGTGATGGTGGCGCCTGTATCGGTCGCCGAAATGTCGAAGCTGGCGCTGTTGGCGACGCCGCTCGAAGCGGCGATGCTGCCCGCGCCACTCAACGCCACTGTGCCGGACTGAATATTCGTGGCGCCGCTATAGGTCGAGATGCCAGACAGGGTGAGGGTGCCATTGCCAGCCTTGGTCAGCGCCCCGTTCCCGGAGATCGCTTGCGACAGGCCTGTGTTAAAGCCGTTGGTGTCCAGCGTGCCGCCGCCTGCGTTCAACGCTAAGCCGCGCGCGCTATCAAGGTTGAACTGGCTCGCGAATTTCAGTGTGCCGCCGTTGAAGGTCAGGCCGCCGCTCGTAGCGCCCAGCGGCGAATCCGCTGAAACAGCGAGTGTCCCCGCATTGAACACCGTCCCGCCCGTATAGCTGTTGGTACCGGTGAGAACGAGTGTGCCTGCGCCGCTCTTCGCCACGCCGCCTGAGCCGGTGATGGTTTGGCTGAAGGCACCATCCACGCTCTGATCGAACACCAGCGAGCCGTTATCCGAAATCGCCGAAGACGTCAGAAGCGACGCCGTGCTGCCTTGCAGAGTGGCGCCGGTGTCGATGGTATAGGCGCTGGTCAGACTGCCGGTCACCACCAGCGTGCCGCCAGAGACCGTGGTGAGCGCGATCACATTATTGCCGCTCAAAGTCCAGGTGCCAGCATCCTGTTTGGTGAGCCAGAAGAAATTGTAGAAGTTACTGTCTTCCGAACCTGAGCCCGCAAGGGTCAATGCGTTTGTTGCATAGGTAGATCCCATCACGTCGCCAGTGAGGGTCGACCCACTCTGCAATGTCAACGCTATGCCTGAAAATGAGTCATGGGCGTTGATGGCATAGTTCCCGCCAGCGATCGTACCCGCGTTGATGATTTGAGTGCCGCTCCAGCTCGATACATAAATTCCGCTGTGCGCACCGCGGATTGTGGCGCCAGCACCATTCGTGATTTTGGCGTAATAGCTGGTGTAAGCCGTGGCGACCGCATCGGAATTCGCACTTATTATTTTGCCGGTATTGTTGAGGCTATTCGCTGTTTGGACTGAAGACGCGAGCGTTACGGCCACGCCGCCGGTCGAGATCACGCCGGAATTAGTGACGGATTTTGCGCTTACAATTCCTCTGCTGGAGATATCGCCACTTAGCGCGTTGATCGTGCCGCTGTTGGTGACATTCAGATTGCCGCTGTCATAGCCGTTATAATTTATGCCGTCAGCATTTAGCAGGTTGATCGTGCCACTGTTTACGATCGTGCTCAGGCCATATATGCCAATAAAGGTCGATGGGCTTTGCAGCGGTGTCGGGTCTTGCACGGTAACCGTGCCCGCATTGGTGAATTTGGAGCCGCTTGCGACCATAACGAGCGGACCCCACCCATAATTCCCGCTTCGGGTACCGCTGATGTTGCCGCGGCTCGTAATGTCAAGAAGGGTTGGGATGGTGGCTGCAGGCGTTCCGGCGGTTTGCATGGACCCTTTCGTCATATCCAGGGCCGTATAGCCGTTATTTGCAGCAATGTTGACAGTTAGATCGGCCGAGCCTGTGCCGGCAAATCCAATAGCATGGAAGCCGACGTCGCCCGGTGTGAGGACCAGCTTAGAGTTATTAGCGAGATCAAAGGTCACAGAACCGAAGATCGAGGGAACAGTAAGCGTTGACGCCGAAGCATCGGAAGTCACGAAATAGTGCAAGTAATTGGATGTGCCAGAGCCAAATACTTGGCCGGTAAGACCTGCAAATTGTCCCGGGCCATTATTAATAAAGTTGGTCGCGAAGGTATCGCCGCCAGTTCCGAGAAGAATGGGGCCCTTCACGACGCTTCCTGGTCTCGCGATGAAGGTATTGTTTGACGGATAATAACCGTCGTATAGGCCGAAATTGACGCTCCCATTTATGGTGCCGTAGTTTTCGATGGTCGAACGAGATGTGGTATAAGAAATTACTGGCGCAATGCTTCCATCCACTACACCGGTGGCAGTGTTGCGGAACGTGTTATACGACTCCAAGCCTACGGCAATTCCCGGAGAGGTGATCGTACCACTGTTGGTCAGCCCCCCCATGAGCTCTGCGCCAACAGTCTTGCCGTAAATCGTGCCGCTATTTATTGGGTTGGGAGCGCCCCCATTGAGGATGTATGCGCCAATTCCGTTATTGGACCGGATTGTCCCTGTATTTAAGAAATTCGAATATATGGCAATAACGGCAGTTCCATCAGCCGTAATGGTACCAGAATTAGTGAACTCGATATTTGAGACGCTTACTGCACCGCCCGGACCCATGGCGGTAATCGTCCCTGTGTTATTGAAGGAAGTTACACCATACCAAGAGGAAGAAAACGCATACTGGTCCGAACCAACTGTTGATTGGATCGTGCCATTGTTGGTGATTGAGAATAGAGTGTAATTCGAATTGAACCCGACATACTCGATGGCTGCGCCATTGGTGGTTATTGTCGTGTTGTTGACGAGCTTGCCGCCCCCGCTCAATGCCGTGACATAGACCGTCGACAGCGGATCAGAGCCCGGCCCCAATGTCAGGGTCGCGTTGTTTCCGATTCCAAAAGTGAGTTGGCTATATCCTTTCGGGATGGTGATCGGCGCGCTCAGCGTTGCGTCGGAGGTGATGCTGTTTTGATAGGTCGTTGCTGAAACCGCGCTTGCGGTCGCGATCAGCGCCAGCAGACTCGCTGAAGAGAGAGCGATGGCCTTGCGTTTGCGCAATGCGCCGCGCTCACAGTCGCCAGAAATCCCCGCCCGGCCCAAAGACCGGCTCGCCTGATAATCGCGATGCATGATTCCCCCAGATACCCACAAAAATCATACTCAATTTATTCACTCTAAACAGGCTCTTACGACCATACAACAACTAAGCGGTGAGCTTTGGGGCCGCATCCCGTGGGTTGCTGTGCGTGGGGTTCGGCGGTGATGAATTTGGTGGGCCCGACAGGACTCGAACCTGTGACCAGACCGTTATGAGCGGTCAGCTCTAACCAACTGAGCTACAGGCCCCCAAAGGGTCGCGAAATCCCACACCAAAATCTCTGGCGAAGGCGCCGCGGTTCATCTCCCATACAGGCTTCGGCAGAGAAACTCCACCTATGGCCGCTTTGCCACCCAAGCTAGGGTAGGCTTCGGGAAAGGGATGAGAACATGACCAAATCGACCGCCTTTGTCATCGCTGGGACAGCAATTTTTTTGGGGAATTTTGCCCTAGCGGCGGATTTGGCCCCGCCGCGCACCCTCATCGTGACCGGCACTGGCCAGGCCAAGGCCGCCCCGGATGAAGCCAATTTCTCTGCCGGCGTGGTGGCGCAAGGGGTATCCGCGCGCGAGGCGCTCGCCGCCAACTCCAAAGCCATGAATGCGGTGATCGCCAGCCTGAAACACCAGGGCGTGCCCGATAAGGCGATCCAGACCGCCAATATCTCCCTCAACCCGCAATATACGCCCTGCAAGCCGAACGTGGCCTGCACGCCTAAGATTTCGGGCTATGAGGTTTCCAATACCGTGATGGTCACGACGGGGATCGATAAGGCCGGGCCGGTGCTGGATGCGCTCGTCGCCTCGGGCGCCAATCAGATCGGCGGCATTTCCTTTGCCATCCACGACCCAAAGCCGTTGCTTTCAGAGGCGCGCACGGAAGCGGTGAAGGATGCGATGGATCGTGCGCAGACCATTGCCAAGGCGGCTGGCATCACGCTGGGCTCCATTCTCTCGATCAATGAAGGCGGCTCTTATGTGCCGCAGCCGATGTTCAAGGCTGCGGCGATGCGCGCCATGGCACAGGAAGCCATGCCGGTCGCGGGCGGTGAGGAAACGCTTTCCGCCAATGTTTCGATCACCTTCGAGATCAAATAGGCCAACAAAAAAGCCGGGAGGATCGCTCCTCCCGGCTTCGATTTTGACTGCCGCAGAAATTACTTCTGCTTTTCCAGCTCGTCGATCTGATCCATCAGGCGATTCATGCGGGCGATAAGCGCTTGATAGGGCGCAGGCGTCGCCATATCGAGCCCGGCCTTCTTGTAGATCTCATAGGGATAATCCGAGCCGCCAGCCTTCAAGAGGTTGATGAAGCGCTCGCGCGCGCCGGGCTTCTGCTCGCCGATTTCTTTGGTCAGCGCCGCGGCGCCAGCCATAGAGGTGGCATACTGATAAACATAGAAGCCATAGTAGAAGTGCGGGATGAAAGCCCATTCGATGCAGACGCTGGGGTCGATCCTGGTGATGCCTTCTTTCTCGCCATAATAGTGCTTGAGCAGGCCGCAATAGATCTGGGACAGCTTCTCGCCGGTCAAGGCATTACCCTTTTCCACCTCTTCATGAATGGCGAGCTGGAATTCGCCGAACATGGTTTGGCGGAAGAAGGTGGTGCGGATCAGCTCCAGGCCTTCACCGAGATAATAAAGCTTCTCTTCCTTCGTCTTGGCATGCGCGACCATATAATCGTTCAGCAGCATTTCGTTGCCGATAGAGGCCGTTTCCGCCGTGAAGGTGGAGTAGTTGGATTTCTCGTAAGGCTGATTGTCATGGGTCAGGAGCGTGTGCACCGCATGGCCCCACTCATGCACCAGGGTTGAGAGCGACTGGTAATCGTCGTTGTGGTTCAACAAAAGATAGGGGTGCACGTCATAGGCCGAGCCGTTCATATAGGCGCCCGAGGCCTTGCCCTGACGCGGCAGCACATCCATCCAGCGCGAGGAAAAACCCTTCTTCAGAAGGTTCGTATATTCCGGCCCATAGGCGGCAGTGACGTCCAGCCCGATCTTCTCTGACTCTTCCACCGTGAATTTCGGTTCGGTCTTGAGCGGGAAGATGGAGGGATACATGTCGTGATAGCCAAGCTCGTCCTTGATGCCAAGCTGGCGTTTCCTCAGTTTCAGATAACGATGGAAGGTGGGAAGCCCCGCATTTGCTTGGGCCACAAGCTGGCGATAAACCCCTTCCGGCATGTTGTCGGAGAAGAGGGCATCCGAGAGCGCATTGGGGAATTTGCGTACCTTGGCATCGAATTCTTCGGCCAGCACTTGCGTGTTCAGCGTGGCGCCGAAAGTGCCTTCATATTTTTTCCAGGCGCCCCAGAAGGTGTCGAACACCTTCTTGCGGTCATCGCGATTGGCCGATTGGCGGTATTTCGAATAATGGGCCTGATCAAGGCGCTCCACCTTGGTGCCGTCCGAGAGTACCAGCGAGGGGTAGGGCAGGTCGCCATTGGAAAGCTGGCTATAGATGGTGTTGGGCTGCGCCAGCACATTGGAGACCGAAGCCATCACCTGCTCGGCTTCCGGTGTCAGGGTGTGGGGGGCGGCGCGCAGGATATTGTCCAGCATGAAGCCGAAACGGCTCTTCAGCTCCGGGCTCTGCTTTTCGAAGGCCGCGACCTTATCGGCGCCGATGGTCAGAATGGTCGGGGTCAGCCAAGAGGTCTTCTCGCCGAATTGCGCCATCAGCGCCTGGGCGAGCTGCACGCGCTCCTGGTTCTTGGAAACGCGCACATCTTCGTCACCTTTCAGCGAGGCATAGACGAACAGCCGGTCAAGCTGGCGGCGGGTGTCGCTCATCGCGGAGAGGGCGGCGAGCATATCCTTGGAGCTCTTGCCGATGGTGGCTTTGTAGCCGTCCAGCTTGTCGATTTCGCCTTTGACCTTACCTTGCGCGGCGGTCCAGGCTTCCGGCGAGGGGTAGAGGTCGCCCAAATCCCAGGTATAGGCGGCGGGGGCGGCTGGAGCCGCCGCGTTGGCGGGCACCAGGGCCGTGGTCACGGCCAGGGCGGTAAAAAACGCAAAGCGATTCATCGAAAAAGCCTCATGAAAGCGCCTGCTTTATAAGCGCGCACCCGGCCCAATTCATTCACTTTTTTGTGGCGGCGGATGAGGCGCAAATTCGGTTTCTAATGTCGTGCAGCCGCGCTAATCTCCCCATTCTCGACCAACGAACTAGACAGGTTTCCATGAAGCGTTTTCTTGCCGCCTCGGCGCTGGTGCTTTCGGCTGTAGCCGTTCCCGGGTTGTCGGCGGATGCCCCCCGTGTTTCCGTCGCAGCTATGACCGATCTGCCGGTGGTCGAGCGTAGCCCCTATGACGAAAAAGCCGATGCCGTGGCCGCGGTCGATGCCGCCTTCGCCCGCGCCAAGAAGAGCCATAAGCGGGTGCTGATCGATCTCGGCGGCAATTGGTGCGGCGACTGCATTGTGCTCGCCAACATCATGGCGCTGAAAGAGGTGAAGCCCTTCATCGCCTCCAAATTCGAAGTGGTCGCTGTCGATGTCGGCCGCTTCGACAAGAACCTCGCCATCCCGGCGCGTTTCGGCATCACCAGTCGCCTTGAAGGGGTGCCCGCCGTGATCGTCGCTGAACCGGATGGCACCTTCGTCAATAAGGGCAAGATCACCGCCCTCTCCGACGCCCGTCATATGTCACCGCAAGCCGTCGTCGACTGGCTGGCGCAGTGGGCGAAGTAATCACTCCTCCGGATCGCTTGCCGTAAAGGGCGAGCAGCACGGTTTGGTCGCGGCGTGGAATTCCATGAATTCCGCCCGCGTGCCGTCCGGGTCATACATATTGAACTGCCATTTGCCGTCGCGCCCGATTTTCGGTCCGTCATTCTTTTCTGAGATGCGCTCGCCTTCGGTGAGCAGCGTCACGGTCTTTTCCATATTGCCGACGCCCAGCGCGAAATGATTGAGCACGCCGGCGGTGGCTTGCGGCATGCTTGCCGGAATGCCCGTCTTCTCCGGCCCCGAGACGATCATATATTCCACCCACTCATGGCCTTCGGGCACTTGCGAGGAAATCCAGGTTGGGTTTTCCGACGTCATGCCGCCGAACCAGTAAGGCTTGAACCCCAACAGCTTTCTATAGAACGGGTCCTCGGCAGCTTGGCTATGCACGATCATGCCGAAATGGATCATGCGGTTGGAAGGGCTCACCGCGGGGATATCGGGCAGGCTTTTGGGCGCTTCGATGAATTCGATGGTGTTGCCTTCGGGATCTTTGACGCGGAAATATTTGCTGCCATCACTGGCCTTGGTCACGGCTTTGGGCACCGCGATCTTGTTGGCCGCGAGATAGGCGCGCAGCCCTTCGGCATCTGCGGTATTGAAGGCGCCATGATCCATGCGATTGATCCCGGCATTGGCGGGCAGCGGCAGCACCTCCACGAATTGGCGCGCATTAAAGTAATAGCGCACGCCTTTGGCATCTTCCGGATCGGGCCGCTTCACCGCGCCCAAATGATGCGTATAGAAGGCGTCCGACTTCGCCATGTCGGCGGAATAGACGCTTAAATGCGAAACCCCGGTAATCGCGGGGCGAACGGGTGCCGCGTAAGCGCTCACAGTAAACGCCACGCTGGCAAGGAATATTGCGCGTTTCATTTCGTGCCCTCCGCGATATCGCTGTAGCTGACAAAGCCGATCAGTTTGGAATCCGGTGACCAGCAAGGCGAATCCAGTGTGCCCTGGCCGCCGGTCAAGCGATGCAACACGCGGATGGAGCCATCCGTCAGCGACATCAGCCGTAGCGCCACTTGCTTATTCATAGGATGGCTCGCGGTTGCTTCGCCTTGTTTATAACTCAGCATCACCAGCCATTTTCCGTCCGGCGAGATATGGGGATACCAATCATCGAAGCCGTCTTTGGTGATTTGCTCTGGCGCACTGCCGTCGGGGCGCATCCGCCAGATCTGCATCGCGCCGCTGCGGTTGGAGTTGAAATAGAGATAGCGCCCATCCGGCGTGAATTCCGCGCCGTCATTCAGCGCCTCGGTGGTCAGCCGCGTCGGTGCACCGCCAGAAACCGGAACGGTATAGATGTCTTCATGCCCATCTTTGATGGAGGTGAAGGCGATGGTTTTGCCATCGGGCGACCAGCCATGGAAAAACGAAATCGGCTGATGCGTCAGCCGCCGCGCCGCCCCGCCTTGCGCAGGCACAATATGCACATCGGGTCCATTTTCGCCCGGCGCTTTACAGCTCACCGCCAGCCATTTGCCATCCGGGGAATATCCATGCTCGCCCCAGCAGCCGCTAGCCTCTCCGGTCAAAACCGCCTCGCGCGCGCCGCCTGCCAGCGGGTCCTTCAAGGGAATGCGAAAGAATTTTCCGTCTTCATTGATCAAGACGGATTTCTTATCCGCCGCCACATTGGGTGATTCATAGATGCCTTGCTTGTGCTCGATGATGGTCGCGGTGGGCGCGCCTGGATCGATCTTGATCAGATTGAGCGTCGACCAGGTAGTCGTCTTGCCCGTCTCCGCCTCAGGCATTTCCAGCCGCACTTGGTTGAACACCACTTTGTCGGTGATCGCCTCCTCATGTGAGGTCAGCCCAAGCCCGACATAAAACGGCGCGGTGAAATGCAATCGGGTGGATGCGCCCGCTTGATGCAGCGCCTCGCCATGTTCGCTGATGAACATGGTCAGCACATCGCCGCGCTTTTCCAGCCGCACCGTTTTGGGAAAATCGATATTGAGCTCGATGTCATGGGTGGCACCATCTTTCTCGGGGCGATATTGCAGCGCCGTCAGGCCCACCCCATGCGGGGCGACGTCGGCATAAACACTGCCCGGGGAAAGATCCTGCCGGATCATCAGCAAGGCTTTACGATGTGGATTGGGCTCCTTGGGATAGGCCTTGGGCGGGAAGACCACCTCCGCCGTCAGCGCAAAATCGCCGGACATTTTTTTCCAGAGAAAGTGAAACGCATCTTCTTTGCCCCAGACATTGGCGCCCGCCGCCGTCAGTGTGTAGCTGCCCTGTGCCGCATCATAAGAAGCCGTGCCCGGCGGGCTCACCTTGCCGATATCGTTATACGCATCGAAGAGGCCAAGTTCGCCTGCGAACCCCGGTGCCCCCATCAGGAGACCGGCCAGAAACACCCACATGGCGCGCATCGTTTCATCCCGCTTATTTTTCGGCAGCATAGATCAGGTGGGGCATGCGTTCAGTAAGAGTTGCGTGATCAAGGACTGGTAAGTACTTACCGCAAACACCCCAAGGTTTGATAAAACAAGCATTTTAATCAATCGCTTATGCTCGTTTTCCTAAGTGTTTTTGCACACGCGCCAGACGCGAAGTTTACGAGGCATTAGGCGTGAATTCGTAGGCTAAGCAAACTTGTTCGCCGCCCTCGGAGCCCCTCCATGAGCGTTACCCCGGATTTTGACCGCAATGAACGTCTGCGTTTCGCCGGCATCGGCCCAGATGTGGCTGATCGTCTGCAAGCCTTCTGGCCGCATGTGGAAAGGGCCCTGCCGCGCATCTTAGATGATTTTTATCAGCACCTCGCCAGCGTGCCGAGACTTTCCCAGATCGTGGGCACGCAGCACACGCGGCTGAAAGCGGCGCAGTCCTCGCATTGGGCGCTGCTTTTCAAAGGCACATTTGAATGCGCCTATATGCAGAACATTACCCGCATCGGGCTGGCGCATAAGAAAATTGGGCTCGAACCGCGCTGGTACGCGGCGGCCTATCAGATCATCCTCAATGATCTCATCGCCTTGGTATTTCGCACCTATTGGTACAAGCCTTGGAATATCCGCCCCACCATCAAGGCTCTCAACCAGGCGCTCATCCTCGATATGGAAATGGCAATCTCGTCTTATCTCGATGAGACCATGGCCGACATCAACACCTGTGTCGATGAAGTCGCTGGCGCGCTGGAAAAACTCGCTGGCGGGCAGACGAATGTTCGGATTAACGCAACGCTCGGCAAGGATTTTGCCAAGCTCAAGGATGATTTCAACACCGCCGTGGCGCGACTTGATGAGACCATCACCGGGGTGATCGGCGGGGCGCGCCAGATCGCGCATGGTTCGGCGCAGATCGACGAAGCTTCCAAGGATTTGTCACAGCGCACCGAACGCCAAGCGGCGGCCTTGGAAGAAACCGCGGCGGCGTTGGAGGAAATCACCGCCACCACGCAACGTACCGCCGAAAACGCGGGCCACGCCACCAAAGTGGTAGGCGCCGCGAAAGCGGATGCGGAGCTGGGCGGCCAGGTGGTCGACACCGCCATTTCCGCGATGGATCAGATTGCTCAGTCCTCGCGGCAGATCAACGATATCATCGGTGTGATCGACGAGATCGCCTTTCAGACCAATCTTCTGGCGCTCAATGCCGGTGTCGAAGCGGCCAGGGCTGGCGAAGCCGGCAAGGGCTTCGCTGTGGTTGCCGCCGAGGTGCGCGCCCTGGCGCAGCGCTCGGGCGAGGCCTCCAAGGAGATCCGCAAGCTGATCAATACTTCTTCCGAACAGGTGGAAGCGGGGGTACGCCATGTCGGCGAAACCGGAACGGCTTTGAAGCGCATCGTGGAACGCGTGGTGGAGATCAACAGCCTGGTGGGCGAAATCGCCGCCGCTTCGCAGCAGCAATCGACGGGTCTCAAAGAGGTCAATTCAGCGGTGGCTCAGCTCGATCAGGTCACCCAGCAGAATGCCGCCATGGTGGAAGAGGCGACCGCCGCCGCCAACACCCTCTCGCAAGAGGCCCAAAGGCTGCGCCAATCGACCGACTTCTTCGCGCAAAGCCCTGCGGCACCTCTCCGCCAGCGTTCCGCGGCTTAAGGGCTGGCCGATACCCAGCGCTGAATCTGCTCGCGAATTTGCGCGGGCAGGCTGCGGGTTAGAGAGCGTACGATCTGGGTCCGCATATAGCGTGTCACATCGGGCGTCAGCGTTCCCAGCATGCCGCGCTTGTCCGCCGGCAGATATGGCACGGGGTCGCCCTCGCTGCGAAACACGTAATGTTCGAACATTTGGCGCCACACCGCGCGGCGGCTTTCGGGCAGGGGCGGAATGGCCATCAAGCCTAGCGCAAGCGCGCTGAAGGGCGAGGCGGCGCCGCGTGTGCCCTCGAACCACCAATAATTCACGAGCAGATTCACGCGGTCGAGCGATTCCACATTGTGCCACCACATGTTCGGAATGAAGATGGCGTCTCCGGGTTCAAGCTCGGCGGCTTGCGCAACCTTCAGCGCCTCGCGATAGCGGGGAAACCGCGCAAAATCGGGATCGGAAGCTTTCACCAGCGAGGTCGGCAATCCGCCCGGCGCCATATCCAAGGGGCCGATATAAAGGTTGGGCAATTGATCCGGCGGGAAGAAGGTGAAGCGGCGGCGCCCGGCCACCACACAGGCAATGCCGTCCTCCATGTCGTAATGGGTGGGGGCTGTGATGGCATTGCCAAGCCAAAGCCGCGCCTCCACATCGGGCGCCACCAGCGGCAGCGGATTTTCCTTTGTGAAGCTCGGTGTGGTCTCGCTCGCCACCGCTGCCGGGGCATAGAGCGCGGGCGGATTCTCGCTTTCTGAAAGCGCGACAAGATTGGCGGCGACCATCTGCAAGGGCTGACTGCGGCGCTCGAAATTCAGCCCGCTCATGTCATCGCGATAGAAGAAGGCGCCGTTGATGCTGGGCTCCGCCACGAAAATCGTCGTCGCCCGGCCGCTGTCATGGGCGCGCAGATATTCATAAAGCCCTTTGGAAGAGGTGGTGGCGGCGCGCACGATGGGCCAATCGGCGACCAGCCCTTTCAAAACGGCGGGTTGATCGGCGGGAATGATCTGGTCGTGGAAGATTTCCGGCGTGACCCCATGCCATTCACGTACTCTGGTAAGCGCACCAAATTCGAAAGACACCGCAGCACTCCAACCTTACGCGAGGTGCGAGAAATACAGTCGAAAATCCCGCATAACGCGAAATCCCTAACGGATGTACGAATGTGCCGCAAGAAAATTCAGGGGTTTAGCCACGCTTTGTTACAGATGTAGCCGAGACGCTGCGGCAGCTTCTTCTCTCGCGATCCGCATCGCCGGATCCGGCCGGAACGCTTAACAAAAGATCGCCTGCGGCGTATATTGTATGTGAAACATACCGATGAGGCGCGCCATGCCGCAAACCGTGCAAGGCGATACGGTCCGCATCCTTTCCATCGATGGCGGTGGCATCCGCGGCATTCTTCCAGCGGCCCTTCTGCAATTCCTCGAAGAGCATACGGGCCAGCGCGCAGCCGATCTCTTCCACCTCATCTCGGGCACGTCCACCGGCGGCATCATCTGCTGCGGCCTCGCCAAAGGCATGTCGGCGGCAGAGCTCGGTAAATTCTATTCCGATCATGGCGGGGCGATTTTCCATCGCTCGCTCTGGGACAGGCTTTCCCATCCCTCGCTCACAGGCCCGAAATATAATGCAGACGCGCTGGAGGCGACGCTCAAGGATATTCTCGGCGATATGCGCCTCAGCGATATCACCTCCACAGAGGTGCTGGTGCCGACCTATGCCATCGAATTGCCTGAAGCCCAGCAACAATCCGGCGTGAAATCCACCCGCACGCCGATGTTCTTCAAAAGCTGGAAGGCGCGCGGTATGGGGCTGCAAAGCCGCCCCAATCCTGCCACGGGCCAAGTGCAGCAACAAACCGCGGCCGATTTCGATTTCTTCTTGCGCGATGTGGCGCGCGCTACCTCCGCCGCGCCGACCTATTTTGCGCCCGCGCAGATTACCAACAAGGCAGGCAAGCGCTATGCGGCGGTGGATGGCGGTGTCTTCGCTAACAACCCCGCGCTCTGCGCGCTGGCCGAGGCCTATAAGCTTTTCCCGGGCAAGAAGAATTATATCGTGGTCTCGTTAGGCACAGGCTCGCTGGAACGCGACATCCCCTATGCGGCGGCGAAGGATTGGGGCGAGATCGGCTGGCTGCATCCCATCCTCTCCATCCTGATGGACGGCAATGCCGATACCGTCTGCTATCAGTGCGATCAGGTTCTGGGCGATCATCATTACCGTTTCGAGGTCACGCTGGGCCGCGATCCGCACGATCCCTACACCGTGAATGATGATTTCGACGATGCCTCGGTCGACAACATCGCCCGTCTGGTGCGGCTCTCAGGAAAGCTGGTGCAGGATTCGATGCCGCGCCTGAATGAGCTTTGCGGGCTTCTCGCCCCGGCAGATACGGCCAAGAAGGCGGGTTAGCGCCAGCTTGTGGGGCGGGGCGCCAAGCCCTACAAAGCCAGCCGTTTTGTGATTGGTTTTGCCGTGCCCCACATAGCCGTCATCGGCGGCGGTCCCGCCGGATTGCGCGCCGCCGAAATTCTCGCTGAAGCCGGCCACGGCGTGACGGTGTTCGACCAGAAGCCCAGCTTCGGGCGCAAGTTCCTGATGGCGGGGCGGGGCGGCCTCAACCTCACCCATAGTGAGCCCGCGCCGGATTTCCTGAAGAAATATGGTGCCGCCGAGACCCTCATGGCGCGCGCCTTCGAACGTTTCTCGCCCAAGGACCTGGTGGAATGGTGCCATGGAATGGGCCTGAAAACCTTTGTCGGCACGTCGGGGCGCGTCTACCCCGAAACCATGAAAGCCTCGCCGCTTTTGCGCGCCTGGTTGAAGCGGCTGGATGGGCTTGGCGTGCGTTTTTGCCCCCGCCATCGCTGGCAGGGCTGGGAGGGCGATGCGCTCGTCTTTCAGACCAGCACAGGTGAGGCGGTGCGCTTCACGCCCGACGCCACCCTCATCGCGCTGGGTGGCGCTTCCTGGCCGCATTTGGGTTCCGATGGGCAATGGGCGAATATCTTTGGCAAAGCCGATATCGCGCTCTCTCCATTCCGCCCCGCCAATTGTGGTTTTCTGGTTTCCTGGTCGGAGATTTTCCGCACCAAGCATGCGGGTGAGCCCTTGAAGCCGGTCACGCTTTCCTTTGCCGGAAACGAAAAGCGCGGCGAGGTCATGATCACCGAAAAAGGCGTGGAAGGCAGTCTGATCTATGCGTTCGGCGCGGCCTTGCGCGATGCGATCGAGGCCAAAGGCAAAGCTGACATCACCCTCGATCTGCGCCCTGATCTGTCGCAAGAGGCTTTGCTGAAACGTCTCTCCGCCCCGCGCGGCAGCCAGTCTTTCTCCAATTTCTTGCGCAAAGCCTCCGGCCTTTCCCCGCTCGCGCTCTCGTTGCTGCGCGAGGGTCAAAAGGATCTGCCGCTAGACCCAGAAGTCCTCGCCGCGCGCATCAAGGCGATGCCGCTCGCCCTTACCGGCACGGCCCCGCTCGCCCGCGCCATCTCTACCGCCGGCGGCGTGAGGCTGGACGCCGTCGATGATCATCTAATGCTGAAAGCGCGCCCTGGCGTCTTTGTGGCGGGTGAGATGCTGGATTGGGAAGCCCCGACTGGCGGCTATCTCTTGCAGGGCTGCTTTTCCACCGCGGCGATAGCGGCGGAGGGGATCAAGGCTTTCCTCGCTCCCGCTTGAATCCCGCATTTTCCCCCCCATCTCTTCAAAAGGCCCCCTATTTCGCCTCTGCCGCCGCAGGCAGGGGAAGAAAGGAACCATGGAAACGATAGGCGTCTGGTGGATGTGGCTGGTCTTTGGCCTGCTGGTTTCCGCCATGTTCGCCGCCGATCTGTTTCTGGCCAAGGGGGAGACGCGCGTTTCCATTCGCAAGGCAGCGCTGTGGTCGGTTCTATGGGTCGCGCTGTCGATCGCTTTTGCTGGCGCCCTATGGGGGTATCTGGACCAGACGCTAGGCCGTCAGATCGCGAACGAAAAAGCTGTAGCCTTCCTCACCGGCTATCTGGTGGAGAAATCGCTCGCCATCGACAATGTTTTTGTCTGGATGATGATTTTCTCCTTCTTCGCCATCCCCATTCATCTGCAACGCCGGGTGCTGCTCTACGGCATTCTCGGCGCCATCGTGCTGCGCACCGTGATGATCTTCGCCGGAAGCTGGCTGATCGCAGAGTTTCATTGGCTGCTCTATCTCTTCGGCGCCTTCCTTCTCATCACCGGCGTGAAGATGGCCTGGTTTGCCGATCACGAGACGAATCTTGCGCAAAATCCGCTGATCCGCTGGATCAAGAAGCACTACCCGGTGACAGAGCATTTGGAGGGCGAGCGCTTTTTCGTCCTGCGCGATGGCATGCGCATGGCGACCCCGTTGGTGCTGGCGCTGATCCTGGTGGAATTTTCCGATGTGATTTTCGCTGTCGACAGCATCCCGGCGATTTTCGCGATCACCACTGATCCCTTCATCGTCCTGACCTCGAATCTCTTCGCCATATTGGGGCTGCGCGCGATGTATTTCCTCCTTGCCGATCTCGGCGGCAGGTTTTCGCTGCTCAAATACGGCCTTGCCGCCATCCTGGTTTTCATCGGTGCCAAGATGCTGATCGTGGATTGGATCAAGATTCCAGTCTGGCTCTCCTTAAGCGCCGTCGCGCTGGCCCTCGCGATCTCCATCGCCGCCAGCCTGATGCGGAAACCCGAACTGCAGGCAGGCAAGAGGTCATAGGCTTTCGAGGAACCGGCGTGGCAGCCTTCTCTCGCGCTGCGCGGGTAAATCTGGCTTGCCAAGCCGTAGCTCGCGGCAACCAGCCCGCCTTCGCCGAAGGGGCTCCGGTGGTCGATAACGGCAGTGTATTCGACGCCTTCTCTCGCGCTGCGAGCGAAGGCTGGTGCGGGCGGCCGGACTTGAACCGGCACGAGCTTTCGCCCTACGGATTTTAAGTCCGTTGCGTCTACCATTTCGCCACGCCCGCAGCGAAGGGATGGGGTGTATAGCCTAGGCTGGAGTCTGCCGCTACGGGGCATTTTCGATGCAACTTGTAGTCTAGGTACCCGACAAACCGCATAACAAATCAATGACTTATTGCCCATTGACAGCAAAACTTCACGGACTATAGTGCGCCGCCTTTCCAAGAGAGTTCTGAAAGTCCGATGTCAAAGCGCGAATCTGCCAAATACAAAATTGATCGCCGCATGGGCGAAAGCATCTGGGGCCGCCCGAAGAGCCCGGTCAACAAGCGCTCCTATGGCCCGGGCCAGCACGGCCAGCGCAAGGCCAAGAAGCTCTCGGACTATGGCACGCAGCTGCAGGCCAAGCAGAAGCTCAAGGGCTATTACGGCAACATCACCGAGCGTCAGTTCCGCCGCTATTATCAGGAAGCCGTGCGCCGTCCGGGCGACACCGGTGAGAACATGATCGGCTTGCTCGAGCACCGCCTCGACGCCGCTGTGTATCGCGCCAAGTTCGCCGTGACCCCGTTCGCTGCCCGTCAGCTCGTTTCCCACGGCCATGTGAAGGTCAACGGCAAGCGCGTCACCATCGCCTCCTATCAGCTGCGCGAAGGCGATCTCATCGAACTCTCGGCCAAGGCCCGCGACATGGCGGTGGTTCTGGAAGCCAGCCAGTCTTCTGAGCGCGATACGCCGGATTATCTGGAAGTCGATCCCGGCAAGTCCGCCAAGTTCCTGCGCACGCCGAAGCTCGCCGATGTTCCCTACGCTGCCCAGATGGCGCCGCATCTCATCGTCGAATTCTATTCGCGCTAAGATTTGGCTATTGCCAGATTGGAAGAGCCTCGCGATCTTCGCGGGGCTTTTTCTTTTGGGGAATCGGCGATGACCTACATCCTTTATGGCGACAAAGGTTCGGGCGCTTTCGCGGTGGAAGCCGTGCTTGCCGAAGCCGGGCTCGACTACGCCTTCTCCGAAATCAGCCTCGAGAAAGAAGAGCAGCGCACAGAGGAATTTCGTGCGCTTAATCCGAGCGGCAAAGTTCCCGCGCTGAAGCTGCCCTCCGGCGAGATCGTCACTGAGACCGCGGCGCTGATGCTTCTCATCGCCACGCGCCATCCCGAGGCCAATCTGTTACCGCCGGTGGAAAGTCCCGATTACGCACAAGCGCTGCGCTGGCTCGCCTTTATGGCCTCGGAAGTTTATCCGCCGGTGGAGATCGCCGATTACCCTGAGCGCTTTGTCCCCGATCACAAAGGTGCGGCGGTCTTAAAGCTCGCCGCCAAGCGGCGCATTCGCGAACGCATGGAAGCGGTGGAAGCGGCGGCCAGCGAAGGGCCGTGGTTCTTCGCCTCCGGCTTTTCGCTAGTGGATATTTACGCCACCATGTTCAGCCGCTGGCGCGAATGCCGCGCCGAAGGCTGGCGCGAGGCGCATATCCCGAAGATCTGCGCCATCGCCGCCGCGCTCAAGGAGCGCCCGCGCTTGACCGCGGTGTTCCAAAAACACTTCTGGATGGGTTAGGAGAGGTTCAGCGGACCGCCGCGTTCCACCGCGCGCTGATAGGCGGGGCGGCTGCAGATTTTTTCCGCGAAACCGGCGAGATGCGGTGTGCGCGCGGCAAGGCCGGAGCGGGCCAGGAACACCTCTACCGGAAAGCCCATCTGAATATCGGCGGCAGAGAATTCGGCGCCCGCGAACCAGGGCGATTGGGCCAGCGCCGCATCGCAATAGCCGCCATGGGTTTTGAGCTGCGCATCAATGAAGCCTGTCTCCGCGCCTCTGGCGATGGCTTTGGCGATCGGGCGGATCAGGAAGGGCGCGCCCGTCGCGATACGGCGGAAAACAAGCTTCAAGAGCAGCGGCGGCATCAGCGAGCCTTCGGCGTAATGCATCCAGAAGCGATAGGCCTGCCGCGCGGGCGTGCCGGGCGGCGGGGCCAGGCGGCCCTCGCCATAACGCTCGATCAGATATTCGAGGATCGCCCCGCTTTCGGCGATTGTGACATCACCATCGGTCAGGACGGGCGCTTTGCCGAGCGGATGCACCTTCTTCAGCGCTTCGGGCGCGAGCATGGTTTTGGGGTCGCGCAGATAGCACACGATCTCATAGGGCAGCTCCAGCTCTTCCAGGAGCCACAGCACGCGATGCGAGCGCGCGTTATTAAGGTGATGAACGGTGATCGTCATAGCGGGATCACACCGCGGCGGTGACGATGCCTTTTTCCGCCAGAAGCGCCTTCAGCTCGCCATTGGCGTGCATTTCGCGCAGGATATCGCATCCGCCGATGAACTCGCCTTTGACATAGACCTGCGGGATGGTTGGCCAGTTGGAGAACACCTTGATGCCGTCGCGCAGCTCGGGATCCTTCAAGACGTCATAGGCCTGGAACTTCACGCCCTCTTCGGTGAGGATCTGCACCACCGCCGCCGAGAAGCCGCATTGCGGGAAAACCGGCGTGCCCTTCATGAAGAGCACCACGTCGTTGGCGGCGATATCAGCGGCAATGCGGTCGGCAATGGCGGTCATTTTGGAGCCTTTCAAAAGTCCCTCTAGAGGTAAGAACCCTCGTCGCCCCCGTCAAGGACGGCTGACGACTACTTCGCCATCGTTTGCAGCATCAGGGCGTGCAATTCGCCGCCCATTTTGCCGTTCAGGGCCGCATAGACCATTTGGTGCTGCGCCACGCGGCTTTTGCCTTGAAAAGCGGCGGATTTAACCACGGCCTGCCAGTGGTCATTGTCATCGGCCAGCGCCGAAATGGTCACTTCGGCATCTGGGAAAGCGGCTTTGATCAGCGCTTCAATTTCATGGGCGGGCATCGGCATGTCACAACCTCCCTAACCTCCCCTTGGGGGGGAGGGTGAAACGATCGGCCTAGTTCTTCATATAGCCCGGCAGCCACTCTTCATGGGCTTTGCGCAGCTTCTCCAGCGCCGTGGCGGGAAGGCCGGGGCCCATCAGCACGGGCACGCCCGCGGGCGAAACCGCGCCGGTAAAGCCGATGATGCGGGCCGGAACACCGGCCTCTTTCGCCGCTTCCAGCACCGCGTCCGCTTCGGATTCGGGAAGGGCGGCGAGATAGCGGCCCTGATCTTCGCCAAAGAGGAAGGGCAGGAACTTTTCCGGACCGTAATTGATGCGCAGCACCGCGCCGATGTCGCTCGCCAGTGCCATTTCGGCGACCGCGACCAAGAGGCCGCCATCGGCGATGTCATGCACGGTATCGAGCGTGCCCGCTTCAATCAGCCCACGGATAAACGTGCCGTGCTTCTTCTCGATCTCGAGGTCGACGGGCGGGCAAGCGCCCTCTTCCTTGCCTTCGATCTCGCGCACATAGACGGACGCGCCGAGATGGCCTTTCGTTTCGCCGAACAGCACGATGGCATCGCCGTCGCGCTTGAAGGCCACCGTCGCCATCTTGGAGATGTCTTTCAGAAGCCCCACGCCGCCCAGCGCCGGGGTCGGCAGAATGCCCGTGCCTTGCGTCTCGTTATAGAGCGAGCAATTGCCCGACACGATCGGGAAGTCGAGCGCCCGGCAAGCCTCGCCCATGCCTTCGATCCCGGCCACGATTTCGCCCATGGCTTCGGGCTTTTCGGGGTTGGAGAAGTTCAGGCAATCGGTCAGCGCCAAAGGCGTGCCGCCAACCGCCGAGATATTGCGATAGGCTTCGGCGACGGCCTGCTTGGCGCCTTCGCGCGGGTCGGCATAGCAATAGCGCGGCGTCACATCGGTGGTCAGCGCCAGGCCTTTTTGCGTGCCATGGATACGCACCACGGCGCTATCGCCGCCCGGCTGCTGCACGCTGTCGCCCATCACGGTGTAATCATACTGTTCCCAGATCCAGCGCTTGGAGCAGAGGTCCGGCGTGCCGAGCAATTTGATCAGCGAGTCCATTGCGGGCTTCGCGGCATCAAATTCCGGCTGGCCTTCGGCGGGGCTGCGCAGCACATAAGGGCGGTTATAGATCGGCGCGGCATCGGAAAGCGCGGTCACCGGCATATCGGCGACGATCTCGCCCTTATGCTTGACGACCATGCGGCCGGTATCGGTGGTGACGCCGATGATGGCGAAGTCCAGTTCCCACTTCTTGAAGATGGCTTCAGCCTCGCCCTCGCGGCCCGGCTTTAGCACCATCAGCATGCGCTCCTGGCTTTCCGAGAGCATCATTTCGTAAGCCGTGAGATTGGTTTCGCGCTGCGGCACCATATCGAGGTCGATCTCGATGCCCGAGCCGCCCTTATCGGCCATCTCCGCCGACGAAGAGGTCAGCCCCGCCGCGCCCATATCCTGGATCGCGATGATGGCGTCGGTATTCATCAGTTCAAGGCAGGCTTCCAGCAGCAGCTTCTCGGTGAAGGGGTCACCGACTTGCACCGTCGGGCGCTTCTCCTCGGAATCCTCGTTGAACTCGGCCGAGGCCATGGTGGCGCCATGGATGCCGTCACGGCCGGTCTTGGAGCCGACATAGACCACCGGATTGCCGATGCCCTTGGCCGCCGAATAGAAAATCTTGTCCTTCTTGGCCAGGCCCACGCACATCGCGTTGACCAGGATGTTGCCGTTATAGGACTTATGGAAATTGGTCTCGCCGCCCACGGTGGGCACGCCCATGCAATTGCCATAAGAGCCGATACCGGCCACTACGCCGCTCACAAGATGCTTGGTCTTGGCGTTATCCGGCTCACCGAAGCGCAGCGCGTTCAGCGAAGCCACCGGGCGCGCGCCCATGGTGAAGACGTCGCGCATGATGCCGCCCACGCCTGTCGCCGCGCCCTGGAAGGGTTCGATGAAGCTGGGGTGGTTGTGGCTTTCCATTTTGAAAATACAGGCATCGTCATCGCCGACATCGATCACGCCGGCATTTTCGCCCGGGCCCTGGATCACCCAAGGTGCGCTGGTCGGCAGCTTCTTCAGATGCAGGCGGGTGGATTTATAAGAGCAGTGCTCGCTCCACATCACCGAGAAGATGCCGAGCTCCACAATGGAAGGCTCGCGGCCGAGAAGCTCCAGCACCTTGGCGTATTCGGCCTCATTCAGCCCGTGTTCGCGGACGAGTTCGGGAGTGATAGCGGTCATCTTCAGCTCTATTCTTTCACGTCGTCATGGCCGGGCAGGACCCGGCCATCCAGAATTCGTCGTCTTTACGCGAGCGTCTCGAGCAGCCCTTCGAACAGCGCCTTGCCGTCGGTACCGCCAAGCAGCGGATCGCAGACGCGTTCGGGATGGGGCATGAGCCCTAAGACATTGCGCTTTTCGTTGAGAATACCGGCGATATCGCGGGCCGAGCCGTTGGGGTTCTCGCCCTTGGCGTATTTGAACACTACGCGGCCTTCGCCTTCGAGCCGGTCCAGCGTCTCGTCATCAGCGAAGTAATTGCCTTCGCCATGCGCCACCGGGAAGACCACGCGCTGGCCCGCTTCGTAGTTGCGGGTGAAATCGCTCTGGCTTTCCACCACCTCAAGCGCCTGCGGACGGCAAACGAACTTCAGCCCCGCATTGCGCATCAAGACGCCCGGCAGCATGTGGGTTTCGGTGAGAACCTGGAAACCGTTGCAGATGCCCAGCACGCGCACCCCGGCCTCGGCCTTTTCCTTCACCGCCCGCATGATGTGGCTCTGGCCCGCCATGGCGCCGCAGCGAAGATAGTCGCCATAGGAAAACCCGCCCGGCAGCACGATCAGATCGACCTCAGGCAGCTCGCTATCGCCGTGCCAGACCATATGCGGTTTGGTGCCGGTGATGGCTTCAAGCGCCACGGCCGCATCGCGGTCGCAATTGGAAGCGGGAAAAACGACGACAGCGGATTTCATTTTTCGGGGCTCTTCTTTTTGTCGGCGGGCGGAACGGCGGGAAGCATCTCGTCTTGCTTCTTCTGCTCGGCGGCGGCGCGCTTGGCGATGTATTCCTGCAGCTTCGCCATGAAGCGTTCGGTAAAGGGCTCGGTGAGCTTGACGCTTTCGCTCGCGAGCGCAGGCATCTCGGCAGCGTAATGCTTGCCAGCCTCGGTCTTATAGAAGCTGACGAGGCCCTTCAGGTCTTTTTCCGAGAAATGGTGGGCATAGACCGCGGCCGCGTTCTCCAGGAGCGTCGGCTTATAGGCCGTGAACTCGTCGATGGCGATCCTCTTCACATCCGCCATGGTGGCGTCATCGGCGCCGGGCAGATAGCGGCGCAGCTGCGCCACCATCATGTCGAGATTCTTCTCGTAATTGTCGTACGCCGAGGTGGCGCCGGAAAGCTGCATCACCTCTTTGGCGAGCGTCAGGCGCGCCGGGGAGATTTCGTCCTCGGCAAAAGCTGCGCCGCAGAACAGCGCCGCGCCTACCGCCAAACTCGCCAGAAGCTTCATCGTGGATCTTTCTGCCGCTGGGCGGCTCAAGCTTTGAGCTCGATTTCGTATTTCTCGATCACGGTATTGGCGAGCAGCTTCTCGCACATGTCCTTGAGCTCGGCGCGGGCCTTGTCCTCGTCGGTTTCGCTGAGTTCGACTTCGATCAGCTTGCCCTGGCGGACCTCGCCCACGCTCTCAAAGCCGAGATTGTTCAAGGCATGGCCAATGGCCTTGCCCTGCGGGTCGAGGACGCCATTCTTAAGGGTGACGAAGACGCGCGCTTTCATATGTTCTCCACGATTACCCTCCCCAGGAAGGGGGGTAAAACCGATCTGAATTGCAGGGCGGGTTTAAAGCGCTTTCCCCAAAAGGGGAACCCGCTTTTCCGTGTCAAATCGCTTATGCGGCCCTCAGCGGACCAGCATCGGGCCTTTGGCCTCGCTCTGGCCGGATTCGGGCAGGATGCCCAGGCGCCGCGCGACTTCGGAATAGGCCTCCATCAGCCCGCCCATATCGCGCCGGAAGCGATCCTTATCGAGCTTTTCGCCGGTTTGGACGTCCCAGAGGCGGCAGGAATCGGGGCTGATCTCGTCGGCGAGCACGATCCGCATGTAATCGTTCTCCCAGAGACGGCCGAATTCCACCTTGAAATCAACGAGCTTGATGCCGACACCGAGGAAAAGCCCGGAGAGGAAATCGTTGATGCGGATGGTCAGGTTCACCACATCGTCCAGGTCCTGGGGACTGGCCCAGCCAAAGGCGGTGATGTGCTCTTCCGACACCCAGGGGTCCTTCATGGCGTCGCTTTTATAATAATACTCAATGATGGAGCGGGGCAGGGGCGTGCCTTCCTCGATGCCGAGGCGCTTGGACATGGAGCCCGCCGCGACATTTCTCACCACCACTTCCAAGGGAATGATCTCAACCTCCTTGACCAGCTGCTCGCGCATGTTGAGGCGGCGCACGAAATGGGTCGGCACCCCGATGAGGTTGAGCTGCGTCATCAGGTATTCGCTGATGCGATTGTTGAGCACGCCCTTGCCTTCGATCACCGCCTTCTTGGTGGAATCGAGGGCTGTGGTGTCGTCCTTGAAGTATTGCACCACCGTGCCGGGCTCGGGCCCCTCATAGAGGATCTTGGCCTTGCCTTCATAAATCATGCGCCGGCGCTTCATATGCTCGTCCTAACTGCCTGGCGCGCTCCAGGTTTGTACGGCGCTCGGGCCAGAACTAGGCCGCTTGCGCCAAAACGCGAAAAAAGGGAGTCGGAAGCGACCCCGCTGAACCGGGAAAATAGCATGCTGCCTGCCTGGGGCAATGTGCAGGACCAAAACGGAGCCCTCAGGGAGGGTTGGCGTTCTGTAATTTCCTCGGCTACGATATTGCTGAACCTGCCGGAAGTCCGGCATTAGTCATAAATTTCAAGGGGTTGTTATGGCGAACGGCTTGGAAGATCGCAAGAACCACGAGGACAAATGGGCGCTGGACGAAGATCAGCGTTTCAAGGCGACCGCGCGGCGCAACAAACTGCTGGGTCTTTGGGCTGCCGAACTATTGGGCTTGGCGGGAGATGAGGCAGCCGCCTACGCCAAAACCGTAGTCGCTTCCGATTTTGCCGAACCGGGCGAGGAAGATGTCTTCCGCAAGGTAAAGAAAGATCTCGCTGACAAGGGCGTCGCCGACGACGTCATCCGCCGGAAAATGGCCGAACTCACCGTCACCGCCCGCGAACAGATCGTGGCCGGGAGCTGAGCGGAATGAACGTCAGCGGGAGCTGACCGGTCGCTTTTGGCTAATCTGCATTCAACCCGCTCTTAGCTTGGCTAAGGGCGGGTTGTTTATTGTGGAGTGTACCGTAGGGTGGTACAGTAGCCCTTGTTGGGGGCGAAATGATTACAGGGTTTCGGGATGAGTGGTTGCGTGCATTCTTCGTGGACGATATTCGCGCCCGCCAAATTCCGGCTGACCTTGAAGACCGTTTGTTTCGCCGTCTTCAGATGATCGATGATGCCACCTGTGATCGGGATTTGCGTGTGCCGCCCAGCAATCATTTTGAGAAATTGCGCGGGGCACTTGAAGGGTTTCATTCGGTTCGCATCAACAAGCAATGGCGGCTGATTTTCCGCTGGGATGGTACAAAGGGCGAAGCTTCCGGGCTTTACCTCGACAGCCATACGTATCGGTGAGGTGACCTCATGCTGATGACCAAACGCAAACCGGCAAGTGTCGGCGAAATCCTCTCGGAGGAATTCATGACACCGATGGGGCTTACACAGGCGGCCTTGGCCGAGGCGATGGGTGTGCCGCGCAAGCATGTGAATGAGCTCTGCAACAACCGCCGCAACATCACCGCGGCCACAGCGCTTATTTTGGCACGGGTCTTTGGCACCAGCCCCGATTTTTGGCTGAACATCCAGCGGCGCAACGATCTTTGGGAGGTCATGAATTCACCGGACGAGCGCGCGCGAGTCGAACGCGCCAAACCACTCCCCTCTGCGGCCTAGAATCGTGACACACGCCAATCCCGTCTTTGCCCAACTGCCCACCACCATTTTCACGGTGATGTCGGCGCTGGCGGTGGAGCATGGGGCGGTCAATCTGGGGCAGGGCTTTCCTGATAAGGACGGGCCAAACTCAATCCTCGCCGCCGCGGCGCGCGCGCTGACCGAAGAGTCCAATCAATATCCGCCGATGCGTGGCCGCCAGGATCTCCGCCGCGCCCTCGCCGCCCATGCCATGCGCTTTTATGGCCTCAGCTATGATGCGGATACCGAGATCGTTGTCACCTCCGGCGCGACCGAGGCTTTGACCGCCGCCATTCTCGCCTTCGCGCCGCAAGGCGGTGAAGTGGTGCTGATCGATCCCTCTTACGATTCCTATAGCCCCATCGCGGAAGCCGCGGGCGCGCGGGTGAAAACCCTTTCGCTGGCTCCGCCCGATTGGCGCCTCACCGAAGAAGCGCTGCGCAGCGTGATCACGCCCAGCACCTCTGCGCTCCTTCTCAACAGTCCGATGAATCCGATCGGCAAGGTGTTCGACGATGAAGAACTCGCCACCCTCGCCCGCGTGCTCTCAGAGACAAACGCCATCGCGATTCTGGATGAGGTCTATGAGCATCTTGTCTTCGATGATCGTGCCCATCGCTCGCTCGCATCGCTGCCGGGGATGCGTGAGCGCTGTGTGCGCATTGGGTCTGCGGGAAAGATGTTCTCGCTCACGGGCTGGAAGGTCGGCTGGGTGATGGGCCCGGCGCCGCTGATCGATGTCGCCGCCAAGGCGCATCAATTCCTCACCTTCACCACCCCGCCCGCGCTGCAAAAGGGCATCGCCTTCGCGCTCGAACACGAGATGGACTTCACCCTGAATCTCACGCGCGATCTTCAAGACCGCCGTGATCTTCTGGCGCAAGGTCTCGCGCGCCTCGGCTTCAAGCCGCTCGCCTGCGAAGGCACTTATTTTCTCACCGCCGATATTCGTGGCCTGATAGACGAATCCGATGCTGCCTTCTGCCAGCGTCTGGTGCGCGAGGCGGGCGTCGCCGCCATTCCGCTCTCCGCTTTTTTCCAAAGCGGCAAGCCCGATCACCTCATCCGCTTCGCCTTCTGCAAACAGCAGAGCGTGCTGGAAGAGGCGGTGAAGAGACTGGAGCGGTATTTTAAGCGCGGGTGAGGGTCGCTTTCGCCCCCCATTCCGGACCTTCGTAGAAAAAGGCGCATGAGCAATATGCGCCAGAAGTGGACCCTCAGCCGCCCTTCACTGATCGCATAATCTCGACGATTTTGCTTGGCTGGTCGATTTCCGGCTCCTTCGTAAGATAGCCTGTTGTTTGGGCCGCGAATATCGATGTCGTCGCTTGTAGGAGGATAGCGTTCTTTGTGTCCGGATCTCCCTCGGCAGATTTTGCGAAGGTTTCAAACGTGGCGAGCGAATTCTGCCGGTGTTTGTTCAAAACATAGTTGTGTCGATTTGCGCTATAATTCCTTGCGCACCAGAGCAGTCCATATGAGAGGCCAGAGAAGACAATCAGCTTCGCAATCGCCTGTTGCACTATCTCCGCTACTGGCGCTACCGGGCTAATAGGTATTCCCCATAGAACGAATGTGCCCCATCCTACTGTCAGGATAGCGGCCGTGACGGTGAACAACATCCAACGATCTGCGGAAGCTTTGTGCTCAGTTGCTTGGTCGGCAAACACTTTTGCATTTGCTGATACTCCGACCTGTCCGGCTGCTTCTTTCATTGCAGCAAGCACTTCGCTTGCCTGCTTACTGGCTTCTCGGATTTGCGCAGCAGAGTTTTCGCTTTCCGCAAATACTGATGCAACGTTTTTTTTGACATCTTCAGAAATGTTGGCTCGCAACACCGCAAGGTCAATGTCCTTGGCAAAATTTACAGCGAGCGGAGCGGCCAGCACGTTGAAAATGTTGGTGTAGTGATTTTTCAGTTGGTCAACAATCTGATCTCGTACCTGTGAAGCATTGTTCTGTCGAATATCGAAATTGCGCATACTCAAGATCGAAACGGAGAGATTAGTCAGCCACTGTTGAACCTGAGTAATGAGTTGGGGTGGAAAAAAGCTAAGATCAGCTCGATCAAGCAGGATTAATAGGTCTCTCAACCGGTTCAGTACCGGCACTACATCAGAAAACCCGAGTGCCCCGTAACTCGGCTTTGTTGCGTCCGCTAACCAGTCCTGTCCGAGAAATTCGATAATCAGCTTTTTGAGATTGATATATTCAGGTCGTTGTTCAGATTCTGTCATAGCCCCGCGACCTACCTTGAGTCTTGCTCAGGAATCATTTGTCGAAGACGCCAATATATCGCGTGGTGGGTCACAAACATCGTTCCGGTTGTGAATGTCCACATGTGGCATCGCGCCTGTAATCCGAACGGCAAATTCGCTTTCCAAACCCGCCGCGTTCCTCTGCACATAAGACGCAGCGCTGGAATAATTCGTGATGATTTGGCGCGCGTCTTTTTCTTGAACTTTGGCACAAATGTTCTTATTTTGTTCTTTAGTAGCTGGAGGAGGAAACGCCAGGGATTGGCCCGTGATGACGATCACGGTCGAAAAAGAATAATTGCGCGGGAGCATACAGAGGTGACGGGCGCCGCTCGCGGCGTTCCAAGCGAAAGTGACCGAGACATCGCCCTGGTCGAAAAGGGGTTGCCGAGGAAGGCCAGATGCAGTGTCGCTTTCGCATAGCCTCGAGGAGGCCGGGCCAAGGTGCCGATCCATGCGGTTTTCGCGTGGTCTCCGCCCGCCTCTGCGATCCGGTGCGAAGCGGGCCTCATCTCAAGAAGCCCGCTTTCGGCGTATCCGGTGTTAGTCCTTGAACACCCGCTTAAAGATCACATCCACATTCTGGAAGTGGTGCGAAGGATCGAACAGCGGTTCAAGCTCGGCGGGGGTGAGGGCAGCAGAGACTTCCGGGTCGGCCTTCAGGAGTTCGATCAGCGGACCTTCGCCATTCCAGGTGCGCATCGCATTGCGCTGGACCAGGCGATAGGCATGTTCGCGCGCCACACCTTTTTGCGTCAGCGCCAGCATCACGCGCTGGCTGTTCACCAGCCCCTGGGTCTGATCGAGGTTTTTCTGCATGCGTTCGGGATAGACCACCAGCTTGCCGATGATCGCCGACATGCGGCCGATGGCGAAGTCGAGCGTGATGGTGGCGTCGGGGCCGATATAGCGCTCCACCGAGGAATGCGAAATATCGCGCTCATGCCAGAGGGCGACGTTTTCCATCGCCGGCATCACATAGGCGCGCACCATGCGGGCAAGGCCGGTGACGTTCTCGCTGAGGACGGGGTTGCGCTTATGCGGCATGGCCGAGGAACCCTTCTGGCCGGGGGAGAAATATTCCTCCGCCTCCAGAACTTCGGTGCGCTGCAAATGGCGGATCTCGGTGGCGAAGCGCTCCAGCGAGGAGGCGACCACGCCCAGTGCCGCGAAGAAGGCGGCATGGCGGTCGCGCGGGATCACCTGGGTGGAGACCGGCTCCACCTTCAGCCCCAGCTTATGGGCGACATATTCTTCCACCTTGGGCGAGACGCTCGCGAAAGTGCCGACCGGGCCGGAGATGGCGCAGGTGGCGATTTCCTCGCGCGCCGTCACCAGCCGGTCGCGGGCGCGGACGAACTCAGCGTAATAGCCAGCGAGCTTCAGCCCAAAGGTGGTCGGTTCGGCATGGATGCCGTGGCTGCGCCCGATGGTCGGGGTGTATTTGTGCTCAAAGGCGCGATGCTTGATCTGCTCGAGCAGGATATCGATATCCTCGATCAGGATATCGCTGGCGCGCTTCAGCTGCACCGCGAGGCAAGTGTCGAGCACATCCGAAGAGGTCATGCCCTGATGCACAAAGCGCGCTTCGGGGCCGACGATTTCGGAGAGGTGGGTGAGGAAGGCGATGACGTCGTGCTTCACCTCGCGCTCGATCTCGTCGATGCGCTCGACATCGAACTCAGCGACGCTGCCCTTTTCCCAGACGATCTTGGCCGCTTCCTTGGGGATCACGCCCAGCTCGGCGAGGGCATGGGCGGCATGGGCCTCGATCTCGAACCAGATGCGGAATTTGGTTTCGGCCGACCAGATATTGGTCATTTCGGCGCGGGCGTAGCGGGGGATCATGGGCTTTGGGTCCGGTTGGTGTCGAAAACGGGCCGGAACCTAAACGCTAGCGGCCTCGCGCGAAAGGCTCACGGCGTCGATCAGCGCTTTTGTGGCGTCATGTTTGGGGGAATGTACCAGATGGGCGATGGCGCCTTTTTCCACGATCTTGCCGCCCTCCAGCACCAGGGCGTCCTCGGCCAAGGCTTGGGCGATGGTGAAATCAGAGGTCAAAACCAGGAAAGCCGGGCCCTGGGTGGCGCGAAAATCGATCAAAACCTCGCGCATTATGTTCTGGGCAAAGGCGTCCAGCCCTGTCAAAGGCTCATCCACCACCACCAGAAGGGGAGCGCCGACAAAGGCACGCGCCACAGCCAAGCGGCGCTTGTCGAAGGGGGAAAGCACCGAAACCGGCAATTTGCCGTCATGGGAGGCGAGCCCCACCCGCTTCAAGGCAGCCTCACGATAGCCCGCGATCAGCTCGCCGGAGATATTGAGATGGGCTCGCAAAGGCTCTTCCACCGTGTCCCACAGGGTCATGCGCGGATCGAGCGTGTCGTCCCGCCCGGAAATATAGGCGACGCGGCGGCGGATGCGGGCGGCCATGCCTTCTGAGAGGACGTTAAGGTCGACGGCATCGAAGAGAACCCGGCCCGAAGGCGCCGGATCGACCCCCAGCATCAGGCGCAGCAGCGCGTGCCGCCCGGATTGTGGCTCGCCGATCAGCGCCAGAGAGGCGCCGCGGCGGATTTCAAAGGTAACCCCGTCCCGCACGGGCCGCTCTTCACCATAGAGGTTCTTAGGCGGCGGTTCAGAGCCAAACGGCACGTTGTGGAATTGGAGCAGCGGCTGGCCCCGACTTAAAGAGCGCGGCCGGGGATTTTCCATCACCAGCCGTGGCAGGGCCTCGAACAGGCGCCGTGTATAGGCATGGGCATGGCCGCTCATCAGCCGCTCGGCGCTGCCTTCCTCCACCACCTTGCCGGCGCGCAGCACCAGCACGCGCCCGCCCAGCCGCGCAATTGGGGAGAGGCCCCCGGTGGCATAGATAAGGCCGTAATTGAGCCGCTGCTGTTCGGCGTCGAGCGCGTTGAGCAGCGTCTTGATGGCCTTGGGGCCGAGATCGGCGAAGGGAGATTCGGCCAGCACCAGATCAGGGGTTTGCGCCGAAACCGAAGCGATCAGGCCGGTGGCGATGGTAACCGGGTCAAGCGCAGTTGGCTTGGCGTCGAGGAGCGGCAGGGTCACGGCGCCGGGCAGGCGCTCCAGCGCCAAGCGCAACTCCTCGCGCGCGCTGCCGAAGGGGGCGTTGAGCTTGCGCGCCACGATGCGGGTAAGCTGCGCCGCCACACTGGCATGGGGCACCAAGGGATGGCTCAGCGGATTGGGCAGATAGGCGGTTCGAAGCGCGGGTTTGCTTCTGCTGCCCGCGGGTACGGGCGGGCCCCCGGCATAGCGGATGGTGCCGGTGATGACGTCGCCTTTCTCGGGAAAGCCGCCCAGCACCCGCATCAGGGCTTCGCGTCCCGAACCGGTTTCGCCCAAGACGATCAGCCGCTCGCCCGCCGCAAGGCTCAAGGAAATGCGGTCCAGGTGGGTCGTGGCGCCTTGGCTAAGCCCGATCCCATGCAGTTCCAGAACGAGGCCGCGCTCCATCATGCCCGCTCGCCTTCTTCAAGACCCGCGGCCAGCCGGGCGCAGAGCACGAACAAGACCAGCACCGCCGCCGGGAACAACGCCGTCCACCACTCGGTAAGATAGCTCGCCTTGGCGGCCGCGATGATGAGGCCAAGATCGCGCGCGGGCGGGCTCGCCCCGAAGCCGAGAAAGCTCGCGGTGGAGACCAGGATCGTCACGGCGGCGAGGGCGCGCGCCACGACCTGGGGCAGGATGTGCTGGAAATCGTAAGTGAGGTCGCGCCGCAACAAGGTGAGGCCCGAAATCCCCGTCGCCCGTGCATATTTGGCGTGCGCTGAGGAGAGATCGACGGAATCGAAGCCGCGCAGGAAACCCAAAGGCGCCACCGCAAGGCCCGCCGCATAGGCCAGCATGTCATGACCGGCGAGCCCAACGAAGACCATGGTCAAAAGCAACGCCGGCACCGAGGCGAAGACCCCGATCAGTCCGCGCAAAGAAAGCGCCAGCGCCCGTGGCAGCCGCGCGGCCATCACCCCGAAAAAGCCGCCTGCGAAAATCGCGATCACCGCCGCCGCGAGCGCCTGTTTGCCGGTCTGATGCAGGCCATGCACCGTCTCGCTCAAGACATCGCGGCCCAAAACATCGGTGCCAAAGGGATGGCCGGGCGAAGGGGGCAGAAGCTCAGCACCGGCAAGGGTCGCGCCCGCCGGGGCATGGGCGAGGAAATCGCTGAGGAAGATCACGACCAAGATTAGCGCCAGCCCAAGCCAGCCCAGGCCGCGTATCAGATGGGTGAAAAGGCTCGAGGGGGTGGTCACGCCACGGCCTCCCGCGCCAGAACATAGCCCGCGATCCGGCCCGCGAAGGTGGCAAGGATGGTCAGGGCGGCGAAGACGAAAAGGATCACCGCCGCCATGGTCCAATCGGCCAGCGCTACGGATTTGACGAAGAGATCGGCGGCGCCTTGGCGATGAAACACCCATTCGGCCACCACCGCGGCAGAGACCAGCGACAGCGCTATGTCTCCGGCCCGGGCCAGAAGTCCGCCCAGGATTTGCGGCAGCACATAAAGAACTTCGATTTCCATCGCGCCGAGGCCCAGTCTTTTCAGTGCGGGGCGGAAGGCTTCACCGCTGGATTTGGCAGCGGCCTGCCGCAAGGCGAGCTGTACCGCGGCGGCGCCCGCCAGCCCCACCATCGCGATAGGCGGCACGGCCAGAAGAAGCTCGTTCTCCCCCCGCCCGAAGCCATTGATGCTCACGGGCCAATGCAGAAAGCTCGCCGCCGCCCAAGCGAGCCCCAGCCCCGCGCAAAACACCGGCGTTGCCGTCAGAATTTGTAGGAAGGGCGCGGTCACCTTGCGGATCGAGCCAAAAGCAAAGAGCAGTCCCAAAGGCAGGCCGACGGCAAGGGCAATGGCAGCCCCGCTTCCGATCAGCGCCAGCGTTGGTGGCAGATGGGCGGCGGCATCACTCAGCACCGGCGCGCCGGTGATGGCGCTTTTGCCGAAATCGCCATGTGAGATTTCGACCAAGCGAGTGCCCAAAGCGGCCAGAAAGCCGGGTAAATTGCGTTGGTGCGGCGAAGCGATAGCGGACAGGGCGATGGCGGCCAATGCCGCCCCGCTCAATCCCACCACCAATTGCACGGCTTGCCGCGCCAAGAACCGCTTCATCGGCCCCACCTTGATGTCCCCTCTATAACGCCAGAGCCCTTGCTCCCGAAGCCTCGATAGCGCCATGCCACGACGTTTTGGAAAACCTCGTGTGAAAAATCTAGCAGCCGTTTCCTAAAGCAATCCCAAAGCTTTGAAGCTGGCCGTGCCGCTGCGCCCGACAATCAGGTGGTCATGCACCACAATCCGCAAGGCTTTGGCGGCATCCACCACCTCGCGGGTCATGGCGATATCGGCTTTGGAGGGGGTGGGATCGCCCGAGGGGTGGTTGTGGACCAGGATGATGGCGGTGGCCCCAACTTCCAACGCCCGTTTGACAATCTCGCGCGGATAGACCGGGGTGTGATCGATGGTGCCGGTCGATTGCACCTCGTCGGTGATCAGGCTGTTTTTGCGGTCGAGGAACAGCACCCGGAATTCCTCGCGCTGCGAGCGCGCCATCGCCGCCGCGCAGTAATCCAGAAGCGCTGCCCAGCTTGTCAGCGCGGGCTTGCCCAGAAGCTTGGTTTTGGAAAGGCGCAAGGCGGCGGCTTCGATGATCTTCATCTGGGTGGCGACGGATTGGGTGGCGCCGTCTATTTCCAGAATACGCTCGCGCGGCGCGGCAATCGCCTCGGCAAAGCTGCCGAAACGGGCGATCAGGGCTTTGGCCAGCGGCTTGACGTCTTTGCGCGGAATAGCGGCGAAGAGGACCAGTTCCAGAAGTTCGTAATCGGGCATGGCGTCGGCGCCACCCGCAGCGAAGCGTTCGCGCAGACGCTCGCGATGCCCATGGAAATGCGGCACCAACTCTTCGGCAGGTTTCAAGCCCATCCCCCACCCGGACTTTGCGGGGGCAGCCTATCACTCGGCGGGCGGCTGGAAAGAGGCTTTATGCCTTAAACATAAGGCGGCTTGTGATAGCCCTTGGGCGAGAGGGTGAAGATCTCCACCCCGGTCTCGGTCACGCCTACGGCATGTTCGAACTGCGCCGAGAGCGAGCGGTCCCGCGTCACCGCGGTCCAGCCATCCGAGAGTACCTTCACGCCATAGCCGCCAAGATTGATCATCGGCTCCACGGTGAAGAACATGCCGGGCTTAAGCTGGATGCCGTGGCCGGGCTTGCCGTAATGGACGATGTTGGGCAGGGCATGGAAGGCTTGGCCCAGACCATGGCCGCAGAAATCGCGCACTACGCTGCAATGCTCCTCATCCTCGACATAGGATTGGATGGCGTGGCCGATATCGCCGGTGGTGGCGCCGGGCTTGATGGCGGCGATGCCGCGCATCAGGGATTCATAGGTGATGTCGACAAGCCGCGCCGCTTTGCGCTTCACATCGCCGACGAGATACATGCGGCTCGTATCGCCGTGCCAGCCATCCAGAATGACGGTGACGTCGATGTTGACAATATCGCCATCCTTGAGCGGGCGGTCAGCGGGAATGCCGTGGCAGACCACATGATTGATCGAGGTACAGAGCGTATGCTTGTAACCGCGATAGCCAAGGCAGGCCGGCACCGCGCCATGCGCCAGGATGTAATCGAAGGCGAGCTTGTCGAGATAGGCTGTGGTCACGCCCGGCTTCACTTCCGGCACCAAGAGGTCGAGTACTTCCGCCGCCAGCCTTCCGGCGCGGCGCATGCCTTCAAAATCCTTCTCGGTGTGGAGCGCGACGGCGAAATGAGCTTTGCGGGCGGCTTCGAAAATCTCGGAAACTTGCATCAGGGCGGGATCGTTACGTTTGGTTGGCCGCACTGGCGGCGATGAGCTGGGGCCCTAATGTAAGGCCCCCGGCGCCGTATTACCAGAACTGTCAGGATTAGTGCTTAGCAGGGGCTTTAACCGCTTTGGTGGGCTGGGACGGATGAAATTGACCACATCAGCGATGTGGATACTGCCGCGCAGCCTTCCAGGGCGGTTGGCAGCCTTGACGGCGAGGCTTACCTTGGCGCCCAAAGACCCTGATATCAAAGACTTTGAAGATGACCGCAAACCCCACCGCCGCCATCCTTGTTATCGGCAACGAGATTCTCTCCGGCCGCACCCAGGATACCAATTCCAACGCCCTGGCGCGGTTCTTGGCGCCGCTGGGGGTGGCACTGAAGGAAATCCGGGTTGTGGGCGATGAGGAGGGCGAGATCATCGCGGCGGTGAACGCGCTGCGCGCCCGTTACACCTACCTCTTCACCACCGGCGGCATTGGCCCGACGCATGACGACATCACCGCCGATGCCATCGCCAAGGCCTTCGGGGTTGGTATTGATCTTCACCCCGAAGCCTTCGCGGCCCTGGCGGCGCGCTATGCCGAGCGGGGCGAGGCGTTCAACCCGATGCGCCAAAGGATGGCGCGCATCCCCTTGGGCGCCAGCCTGATCAGGAACCCCGTTTCCATCGCGCCGGGTTTTCAGCTCGAGAACGTCTTTGTCATGGCCGGGGTGCCCTCGGTCATGAAGGCGATGCTGGAGGATGTCGCCCCGCGTCTGCGGCGTGGTGCGGTGGTCGGCGCGGTGGCGGTGGAAGCTGCGGTGGCGGAAGGCGACATCGCCGAAGGCCTGGCGCTCCTGCAGCAGGAACACCCCAAAGTTGCCATCGGCTCCTACCCCTATTACCGGCCCGAAGGCTATGGCGTGCAGCTTGTGGCGCGCGGCACCGATGCCAATGAGCTGGAAACCGTCGCCCTGGGGCTCAACGCGCTGCTGGCCAAGGCGGGCGGGACGCCCAAACGGCTCTAACCATATTTGCCGAATCTGGCGGAAAAGACATCCAAGCCTCCACCGCCGCCGGTGGTAATACTTTTTAAACCGTGCCAAGCTTTGCCGGTATTGCCAGACAGAATACTGCTGGCGCGTGGGGCGTGCGATGAGACGGGTTTGGTTGGTTCTGGCGGCAGGTATCGCCATCACGGCAGCGGGCGTCGCCGTCGCCGACAATCTTACCAGTGCCAGACAGACGGACTATTTCGCGCCCGGCAAACACCGCTTCTATGTGTGGTGCGGGCAAGGGGGCGATTATACGGCGATTGAGCGCGGCGCCTCCGCCGAAGATGCCCAGCTGCGCCTTTATAACGGCGCCAAAGCCAAAGGCCGCGCCACCTGCTGGCCCGTCTGGCAAGGCAAGATTTCAGGGTAACCCGCTCTGTTACCCTCCCCTTGAGGGAGGGTGGTGCGCTAATCTTTCACGACCCGATGCTTGCCTTTGGCGAGGGCCACGATCATGCCGCGCAGGGTTTGCACCTCTTGATAGGTGAGCTTGGCGCGGTGGACGGTGGCGCGGATGGCGCGGGTCATATGGCCCACCTTGTCCGGCGGGAAAAGGAAGCCAGAACGGGTCAACTCGCCTTCTAGATGCTCGAAAAGCTGGAACAGCTCCTCGCGCGTGGGCTTGCGATGCATCGGTCCATGCTCGACGCGGGCCCTGGGCGTGTCGTCCTCGGCCTTGAAATATTCATAGCAGCACAAAAGCACCGCCTGGCCGAGATTCAGCGAGGCGAACTCCGCCGTCGGAATGGTGATGACACAATCGGCGAGCGAGACATCGTCATTCTCAAGCCCGGCGCGCTCATTCCCGAAAAGAAGCCCGGTCTTGTCGCCGGGCCGCGCCTTGCGAAGGCGTTTGGCGGCTTCCACCGGCGTGATGATTTCCTTGGTGATGCCCCGGTCGCGCGCCGTGGTGGCATAGACCACATTGAGGTCGGCCAGCGCGTCATGCAGCGTATCGTAGAGCTTGGCTTCGTCCAGGATCGGGCGCGCCGTCACCGCCATGGCATAGGCCTTCTCGTTCGGCCAGGGATCGCGCGGGGCGACGAGGCGCAGATCGGTCAGGCCGAAATTATTCATGGCGCGGGCCGCAGCCCCGATATTTTCCCCGAGCTGGGGACGGCAAAGGATAACGGCAGGGGTGGTCATCGAATCATTCACTTTCACCTCCCCTTGCGGGGAGGTCGGAGAGCCGAAGGCGATCCGGGCGGGGGGCTGGCTCGCACCCCCACCCGATTTGCTTCGCTATGCTCCGCAAATCGACCTCCCCGCAAGGGGGAGGTGATAGGTTAGCTTTGACCCTGCCGGAACTCTTGGCTAGAACCCTTCCAATCTCTGTGGCCGTTTTCGGGCAGCCGAAGCCTATCATTCCGCCAGACCATCTCCGAGGAAATCCATGAGCAAGATCAAGGTAGCAAACCCGGTCGTCGAACTCGACGGCGATGAGATGACCCGCATCATCTGGGATCTGATCAAGAAGAAGCTGATCCTGCCTTATCTGGATGTGAACCTCGAATATTACGACCTCTCGGTCGAGCATCGCGACGCCACCGAGGACAAGGTGACGGTGGATTCGGCGGAAGCCATCAAGCGCCATGGCGTCGGCGTCAAATGCGCCACCATCACGCCGGACGAAGCCCGCGTTGAGGAATTCAAGCTCAAGAAGATGTGGAAGAGCCCGAACGGCACCATCCGCAACATTTTGGGCGGCGTGATCTTCCGTGAGCCGATCATCTGCAAGAACGTGCCGCGTCTGGTGCCGGGCTGGACCCAGCCCATCGTCATCGGCCGTCATGCCTTCGGCGATCAGTATCGCGCCACCGATTTCAAATTCCCCGGCAAGGGCACGCTGTCGATGAAGTTCGTCGGCGAAGACGGCCAAGTGATCGAGCATGAAGTCTTCAAGGCGCCGGGCGCGGGCGTCGCCATGGGCATGTACAATCTCGATGAATCGATCCGCGATTTCGCTCGCGCCTCGATGAACTATGCCCTCAACCGCGGCTATCCGCTCTATCTCTCCACCAAGAACACCATCCTCAAAGCCTATGACGGCCGCTTCAAGGATCTGTTCCAGGAAGTCTTCGATAAGGAATTCGCGGAGATCTACAAGTCCAAGGGCCTCACCTATGAACATCGCCTGATCGACGACATGGTGGCTTCGGCCCTGAAGTGGTCCGGCGGTTATGTCTGGGCCTGCAAGAACTATGATGGCGACGTGCAGTCCGACACGGTGGCGCAGGGCTTTGGCTCCTTGGGCCTGATGACCTCCGTGCTGATGACGCCCGATGGCCAGATCGTGGAAGCCGAAGCCGCGCACGGCACGGTGACCCGTCACTATCGCGAGCATCAGAAGGGCAAGCCCACCTCGACCAACTCCATCGCCTCCATTTTCGCCTGGACGCGCGGCCTTGCGCATCGTGCGAAACTCGACGGCAATTCGGCCCTGGCCGAGTTCAGCCACAACCTCGAGAAGGTCTGCATCGACACGGTGGAAGCGGGCTTCATGACCAAGGATCTCGCGCTCCTGGTCGGCCCCGATCAGAAATGGCTGACCACTGAAGGCTTCCTCGACAAGGTCGATGAAAACCTCAAAGCCGCGATGGCGAAGTAAGCTACCGATATTTGCGAAAAGGCCCGCCTCCGCGCGGGCCTTTTTGTTTTTGCCGCTCACGATTTTACGAGGATTGTCGCAAAATCGCTCAGAGAGGCTTTTACAAATACGTAGCGACGCGCCGGTTTGGTGTCTTTCGCCCGCCTCTCTTAAACCAGCCATCCTCCGGGCGAGGGTGGTGGTGAGCGAAGCTTCCTCTAAGAAAATCAGCGCTATATTGGCCGGTGAGGCACATGCGCTGTTGCGCGCCAACCGCTTCGCCGAAGCGGAGACGCGTTTTCGCCAAGCTGTGGCGCAAGACGGCGCCGATTTCGCCCTGCGCTATAATTTCGGTGTGCTGCTGTTAAAGACGCGCCGCCCCGGGGAAGCCCTCATCCATCTCGAAGCCGCCACACGGCTAAATCCCAAAGCGCCTGAGGCCTATCGCGCGCTCGCGGGCGCGCATTTTGCCTTGGCACGGCCCGATGGCGCCATCGCCGCCTTAAAATGCTTCGTGGCGCTGGAGCCGTCAGATCAGGCGGCAATGCATGAATTGATCCGCCTCTTGATGCAGGAGGAACGCCGCGAGGAAGCCGCCGATGTGCTGCGCGCCGCGCGGGAGCAAACGCCTAGGCAGGCTTTTCTGCCGCTGATGCTCGCCAATGTGCTGCGGGTGATTGGAAAGCTCTCCGAAGCGCGGGCGGTGTTGGAGGAAGATGCCAGAACAGGCGCGGAATTCTATCTTCTCGCCGATCTTAAGCGTTTCGCCCCGGGCGATCCGGTCCTCGCGGTGATGGAGCGCTATCTTCAAACAGCCACAGAGGGCGAAGACATCGCGCTCACCAAATTCGCGCTCGCCAAAGCCTATGGCGATATCGGCGCGCCCGAGAAAGGTTTCACGCTCCTGGGCGAGGCCAACCGTTTCATGCGCCGCCGCACCTCCTATCGCGAAGCGCAGAACATGGGGCATTACGCGCGCACCCGGTCCGCTTTCACGCCCTCTTTAATGGCGCAGAAGCGTGGCATCGGCAGCGATAGCGAAGCGCCGATCTTTATTCTCGGCATGCCCCGCTCCGGCACTACCCTGGTGGAGCAGATTCTCGCGAGCCATAAGGATGTCGCGGGCGCGAGCGAGAATGGTGTCTTGCCGCCTTTGGTGACCCGCTTCATTCCGCGCTTTCCGGAAGGCGTCGCGGGCGTTGGTGATCTCAAATATTTCGCGGCGGAATATCTGAAGGGCATGGGGCGGCTGCTTGAAGGCAAGGTCCGTGTCACCGACAAATCCCTCGATAGCGTGTTCTATGCGGGGCTGTTGCACCTTGCCTTTCCGCGCGCGCGCTTCATCTGGGTGCAGCGCGATCCCATTGATACCTGTCTTTCCTGCTATGGGCGGCGTTTCGTGCAGGGTGTTCAATACGCCTATGACCTTGGCGAGCTTGGCCGCGCCTTCCACGCCTATGAGGGGCTGATGGAGCATTGGCAATCGCTGCTGCCGCCCGAGATCCTGCTCAGGGTGCGCTACGAAGAGGTGGTGGCTGATCTGGAGGGGCAGGCGCGGCGCATGCTGGATCATTGCGGCCTTGAGTTTGATCCTGCCTGTCTCGCCTTCCACAGCTCTGCGCGCCCGGTCTTCACCGCCAGCGCCGCGCAAGTGCGCCAGCCGCTTTACAAGACCTCGGTCGGCCGCTGGCGCCCATCAGACGCTGAACTCCGTCCGCTGCTCTATGGGCTGGGGCTGATGAAAGGGGCTTAAAGCCCCGTATCCGCCACGCCTTCTTTGCGGAATTCTTGAATCAGCGTCGGGCCGCAGCCGAGCGCGGCGAGATCGGCGTTGAGCCGTTCTATGGCCGCATCGTCCAAAAGCTTGGGATGCACAGTGGTACGCAATTGATGCGGCACACCGCTCTTGAGCAGCAGGGCCAGACTTTCTTTCGCCACCGCGCCCGAGCCCGGCACACCGGTGATGCTTTCATATTCGTCGAATGGCGCTTTGATATCAAAGCCGACCCAATCCAGAAGCGGCAGCACGGCGGCGAAGCGTTCCGGCACCGAGCCGCCGGTATGAAGCCCGAGCTTGAAGCCGAGCTTTTTGATTTCGCTTGCCGCGTCGCAGAGATTTCCTTGCAGCAACGGTTCGCCGCCCGAAATCACCACCCCATCCAGAAGTCCGCGCCGGTGGGTGAGGAAGCTGATCACTTCGCTCCACGCAACGCGGCCATCGCCTTTGGGGCAGCGAAGGTCAGGGTTATGGCAATAGGGGCAAGCCCAGGAGCAGCCTTGGGTGAAAACCGTCGCGACCAGCTCTCCTGGCCAGTCGCAGGTCGACCAAGGCTGCAATCCACCTACACGCAATGTTTGGTGTCCTTGCGCGGCAGCTTCACGCACAGCCGCATTTCGTTTCGACGAAATACTTGCGCTCGGCGAACTCACCGCGCTTGCCGCGGTTAAAAGAGGCGATGGGGCGGTGATAGCCCATCACGCGCGTCCACACTTCGCAGGGCTGGCGCTCTTCATCCTTCAGGATCAAAGAAGCATCGAGATCGGAAACGGAAACCTGCTGGTTCATAGCATTCATCCTGTTGGGGAGTTTTATTGCGCCGCCTGAGGAGCGGCAAGTTTTTTGGCGATCAGATCGGCATCGCATTTGGGGCAGAAGACATGCTCGCCCGCGATATAGCCGTGCTTGGGGCAAATCGAGAAAGTCGGCGTCACGGTGATATAGGGCAGCGAGAAATTGGTCAGCGCGCGGCGCACCAGCTTCATGCAGGCCTCACCCGAAGAGACGCGCTCCTGCATGTAAAGATGCAGCACCGTGCCGCCGGTATATTTGCGCTGCAGTTTTTCCTGCCGCGTTAGTGCCTCGAAGGGATCGTCGGTGAAGCCCACCGGCAACTGGCTGGAATTCGTATAATAGGGCTGATCGGCGGAACCGGCCTGCAGTATGTCCGGAAAGCGCTTCTTGTCTTCGCGGGCGAAGCGATAGGTGGTGCCTTCCGCTGGCGTGGCTTCCAGATTGTAGAGATGGCCGGTCTCTTCCTGGAAGGCGACGATCTTGGCGCGCACATGATCCAAAAATTCCAGCGCGAAGGCATTGCCCTGCATCGTGGTGATGTCTTCGGCATCGTTCGTGAAGTTACGGATCATCTCGTTGATGCCGTTGACGCCAAGCGTGGAGAAGTGATTGCGCAATGTGCCGAGATAACGCTTGGTATAGGGGAAAAGGCCGTTATCCATATGCTGCTGGATGACCTTGCGCTTGATCTCGAGTGTGGTGCGGCCGATGTCGAGAAGATTGTCGAGGGCGGCAAAGAGCGCTTGCTTATCGCCCTTATGCACAAAGCCGAGGCGGGCACAATTCACCGTCACGACACCGACCGAGCCGGTCTGTTCGGCCGATCCGAAAAGCCCGTTGCCGCGCTTTAAAAGCTCGGTGAGGTCGAGCTGCAAGCGGCAGCACATGGAACGCACCATGTTCGGCTTCAGCTCGGAATTGATGAAGTTCTGGAAATAGGGAAGGCCGTATTTCGCCGTCATTTCGAACAGACGTTGGGCGTTCTCGCTTTCCCAGGGAAAATCCGGGGTGATGTTGTAGGTCGGAATGGGGAAGGTGAAGACCCGGCCTTTGGCATCGCCCGCCGTCATCACTTCCATATAGGCGCGATTGATCGCGTCCATTTCGGTCTGCAATTCACCATAGGTGAAATCCATTTCCTCGCCGCCGATGATCGGCACCTGGTCGGCGAGATCTTCCGGGCAGGTCCAATCGAAGGTGAGGTTGGTGAAGGGCGTCTGTGTGCCCCAGCGTGAGGGCACGTTGAGGTTATAGATCAGCTCCTGAATGCATTGGCGCACCTCGTCATAGCTCATGTCATCCTTGCGGATGTAGGGCGCCATATAGGTGTCGAAAGAGGAAAACGCCTGCGCGCCTGCCCATTCATTCTGCAGTGTGCCGAGGAAGTTCACGATCTGGCCGATCGCGCTCGACATATGCTTCGGCGGGGCGGCTTCCACCTTGCCCGGCACGCCATTGAGCCCTTCGGTCAGAAGCGTGCGCAGCGACCAGCCGGCGCAATAGCCCGCCAGCATGTCGAGATCGTGGATATGGATATCGCCTTCACGATGGGCGCGTCCGGCTTCCGGCGGATAGACGTGGGAGAGCCAGTAATTGGCGGTCATCTTGCCGGAGACGTTGAGGATCAGCCCACCCAGCGAATAGCCCTGATTGGCATTGGCGTTCACGCGCCAGTCGGCGCGGTTGAGGTATTCGTTGATCGAGGTCTCGACATTGACCACGGTCTGCTTGTCGGTGCGCAGGCGGGCGCGCTTCTCGCGATAGACGATAAAGGCGCGGGCGGTGGCGAAATGGTTGGCGCTGATCAAGACCTGCTCGACCACGTCCTGAACCTGCTCGATATGCGGGGCTGATTCGGCAAAGCGGTGCGAGAGCACCTTCACCGCCTGAATGGCGAGAAGATCGGCCTCGTTTCCTTCGAATTCGCCGCTGGCTTTACCCGCGCGCTCAATGGCGGAGCGGATCTTGGCCGCGTCGAAAACTACGATTTCGCCGCTGCGCTTGACGACATGGCGAGGTGTACGGGCCGGCATAACCTGATCTTTCATGGGAGCGGAGACGCCACGTGCCTTCGCGGCGCGCAAATTCGCGCCGGCTTGGGCCCGCTGGTGCACCCCGCCCGGGGACTCGACATACGTTCAGGTTACGGCCGGTCTCCTGGCTCGCGGCGCTCCCACCGAGCCTTCCCGGCGCATCGCCAGTGGCTTTCTCGGCAAGATCCCGTCCCCAAAAACGCTGAGCACAGGGCCGCTTACAGTTGCGGGGGCAGCGCAGGCGTTACACCTGCTTCCCTTTTCACTCTTTGGAAAACTTCCTTAGAGAACCGTAACGCAGAACGACATGGTGTATGCGCCCCTGCTGAAACGTCAAGAAGTGGTGGGTGCGCATTTTGACCCGGACGAAAAATTTCACACTTGCCGGACAAAGCGTCACGCCGATTCTTGAGTGTGGAATCAAGCACTCGCACCCAAACGATGCGTGTCCGGCGTTGGCCGCATGCCCGCCCTGCCAAAAACGGGCAGCCGCTGTCCCGTTTTGGTCCTAGCCTCTCTGTGCCTGTGACTGACGGCAGAGGGAGGAAGGGACGCATGCTGGGCTATGTGACGATCGGCGCGCGAGATGTGGAAGCCTCCGGCAAATTCTACGACGCCGTGCTTGGTGCCATTGGGGAAGAACGCAAATTCGCCGACGGCGGCTGGATAGGCTATGGGCCCAAAGGGGAAGATAGCCATTACCTCTATCTCTGCTCGCCCTATGACGGCAAAGCGGCTGTTCCCGCCAATGGGCTGATGCTGGCCTTCAAGGCCAAGAGCAAAGCCGAGGTTGATGAAGCTTATGCCGCCGCGATGGCGAATGGCGGTAGCGATGAAGGCGCGCCCGGCTTTCGTCCGCCCGAAGGCAAGGAATTTTATGGCGCTTATATGCGCGATCCCACCGGCAACAAGTTTTGCGTCTATGTGAAGCAATAGAGGCTCATGCGCCCGCTTTTATTTTTCGTCATGGCCGGGCTCCGACCCGGCCATGACGATTCAGATGTTACGCCGATCCAGCTTTAAGCCCCGAAACTCACATCCGCGGCAAGCTTCAGCCGCGCGAAGCGGCCGTTCCAGATATGCTGCGTGTGGGCGATGATGGTCGCGGCGGGCAGGATCTGGCTGTCGAAGGTGGTGTGCGCGTCGGCCACCACGGTGACGCGGTAATGCCGATCGAAGGCGCTGCGCACGGTGGCATCGACGCAGTATTCGGTCTGCATCCCGCAGATGACCAGCGAATCGACCCCCGCCGCTTTCAGCTTTTGATCGAGGTCGGTGTCGTAGAAGCCGCTATTGCGCTTTTTCACCGTCACGCTGTCGCCCGGTTCAGGTGCGATATCGGAAACAAAGGCAAAGCCCGGCCCGTGCTTGTCGAACTCGTCGCCGGTCCCGCCATCATGCTGGATATAGAACACCGGCACTTGGGCGGCGCGGGCATTAGCGATGAGGTTTTTGATGCGTGCGACGACGGCCCACCCGTTGAGCGGGCCCGCGCCGTTCTCACCGCTGAACATTGCGTTCTGCACGTCGATGATGAGAAGCGCTTGCATAAAATATCTCCCGCCGGATCGTACCCGGCGAGAGTCGTGGTTTGCGGCTGGGGTTGCAACCGCAAAACGATACACGTGGCTGCTTTACTGCCGTCCGCTTTACTGGCGCTTCAGGCGAACAACCACATCCACGCGCGCGACCTGGGTGCCTTCAGGGGCTTCCGGAATATTGTCGACCGCAATGGCTTCCGAGCCGGGGATATCGGCCAGCATGCCGTCGTCTTCGTAATAGAAATGCTGATGCTCGGTGGTGTTGGTGTCGAAATAGGAACGGGTCGCATCGACCATCACCTGGCGAAGCAGGTTCGCGGCAGTGAACTGGTGCAGCGTGTTATAGACCGTCGCCAGTGACACCCGGATGCCTTTATTGACGGCTTCCGCATGCAGGGCTTCGGCAGTGAGATGGCGATGGCCGTCTTTGAACAACAGATCGGCCAGTTCGTTACGCTGCCGCGTCGGGCGAAGGCCCGCAGCTCTGAGGCGCGTCACGGCTGATTCATTCGGCGTTTCACGCATTTTCCTACGCATCACGGCGGACTTTCCTCTTCGCGGCATCTGAACCGGACGGTACGGTACCCGTCACCGGTGTCTAAACGCCATCGTTACTCCTTTGGCTCTCGCCTTTGACGGTCCGAGAGGTTATGACAATCGGGCGTCATTCATTAGAGAAGTGTACGCTAGTCGTTAGAATAGTTCTAACGTAGAAATCGTCGCAGGGGCAGTCCTGCGTCAATAGAGCCGGTTACGTTCGCTAAGAGCTTGAAGGGCATGGAAAAAGTGGATCAGACCTCTCCCGCGCGCAAGTCGCAGTTTGATTTGGCGGGCCTTATCTCTTGTGCCAAAGGGGAATTGTTTGGGCTTGGCAATGCACGCCTGCCGATGCCGCCGATGCTGATGTTTGATCGTATCACCAAGATTTCGGACAAAGGCGGCGCCCATGATAAGGGCGAAATCCACGCTGAGTTCGAAATCAACCCGGATTTGTGGTTCTTCAAGTGCCATTTCGAAGGTGATCCGGTGATGCCGGGTTGCCTCGGCCTTGATGCGATGTGGCAGATGGTCGGTTTCTTCCTCGGCTGGCTCGGCGCTCCCGGCAAGGGCCGCGCGCTCGGCGTCGGCGAAGTGAAATTCTCCGGCATGGTGGTGCCCACCAATAAGCTCGTGAGCTATTCCATCGATCTGAAGCGCGTCATCATGCGCAAGCTGGTGCTTGGCATCGCCGATGGCGTGATGAAGGTTGACGGTCAGGTCATTTACGAAGCGAAGGATCTGCGCGTCGGCCTGTTCCAAGACGCCCCGCAACCGGCGTAAGATAGAACAGCATTACGGTTCGATTTCAGAAGGGAATTGCCATGAGGCGCGTTGTCGTCACGGGGCTGGGTATCGTTTCATCCATCGGTAACAGCGCCGAGGAAGTCACCGCGAGCTTGCGTGAAGCCCGTTCGGGCATCGCCACTGCGGAAACTCAAAAGGCCATGGGCTTTCGAAGCCAGGTCGAAGGGGCGGTGAAGCTCGATCTCGATGCCTTGATCGATCGTCGCGCCAAGCGCTTTATGGGCGACACGGCCTCTTATGCCTTCCTCGCCATGGAACAGGCGCTGAAGTCTTCCGGCTTGGAAGAAAAGGACGTGATCAATCCCAGGACCGGCCTCATCGTCGGCTCGGGCGGTCCCTCCACCAAAACCCTTTTTGCGGCCGATAAGATCGCGGAAGCCACGGGTCCGAAAAAGATCGGCCCCTTCGCGGTGCCCAAATGCATGTCCTCGACCTGCTCGGCGGTGCTCTCCACCTGGTTCAAGATCAAGGGCGTGAACTACTCGATCAGCTCGGCCTGCTCGACCAGCGCTCATTGCATCGGCAACGCGGCGGAACTGATCCAGTGGGGCAAGCAGGATGTGATGTTCGCGGGCGGCGCCGAAGAGCTCGATTGGACGCTCTCGGCCCTCTTCGATGCCATGGGCGCGATGTCGTCCAAGTATAACGACACCCCGTCCCGCGCCTCGCGCGCCTTCGATAAGGATCGCGATGGCTTCGTGATCGCGGGCGGCGGCGGTGTTGTGGTGCTTGAAGAACTCGAACACGCCAAGGCGCGCGGCGCCACGATTTATGCCGAACTCACCGGCTATGGCGCAACGTCCGATGGCCATGACATGGTCGCCCCCTCGGGCGAGGGCGCGGTGCGCTGCATGCAGCAGGCGCTCGCCACGGTGAAGGGCCCGGTCGACTACATCAACGCCCATGGCACCTCCACGCCGGTTGGCGACGTCACCGAAATCAAGGCGGTGCGCGAGGTGTTTGGCGACAAGATCCCGCTGATCAACTCCACCAAATCGCTCACCGGCCATTCTTTGGGCGCGGCGGGCGCGCAGGAGGCGATCTATTCGATCCTGCAGCTTCAGGGCAATTTCGTCGCCGAAAGCGCGCATATTGACGAGTTGGACCCGGCGGTTGCGGACGTTCCGATTGTGCGCAGCAGGATCGACAACGCCAAGCTGGAGCGGGTGCTCTCCAACAGCTTCGGCTTTGGCGGCACCAATGCCACGCTCGTCTTTGATCGTTACCATGGATAAGCGCCTGCCCTTGTGGGCCGGTGCAGTTCAGGCTAAGTGCCCCCCGTCTGGGCGGGCATTGGCTTTTTTGAGGGACTGATGACCACCAAACTAATGGCCGGCAAGCGCGGCCTTGTCATGGGCGTTGCGAACGACCATTCCATTGCCTGGGGCATTGCCAAGACGCTGGCGGCGCATGGCGCCGAGATTGCCTTCACCTATCAGGGTGATGCGCAGCTCAAGCGCCTCAAGCCGCTCGCGGCTTCGATTGGCGCCACCATCCTTCTGCCCGCCGATGTCGAAGACGATGACCAGCTCGACACCACCTTTGACGCGATCAAGAAGGAATGGGGCGAGCTCGATTTCCTGGTCCACGCCATCGCCTTTTCCGACAAGAACGAGTTGAAGGGGCGGTATGTCGATACCAGCCGCGCGAACTTCGCCAAGAGCCTGTCGGTCTCTTGCTACTCCTTCACCGCGGTGGCGCGCCGGGCCATCCCGCTGATGAAGGGCCGTAATGGCGCGATGCTGACGCTCTCCTATCATGGCGCCCGTCAGGTGATGCCGTCCTACAATGTGATGGGTGTGGCCAAAGCCGCGCTGGAAGCGTCCGTGCGCTATCTCGCGGCCGATCTCGGCCATGACCAGATCCGCGTTAACGCGATCTCCGCCGGTCCCATCCGCACCCTCGCGGGCTCAGTGGTGGGCGGCGGGCGCACCATGTTCCGCTGGATCAAGGGGCTGACCCCGCTCGGCAAGACCATCGAGCTCGATCACCTCGGCGGCGCCGCGCTTTACCTTCTTTCCGATTTGTCTGCAGGGGTTACCGGCGAAGTGCACTATGTTGATGCCGGGTATAACGTCATGGGCGTTCCTCCTGCTTCCGTGCTCGAAAGCTGGAGCGGGCAGGAAGAGGGCAAATCCGATGAAAGCGGCGAAGGCTGATCAGGCTTTCTGCCCCCGCTATGCGGGGGAAGTGGTGAGCGCAGCGAACCGAAGGGGGCTCGCGGCTGCCATTACCGTTGCGCTTCTCTTCTCTGTGCCCGCTCTTGCCTCCTGGCAGGATGAAGCTTCCCCGCGCGATGCTGACCGGCTCGCTCATTTGAACCAAGCGCGCGGGCAGGGCCTCGAAGACGCCGCGCGCGGCAATCCGGGGTTCTACGCCGCCGCTCGCTCGATCCTTTCGGCCAACGCGGTCGCTTCCGATGCTCATCGCCTCGTCGGCACTTGGCACTGCCGCACCATGAAGCTCGGCGGTGCCACGCCCTCCATCGTTTATGGCTGGTTCCGTTGCCGCATCGCTCCACGCGGCGATGGCACGCTCTCTTTCGAAAAACTCGGCGGCTCCACCCGCATCTCGGGCACGCTCTATCCCGACCAGGGCGGCTTCGTGTATCTCGGCGCCCAATATGTGACCGCCTATGGTCCGGCCGAGAAAAAGCCCGCCTATTCCGGCAAAGGCGCGAGTGCGGGGGCCAATGAAACCCCCGATGATCAGATCGGGCTTTTAACGCTCACCGCCGATGGCCGCGCCCGTTTGGAGCTGCCGTATCCGGTACAGGAATCCGATTTCGACGTGATCGAACTGAAGCGCTAATTCAGCCCCGTCAGTTCGCGCTGCAACAGGTGGAAGAAGCTTTCCTCATCGCGATGGCGCATGCCGTCGGCGTTGATCACCTCATCGGCGGCGGCCAGCAGCGCCATCACCCGATCGGGCGTTTCGCTTTCAAGCCCGCGCATGGCGCGCGCCAGGAACATCTTCTTGGGCTTTAGCGTCTTCAGGTAGCGCCTGAGCGCGCGCTCTTCGGCTTCGGTTGCGCGCCGGTCGGCATCGCGCGCCAGCTTCAAGCAATGGTCGAGCACAATGCCTTGCTCATCGAGGCAATAGTCGCCATCGGCGCGCCCCAGATGCGTCAGCACCATCATGTGATGGGTGAAGATCGGGCGGATGCGGGTGAGGCTCGCGGGCCTCGGCAAGCTGCATTCGGCCAGCGCGGGCGCCATGCCGAAGGTCTCGACAAAGAAGCGCGCGGGCGGCGCGATCACCTCGCCATCCTGGGTCACCACCTCGCGCACATGATCGATGCGGAAGGCGCGCAAGGCTTGGCGCTCATGGCACCAGCAATTGAGGATCGGGATATTTTCGGCATTGAGCGAAAGATTGCGCACCGTGATGCGGCGCACACTCTCATGCCCATCGGCGGCTTGATAGACGATGACGAAGCTCTGGTTCTGGGCAAAGCCAAGCTCGGCTTCCAGATTGAGATCGTCCTCCGGCTCAGGCGGCACAAAGATGCTGTCATCGGGATCATGACTTCCCAGGCGCACCAGAAAGCCCGGCGGCACCGGCGGCGGCACGTCTTGGCGCGCTTTCAGAAAGTCGCAGAAGCGCGTCACCACCGCGCCCGTCGATAGCCCGCTGCGAAGCATGAGAACTCTCGCAAAACCCACGCCGCGAAGGCTGTCACGTTCCCCTCTGCGCAGCAACGACAAAGCGCATACGGAAGTATTTGCAAGTTAGAGTGATGTGCGAAGCGGCCCGAACTCTCCCCTAAAGAAACGGTCACTTGCGAGGTGCGGAATTTTATGTAAGCACTTACATATAATGACGGCACATCACGATCTTCTCATCAGCCAAGGTTCCCGCGCCTTGGGAACGCGGCTCCGGCGCCTGTTCGAAACCCTAAATGCAGGGGTGTCGGCTATGTACGACGAGGCGGGCGTGGATTTCGAACCGCGCTGGTATGGGCTTTTTACGCTTCTGCGCCACGCTGAGGATTTGGATATTGGCAGCGCCGCCGCCGTCCTCGGCCAGAGCCATGTCGCCGTGGTGCAGGTGGCCAATGCGCTGGAAAAGCGTGGCCTCATCCGCCGGGTCACAGCCCGCCACGATAAGCGCAGCCGTGTTCTACAGATGACCGCCAAGGGCCGCGCGCTATGCGAGAAACTCGATCCTTTATGGGATGCGGTGTCGGCGGCGAGCGCCGCACTTCTGAAAGAGGCCGCGCCCAGCCTTCTGGCAGATCTCGAAGCCCTCGATGCAGCGCTCTTGAAGCGCCCCATGCTCGATCGGATCCAACACCATTTGCAGGATAATTCATGAAGACTCGGTTTTTGTGCGCCTCTGCGCTCAGTGTCATGGTCCTTATCGCACCCGCGCTTGCCCTCACAGCACAGCAGCGCGACGCAAAACTTGATCACATCGCCGATCTGATCCGGGACCATTATGTCTATAAGGACAAAGCGCTGAAAATCGCCGACTCCGTGCGTGCCTTGAAGGCCGATCCCTCTATCATCGCCATTACGGATGAAGGCCAGTTGGCGACGCTGCTCAGCGAAAAGCTTACCCCCTATGACCGCCACTTCCATGTCACTTGGCGCGCGCCTTCACCGTCGCAGCAGCAAGCGGCAGCCGCGCCGGATCTGGCCGCCGAAGAAGCCTTCATGCGCCAGGTCAATTACGGCTTTGACGAGGTCAAACGCCTGCCCGGCAATATCGGCTATCTGCGCTTCAGCTTTTTCGCCGATTTCGATACCGCCCTCACCGGCAAAAAAACGCCTGAGGCCCGCAAAACAGCCGAAGCCGCGCTCGCCTTCATGGCCAATTGCGACGCGGTGATTTTCGATCTGCGCCAGAACGGCGGCGGCTCGCCGGCGATGATCGATCTTCTGCTTAGCCCATTTTTCAAAGACAAGGTTCTGCTCAACCGCTTTTATCAGCGCGAAGGAGACAGAACAGAGGAGTTTTACACCCTCACCAATTATACCGGCCCCAAGCGCAGCGATGTGCCGCTCTTTGTGCTGATAAGCGGGCGCACGGCATCGGCCGCTGAAGAATTTGCCTATGATGTCCAAACCCAGAAGCGCGGCACTCTCATTGGCGATGTCACCTATGGCGGGGCCAACCCCGGTGATTTTGTGGATGCAGGTGATGGCTTTGCGATTTTCATTTCCACCGGCGCGGCGATCAATCCCATCACTGGCACCAATTGGGAAGCTGTCGGGGTAAAACCCGATATCGCCGTGCCGCAGGATCAGGCGATGTCCCGCGCCAACATCGAAGCGCTGAAAGCGATCCTCGCAAAGCCCGCAGCCGGTCGCGATTACACTGCGCAGCGCTGGGCGCTCGAACAGGAAGAAGCTCTGCTGCACCCGCCAAAGCCGCAAGCGCTCGAACCCTTTGCCGGCCAATATATGGCCCGCAGCGTGGAGTTGAAGGACGGTGCGCTTTATTTCGTGCGGGATCGCGCCCCGCAGGTGAAGCTCGTGCCGCTTGGCCCCGATCTCTTCGGCGGCGAGGGCGTCCCGGACCGGCGTTTCCAATTCGCGCGCGACGCCCAAGGCAAGGTCGAACGCCTCACGGTCCGCGATGCCTCTGGCGGCTCGACGGTTTTCACTCGCACAACGCCGTAAAGAAAAGGGCGGGGAAGTCTCCCCGCCCTTGGTATCTCGCGATGGGAGCGGGCTTTACGCCCGCCTCTTGGCCGCCTCTGCGAAGCGATCGAAGAGGTAGTGCGAATCCATCGGGCCCGGCGAGGCTTCGGGGTGGTATTGCACGCTGAAGACCGGCGCCCCGTCCAGCCGCAGGCCGCAATTGGAGCCGTCGAAGAGTGAGACGTGGGTCTGGATCACGTTCTTGGGCAGGGTATCGGCATCCACGGTGAAGCCGTGATTCATGGAGACGATTTCCACCTTGCCGGTTTCCAGGTCCTTCACCGGATGGTTGGCGCCGTGATGGCCTTGGGCCATCTTTTTGGTGCTTCCTCCGAGGGCGATCCCCAGCATCTGATGACCGAGGCAGATGCCGAACACCGGCAGGCCTTTGTCCACCAGACCCTTGATGGTCGGAATGGCATATTCCCCCGTCGCCGCCGGATCGCCGGGGCCGTTGGACAGCACCACGCCATGCGGCTCATGGCGCAGCACGTCGTCCAGGGTGGATTGCGCGGGTAAGACGGTGATATCGGCGCCGAGGCCTGCCAGAAGGCGCAGGATGTTCTTCTTCACCCCGTAATCGAGCACCACGGCGCGGAATGTGGGGGCTTCGACCTTGCCATAGCCCTTGTTCCACACCCAGGGAGTCTCGTCCCATTTGAACATCTGGCGCGCGGTCACTTCCTTGGCGAGGTCCAGGCCGACCAGCCCCGGAAAGCCCTTCGCCGCCGCCGTCAGCGCCGCCACATCGTCACCGCGCCCGATCACGCCATGGGGCATGCCTTGCTCGCGGATCCGGCTGGTCAGCGCGCGGGTATCGAGCCCGGCAATGCCCGGAATGTTGTGCTTCTTCAGCCAGACATCGAGCGTCTGCAACGCGCGATAATTGGAAGGGTGCGTGGCATCGGCCCGCACAATCACGCCGCGCACATGCGGGGTGCCATATTCGATGTCTTCGTTATTGGCGCCGACAATCCCAATATGGGGGAAGGTGAAGCAGACGATCTGCCCGGCATAAGAGGGGTCGGAGAGGATCTCCTGATATCCCGTCATGGCGGTGTTGAAGCAGACCTCGCCCACGGCTTGAACATCGGCACCGAAGCCGAAGCCTTCAAAGACCGAGCCATCGGCCAAAACCAGCTTCGCGCGAGAAAACGGAGCCTCCGTTGGCGCGGAGGACAGGGTGGCGGTATCGCTCATGGGGGGACCTCGAATTTGCCGGAAAATAGGGACGGGGCAGGCCCGGGTCAACCCTTCAATCCCTCTCCCCTTGTGGGAGAGGAAGAAAAATCACGGGGTTAGCGGTGCGCCGCGATTTCGCCCGTAAAACGCGCAATGGGTGCGCCGCTAACCTCGATGATTTTTCAGGTGAGGGGGCGCTGTGTTCCCGGCCCAGGCGGTCTATTCCCCCTTTTGCCGGGAGCAGTGCTGATCGAGATCGCCGGCGACCCGTTCCGCTTTTGCGATGAAGAATTTCCCGCCCCGCCGTACAAGACGGAACCGCACGAAGAATGACTCGAAGGCGTCCGAGGAAAGGCACACCGTGGCGCCGGAACCGCTTCGGCGAGTCACGAAGTTTCCCAAACCATCCGGAAGGTTCCGCCCCATGAAGCTGAGTGCGGCAGGTGTTGCCGCTCCCTCGGCAGAACGGTGGTCTTGTAGAGCGGCATAGACCGCATCCACCGCATCGGCTTCGGGGTAGAGCGGTTTTTTGCCTTGGTCCTCGATGCGGTCGGGCAGGATGCGGAAGGTCCAATTAAGCTGACGTCCCGCACAGCAAACTCCGACCGATTTGAACTTGTCTTTCACACGGACGACGATGCGGCTTGGCGTATCTGGAACGCTCGCCTGCGAGTCTTCGATGTACTGCTGATAGGTGTGCGCCAGCAGCGGCTCGGCATTTTTACCATCCCAGCGCCAAAAACTGATTTGCTTGGTAAAGGTAAAGCCGCCGCCCTGGGCGTAGGTTCCGCCAAGGCCAAAGCGCAGCTTGCCTTCAGCATCAGGCTTTAGCGGGAAGATGCCGCCGGAAAGCGAGCCGCAGGCATACCCAAGATCGTCATCGCGACAGGCGCCGCCGCCGTGATCCGTTCGCCATGCGTTGAGCACGGGAAAGTGCCTCGTATCGGTCTTGCGCACGTCCCAAAGAACGGTCCATCGGCCGTTTCTCTTGCCCACTAAAAATGCCGTTCCGATTTGGTCCCAGCGGGTGGAAAAGGCGTAGAGATCATCCGCCAGCGAGGTCACCCAATCTGGTGCGATACTCGGAGATTGAAATGTCGGAGGGTGCCGATTCAAAAGCTCCGTCTTCAGCGGCTCTAACGCGATACCGGGATTGCTCTCAAGAAAGGCCAGCGTCCAATCCTGTGTTGCATCCCATAGGGCATCGAGCGCTTTCACCTCCTCGGGATTGCTTTCGTCGACCCCAAAACCGCAATCGTCGCCGCATTTGGCTTCCAGCACCGCCAATGCCGCGGCGTACCGCGCTTCTGGCGTCTGCGCTGCTTCGGCCGTCGTGATGGCGAAAACTGCGAGCAATCCCAAGAGGATGCGTCTGATCATGGCTGGGTTGTGCATTGCTGCCCTGATGAAGAGATTACGCCCTGCACGGAGGTTTGCCATCGCGCGAAATCCTCAATTCTTCAGGGAAAAATCGAAAGCCTCGAGATAATACCCGCTTTTCTTGTGCAGAACCGTGGCCACCATCTTCGGGGCGGCGGCCACAGCGGTGTCATAGGTGAGGGTGGCGCGATCCCCGTTCCGCTTCACATCGATCCCCGACAGCATGCCGAGATTCGGGTCGTTCGGATCGGAAGCGCTCTTCTTCGTCTCAGCAACAATCGCCGCCATCTTTTCCAGCACCTTGGGCGCCGCCAATGCGCTGGCACCCTTGCCTTGCCAGAGCCGGAGGAAAACCTCATCCACCGCATCGGCTTCGGGAAGATCGACACGCTTGCCTAAATCCCGCACGCCATCGCCGGTGAGTTTCAGCGTCCAGGTCAGTTTGCGCCCGGAACAGGCGCCACAGGCATAGAACATGCGATACTGCGTTTTGGGATGCACCAGGATGGTGTCGTCTTTGGCTTCGACAATCGGCAGATCGTCGGCCACCGAAACGTAATCACCTTTGAACAGGGCTTTGGCCGCTTTGCCATCCCAGGCCCAGATGCTGATCTCAGCGCCCCGCGTGGCGCCGGCGGGCTGGGCATAGCCGCCATCGATATAAAAGCGGATATGTCCCGCCGCATCAGGCGGCAACGCATATACGTCGCCATATAAAGCGCGGCAATCACAGCAACGCCCGCAGCCATCTCCAAAGGCGGCCATTGCCCCCCATCCGTTATCGCGTGCCGTGTCCGGACCTGTTTTCCGGATATCCCAGACGACCGCGTAGTGTGTGCCTTGCTTGGCAAGCAGAAACACATTGCCAAGCTCGCCATAGCTCGCGCTTACGGCCATCAACTCCGGTGCGAGGGGGGTGAAGGTGATACTCAGCTCGCGATCCATCGCTTCGGCTGCCGCTTTCAGCGCGGATGGCGCAGCTTTGGGGTGAGCATCAAGATAGGCGACCGCCCAGCGTTGCGCTGCGGTTCTGAAATTGTCGAGCGCGGTTTCAGCGCCTGCCTTGTGATCGAGATAGAAGCCATCGGTGTGAGACGACAGCACTTTTGTTGCCGCGTCCAAGGCCTGCTTTGGCGTATCCGCTGCCTCGGCCCGCGCGATGGCGAAAACCGTGAGCAATCCCAAGAGGATGCGTGTGACCATGGCTTGGTTGTGAGTTGGGGTCCCGATGACTAGATTACGCGCCACAAGGAGAATCAGCCATGGCGTTGCGCGATCAGATTATGAATTCGGTGAAAGAGGCGATGAAGGCGCATGACCAGAAGCGCGTCGCCACGCTGCGTCTCGTGCAAGCCGGGATCAAGGATAAGGATATCGCCTCGCGCACCGAAACCAGCCGCGATGGGATTTCCGATGACGAGATCCTCGCGCTCTTCGGCAAGATGATCAAAAGCCGCGAGGATTCCATCGCGCTTTATGAGCAGGGCAATCGTCCTGAACTTGCCGCCGCCGAGCGGGCCGAGATCGCCATCATTCGTGAATTCATGCCGCGCCAACTCGATGAAGCCGAAACCAAAGCCGCCATCGCGGCCATCATCGCCGAGACCGGCGCGACCTCGCTCAAGGACATGGGCAAGGTGATGGGCGCCTTGAAAGAGCGCTACACCGGCACGATGGATTTCGGCAAAGCCGGTGCCCTCATCAAGCCGCTGCTCGGTGGCAAGTAGCCCCGGCTTTACCCGCTGTGGAAGAATTTGCTAGGTTTTACAAGTGTTTGCACCCTCCTGGGCTTACCCCAGGGGGGACGCATAGCTATGCTCCCGCCAGGGATGAGGGGCGGGCGGCATGCACATTCGCGATGCGACAGAGGATCTGATTCAGGACACGTACCGGCGCATCGAATTTGACGAGCTCCGTTTCGCCGAAGTCCGGCAAGGCTACGCATATTGGTTGGGTCTTTGTGGTGCTCGCCTTTATCCCGCACGCGAAGAGATTTCTCCGCGCCCGATCCGGCATCTGCTCGCGCATGTCATCCTGTTGAAGGTGATCGCGGGCGGCAAAGACTTCGAATATACGATTGTGGGCGATGATGTTGTGCGGGCTTACAAAGCGCCTCTGGCCCAGCGCCGCTTAAGCGATATCGCCACTGACCTTCCCAACTCGGCGCGCTATTGGAGCTGTGTTTACCGGGACATTGTGGAAACCGGCCAGCCTTGGGCGGTCCGCTATTCCGCGCAGCTCGAACGTGAGGCGTGTTTTGCCGATGCCGAAGCTGTGCTTCTGCCGCTAGGCTCATCACCAGGATGTGTCGACCACCTCATCACCTTTGCCAAACGCGTGCGCTGTTCTCCGTAAAGTGCGCGCCTGGTTCGAACTCACCACAGCCCTTTGCCATAGATGATGTCGTGAATGCATTCAGTCCCGGTGGCTTTGGCGGCCTGGCAGGGATCGGAGGTGTTGCGTTCGCGCGCTCTGAGATCGCTGTTGCGAAGCCCCTCCCATTCGGGGCCTTTGAGTTTGAGGTCGACCGGCACGCCATCCTTCATCGCCACGAAGCGTCCGCCCGAAAGCTTGGCGCATTTTTCCTGCTGCTCGCGGGAAAGGTCTTGCCACTTCTCCGGCTGGCAGCCGAACACCGCCTGTCCCAGCCCCAAAGCTTGCGGCGAGAAATTCGGGGTCTGAAATATGGGTGCGGGACCTTGGAATGTTCCCGAGGCCGCTGCCGCGCCGGATGCCGCTTTGGGGGCGGCTTTTTCCGGCTGAGGCTGTGGCGGAAATTCCAGAATGGCTTCGCTGACGGTCGGCTTTTCCCAATGGGTGATCACCACGGCGTTCAGAAGCGCGGCCACGATCAAGATATGCAGGCCGATGACGGCCCCAGAGGCGAGGCCTCGGGTGCTATGGAACCGCGCGCTCAGGCAAGACTCCGCCGCTTGGCCCACAGCCCAAGGCTGAGCACTGTGATCGCCGCGATCACGATGAAGCGGGTGGTGGTGAGCACATCCGGAAAGGCAAGCCCCATGGTCACTGAGACTTCGCCCTTCACCGCCGCATGCGGCATCGACACCGCTAATGAGGTCAAGACGCCCAACAGCGCAGCCGCCATCACACCGATGACCGGCCACCAGCCTTCCAGGCGCTGGCGCAACGCCGTCACCAGAAGCAGCAGGATGGCGAGCGGGCCGACCGCGTAATTGGCAAAAAGGCAGACTGCTTGCGCGGCAGGTTCGCACCAGCTCGGCAATGGCATGTTGGGGCTATGCAGCGGAGCGGCGATCGCCGCCATGCCAAGCCCGCTGCCCAGCAGCGCCAGAAAGATCGCCACTGGCGGCACGATGCCAAACACCAGCCATGGGGCGCGGGCCGATAGGGCGCGGAACTTTCCCGTCGCCAGCATGGCGTCCAGAAGTTCCTCGTCATCGCCCAGAAGCGCGCGGGCGCGGCATGAGGCATCCGGCTCCTCATAACCACGCTCTTTCTGCATTTCGAGGAGGTCGGCAAAATGGTCGTCCAGCTCGCGCGCATAGCGGCGGACATGGCGGGGCGCGATGCCTGCTTTCAACAGTTTGTCTTTGAGGCTCGCAAACTGATCAGAAGGCGGGTTCATGGCGCTCTCCTTTCAGCATGGCGCCGACGGCTTCGGCGATCCGCGACCATTCCTGCGAAAGCCCCTCCAGCCGCTTCTGCCCTTTATCGGTCAGGCTGTAATAGACGCGGCTGCGCCCATTCACGGCTTTGCGGCTGGCTTTCAGGGCGCCGTCTTTTTCCAGCGCATGCAGCACGGGATAGATCACGCCTTCGCCGGCCTGGATCACCGCGCCGGATTGTTCGCGCAGCTCGGCGACGATCTCATAGCCATACATGGCGCGGGCCTTCAAAAGGCGCAGCACCAAAAGCTCCGGCACGCCGGTCATGAACGGGGGATTGGTTTTGGCTTTCAGCGTCACCGAAAGAGCCCTGGCAGTATCGCAACAGACGATACCTAGGGCTCCATACCTAGAACTTCAAGGTATAAGGCATGAAAATCGCGTTAGATCGCGGTAAGATGCAGCGGCAGGGTGAAGACAAAGCTCGCCCCCGCCTCGCCGGTGATCTCGCTGCCCTCATACCAAAGCTTGCCGCCATGGCTGTCGACGATCTTGCGGCAGAGCGAAAGCCCCACCCCCATGCCGCCCTCCTTGGTCGAGCGGAAGGGCATGAAGAGGTTTTCCGCGATCTCGGGGGAAAGCCCCGGCCCGGTGTCATGAACGCGTATTTCCAGCATCTCGCCTTTTTGTACGGCGGAAACGGTCACCTGCCGCGTCGGCTGGTTTTCCAAAGCCTCGGCGGCATTGCGCAAGAGGTTGAACAGCACCTGCTCGATTTGCACCCGGTCGAGTTCCACCATGGGAAGTCCGGTCTCGACTTTCAGATGCACCGTCACGCCATGGTGGCGCGCCGCGATGCGGGCGAGTTCCAGCACTTCTTGAAGCAGGCTCTCGATGTTCTCGCCCTTGCGGCTGGCCTGACCCTGGCCAACGAAGCCGCGAATGCGCTGGATGATGTCTTTGGTGCGGACGAATTGCATGCCCGCCTTACTCATCGCGTCGAGCGCTTTTTCCGGGTCTTTCGCCATCAGCCGCTCGGCGGCTTTGATGTAGTTATTTCCCGCCGCGAGCGGCTGGTTCAGCTCATGGGCTAAAGCCGACGCCATCGCGCCCAGATCAGTAAGACGCGAGGCACGCAGGGTTTCGGCCATCAGCGCATCAAGACGCTCTTTGGCCTCGAAGCGTTCAGTAACATCGCGCACCACGCCTGAGACCCGGCAGGGCCGGCCATCGGGATCGAAAACCAACCGGCTTTGCAGTTCGACCCGGCGCAATCCCCCGTCGCGGCGCAAGCGATAGATCGCGTCCGAGCGCCCGCCTGGCATCAGCTCCGAGCCAAAGACTTTTCCTGCCTCCGCGCGATCGGCTGGATCGATTTTCTCGAGCAGCGCGGAAAGCGTCAGCGGGGTCTCGCCGTTTATCCCGAAAAGATCCGCACAGGCCTTCGTCGCTTTGACGCTACCGTCGGTGAGATCGACTTCAAAGGCACCAAGCCCCCCGGCGTCAAGCGCCAGCGCCAGGCTTTGCTGACTCTCCCGCCAGCTTTCGCGGGCCTTAACCGCGGCGAAAGCGGCAGAGGCCGAACGTCCCAGCGCTTCGAGCAGCCCTAAGATCTCTTTTTCGAAGCTGCGCTTATGGGCCCAATAGAAGCCGATCGCGCCGACAGGCACCTCATTGCGTACCGGCACCACCACCATGCTTTTGACGAAGGTCGGGCTATAGGCATCCACCGGCACGCGCGCATCATCGAACACATCCGTCACCACGGCGGTCTGATCGTGCATCATGCACCAGCCCGAAACACATGTGCTCAGGGGAAAGCGTTTGCCTTTCCACAAAGGTGCAATCGCATTTTCGTCGACATAATGGCAGCGCTCGCCGTCCTTCAGAACGAAACAGATGCCATCGGCGCCAGAAATATCGCGCGCGGTTGTACGTACGATGTCTATGATGTCGGAAAGTTCGGCTGCGCCAGCAAGCTGCTCCACGGTTTTGACCAGCGAAAGCCAGCCCGGCTCGCTGGGCTTCAAGGCCTCGGATGGCTGGGGAACGCTTTGGAGTGACACGATAAAGTCCTCCGTTGGAGCAAGCGGATGTAGTGCAAATTATTGCAGCCTAGAATAGGTACCAGCCGCAAAGTTAACAACCCGCAAAACACCTGATTGCGCGCGCAAGGGTTGTGGTAAATGTGGTGTATGATTTAGTCATACACCATGCTAGATTGGCCGCATTCTGAGAAGGCACCTGGAATGCGAAACACCGCTCCCATTACCATCACCTTGCCCCATGAAATGGCCGCGATGGTGAAGGCGAAAGTTGCGTCGGGAGAATATGCCTCCGAAAGCGAGGTGATCCGCGATGGGCTCAGGGCAATGCTCGCCCGCGAGGAAGCCTTGGAAAAATGGCTGCGGACGGAGGTCGTCCAAAGCTGCCGGGAATATCTGGCTGATCCGAGCAAGGCTATTCCAGCAGATCAGCTTATGGATCGGGTACGCGCGGCTTATCGTGCTCGCACCAAAAAAACCGAAAGCGACTATTCGCCCGAGCTGTCGCCCCCAAAATCCCGTTCGAAATCCTGACCGCCATAATAGACCCCCAGGATGGTGACGGTCGTTGTGGTGTCATCCACATCAAACGCGATCGTGATGCGACGTTAGCCAATGATGCGCAAGCCTGGGATGATTAAGCCTTCTCGGCGTGTCCCTCGTTTGGGAAAATGCGCCAAGCCCTCACAGAACCGCTGAAGGCCGCCGATATAGGAGTCTGCGATCATTTCCCCCGCTTTTTCAGCAAGGGACATATACAGAGCTTCGATTTGCGTAGCTGCTGCGAGAGAATATGCGACTTTATATGCCAATTCGAATGTGCCTTTCGCATGGTCGGATCGGCTGCAGAAATCGTGTTGGGGCGGGCCCCAACTGGCTTACATGACTGAGTTTAGGTGATGTTGGCGCCATTTACGATATATAGAATAGCCAGGTCTCAATAAGGTCGTGGCTACAGCATTCACAAGATTCCGCCGGTGCGCCCCGCGCTAGTCCCCCCCTTTTCTGCGAAACTACTCTCATGCGTTTTGGCCCCCACCTTCTTGAAGAGATCCTCCGGCGGACGGATATCGTCCAGCTGGTGGGGCGGCGTGTGAAGCTCACCCGCAAGGGCCAGGCGTTTTGGGGCTGCTGCCCTTTCCATGGCGAGAAAAGCGCGTCCTTCAAGGTCGAGAACGGGCGGCGCACCTATAAATGCTTTGGCTGCGGCAAGGGCGGTGATGCCTTCAAATGGCTGGTCGAGACCGAGGGTCTCACCTTCCCCGAAGCGGTGGAACGCCTCGCCAATGAAGCCGGGGTGGAACTGCCAAAATGGTCGCCGGAAGACGAGGCGCGTGAGGAGAAAAAGAAATCTCTCTACGACGTGATCGAGGCGGCGGCGAAATTCTTCGAGGCCCAGCTTCAGGCGCCGGGCGGGCGTGAGGCGCGCGAGTATCTGAAAACCCGCGCCCTTGATGACGCAACGGTCAGAAAGTTCCGCCTCGGCTATGCGCCGTCCGGCAACAACGCGCTCATCGCGCATCTGACCGGTCTCAATATTGCGATGGATGACATCATCGCGGCGGGGCTCGCCCGTCCGGCGGATGGTGATCGTGGCCCGCGCGATTTCTTTTTCCACCGCCTGATGTTCCCGATCAGCGATGGCAAAGGCCGCGTGGTGGCGTTTGGCGGGCGCGGCCTGCATGCGGATGCCAAGCCGAAATACATCAACACTGGCGAGACGGCCTTCTTTTCCAAAGGCCATCTTCTCTACAATCTGGCGACAGCGCGGCCTGCGGGCATCAAGGCGGGCACCATCATTGTCGCCGAAGGCTATATGGATGTGATCGCGCTCGCGCGCGCAGGCTTTGAGGCGGCGGTCGCTCCGCTTGGCACCGCGCTGACCGAGGATCAGCTTCAGCTTCTCTGGCGGGTGGCGCCCGAACCCATCATGTCCTTCGATGGCGATGCGGCGGGCATGAAGGCGGCCTTGCGCGCGGCCCACCTCGCGTTGCCGCATTTAAAGCCCGGCTATTCGCTCCGCTTTGCCTTCATCCCGGGTGGCGAGGACCCCGACAGTCTCATCCGTGCCCAAGGTCCCGAGGCGATGCGCGCGGTGCTGGATGCCGCTCTCCCCCTCGCCGAGGTACTCTGGAAAAGCGAGACCGAGGGGAAGGACTTTTCCACGCCGGAGCGCCGGGCCGGTCTGGAGCAGGTTTTATCGGAACTGGTGGCAAAAATTTCCGATGGCAAGATCGCCGATTATTATCGCCGTGATTTCGATACCCGCGTTTTCGAGACCTTTAAGCGCCGTCATAAATCCGAGGGCGGCGGCGGCGGCAAGCCTTGGTCGAGCCGGCTCTTCCAGCCGGGACAGAAGGGGCGCGGGTTCGGCGGGAAAGGCAAATCGAATCAAGGGTTTCAGCCCCCGATGGAGACCGTCTCCGAGGCGGTCAAGAAAAGCCTGATCGCGCGGGGCGGCGGCGCCCTCAAGGTTAAGGAGGTCGAGGTCTGCAAGCTTTTGCTGGCTGATCCCGCAATGGTAGAGAGCCATTTGGAGCTTGTGGCGGCGCTGCCTTTGACTGATCCCTTCCTTGACAGGTTGCGGGGCGAACTTCTAAACGTCGCCGCTTCCGGCACCAGGCTTGAAATCGAGGTGTTGGAGTCCCATCTAACCCGTCTCGGTATGGCCGACACTCTTCAGCGGCTGAAACTTCAGGGGTCAGAGGTGGGGGAGGGGACCGCTTCTGTCGAGGATGCACATGCCCGCTTCCTGCGAGCCGCACAAGACCTTCGCGTCCTGGCGGAAACCGATCCGGAGCGCAAACGTGCTTTGGAGCGTTTCAACAAGGAGCCGTCGGAAGACAACCTGCGCGAATTGCTCCGCTTGCGAGAAGGCCGTTTCGGCGAATAGGACAAGCACGTAGAATCCAATCCGTATAAATTGTGATTCTACCGGCGCGCGCGCAGCGGACCGAGAAAGAGGGAAACCGACAATGGCAGCGAAGAAGAAGACAAAGAAGGCCAAACCGGCCAAGAAGGCGAAGAAGGTTGTGAAGAAACCGGTCGCCAAAAAGGCAGTGAAAAAAGGCGCCAAAAAGGCCGCCAAGAAGGTTGCCGTCAAGAAGACGGCGAAAAAAGCGGCTAAGAAGGTCGCCAAGACCAAAAAGGTCGCCAAAAAAGGTGCCGTGAAAAAGGCGAAAAAGTCCGCCAAGAAGACGGCCCCCAAGCGGAAACCCGCCAAGCGCTCGGCCAAGAAGGCTGCTCCGGCCCCGGTGCCGGAAACGGTCGAACCCGTGGTGCCTGCGGTCGAGGAAGGCACCCCCGAGTCCGTGTGAACGGCCGGGGCTTAACTGGATCATCACGCTCGCGCGCGCGAAGGTACGAAAGTGGTAACAAAGTCAAAGAAACCGGCGAAGGCCCCCAAGGCCGCTAAGCAGGCGGCCAAGCGTCCGGCTGCCAAGGCTGCCAGTGCGAAACCGGCGGCGACCAAAAAGGCTGCGTCCAAAATAGCACCCAAGAAGCCCGCGCCGGCTAAGAAGCCTGCCGCGGCCGCGCATGCGAGCTCCAAAGCGCCCGCCAAGACGGAAAAGGTTGAGAAGACACCGGTCGAGAAGACTGCCGTGAAGGCCGCCAAGGCCAAGAGCGAGGCGGTCAAGACTCCCGAGCACAAGCACTCCGAACCGAAGCATGAAGCGAAAACCGCAGAGGCCAAGGCCGCAAGCGTGAAAGTTGAGGCCAAAGTAAAAGCCCCCGAGATTGAAAAGGCCGCGGCCGACAAAGCTGCTGCCCCCGCCGCTGAGAAGCCCGTCAAAGCCGCCGCCAAGGCGCAGGCTGCTGCGCCCGCGCCCGCCAAGAAGGCCGCGCCGCAACCGGCTCAGCCCGCCGCCAAGACCAATGGCAAGGCTGCGCCTGCCAAGCCAGGTGCGAAACCGGGTGAATCCGAGACCCCTGGCGATGCCGACAGCCCGCTCCTCGATATGAGCGATGTCGGCGTGCGCAAGATGATCGCGCGCGCCAAGACCCGCGGCTACGTCACCTATGACGAGCTCAACAAGGTGATGCCGTCCGACAAGGTCTCTTCGGAACAGATCGAAGACACCATGTCGATGCTCTCCGAAATGGGCATCAACGTCATCGAAAGCGAAGAGCAGGAAGAAGGCGCCGACGCCGAAGTTCCTGCGCTGGCCGAAGGCAAGGCTGTCGCCGTCACCAAGGAAGGCGCCACCGAAACCTATGATCGCACCGATGACCCGGTGCGTATGTATCTGCGCGAGATGGGCTCGGTTGAGCTTTTGTCCCGCGAAGGCGAAATCGCCATTGCCAAGCGCATCGAGGCCGGCCGCGAGCTGATGATCGGTGCCTTGTGCGAAAGCCCGCTGACCTTTGAAGCCTTGACCGTTTGGCGCGACGAGCTGAACGAGGGCAAGGTGCTCTTGCGTGACATCATCGACCTCGAAGCCATGTATGGCACGGGGCCGGATGGCGCCGCGGTGGGCGGCCCCGATATGGCCGAGGGCGAAGCTGGCGAAGGTGCCGAGGGCGAAGCCCCCGCTTTCGTGAAGCCGGAATTCCCCAAGCCGCCGGAATTTGTGAAGCCCGAATTTGTCCGTCCTGAACCTGCCGAGGCGGCCAAGGCCGCCAAGCCTGCGGAAAAGAAGGCCGAGGGTGAAGAGGGTGAAGGCGGCGACGGCCAGCCCAAAGCCGAAGGTGGCGAGGGTGAGGAAGGCTTTGATGACGAGGGCAATCTGCCGCTCTCGGCGATGGAAGCCGCGTTGAAGCCCCAGGTTCTGGCGACGCTCGATAACATCGCCAACCTCTACAAGAAGCTCGGCAAGCTGCAGGATGCCTCGGTTGAGGCGGCGCTGGCCGATGACGAGCTCTCCAATTCTCAGGAACGCCGCTTCAAGAAGCTGCGCAACGAGACGGTGGACCTCGTTAAGGGCCTCAAGCTCAACAACAACCGCATCGAAGCCCTGGTCGATCAGATGTACGGCATCAACCGCCGTCTCGTCGGCCTGGAAGGTCGCCTCCTGCGTTTGGCCGAAAGCCATGGCGTGGCCCGCGAGGACTTCCTGCGCGAGCATTTCGGCAACGAGCTTGATCCCAACTGGACCCGCCGCGTCGGCCGTTTGTCCCGCGCCGGCTGGAAGGATTTCATCGCCATCGAGCGCGATAAGGTCCATGCCCTGCGTGACGATATCCAGACCCATGCTCAGGAGATGCGCCAGTCGATCTCCGATTTCCGCCGCATCGTGCAGACGGTGCAGAAGGGCGAGCGCGAGTCCGGCGTGGCCAAGAAAGAGATGATCGAGGCCAATCTGCGCCTCGTGATCTCGATCGCCAAGAAATACACCAACCGCGGCCTGCAGTTCCTCGACCTCATTCAGGAAGGCAATATCGGCCTGATGAAGGCGGTCGATAAGTTCGAATACCGCCGCGGTTATAAATTCTCGACCTATGCCACCTGGTGGATTCGCCAGGCGATCACCCGCTCCATCGCGGACCAGGCCCGCACCATCCGTATCCCGGTGCATATGATCGAGACGATCAACAAGCTGGTGCGTACCTCCCGCCAGATGCTGCACGAGATCGGCCGCGAGCCGACCCCGGAAGAGCTGGCCGAGCGTCTCGCCATGCCGCTGGAAAAGGTCCGCAAGGTTCTCAAGATCGCCAAGGAGCCGATCTCTCTCGAAACCCCGATTGGTGACGAGGAAGACAGCCATTTGGGCGACTTCATCGAGGATAAGAACGCGGTCCTTCCGATCGATGCGGCGATTCAGGCCAATCTGCGCGAGACCACAACTCGTGTGCTCGCCACCCTGACCCCGCGCGAAGAACGCGTATTGCGCATGCGCTTCGGCATCGGCATGAATACCGACCACACCTTGGAAGAGGTGGGCCAGCAGTTCTCGGTCACCCGCGAGCGTATCCGCCAGATCGAAGCCAAGGCCCTGCGCAAGCTGAAGCACCCCTCGCGGTCGCGTAAGCTGCGCTCGTTCTTGGACAATTAAGGGATTTTTCGAACAGAGCCTCCTTTGGCGTTAGCCCCATGGGCCAAAGCTGAAGGCGGCTTAGCATAAAGACCAACCCGCCACCCCTTATCGGCATCCCCGGCCCAATTCGTGCCGCGAATTGGCGCTAGAGGCTGGGTAAGGGACTGGCCTCAAACCAGCAGGCCCCAGGCCGAAGACGAAAAAGGTACCACAAGCGTAATGGCTGCATTCCGACCCGACAGCTTTCAAGACCGTATGCAAGACCGCAATAAGGCCCGTCAGTCCGAGCTCGAAAGGGCCCGTAAGCGCGCCGAAGCCATGTCTGCCACCGCCGCGGAACGCGCGGCTGAGCGTGCCCGCATCGCTAAGGAGCGTGACGAGCGCATCGCCGCGAAAGAAGCGGCCCGCCAGGCCGAACTCGCCCGTATCGAAGCTGAGCGCAAAGCCGCCGAAGAGGCGCGCCGCGCCGCCGAGGAACAGGCCCGCGCCGAAGCCGAAGCCCGCCAGCGTGCGGAAGATGAAAAGCGCGCCGCCTCTCTGGGCGTGAAGGCCGAAGAAATCCGCAAATACGCGGAAATCCTCGCCGCGCAGACCGCTTACCGCAACGCCCGCAAAGCCGCCCGCCGCGCCTGATCGGCGCCCGCGAGGTTTTGCTGTTCCCCCTCTCCCCAAAAGCGGGAGAGGGTGTTTTGGCGTGTCTGGCGAGATGAGATCGTTCTATCCCCGCCCCGCCGCTGAACTATAGTCGCTGCGACGGATAAAGGGCGGAGCGGCCTTTGAAGGCTTTCCTGCAAGGCAGTTTCTGTGCGGTGCTCTTGGCGCCCGCCGCGTTTGCCGCCGATCCCTTCACGCCGCATCTCACCTACAACACCGCGCTGATCTCCAATCTTTCCGGCGGCACGAAGGCCGGCACGGTCGGGGTGGGCTCGGCCCATCTCCAGCTTCTCGCCGATGGCGGTGCCTTGTTCGGGGCGGATGGCCTCACCGCTTTTGCCGACGGGCTCTTCACCCATGGCGGCGCCCCCGATGCTTTGATCGGCGATGCCCAAGGCGTCTCCAACATCGCTGCCCCGCCCGGCGCCAAGCTCTACGAGGCCTGGGTGCAATATGCCCATGGGCGCTTTTCCGTGCTCGCGGGCCGCTATGATCTCAACAGCGAGTTCTATCGCCTTTCCTCGGCGCAGTTGTTCCTCAATTCCTCTTTCGGCATCGGCCCGGAATACGCCCAGAGCGGCGTCGCCGGTCCGTCCATCTATCCCGACACCTCGCTGGCGCTGCGCCTCACCTATAAACCCGCCGACAACATGGTGTTGCGCGCCGCGGTGATCGATGATCGCCCGCCGGAACAATCCGGCCCGGATGGTCCGCTGCTGATCGGCGAATTTGCTTGGCTTCAACGCCCCAGCGCCTCCATGCCGCCGGGCGAAAGCCATAACCGCGTCGGGCGCAACGCCGGTCTGCCCGCTTATGATAACAAGCTCGCGCTCGGCGGCTGGTACGACACCAAAGGCAGCCCCGATCAAAGCACGCCCGGTGTGAACCGCCATGCCGCGGGCGCCTATTTCATCCTCGATCATCTGTTATGGAGCGGCGACAGTTCCAAGCTCGCGGGCTTTCTGCAAACTGGTGTTGCCGATGGCCGCGCGGGACGTTTCGGCTTTTATCTCGGCGCCGGGCTGAACGCGGTCGGTCTCATCCCCGGCCGCCCTAATGATGAAATCGGGCTTGCCTTCGCCCGTGCCGAGAGCGGCGCCCATTTCCGCACGCTGCAACAGAGCTTGCCGGGTCTTGCCTCGCGCGATGCCGAACTGAGTTTCGAAACCACCTATCTCGCCCAGATCAATGATTGGTTCGCGCTACAGCCCGATCTGCAGTGGGTGCAAAACCCCGGCACCGCCAAAGGCCATGCGCTGGTGTTTCAGCTCGAAGCGGAACTCTCGTTCTAGGGCGCGATCGCCACGCCTGCCGACTTGAACCCTTCCGTCATCTTCGCGCGAAAATCAGGATGGCTATGAATCCGGCTATGGCCTTTGCCCTTCAAGGTCACGAAGACGACCTTCTTGCCTTCCGCTTCCAGCTTTTTGGCGAGTGTCTTGCTCACCCCGTAAGGGATGGTCTCGTCCTCCGTCAGCGCCAGAACGACGATGGGGCCGCTATAGTCTTTCAGCAGCACCGGCGCTTCATAGGTGATGAGATCCTCGGCGGGCTTCATCGTCACAAGGCCAGAGGCGAGGCCCAGCATGTCGTCCTTGATGTCTTCATAAGAGCCAAAAGTTCCCGCCAGCACCAGCGCCGATTTCACATTCGTATGCGCGGCAAGGCTGGAACAGATTCCCCCGCCTAAGGAATGGCCCCAGAAAATCACGCTTGGCCGCGACAAGGCCAGCGCTTCCACCTTGGTCTTCATCACCCGTTCGGCTTCGGCAAAATCGGCGCGAGTGCCGTCTCCGCCGCTCGTGCCATAGCCGGGGTAATCGTAGAAAAGCACATCGCCGAAGGGCGTCAGCGCTTCTGCGGTATAACCGCCAACGCCTTCCTCGCGGAAAAGATTGCCGCCACAAAACACGATCAGCGGCTTTTGCGCATCGCTCTCTACCAACATCGTATGCAGCGTGCCGAAGGAGGCGGGCACGTTGTCCACGCTATAGCGATAGCCCGCGCCCAGCGAGGCTTCTTTGGTTGGCTTATCGCCCAGCTTGATCTTCTGCGCCTCCACGACCTTGTTGGTCAGCACCACGGAATCGCGCGGCAGCTCAAAGGCGCATCCGCTCAACGCCAGCGCAAAAAGCCCAATCACAATCCGCCGCAACATGAAACGCCCCTCAAATTTTCTTCAGAAGTTCCGTGAAGAAGACCTGGCCGTCAAGCCTATGCACGATGCCCCTCTCCCCTTGTGGGGCCGGTAGCGACAGCGTACCGGCGCGAATTGCCTTGCGCTTACGCAGTAAGTGCTTAGGCAATCCGGGTGAGGGGTAACTCCTCACCACGGTTTCATCCCTAGCCCTAGTGCGATTTCGCCCAACACGCTTTCGAAATTCTCGATCACATCGCTGTTCCAGAACCGCAGCACGCGAAAGCCTTCTTGCTCCAGCCATGCCGTGCGCGCCGCATCATAAGCTTCGTTCGTGGCAAGCCCGTGTTGCCCGCCATCCAATTCGACAATGAGTTTGGCATCGAAGCAGACGAAATCCGCGATGTAGGGTCCAATCGGTTGTTGCCGCCGGAACTTGAAGGCGTGAAAGCGGCGGCTGCGCAGTTCTTGCCAGAGCTTGCGTTCCACCTCTGTCTGCTCTCGGCGCAGCTTCCGCGCCCGATCCCACCCTCTCCCACGAGGGGAGAGGGAAGTTTAGCGCAAACCTCTCCGCATCACCCTCTCTCCGCCCGTTCCGCCTCCACTAGGCTTTGCCAGCTTGGCAGGGTGCGTTTGGCAGTTTTCACGCGGGCGAAGATCGCCATGAAGAGGCCGAAAAATGCGCCGGCAATCAAAATGCCCAGGGCGAAACCGGGCAGCGTCCGCCAGGCCGCCCCCCGCAAAAAGAAGGCGGGGAAGAGGGCCATGATCCCTCCGTAGGTGATGGCGAAAAATCCGCCCAGAAACACCCAATTGAACCAGAACGGCGCCAGCATCGGGGGTGGGATGAGGATGCCAAACCGCCAGCACAGCCGGTGAAAGGGCGGCGCCTTGTCATAATTGCGCGCTTTCACCTCCTGCAAAGCGTCCAGCACCCGCTCGGTCATCGCCATGGCCATGTCCCTCCTCACATGACGGCCAGTTTAGGTTGCGCCTGACGCAGCTGCCACTTTTTCTCGCGTTCCCCCTTTTCAAACCGGTCCGCGCTCCCCACATCAACAAGATGTGACTTTGGAGCAACATATATGGCTTTTGAGAAACAGTCTGAAACGGCGGAGAGTTCGGAAAGCTTCTCTCCACCTCCCGTCCATGTGCGCGGCACGTCCAACAACCAAAGGCTGGAATCGGAGCTTTCGGCCTGGGAGGCAGAGGTGCGCGCCGATGCGGCGGCCTCGGGCGGGGCGGTGCCTCCGGAAAGCAGCGATCTCAGCCCCAAGCGCACACCGCGCCTCCTGCCCCTCAGCAAGGCCCCCATCACCCCGCCGGGCGATACCGAGACCGAGCTGAACGGCCTGATCGCCGAATGCCGCTTTCTGATGCGCGAGGTCGCCTTCACCTCGGCCTGCCTGACCTACGACCCCAATGACCGCATCCGCTATCTCACCGCGGCCCAGGGGCTGGCCTCCACAGCGGCGCTTCTGGCCGATAGCGTCGGGCGGCTGCGCGCGGGCCCGGTGCCCAAAATCGAAACCCGCCGCCATGAGATGGTCTATGTCCGCACCACCTCCCCCCTCCCTCTGGAGGCGGAAGACGGCAATCAATGATCAAGCTCTTGCGGCCGGACGAGGTATGGCACCCAAAGCTAGGGGCACCGAAAGGGAACCGTAACGCGCTGCGGTCGGGGCGGCGCAGCGCGGCGGTGCTGGCGCTCAATGTCCGCCTCGCCGATTGGCGCCGCCGTGCCCGGGCCGCGCTGGCCAAGGCGCGCGCTGAGCTCGCCGCGCGTTCAGGGCAGATAGGTGTTGGGCTCGACGAGGCGGTAACCGGGCATCTCGCTGATGCACTGGCGCAAAAGGAAGGCGTGGCCCGCGCCATAAAACATCACCACGCGGTCGCCGGGCTTGGCGCGCTGAACAAGCTTGGCGCAGATCCGGAAATTGCGCTCATACCAGCCTGTCATCAGCGCCGCGCCGGGCTGGTCATCGCCCGCCCCGAAGAGCAGCGTCGAGCGATAAAAATTCTGGCTGCGGAAAATCGTGGCGGGCTCGTTGAGATAGCGCAGCGTGGCGCTCACCGTGCCCTTAGCAAGAACGGCATCGATCGCGGCCACTTCCTGTTGCGCCGTCTGGATCAGCCCCTCCAGCGCCGCCTTCTGGCCATGCGCTTTGGCGAAGGCCTCGACAGCCTCGAACGGAAAATTCCCATCCACATCGATGCCGTCCACCCGGGTGAGGCCCGATTCTTTAGCCAGCCGGAAGCCAAGCTGCACCACCTCATTGGGGCTAGGCTCCAGCGTCCCGGCGCGATAGCTCGCATACCGCTCATTGGTCACGCCCTCGGGCCATTCCACCGCCACTATGGTCGGCCGGAAGCGCGAAAGCCCCGCCGTGGTGGCGGCGATTTCCTTTTGCCGCGTCTCGGCCAGCATGTCGTCGGCTTTGACATTGGCGAGGTCATGGCCGGGATTGCTCATATGAAAAAGGCCCACCACCATCACCTCGATCGGCGCGTCGGCGGCGAAAGCGGGGCTTGCGGCGAACAACATTCCGGCAAACAGGCTGGCGGCGAATTTCATGCGGTGCTCCCTCATCGAAGAGTCAATCTAGGTACGCCAAAGCCGTGGGGCGAAATGCGCCCCACGCAATCGCGCCCAGGCCTGCCGGAATGGGCACAAACTAGAGCCAGTCTATTGTTGCGGCGTCGCAGGCGGAGCTTGCGGCTCGGCGGCCGGAGCTTGCTGATCGGTTGTGGCGGCAGCGGGCGCTGCTGGCGGGGGCACCGGCTGCGGCGGGGCGACCCCGATGGTCACCTTTTTGATCACCACCTGGGTTTTCGGGTAGTTGGCGGGGAAGGGGCCTTTGCCGCCGCCAATGGGGGTGCCCGCGATGGCATCCACCACGTCCATACCGCTGGTGACATGGCCGAACACGGCATAACCGGTGGTGTTGGGGGCGTCACCCGGCTTGGGGTCCAAGCCTTGCGCATTGGTGTCGGCCAGGTTGATGAAGAACTCGGCCTGAGTGGACAGCGGCTTTTCGTCTCGCGCCATGGCAATGGTGCCGCGCGTGTTGGAAAGCCCGGTGGCGGTCTCCATTCCGATGGGTTTCATGGTCTGGCGCCATTTGCCATCCGCGCCCATGGACCCGGCCTGGATCACAAAGCCCGGCACAATGCGATAGAATTGCGTACCGTTGAAATGGCCTTTCTTGGCGTAGCGGATGAAGTTGGCGACTGTTTGGGGCGCCTTGGCGTCCTCCAAAAGGATGGTGAAATTTCCCACATTGGTTTCAAAACGGGCTTCGGGCTGTGCCAAAACGGGCCCCGTCGCGGCCATGAACGCCGCTGCCGCAAGGATCGAAAAGCGCATCTTGCACCCCCTGTAATATACTGATGTTCTAGCATGACGCTAAGCCAATGCCAGGCGCGAAAATCTGTCCCAAAGCCATTGACGGCGGGCCTTCAAAGGCTTTGATAAGAAGGACAGGACGCCGTCAAACGGCGCGAGATTATCTCTCAAAGGTCGATTCGTGAAAGCTCCGCAACAAGATCAATTCGCGTTCAAATATCCGAGCGAGGATGAGCCCTTTATCCGCCGCCTGGGCTCGGCGCTCTTGCGCCATTGGGCCGAGCTGCCGGAAGAGATGCGCGCCAAGATCATGCAGGAAGCCGCTGGCGTTTGGGATCGCGAGTTCCATATCCCGCAGATTTCCAAGAAGCTCGATCTTTTCGTCAAGCGTCATCAGGCCCGCGTCGCTGAAGTGAATGCCCGGCTCCAGGCCAAGCAGAACGAAAAACAAGCCTCGTAATCTGAAATTCGCCATGCCCTTTGGGCAGCTTCCTGCCGCGTTCATATTCGGCTCTAGGTCGTGCTGACAAGACGTGGGATACTGGGCGCGGGATGCTTGCGGACGAAGGTGCATGAATCACGCGGTTGAGCGTACGGTTGAACAGATTCACCGGCTTTATTCGCGTAACGAGAATGTGGCCGACGGCATCGTGCATGTCGCCGGCATCGTCTTTGCCATCAATGCCAGCCTGTGGCTTTTGTGGCATGTCACCGGCTTATCGGTGCTGGTGAGTGTTGCGGTCTACTGCGTCGGGCTTCTGGCCATGATCGGCTGTTCCGCGGCCTATAATCTGATGCCGCATCATCGCTCGTCCAAGATGGTGCTTCGGCGCCTCGATCACGCCGCCATCTTCATCATGATCGCGGCGACCTATACGCCCTTTGCGGTCAACCGCCTGGCCGAGCCGACCGGCACCATTATCCTTGCCATTGTCTGGTGCTGCGCCACCTTCGGCGTGGTGATGAAGCTCGTTTTCCCGCGCCGCTTCGAGATGCTCTCGCTCGCGCTTTATCTCGGCATGGGCTGGGTGATTGTCACCGTGATCAAGCCGCTCTCCATGAGCCTTGCCTCGGTGGATTTCTGGCTTCTGATGGCCGGGGGCATCGTCTATTCGGCGGGGGTGATCTTTTATGTCTGGGAACGCATCCCATATCATAAGGCGATCTGGCACGCCTTCGTGCTCGCCGCTACAGCCCTGCAATTCTCCTCCATCTGGGGCGAGTTCGTCCGCAGCTGATCAGAAGGCATCCTTGCGGCGCCGGATTTCGGCGAACACCGTTACGTCATCGGCGCCCTCAAGACCTAAGCTCTTGCGGATTTCCGCCGAATGGGTGCGCAGGAAGGGGTTGGTCGCTTTTTCCTGGCCAATCGTGGAGGGGATCGCCGGTTTGCCCGCTTTCCTTAGTTGCGCCACTTCTTCGGCACGCGCCTGTAATGCGGCATTGCCCGACTCCAAGCTGAGGGCGAAGCGGGCATTGGTGAGCGTATATTCATGTCCTGGATAGACGGCGGTGTGGTCGGGAAGGCTTGCGATCTTCTTCAGGCTCGCCACCATCATCTCGGGCGTGCCCTCGAACAGCCTCCCGCAGCCCAGACTGAACAGCGTATCGCCGGTGAACACCGCGCCTCCAAGGGCATAGGCGACCGCTCCGCGGGTGTGGCCGGGCACCTCCAGCACCGTCATGGCATAGGGGCCGAACTGCCAGCCTTGGGCTTCCGTGGCGCCGTCGGTGATTCCTGGAATTCGTGCCCAATCCGATTGCGGACCCACGATGCACGCCCCATATTGCTCCTTGAGGCTGAGGTTGCCGCCGCTGTGGTCGTGATGGTGGTGGGTGTTGAGGATATGGGTAAGGTGCCGCCCCTTCAGCGCCGCCATAATGGATTCCGCCTCAGGTGGATCGATCACCGCGGTTAAATCCTTCGCGGTGATGAGATAGGCGTAGTTGTCTTCGAGGCAGGGAATGATCTCGACGGCAAGGGACATGATAAAACCCTCCGATGAAGTCCCGGTCATATCAGGGAGCGTCCAGCCATTGAACAGCGCATGTCAGAGAACTGGGGCTAAGCTCCATGTTTGATGCGGCAGATCTTGGTGCCTTCTATGAAACCGCAGTGGGGCGGGCGGCGCAGCGCCTGATCGCTGGGGCCATCGGCGAAATTTGGCCGGATCTGACGGGCTTGCGCGTGCTCGGCTATGGCTTTGCGCCGCCTTATCTCGGCGCCGATGTCCGGGCCCGCGCCGAGCGGGTGATCGCGCTGATGCCGGCCCGCATGGGCGTCATTCCCTGGCCCGAGGGTCATCCCTTGTCCTTACTGGCGGATGAGGATTGTCTGCCCTTCGCAGACGCTCTCTTCGATCGCATCCTGGTCATTCATGGCCTCGAGACCGCCGATGCCGCCCGCGTGCTCCTGCGCCAGCTCTGGCGGGTTCTGGCGCCCGAGGGGCGTATTCTGGTGGTGGCGCCCAACCGGGCGAGCCTCTGGGCTCAGATGGTCTCCTCGCCCTTTGCCTGCGGGCGTCCCTTTCACAAAAGCGAGCTCACCACTGTTCTCACCGATACGCTGTTCGAACCGGTGCGCTGGGGAAAAGCGCTCTATATGCCGCCGTTCTCGGGACGTCGTATGGCGCAAATGGGCAATGGTCTCGAGAAGGTCGGCCGGTACATGATTCCCACCCTGAATGGCGTCCATTTGGTCGAAGCAACCAAATCGCTTTATGGCCGGGCAATACCTGCAACGGGTTCGACGGTTCGTTTGCGTGCGGCAGCGACACTGCAAGGATGAGACGTTACAGGAATGAAAAGAGGTATTGGCGATTCCCACTATTTTAAAGTCGCTGCAGCTTCTGCAGGGCGGATATGCCCCTGCCGCACTGGCTCTCGGAAAAGCCAATAGTATCAAGGGAAATTGAAATCCTGCGCGCGCATTCCATGCAGGGCTGCAAATATCATCTCGGCGCGCCTCTACAAATTCTCCGCTTCATTTCCCACTTCATGGTCACCGCAGCGCGATGCTGCGATGAAGGAGGAGAGAGATATCATGAAACGGATGATGGCGGCCCTGTCGCTTTCGTGCCTGGCACTTGCCCCGCTTGCTCACGCTGCCGATGCCAAGCTCAGTGATTGCGTTTCGATGCAGAAGCAGGTCTCCACGGCACTCGAAAACGCCGTGTCCAACCCGAATGCGGAGAGCGCGCGCCAAGAAGCCCAAAATGGCCGCTCATTTTGCACCTCGCGCCTTTATGACAAAGGCGTCGCCCATTACGCCAAGGCGCTGGAGCTGCTCAATAAGAGCTGAGCGAAAAGCAGTCTTCGCTGCACTGCGAAATAATATTGCGCGGGCCGCATAGCCCCTATGCTTCGTATGGTTGACTCGGGTTCTCAGATTAAGCCTTTGAAATGGCAATAAAATCCGAGTCACCTGCGACGCTAATAATATTTCACAAGGGCTGCTATGCCGTTTCGTCGGTTCACCGCCGGGGTCAACAGGAATACCTCAGCACCACCGGTTCAACCCCGGAACACAATAAAAAGTAAGTGGAGGACACTATGAAGTTCACCCTCATCGCCGCCGCCGTTGCTGCCATTCTCGTTGCTCCGGCCGCAAGCGCCTCGGGCCTTTCCGAGTGCATTCAGCTTTCGAAGAAGACCGCTGAAGCGCTTGCCACGGCGCAACAGAATGTGAACACCGATGCTGCGCGTCAGCATGCTCAGGCCGCTCGCTCCTATTGCGCCACCTCGCAATATGCGCAGGGCGTTGCCCGCTACACGAAAGCCCTTGAGCTTCTCGCCAAAGGCTAATCGCATAGCTCGGATGATGGGCGGTCAGCGTAGAACAATAAAATCTGGAGCAGATGGGACGCGTTCAACCCCCCTTGGCGTTTCCCGATGATCAAGACCCGCTAGCCGCCCTTCTCCGCTATTCCTTTTAAATTACAGATCCCGCTGTATCGCTGGTGAGAAGGAAAATCGCGCCTTCTGCCATCAGATTGGGAATCCAGGCATCTGCGCGCATCGCGCGGGTTGTGCCTTCTGGCGTTAGCGCCAAAGCTTGCTCGATATTCGCGCCACAGACATTCGCCAAGCCGACAAAATCGGCGATGGTGCAGAGGTGAATGTTCGGCGTGTCATACCACTCATTGCTCAGCGTCTTGGTTTGCGGCATGCGCCCGCGCGCCAAAAGTGATAGCCTGACGCGCCAATGTCCGAAGTTCGGAAACGAAATCACGACATGGCGCCCGATCCGCAAGAGATGGTCGAGCACCGATTTGGGGTCCCAGGTCGCCTGAATGGTCTGGCTGAGGATCACCACATCGAAGACCTGTGATGGATATTCGCCAAGATCGGTATCGGCATCGCCCTGAATGACGGAAAGGCCACGGGTCACGCAGGCATTCACATTCTGCTGCGAGAGTTCCAGCCCGCGCCCGTCCACATGCTTGGTACGAACAAGATGCTCCAACAGCGCGCCGTCGCCACAGCCCACATCCAGCACGCTGGTCCCTTCCGGGATCATGGCGGCAATGGCGGCAAGATCAGGTCTCAGGGCCATTACTTCACCCCTTCCCGGGTCGCGACCGAGTTCAAGAAGCCGCGCACCGTGGCGAACATCTCCGGCTCATCCAGAAGGAAGGAGTCGTGGCCGCGATCAGTCCTGATATCGACGAAACTGACATTGGCCGCCGCAGCGTTAAGTGCGTGGGCGATACGCTTGTTTTCTGCGGTGGGGTAGAGCCAATCGCTGGAGAAGGAGATGATGCAGAAGCGGGTTTTGGTGCCGCGAAAGGCTTCTGCCAGGACCCCGCCATGATCCGCTGCGAGATCGAAATAGTCCACCGCGCGCGTGATGTAGAGATAGGAGTTAGCGTCAAAGCGGTCGACGAAGGTCATGCCTTGGTGGTGAAGATAGGACTCCACTTGGAAATCGGGCGTGAACAGGAAGCTGACGCTCTCCTTGTTTTGCAGGTTTCGCCCGAATTTGCGCTGCAGGGCGGGTTCGGAAAGATAGGTGATATGCGCCGCCATGCGCGCCACGGCGAGGCCCTTTGAGGGCTGTGTGCCGCGCCCATAGTAAGCTCCGCCGTGCCAGTCAGGATCGGCCATCACGGCTTGGCGGCCGACTTCGTGAAAGGCGATGTTCTGGGCCGAGTGGCGGGCGGCGCAGGCAATCGGCATGGCCGAAATCACGCGGTCCGGGAAGCTCGCGGCCCATTGCAGGGCCTGCATGCCGCCCATAGATCCGCCGATGACGGAAAACAGGCGCTCGATCCCCAAATGATCGATCAGCATGGCCTGAGCCCGCACCATGTCGCGAATGGTAATCAGAGGGAAGGACAGCCCATAGGGCTCACCAGTCTCTGGATTTACCTCGGCTGGGCCAGATGAGCCCATGCAACCGCCAATCACGTTGGTGGAGATGACAAAGAAGCGGTCGGTGTCGATCGGCTTGCCGGGGCCGATCATGGTCTGCCACCAGCCGGGTTTTCCGGTAATAGGGTTGGGGCTCGCGGCGAACTGGTCGCCGGTCAGCGCGTGGCAGATGAGGATGGCGTTGGAGCGGTTGGCGTTCAGCGTGCCGTAGGTTTTATAGGCAATGGTAAAGGGCGTGAGACTGCGTCCGGAATCCAGGAGCAGTGCCTGGTCCGGCCCGAATACCACCGCCTGGCCTTTATCGGCGTCCGGGGCGGCCAAGGGACGCAGAAAGACAGGATCGGACATGCGCCCTCCCGGCAGATCAGGAGCGGGGCGTTTAAGGCCGGGGGGGCGCCGTGTCAACGAATACCCTTGGGCGGGCTCCCACCGGCACTTTTTCCGAGGGGCGGCTGAAAGCGGTTTTGATTTTATTGGGAGCCGGTCTTATCAACAGAGGCGAAAAGGAGACATTTATGACCTTCGCGCCCAAGTCTGGCGTTCTGGATATTGCGCCTTACATCGGCGGTCGCGCCTCTGTGCCTGGCGTGGCCGAACCCATCAAGCTCAGCTCCAACGAAAGCGCGCTCGGCGCCAGCCCCAAAGCACATGCTGCCTATATCGAGGCTGCGGCCAATCTCTCCATCTATCCCGAAGGCTCCGCTCGCCTCCTGCGCGAAACCATTGCCGAGGCCTACGGGCTCGATGCGTCGCGCATCGTCTGCGGCAACGGCTCCGATGAGCTTATTACGCTGATCGCCAACGCCTACCTTCTGCCTGGAGATGAGGTGCTGTTCAGCGAGCACGCCTTTCTCGTTTATAAAATTGTCGCCCTTGCCAACAGTGCGACCCCTGTGGTGGCACCGGAGAAGAACCGTAAGGTCGATGTTGATGCAATGCTGGCCAAGGTCAGCGCCAAGACCAAGCTCGTCTACCTCGCCAATCCCAACAACCCGACGGGCAGCTATCTGACGGCGGAAGAGGTTGCGCGGCTGCATGCGGGGCTTCCGAAAGACGCTCTTCTGGTGCTCGACGCCGCCTATGCTGAATTCGTCCGCCGCAACGATTACGAAGCAGGTGTCTTGTTGTGTGCCAAGCACGACAATGTCGTGATGACTCGCACCTTCTCGAAGATTTATGGACTCGCCGGATTGCGCGTGGGCTGGGCGCTGTGCCCGCCTGCGGTCGCCGATGTGCTGAACCGTATTCGGGGTCCGTTCAATGTCTCGGTGCCGTCGCAGGCGGCCGCCGCAGCAGCCCTCACGGATGGTGATCACATTGCTCGTTCGGTGGCGCATAACAGCCAGTGGCTTGAATGGCTGACCACTGAGATTCGCACCACGGGGTTGGTCGTTGACGACAGTGTTTGTAACTTCCTTCTTATCCAATTCCCTGGCACGCCGGGCAAAACCGCAGATGATGCGGACGCATTTCTGGCCTCGCGCGGGCTCATCCTGCGCGGCGTCAAAGCCTATGGTTTACCGCACTGTCTGCGCCTGACTGTCGGCACCGAAGAGGCCAACCGCAAAGTGGTGGCCGTATTGAAAGAGTTCATGGCCCGATGACTGCTAAATTTGGCAAGGTTGCACTTCTGGGCATCGGTTTGATTGGCTCATCCATGGCCCACGCCATCCGCCGGGCGGGGGCTGCGGAGCATATTGCCGGATATTCGCATCGCGCCGAGACCTTGGAGGTTGCCCGCGGCCTAGGCTTTGCTGATAGCCTCAGCACCAACCCGGTGGAGTGCGTGAAAGATGCCGACCTGGTTGTTTTGGCGACGCCCGTGGGCGCCTTTGGGGAGTTGGCCGAAAAGATCGCCCCTCATCTTAAGAAAGGTGCCATCCTTTCCGATGTGGGCTCTGTAAAAGGCGCGGTTATTCGCGACGTCGGGCCGTTCGTGCCGGATGGGGTGCATTTCATTCCCGCCCATCCCATTGCGGGCACCGAGCAGTCCGGCCCCAGCGCAGGCTTCGCGGAGTTGTTCGATGGACGCTGGTGCATCCTGACACCGGTTCCGGCCACGTCCGATGCGGCCGTGGAAAAGTTGAAGGCGTTCTGGCAGGCGCTGGGCAGCCAAGTCGAAGTGATGGATGCCCGCCGTCATGATCTGGTGCTGGCCATCACCTCGCACGTGCCCCATCTCATTGCCTACAACATCGTCGGTACGGCAGATGATCTCGAAACCGTCACCGAAGGCGAAGTGATCAAATTTTCCGCCGGCGGCTTTCGCGATTTTACCCGCATTGCCGCCTCCGATCCGACCATGTGGCGCGACGTCTTTCTCAACAACAAGGAGGCCGTGCTGGAGATTTTGGGCCGGTTCAGCGAGGACCTGTTCCACCTGCAGCGCGCGATCCGCTGGAGCGATGGCGATACGCTGTTCGATCTTTTCACCCGCACCCGCGCTATCCGCCGTTCGATCATTGATGCGGGTCAGGATACGCCCGCACCAAACTTCGGCCGTGGTGAGAAGAAAGATAAGTAATTACGGGCAGTAGCTGCGCGCGAGCGCGCCAACGTCTGTTGCGTCCTCGGCGCGAAGAGCCGCCAAGGGCGAAGTGCTTTGTGGCTTTATAAATCCGCCTGCCTGCCGCCAGCGCTGGAGAGTTTGCCCATAAGAAGCATCACCAGCCAGAAGGGGGACGATCAGGGCCGCCTTCTCCATCACCGCCGCATAGCGGTCGTGGACGTCCTTCACGCAGCTGCGCTTGGAGGCCAGCCCCTCCGCCTCCGTCAGAAGCAAAATCGAGCCCTCTTGGCGCTGCGCGTGGAACTGCAATCTCTTCGCCGTGAAGGCGGTTGAGCCAAATCCGATTAAATCGATATCTGCCCTTTGCAGGCCGCCCTTTCTCAGAATTGCGCTGCCATGCAGCGCCCCGATGGCGAAGTTAAGATGCTGGCCGCCCCACGTCAGGCGCTGTTTCCCAGCCGCCTCAAAAATGGTTTCGTCGCGCCCATAGGTGAGGCCGTGAAGCGCGAATTTCTCCGTCTGCCAGATGGTTTCGCCAGCTTCCGTCTGAACCGACAGCCGAACATCCGACAACACGGTATCGAGCCCGAAAGGAAAGCCGGAAATCTTCTTCGTGGCGAAGTGAAAATGCACGCCGGGCATGATCTCGTGCCCATTGGCGGCTTCTAGCCTTGCCGACCACACATTGGCACGCTGCCACCAGTGCACTCCAGCTGCCGCAAACAGGATCGCGACAATCAGGATGGGGCCATACAGGAAGATTCGGCTCGAATAGCGCATGCAGCGCTACCTTATCCCGATTACCCGCATTTCGAATAGCTGCAGGAAAGGCAGGAATCGCAGCCTTCGATCTTGATGAAGCTGGGGGAGCCGCAGCGCGGACAATGCTTGGCGGGGATGCCATCGCCTGCCGCTGCCGCCGCAATCACCGCGGCCTTTTTCTCTTCCGGCACGAGATGATCGTGATGAGCCATAAAGCCCGTCGCGATGAGATGCTTTTCGATCACCTCCCCGATAGCGGCCAGCAGCGAGGGCACGTAATGGCCCTCCATCCATTGGCCGCCGCGCGGATCGAACACGGCCTTGAGCTCATCCACCACAAAGGAAACATCGCCGCCGCGGCGGAACACTGCCGAAATCATGCGCGTCAATGCCAGTGTCCAGGCATAGGCTTCCATGTTTTTCGAGTTGATAAAGACCTCGAAGGGTCGCCGCCGCCCATCCTTCTCGACATCATTCACGGTGATGTAGAAGGCGTGGTCGGAATCCAGCCATTTGATCTTATAGGTCTGGCCGATCAGCACATCGGGGCGATCAAGCGGGCGGTGCATGTAAACGATATCACCGCTTTTGCTCTCAAGGGGCTTCTTGGCCTCTTGCGTGCCGTCTTCGTTTTCTGAGGCGGGTTTTTCTTCGGCTACCGTCAGCACAGATCCTGTCACCGCATTGGGGCGATAGGTGGTGCAGCCTTTGCAGCCCGAGGCATAGGCTTCCAGATAAACGCCCTGGAAATCCTCGAAGGAAATCGATTCCGGCAGGTTGATGGTTTTGGAAATCGAGCTGTCGACGTATTTCTGCGCTGTCGCTTGTACCTTCAGATGGGCTTCAGGTGAGAGCGTCTGGGCGCTGACGAAATACTCTGGCAAAGGCGTTCCTTCGCCGAACCGCGCCTCGAATGCTTCCACCGCGAAATCGCGCACCTTTTCCTGCTTGGCGGTGCCATCCGGCAAAAGTACGCGGCGCATATAGGAATAGGCGAAGACCGGCTCGATGCCGCTCGAAACATTCCCGGCGAAGAGCGAGATGGTGCCTGTCGGTGCGATGGAGGTGAGAAGCCCGTTGCGGATGCCGTGACGCGCAATGGAATCGCGAATGTCTTGCGGCAAACGCTTGATGAAGGGGCGGTTGAGATACTCCTCGGCCCTGAAGAGCGGGAAGGGGCCTTTCTCGCGCGCCAGTGCCACCGAAGCACGATAGGCCGCAGCAGTGAGCGTAGACAGCCAGCTTTCGATCAAGGCAAGGCTTTCCGGCGAGCCATATTGCACGCGGCAGAAGATCAACGCATCGGCAAGGCCTGTCACACCCAAGCCGATGCGGCGCTTGGCTTGCGCCTCTTTCGCCTGAGCTTCGAGCGGGAAGCGCGAAACATCGATTACATTGTCGAGGAAGCGAATGGCCGTTGCGGTGAGCTTTTCCAGCTCGTCGAGATCGAGCGCGGCGTCAGCTTCAAAGGGATTGCGCACCAGCCGCGCCAGATTGATGGAGCCGAGCAGGCACGCGCCATAAGGGGGCAGAGGCTGTTCGCCGCAAGGATTGGTGGCGCGGATGGATTCGCAATAGCCGAGATTGTTCTCGTCGTTGATGCGATCGATGAAGATCACACCAGGCTCGGCAAAATCATAGGTGGAACGCATGATGCGGTCCCAGAGGTCACGCGCCTTGATGGTGCGGTAGACGCGGCCGTCAAATTTCAGATCCCAATCGTTATCGGTCTTGACCGCCTCCATGAAGGCGTCGGTCACCAGCACCGAAAGATTGAACATCGAAAGCCGTCCGGGCGTGCGCTTGGCGGCGATGAAGTCTTCCACGTCCGGGTGATCGCAGAGAAGCGTCGCCATCATGGCGCCACGGCGGCTGCCTGCACTCATGATGGTGCGGCACATCGAATCCCACACATCCATGAAACAGAGCGGCCCGCCCGCATCTGCGCCAACACCCGCAACAGGGGCACCTTTGGGGCGGATGGTGGAGAAATCATAGCCGATGCCGCCGCCTTGCTGCAGGGTCAGCGCGGCTTCGCGTAAATGCGCGAAAATGCCGTCCATGGAATCGGGGATGGTGCCCATAACGAAACAGTTGAACAGCGTCACCGCCCGCCCTGTGCCTGCGCCAGCCAGAATTCGGCCTGCAGGGAGAAAGCGATAGCCTGCCAGCGCTTCAGCAAAAGCCAGCGCATGTTCCCGGCGGTTTTCCGGGCGTTCGGCATGGCTCGCAGCGATTGCAATGCGGCCCCAGCTATCGGCGACATCATGGTCGATGGGGGTGCCATCGGCGTCGCGGAAACGATATTTCATATCCCAGATTTGCTGGGCGATGGGGCTGGGCATGTCACTCATGGCGGGGCCTATTTCGCGTCCGCCTCACGATACGAGGACGGGTTGAAGAAATACCAACCGCCTGCCGTGAACTCAAGATTTGCCCAGGATAGGGTCTAATGCTTACGTAACCCTGTTTTTCCTAGATTACCGGGCGAGAAGGTAGCTGCCTTCCGCGATCAACGCATTGGTCGCAGTCTCGATCCGTTCCTGCAACTCCTTCATGAATTCCGCCCTTTTTAGCCCCGCCGGAATAGGGGTGAGGAATTCAATCACGATGGTGCCCTTGCGCTTGGTAAAGCCTTCCCAGAACTGGCCGGAATTGAGTGCCACCGGCACGCAAGGCAGCGCAAAAAGGGCGTAAAGCCCCGCAACACCTGGCTTATAATCTGGGACATCCCCTGGACGCATCCGGTGCCCTTCGGGGAAGATTGCGATCGGACGTCCGGCGGCGATCACCGGCTTAGATTCCGCCGTCATCCGGCGCAGGGCCGAAGCCCCGCCTGCGCGATCCACCGAGATCACGCCTGCCTTCTTGATGTACCAGCCATAGAAGGGGATTTTCAAAAGCTCGCGCTTAACCACGATGCAGACGTCATTGAGCAGCATGTAGAGCGCTAGCGTATCCCACATGCTCATATGCTTGGCCGCAACCAGCACTGCGCCTTTGGGGATCTCGCCGCGCACTTCGTAATCGCAGCCTGCGATCCATTTCAGACCCCAGAACATCACCCGGCTCCATCTCTGGGAGGCGCGCACCATCACCATGCGCGGCAGGATCAAGGCGGGGATCACCGCGACGAACATCACCGCCGAAACAGCGGCAAAGAAAACCATGAAGAGGAGAGAGCGCAAGAAGGTCACGAATGCATCGCTTCAAAGGGCGGCGTGAGAGTCAGCCAGCGGTTTTGTCCGGTCAAGATCGGGTTCAAGCCCGGCAGAGGTCATAATGCGCACAGCCAGGAATTTCCAATATTCGCTATGCAGCGCCTTGAGGTTGCGCGGAAAGCCACGGCGTCCATCGGTATCGACCGGATAAGGGACGACCTTCACATCCGGCATCACATCATGAAACTCGAGCAGGCTGCGCGGCATGTGATAGCGCGACGTGACAAGAATGATCCGGCGATAACGGTGAAACCGCGTCCAGGCGGCGGCTTCCTTGGCATTTCCGAAGGTGTTTTCGGCGGCATAGCCGAGATCGGCGCAGCAATCAAAGCGGCGGCGGCCATGTACAATCCGTTTGAGATCGGTCTTGGTGGTCTGGGTGTTGACACCCGAGATCAAGAGCCGTTCGCCCGCGCCGCGTTCGAATAGTGTCACCGCAGCGTCAAGGCGAAGTCCCCCGCCAGTCAACGCAACAATCCCGTCGACATCCGGCACATGTTTTGGAGTTTGCGGGAGATTGGCTGCGAAGAGGATGAAGCCTCCCGCATACGCCACGATTCCCAAAAACAAGAGCCACTTCAGCAATGAGGCCTCACCCCGTCAACGCTGCGCCGGATAATGCTCTGGCCGGGCCGAGAGGAAAAGACCCGGCATGCCGTCTTTGGCTAATGCAAGGCCCGCAAAGCCGCTAAAACCGAAAGCCGTGCGGTCAGCAATGCGATCACACCCGCCGCCGCCGGAACAGCAAAGAACCACAACAATTCGATCGGCTGCAGCGTAATCGGCGGCAGGAAGGGCACAGCCTCATAGCCGACCGATTGCAGCCCGCCCGCAAGCGCAAAGGCGAGTGCCGCGAAAGCCGCGCCCGCGCCTGCCGCCAAAAGGGTAGCGCGGAAATAGTGCCACTCGAAAGCATTGGCCACAAAGCCTGACCGGGCACCCATCTGGTGGAGCAGCTCCACCATCTCATGATGAGCCTCTAGCCCCGCGCGTGTCGCGAAGGCGACGGTCGCCGCGGTTGCCACTGCGATCAGGAACAGAATGCCGTAAGCTGACCAGACCAGGGTGGAGGCGAGATCATGCAACCTGGCGATCCAGCGGCTGTGGTCGTCCACCACCGCATGAGGGGCGGCGAGCTTCATTTGCGCGGCAAGAGATTTCACGTCCAAGATGGCGCCAGGCGCGATATCCGCATCGATCAATTGTGGAAGCGGTAAATCGGCCACAAGCGCATCCGCACCAAGCCAGGGCTTGATGAGATTGGCTTGCTCGGCTTCCGAAAGCGGCGCGGCATGGGCAATGCCTGGGGTGGCGCGCAGAACGGAAAGCGCGGCTTCTGTTTCCTTGGCAAGATCGCCGCGCGGATCGGTGCTATCCGGCACCATCACCTGCACCGTGATCTTACTGGAAAGCCCTTGGCTCCAGCCTTCCGCGGCCCGGTTCGCTACCAGCGACGCACCAAAAGCCAGCGCTGCCAGAAACGCCATCACCGCAATGACCACATCTAGCGGCGCGGCACCCTTGGTCTGGGGCATCAAGCGGCTATTCATGGCCGGGGCATCCGCAGTTCGACGAGCCGCCCGTCGACCAAGCGCAATTCGCGTGCCCGCGCGGTCTCCACAATATTGCGATCATGAGTGGCGATAAGCACGGTGGTACCCAAACGGTTGAGCTCGGCGAAAAGCCGGATGATCCGGGCGCCGATTTCGGGGTCGACATTGCCGGTCGGCTCGTCCGCGATAAGAAGGTCTGGCTTGGCGACCACCGCGCGGGCAATGGCGACACGCTGCTGCTCGCCGCCCGAAAGGGTAGCTGGAATGGCCTTCATACGGTCGCCGAGGCCAACCCAGACCAAAAGCTCCTCCACATCGCTCGCATATTCGGCGGGTTTGCGCCCGGCGATCCGCAAAGGCAGGGCCACATTGTCGAAGGCGGAAAGGTGGTCAATCAGGCGGAAATCCTGGAAAACCACGCCGATCCGCCGCCGCAAAGCGGGCAGGGCGCCACGCTTGGCGGTCGCAAGATCGTGCCCAAACAAGGTGATAAGCCCGCGCGAAGGTGGCTCCACCACGGAAATAAGTTTCAAAAGTGTTGTCTTGCCGGCCCCGGATAAACCAGTCAGAAAGGTGAAGGAGCCTGCCTCCAGCACGAATGTCACGTCCCGGAGTACCTCCGGGCCCGCGCCATAGCGCATGCCGACATTTTCGAAGCGAACCATAGCCGGACCATAGCCTTAGCGTGGGACGGTTACGAGACTTTCAGTCTCGTGCGGTACAACACCTTGCGGCCACCCCATATCGCCGCCTATTTTCGCACTGGGACCGTACGCAATGATCTTAACCTGTCCGGCATGCACCACACGCTATGAGGTCGATGCGGCCAAGTTTCCGGCTGCCGGTCGTAATGTGCGCTGCGTGAAATGCAGTCATGTCTGGCATGCCATGCCGGAAAGCGAAGAGGATCCTGATTCCATCTTTGCCGCGCCGGAGCCGGTCGCCCGCCAGCCTGAGCCTGAGCCCACCCCGCGCGGCCCACAAATCCGTACGCCGGAAATACGCGACCCAGAGCCGCAGGACGATGACGCGGCTGGGCATGATCAAGCTAGCGCTGCGCCGAAAGCTGAGCCCTGGTACACCAAAAAGACCTTTGTGACGGCAGGCTGGGGTGCGCTCGGTGTTTTTGTTCTCTTGATTGGCATTGTCGGGGTGGGTTTTCGCCACACGGTTGTCGATCTGTGGCCGAAATCGGCCAGTTTGTATAGCCACCTGGGCCTGAAGGCGGCGCAAGCAGGCCTCAAGCTCGCCGAAACCCGCACACGCGAAGCCGCGCAAAACGGTCAGGTCGTCTTGACGGTGAGCGGGGCGGTGACCAATGTGACGGATCGAGAACTGCCGGTACCGCAGATTCGCGTGGGATTGGTCGATCGCGACAAGCGCGAGCTCTATCACTGGACGGTTGCACCGCACGTCCTGGTGCTGAAGCCAGGCCAATCCACTCAATTTGAGACCCGGCTGTCGAACCCGCCCCAAGGGGCGTCAAACTACGAAATCCGATTTGCGAAAGCTGGAGAGTAATGCGCCCTACAGTACTTTTTTCTGAGGAAGTTATCGCCGAACGCGTCAAAGCGATTGCCAAGGAGATTGCCCAAGGTCCGGCCGTGCCGCATCTGGCCACGCCGATCCTCGTCGGCGCTTATGTCTTTGCAGCCGATCTTTTGCGCGCATTGGCCAATGAAGGCATTTCGATCCCGACGGAGTTTCTCTGGCTGCGTTCCTATGTTGGCCGTCAGGCGGAAAAGAACGTTAAAGTTCTCATTCCGCCAAATGAGAATTTCCAGGGCAAGAATGTGCTGCTGATCGATGGCGTCCTTGACGGCGGCCACACCATCGCCAAGGCCCGTGAGCTGGTGAAGGAATATGGCGCCGCGAACGTGATCTCGGCCGTGGTGGTGGACAAGGAATTACCGACCGCTGTCGAAAAGGCAGACTTCGCCTGCTTCAAAGGCTGCCAGGAATTCATCGTCGGCTATGGCATGGACGAAGCCGGCAATCACCGCGCTCTTCCTTACATCGCCAAAATGGACGAGGAATAGAGCGCTTAACCGCTTACCTAGTGCGCCATGGCCGGGCACGTCCCGGCCATTTTGCTTTTAAAACTGCTTCAAGAGCCGGTCGATATAATCGAGTTCTTCTTTCGAGCGGCCCTGCTGTCCTGCGCGTTTGCGCAATTCGAGCAGGATATCGCGGGCCCGCTGCAACACTTGTGCGTCGGGGATTTTTACATCGCTGCCGCCGCGACCAGTATTGCCGGTGTTGCGGCCGAGCGGGTCCTTGCCCTTTGCTTGGTTTTGGCCTTGACCCGCAGCTTTGGCGACAGCTTCCGCGCCTTTGCTGAGCTCTTCCAGAACGTATTTCTGTAAGGTCGTGGCGCGAGGGATGTCGCCCATGCCGAGCGCCTTTTGCGCCTCGTCCATCAGCTTGCCGGCCTTGTCGAAATTTTGCTGGCCGGGGGATTTCTTCAGCCTGCCCTTAAGCCCATCAAGTTCGTTCTTGAGCTGGCCTTGTTGCTGAGAAAGACCTTTAGCGCCGCCATCTTTGGGGTCGCCGCCGCCGCTGCCTTGCCGGAAAGTCTTATCCAGCAGCGCGCGCTGCTTGCCCATCAATTCGCCAAGGCCTTGCAGGGCTTGGTTGGCAGCCGGATCGCCGCCCATGCCTTGACCACCCTGGCCTTGCCCGCCCGCCACTTGCGCGTTTTCAAGCAGGCTCTGCAGCATGGCGAGAAGCTGCATGGCGCGCAGGCGATCTCCGCTTTGGCTAAGGGCCTCAATCGCCTTCATTAAGGCGGCAAGATCGTCAGCTCCCATCACCTTGGCATTGGGATCAGGCGGGGCGCCGTTTTCGGGTGCGTTGCGCGCCAGGGCCGCAAGATACTGCTGCATCATTTCCTGATAGCGCTTCAGCATCGCGTCGATGTCTTCTTGCGGTGCGCCCTCTGCCATCATCTGCATGATTGCGGCTTGCATCCGGCGAAGCTGCTCCGCCATTGAAAGAAGTCCGCCTTGTTCCAGGCTGACGGCGATCTGCCAGAGCAGATCTTCAATGCGGGTGAGGTCTTCGCGGCTATATGCCCCCATAGTGGAGCGATAGGCGGAACGGATGCCGAGATAGACCGAAGGCTTGCCCTCGAAGAACATCTCCGGCGCATAGGTCAGCGCATCCAGCGTCTTGGCGACGCGCGATTTGCCTGCAAAGCTTTCCATGGCGAGGATCTGGCGCTGTTCGATCAGGGCGCGGGCCATGGGATCGGTGAATACCCGCGCCGGCAAGCGGAATGTCACCGTCTGGCTTGTAGCCTTGTTGCCCGCCGCATCGCGCGCTTCCAAGGTGATATCGACCAGAAGTCCGGCATAGGGATGTTCCGTCAAATCGCGAAAGCTCGAGGCCACGACGGGCTTCGCCGAACGCTCAGGGATTTGCAGATCGAAAACCAGCGGCTCGCCGGGTTTGCCATGTGGGGTGATGATGGCGCGCGCGGCTGTGACGCCATAGTCATCGCTGGTGGCATAAGTCAGTTTCAGCGCTTGGCGCTCGGTAGCTTCTGGTTTTCCTGCAAAGGCGATGGTCGGCGGTTTGTCGGGGATCACTGTCACGCGCCAGCTGCCGATGGTGTGCCCTCCTGCGCGCACGCGGATGCGATCGGTTTCCATAAGCTTGGCGCTACCGGCATATTCGCCTTTGCCGCCTTGGAATTCGACCTCATCCAAGGTCGTAGAGGGACGGTGATCCGCGCCATGGACGCGTAGATTCAGCACCGACCCCGCGGGCACGCTAACGCGCGCCTCCCGCCCAAGATAAACGGAAGGTTGGCCTGTATAGGCGGGCGGCTCGATCCAGGCATCCAGTGTGGCAAGCACGCCGGGATTGGGCGTGAAGATGCTTTCGATGCGGCTCTGCCAGTCTTTCCCCGCAACGAAAAAGCCGATCACGACCAGGATGACGACGCCAAAGCGCAAGCCTCTGGGGTCTTCACGGGGCAGGGAAGATTTCGGCAGTTTCAGCTTAAGCCGCGCCAGCCCGGCAAGGCGTGCTTTTAAGTGAGCCCGCCAAAGTTCCTCTGCCCAGGCATCGCCCGCGCCCGCGGCGAGTTCATCATCGGCCTCTGAGATCGGGCGGTGCACCAGCGAACTATCTTGCTCAAGCCGGCGGGCGCCGTCTTCCCAGCGCGGAAAAACGAAATGCTCGAGATTGAAATAGAAGCTCAAGGCTAGCCCAGTGGTCAGGCAGGCCAAGATCAGCGCATGGAGGGGCCAAGCAAGCGGGATGAAGGCACCAAAAAGTCCCGCCGTAAGCACCAGACCGGCGATGCCAATCGCCGGCCATAATGCAGGCCAGACCCGTTCGAAAGCCAGAATTGCGCGCGCCAAGCCGACAAAGCGCTGGACGCGTTTGTCCCAGCCCTTATTGCCTGAGCCCTTCTTGTCCGATCCCTTTTTACCCGATCCAGGCCGGAATTCGGTCGGAAGCGTAAAGCGCGTCATCATCCATCCGCGGCCGAACCACGGCCCACTCATCCCCCTTTACCAGCACTTCCGGGGCCAGGGGTCTGGCATTGTAGGCCGATGCCATCACCGCGCCATAGGCGCCTGCAGCCAAAATCGCGACCAGATCGTCGGATTTGAGCACGGGCAGGGCGCGGTCGGCACCAAAGATGTCCGAGGTTTCACACACCGGCCCCACTACGTCATAGCGGGACCAAGGTGCGTCAGCCGCCGGCGCCTTCACCGCCACGATCTCATGATAGGCGTCATACATCGCAGGGCGGATAAGATCGTTCATCCCCGCATCGACAATGAGGAAGTTCTTGTCCTCGCCGCTCTTGGCATAGATGACGCGGGTGACGAGCACGCCAGCATTGGCAACAATCACGCGCCCCGGCTCGAAAATCATCTGGGCGCCGGTTTCCTTCACGACCTTCGCCGCGAGCGCGCCATAGGCCGCCGGATCTGGTGGAGGCACATTGTCGTTGCGATAGGGAACGCCAAGCCCGCCGCCGACATCAATGCGCGAAATGGTATGGCCCGCCGCGCGCAGGCTCTTGGTCAGAGCGGTGATGCGGTCGAAGGCGGCGGCGAAAGGCGCAAGATCGGTGATCTGGCTGCCGATATGCACGTCAATGCCGCAAACATCGATATTCGGAAGTTTCGCCGCCGCCGCATAGGCTTCTTCCACCTTCGCCCATGGCACGCCGAATTTGGTTTCGGAATGGCCGGTCGAGATTTTGGCATGCGTCAGTGCATCAACGTCCGGGTTTACGCGAAAGGCGATTGGTGCTTTCACGCCGAGCGAGGCAGCCACGTCATTCAGGGCGAAAAGTTCCGGCTCGCTTTCGACATTGAATTGGAAGATGCCGGATTTGAGGGCCAACGCCATTTCGGTTTTGGTTTTGCCAACACCGGAAAAAACGATCTTCTCCGCCGCGATGCCTGCCGCCAAAGCCTTCTTCAATTCGCCGCCGGAGACGACATCGGCGCCCGCGCCCATCGCGGCGAGCGTCTTCAGCACCGCCAGATTGCCATTGGCCTTCACCGAAAAGGCGACCAGCGAATCCTTCGGCAAGGATTGCGAGAAGACCTTGTAATGGCGCTCCAGCGTGGCGCTGGAATAGCAATAAAAGGGCGTGCCGACCTCTTTGGCGATGGCGGCAAGGCTGACATCTTCGGCGCACAAAACGCCGTCTTTGTATTGGAAATGATTCATCGGTCAGAGTGGCGAAGATGGCTGGGAAGGATTGCGTTCGCCCTTTTTTGTGGGCTGAGCATTGGGCTTTTCGAGCTCGTCTTTGACACCGCAGCCAGCCAGCGGTGCGGTGATCGACAAAGCGAAAATCGCGGCCAGGACAAGGCGCAGCTTTTTCATTTCAGCTTCTCCCGCCAGAAGAAGATTTGTTCCTTCACCCGGTCGGGCGCGGTGCCGCCATAGCTCATGCGCGCCGCAACCGAGGCTTCCACGCTCAATACCTTCAGCACATCTTCAGTGATGGCGGGCTCAACGGCTTGCATTTCCGAAAGCGGCAGCTTGTCGAGATCGACGCCCAGCTCTTCGGCGCGTTTGACGATGGAGCCGGTGATGTGATGCGCCTCGCGGAAAGGCTTGCCGCAATTCTGCACCAGCCAGTCGGCAAGATCGGTAGCGGTGGGGTAGCCTGCATTCGCCAGCGCGCGCATGCGTTCCGGCTGCGCTTTCAGATCCGCGAACATGCCGGCCATCACGGCGAGCGAGATCTCCAGCGTATCCGCTGCATCGAAGACGCGTTCCTTGTCTTCCTGAAGGTCGGTGCCATAGGCGAGCACCAAACCCTTCACCGTCGTCGCCAGCGCCACGAAATCACCCAGCACCCGTCCGGTCTTGCCGCGCACCAGCTCGGCCGCATCAGGATTGCGCTTTTGCGGCATGATCGAAGAGCCGGTGGTGAATTGGTCGGAGAGCTTCACAAAGCCGAAGCCCGGCGAGCACCACTGCACGATTTCACCGGCAAGCTTCGACAGATGCGTCGCGCAAATGGAGGCCGCGGCGAGATATTCGAGCGCGAAATCCCGCGCCGACACGCCATCGAGCGAATTGCGCATGGCGCGAACGAAGCCGAGGCCCTTGGCGGTGTAATCGCGATCGATGGGGAAGGGCGTTCCGGCCAGCGCCGCCGAGCCCAGCGGGCACTCGTTCAGCCGCTTGGAGGCATCGGCGAAGCGGCCGCGGTCGCGCGCGAACATTTCCACATAAGCGAGCAGGTGATGAGCAAAGGTCACCGGCTGAGCCGACTGCATATGGGTGAAGCCAGGCATGATGGTGGTGATGTTGGCTTCGGCCTGTTTGAACAGCGCCTGCTGCAAGGCATCCAGCCCTTCATCGGCGCGCTGGCAAGCGGCGCGGACCCAAAGGCGGAAATCGGTGGCCACCTGATCATTGCGCGAGCGCGCCGTGTGCAGCCGTCCAGCGGCAGGTCCGGCAAGTTCGGCGAGGCGCGATTCGATGTTGAGGTGGATGTCTTCCAGCGCGCGCTTGAATTCGAAAGTCCCGGCCTTGATCTCGCCCGCAATGGTGTCGAGCCCGGTCAGGATCGCGTCCATATCGGCTTTGGAGATGATGCCCTGGGCTGCCAGCATCCGCGCATGGGTGCGCGATCCGGCCAAATCCTGTTCAGCCAGACGTTGGTCGAAGCCAATGGACGGGGTAAACTCTTCCATGATCTTCGCTGGGCCGCCCTCAAAGCGGCCGCCCCACATTTTATTCGCTACCATGAGATGCCCGTGACCAAGCCACGCCTCCTCGTTCTCGTAATCCTCGGCGGCGTGCTGCTGCTCAGCGTTCTATATTGGAAGATGGGCCCAAATGGAAAGGCAGAGGCGTCACTTGGGGCGCCGCCGGCAGCGCTTACCCCCTTCAAGCTGGCGAAAACCCCGGTCGCCGTGCCTGCGGTCGCCTTTGCTGGGGCAGGCGGCGCCGTCCAGACCTTAAGCGCCTATAAGGGCAAGGTCGTGCTTCTCAACCTTTGGGCGCCCTGGTGCGGGCCTTGCGTCAAGGAACTTCCGGCGCTTGCGGCGCTGCAAAAAGCGATTCCGGCAGAAAAGTTTGTGGTGGTCCCGGTGGATGTCAGCCGTGATGCCCAGCCCGACGCTGCAGCCTTCCTGAAATCCCACGGCGTCGCCACGCTTCCGGCCTATGTCGATTCCAATGCCGCCGTGATCCGCACCTTTGGTGCCGTAGGCCTGCCCATGACCATTCTGATTGGCAAGGACGGCCGCGAGATCGGCCGCGCCGAGGGCGCTCCTGACTGGAGCAATCCAGAGGTTGTCGCCTGGATCAAAGCCGTGGCGGAAGGCTGATTGCGGTCAGCCCATCACCGCGTCGGGCTGATTACCGTGTAGGGACTGGGTGCTCGCTGCGGTAATCGTAGAAACCGCGGCCGGTTTTGCGGCCCAGCCAGCCCGCTTCGACATATTTCACCAGGAGCGGGCAGGGGCGGTATTTGGAATCTGCGAGGCCCTCATACAGCACCTGCATCACCGCGAGGCAGGTGTCGAGGCCGATGAAATCGGCAAGCTGCAGCGGCCCCATGGGATGATTGGCGCCGAGCCGCATGGCGGTATCGATGGCTTCCACATTCGCGACACCCTCATAGAGGGTGTAGACCGCCTCATTGATCATCGGCAGCAGAATGCGGTTGACGATAAAGGCTGGGAAATCCTCGGCATAGGCGGCGGTTTTGCCGATCCGCTTCACGATTTCCAGCGCCGCCTGATAGGTCGAATCATCGGTGGCAATGCCACGGATCACTTCGACGAGTTGCATCACCGGCACCGGATTCATGAAATGCAGGCCGATGAACTGCTCGGGACGATCGGTGGAGGAGGCCAGCCGCGTTACGGAGATGGAGGAGGTATTGGAGGCGAGCAGCGCCCCCTTCTTCAGATGCGGGCAGAGCTCCTTATAGATCGAGCGTTTCAAATGCTCGTCCTCGAAGGCGGTCTCGATGACGAGATCGCGGTCGCCCATGGACTCGAAGCCAACCGTGGTCGTGATCCGGCCAAGCGCAGTCTCGATCTGCGTATCGGTCACCACGCCCTTGGCCTGCTGGCGGCCCATATTCTTGCGGATCAGCGCCAAGGATTTGGGAAGCTGGTCGCCGTTGATGTCTTCCAGAAGCACGTCGTATCCGGCCAGCGCCAAGACATGGGCAATACCGCTGCCCATTTGGCCTGCGCCGATCACTCCGATGCGTTCGATAGTCATGCTCTTCCCCGTTTGGAGCGCGCCCCGGCCAATTCGACACCGGTTACCCTAGCTACGCCCTTGGTTCAATCACTTGCCCAGCGCCAGTTCCAATTCCGGCAGGGCCTGAAACAGGTCGGCAACAAGTCCGTAATCGGCGATTCCGAAGATAGGCGCCTCCTCGTCCTTGTTGATGGCGACGATCACCTTGGCGTCCTTGATGCCGGCAAGGTGTTGAATTGCCCCGGAAATCCCCAAGGCGAGATAAAGATCAGGGGCGACGGATTGGCCCGTTTGGCCGATCTGGCAGGCATTGGCGGCAAAGCCCGCGTCCACCGCCGCCCGGCTTGCCCCAACGGCCGCCCCTAATTTATCGGCGATCCGTTCCAGATGGTGGAAATTCTCGGCCGTATGAAGGCCCCTGCCGCCTGCGACCACAATCTTGGCGCTTGAAAGCTCCGGCCGCCCGCTTAAGGCGGGGGTTTCGTCCAGAAATTCCGAAAGGCCGGGATCAGCGGCGGGTGGGATGGAGACCATCAGAGCCGCTCCCCCACTGGGGGCTGGCGCGAAGGCGCTCACCCGGACGGTAAGCACCTTTTTGCCGTCCGGCGCAGCGACGGTTTCGATCACGCTCCCGGCATAGGCGGGCCGTTCGAAATGATCCGGGGACAAGATCCGGGTGACATCCGAGATTTGCGGCACGTCCAAAAGGGCGGCGACCCGGGGCAGGATGTTCTTGCCGTTCGCTGTGGCAGGCGCCAGCACCGAGGCATAACCGCTGGCCAATGACAGGATCAGCATGGCGACGGGCTCGGCCAGCATATGGGCATAGCGCGGATCATCGGCCACCACGACGGTGTCGACACCCTGCAGCAGCACGGCCTCATCGGCAGCTCCGCCGCACCCAGAGCCTGCGATCAGCACATGCACCGGCTCGCCCAGATGCCGGGCAGCCGTCACCGCACGCGCGGTGGCTTCGCTGAGGGTACTATTGTTGTGTTCGGCCAAAACGAGGCTCGCCATCAGAGCACCCGCGCTTCGTGTAGCTTATCGATCAGCTCGGCGACGGAGCCGACTTTGATCCCGCCAGCCCGGCGGGGCGGTTCCTTCACCGAGATGGTCTTCAGCCGCGGGCGCACATCCACCCCATAATCGGCGGGCGTTTTCTCCGCGACCAGTTTTTTGCGCGCCTTCATCATGTTGGGTAACGAGGCATAGCGCGGCTCGTTCAGTCTGAGATCGGTGGTAATCACCGCTGGTAATCGTAATTGGAGGCGCTGCAGCCCGCCATCGACCTCGCGCTCCACAATGGCGGCATCGCCCTCGACATCCAGCGCATGGGCGAAGGTGCCCTGTGCCCAGCCCATCAGGGCGGCGAGCATCTGGCCGGCTTGCCCGGCATCCTTGTCGATGGCCTGCTTGCCCGCGATCACGAGGCCGGGCTGCTCCTCCAAGCATACGCCCTTCAAAAGTTTGGCGACCGCCAGCGGTTCGACAGCCTCTCCGGTCAAAATCAACAGCGCCCGGTCCGCCCCCATAGCGAGGGCGGTACGCAGGGTTTCAGCCGCCTCTTTGGGGCCGATGGAAACCACAAGCACTTCTTCCGCCTTGCCTTTTTCTTTCAGCCGAACGGCTTCCTCGACGGCGATTTCGTCGAAGGGGTTCATGCTCATTTTGACATTGGCAAGGTCTATACCGCTCTGGTCCGCCTTGATCCGGACCTTCACGTTGTAATCGACCGCCCGCTTTACGGGCACCAGGACCTTCATGTGTTTCCCAGATCGAATGACGAGCCAGCGAGCGCTCGGCTGCTCGTTCGGCAAACGCTAGAAGGGGGGGCGCGTCCTGTCAACGAAGCCGCCCTGCCTCTGCGGCAGGCCAGCCCCGCTTTTCGGTGGGCAGCCGCTGCGGCCTACACCATTGATGGGCTATTAGTAACAAATACCTCTCATACTTGTGAGCATGTGGACCCGACGTTCCCTTCTGGCCAGCGCGGTGGCGGCCCTGGCGCTCTCGCCCCGGCTGAAGGCCGCGAGCCTGGCCGATTCCGCCCGGTTGCTGGTGAATGAGGGGCGCTACCTGCCGCTTCTCCAGCAAATGCAGGCAGAGGCCCCGCTTAATCCGCCGATGAAGGACCCGCTGGCCCAGATTCTCGCCATGACGGGGGACGAAAGCGCCGCGATGGAGGGAAGTGAAACCCACGGCCTCGCCGCGCCGGACCTGGCGGAGCTGACCGCCGCCAATGCGCTGGAGGCGATTGTCGATGCCGCCCGGCGCCACCAGATCGTGATCCTCAACGAGGCGCATCATATTTCTCGCTGCCGGGTTTTCGCCGAAAGGCTGATGATGCGGCTGCGCCAAGAGGGTTTCACCCATTTCGCTGCCGAGACCTTCACCAACACCGAACGGGCTTGGCCGAATGCGGCCATGACCGCGCTCAATGCCGGGGCGCCGATTACGGCGGGGCTTGGCTGGTATTTGGCCGACCCTGTTTTTGCCGAACTCGTCCGCGCGGCACGCAAACTCGGCTATCGCTTTGTCTCCTACGAAGTCCGCCCTGAGCAGATGCAGGAAGCCGGTGCCACGCCGGGCCGCCAGATCGAAGTGCGCGAGGATGCCGAGGCGAACAACTTCATCGCCCACGTCCTGGAGGCCGATTCCAAAGCCAAGGTCTTTGTCTATTGTGGCTATGACCATGTGCTGAAGGCTGAGGTCTATACCCATCAGCTTTGGTTCGCGGCACGGCTGAAAGCCAAATCCGGCATCGAACCGCTTTGTATCAGCCAGGCTTGGACCGTACCCCCGCCCTCCGGTCTTCCCGAAGAGCCGCTCCTTGCTGCAATCCTCGATCAGTTTCATCCCACCGAGCCGGTCATTTTAAGGGACAGCGCGGGCGAGGCTGTCCGCCTTTCGATTGCTAAAAAAGCCATCGATTTCGAAGTCATTCATCCAAGGCTCGCTGATGTCTCCGGGCGTCCGGGCTGGCTTGCCACGGCTCCGGGGCGCAAAGAGGCGCGCTATAAGCTCACTGAAATTCCGCCCGAAGGCGCGCTTTTGCAGGCAGTTCCGGCAAGTGAGGCGGCAAATCCGGCCGTCATTCCCTCGGATCAATATCCCGCGTCGCTCAACGCGCATGAGGCTATATTCTTCCTCAAGCCCGGCACTTACGAAGTGCGGGTGGAGAATGAAGAAGGCCGCCACCGCCTTGGGGCATTGACCGTCTGAAGCCTATTTCTTGGACTTCATATAGGCGATCAAATCATCGGCCTCTTGGGGCTTCTTGATTCCGGAGAAATACATCCGCGTGCCCGGTACCAGCTTTTGCGGATTGGCGAACCAGGCTTTCAGCTTGTCGTCCGTCCAGGTGATGTTCGCTCCCTTGAGCGCCGGGGAATAAGAAAAGCCTTGTACGGAAGCCGCTTTCTTGCTGGCCACACCGAACAGGTTCGGTCCCATGCCATTGCCTGCGCCTTTGGCGATGGTGTGGCACATGGCACAACGTCCGAAGATGACCTCGCCTTGTTTGGCATCGCCCGCCGCATGGGCGGCTCCGGCAAGAAGGATCAAGCTGGTGAAAGCGGCAGTCGGCTTCATGGGGGTTCCTGCAAAATGCAGGCGGGGTTTTAACCGCTGCGGCACGGGCGGAAAAGCGTCCCGCAGCGGCAAGAAAACAAGTCTAACGGAAAAGCAATGGCGCGATTTCTCCAAGATAGCGGCGCCAATTGACCATGGTGTGGCCGCCAGGGGTTTCCTCGGACTGATATTTCACACCATGGCGGTCAAACATCTTGAGCATCGCCTGCGAGTTGCCCCGGGCAATGTCTGTGTCGCCATAAGCGATCCAAAAGAGCTTCAAGCGGCTGGTTTCGGCTTTCAGCGTATCTCCATAGCGCGCTTCGAAGCTGGTCAGGTCATTGGGGAACCAGCCCGACGAAAAGACGCCGATATAGGGAAACATCGCCGTATGGGTAAGGCCGATATTCAGCGTCTGGATACCACCCATGGAAAGCCCCGCCAGCGCGCGGTCCTTGGCGTGCCGCGAGACTTTGAAGTCCGATTCGACTAGCGGAATGATCACACTGACGAGCTCGGCGCCGAACTTATCCTTGGCCGGATCGCCAGTCATGGGCTGGCTGTCGCGTACGATACCATCGGGAAACACCACCACCATCGGCTTGGCTTTTCCTTGCGCGATCAGATTGTCGAGGATGACGCCCGCGCGTCCCTCCGTCGGCCAATCGAAATCGGAATCGCCGCCGCCATGCAGAAGGTAGAGCACGGGGTAGTTCTTGCCCTTGTTATATCCCGGCGGCAGATAGACATGCAGCCGACGCTGTGGGCCCGCCACGGCGGAATCGTAATTAAGCTGCACCAAGTGGCCATGTTTGATGCCCGCGCGATAGGTCTGCAGATCGCCGTCACCGCCCGGCACTTCCACCAGGCTATAGGTGTCGGCGTGCATCGGCGAATTATAGGTGTTCTTCGGATCGGCGACGGTCGCGCCATCCACATCGAAGCGATAGCGATAAGCGCCGGGCTCCACCGCCGCGGTGGTGACAGACCACACGCCATCCGCCGCCTTGGTCAGCGCGATCTGGTCCGGCAACCCCGGTATCCAGGGTTTCAGCGTCACGCTTTGCGCTTTGGGGGCATAGAAGCGGAAGGTGATCTGCCGGTCTGCCGAGACTTCCGGTGAGATGAGGCCGTCAAAGGGCGTGCGCGGCCCCATGGCAATACCGGGCGGTGGCGGCGAGGTTGGCACAGGAACCGTCTGCGCGCTTGCGGCCGCAAAACTGAAGCTCGCGGCCATGGCGACCGCAAAAATTGTTATTTTCATCTGGGCGTCCCCTCCCTAGGGATCGCCCAGATTATGTCTGAGTAAATTCGGCGCCGCCAGTCTTGCGCGCAGGCTGGCCCCTCACAATCGCGCGCTTATTCGTGATGCTCGGGGAGCAGGACTTCGCGCACCCCCTTATGGTTGGGTTTGGAGATGACCTGTTCCTCTTCCATGCGCTCGATCAGGCGCGCGGCACGGTTATAACCGATCTGCAAACGGCGCTGGATGTAGCTGGTCGTTGCCTTGCGTTCGCGGGCCACGATGGCGAGTGCCTTGTCGTAAAGATCGTCACCGGATTCGCCATTGCCTTCGCCGAAAGCGCTGAAGGGATCATTGCCGCCTTCTTCGGGCTCTTCGGTAACGGCATCGAGATATTCCGGTGCGCCCTGGGCTTTGAGATGGCGCACGACATCTTCGACTTCGCTATCGGAGACAAACGGGCCGTGCACACGGCGGATACGCCCGCCCGCCATCATATGAAGCATGTCGCCCTGGCCGAGGAGCTGTTCGGCGCCCTGCTCACCCAGGATGGTGCGGCTGTCGATCTTGGAGGTGACCTGGAAGGAGATACGGGTCGGGAAGTTCGCCTTGATGGTGCCGGTGATGACGTCCACCGAGGGGCGCTGCGTGGCAGCAATGAGATGGATACCGGCTGCACGTGCCATCTGGGCGAGGCGCTGCACCGCGCCTTCGATTTCCTTGCCTGAGACCATCATCAGGTCGGCCACTTCGTCGACCACCACCACGATATAAGGCATGAATTCGAGTTCAAGCACTTCGTCTTCATAGATCGGCTTGCCGGTCTCGCGATCAAAGCCCGTCTGCACCGTGCGCTTCAGAACTTCGCCCTTGGCTTGAGCTTTCTTAACGCGATCGTTGAAGGCTTCGATGCCACGCACACCGAGCTTACTCATCTTGCGATAGCGCTCTTCCATCTCGCGCACCGCCCATTTGAGGGCAACCACCGCCTTGCGCGGATCGGTGACGACGCTGGTCAGAAGATGCGGAATGCCGTCATAAGCGGAGAGTTCCAGCATCTTGGGATCGATCATGATCAGCTTGCACTGATCCGGCGGCAGCCGATAAAGCAGCGATAGGATCATGGTGTTGATCGCGACAGACTTACCCGAACCCGTGGTACCGGCGATCAGCAAGTGAGGCATCTTGGCGAGATCGGCCATCACCGCTTCGCCGCCGATGGTTTTGCCCAGCGCCAGGATTAGGGGAGCCTTGGCCTTCTCGAATTCCGCCGAGGCCAGAAGTTCACGCAGATAAACGGTTTCGCGGGTGTGATTGGGAAGCTCGATACCCATCACATTGCGGCCTGGGATCACGGCGATACGTGCTGCCACCGCCGACATGGAACGCGCCACGTCATCGGCGAGCGCGATCACGCGGGAAGATTTCACACCCGCCGCGGGCTCGAATTCATAAAGCGTCACCACCGGGCCGGGACGCACCGCCACGATGCGGCCTTTCACGCCGAAATCGGAGAGCACCGATTCCAGCATCCGGGCATTTTCTTCCAGGCTTTCGTCGGAGAAGGCGGTCTGATCGCCGACATGTACCGGCTCAGCCAGAAGCCCCAGCGGTGGCAATTCATAATCGCCCGAGGCCAAGGCCAGGGCTGGCTGCTGGGCGCGCTTGGGTGCAGAGGATTTCTTGGCCTCCTCGCGCTTCACCCGCGAGCCCGGCGCGGGCGCAAGATCAAGGCTCGGCTGCTCTTCGTCTTCTTCGATCTCTTCCTCGTATTCCGGCGCGTCGCTGCTTTCTTCCTCAGGCGCGTTTTCGCGCTTGATGCGCGGCTCCACCCGGCGGCTAGCTTTCTTGACGGGTTTTGCTTCGGGCGCTTTGAACAGGCTGCCGATCCAATAGAAGAGGGTCAGGGCGTGCAGGCCGCCTTTCGCCAGCATCTTCAATTTGATGTCGGTGGCCAGAACGCCAAAGGCGAGGCCCGTGAAAAGGAACAGCATGGGCAAGGCCCAACCGATGAAGGGCTGGCCCCAGGCATGGGCGGCGCGGGTTGCCATCATCACCGAGAAGATCCCGACATTGCCGCCCGCTGCGAAGCTCTCCGGCCCCGGCAGAAGGCCAAGACCTGCCGCGGTAAAAACAACGCCGAGCGGCCAAGCCGCACCGCGCCAGCGCGCATGGTCCAGGTTCCAGCCCATCAGCGCGCGCGTGCCCCAGGCGATCGGTGCGGCCAGGAAGATGAGTGAGGCAAAGCCGATATATTGCAGAAGCAGGTCCGCGGCGGTGGCGCCGAAGGGCCCCAAAAGATTGGTCGCTTCGCGGCTGGTCGCGGTATTCGCGCTCGGATCGGCGGGATTATAGGTGATCAGCGCCAAAAGCATCGCCGCGCCTGCGCCCAGCACCAGAGCGCCCGAGCCGCGTACCATCAAGACGCGCAAAAAGCGCATCACTTCACGACGGGCGTTTTCGAAGGTCTCGGCCAGCGCGGCCCCACGTTTGCGCGGCTGGTAGACTCCAGAGGTTCTGACCCCGCTCATGGTCCCTCGCAGCTCAACTGACCGGCAATCTTAGTAAGTGCTCGGTTAATGGTTGATAAATCGTTGACGAGTGCAACCCGTATATACGCATGTCCGGGATTGCTCGTGGGATCGCCCGGCCGCATTTCCCGGCCCATATAGGCCCCTGGCAGAACGCGGATGCCGCTCTTTTGCCAGAGCTTCAGCGCGGTTTTCTCCCCGTCGCCGACCTTCAGCCAAAGAAAAAAGCCGCCTTCGGGAAGGAAAAAGCCGGGTAAATGGCCCAAACACTGTTCAGCCAGCCGGAATCGTTCCTGATACATCGCTCGGTTGGCGCCGACATGGGCTTCATCACTCCAGGCCGCTACCGAGGCTGCAATCAGCGGGGCGGGCACCTGCGGCCCAGCATAATTGCGCAAAGCCCTGAAGCGCGTCATCAGCTCAACGCTCCCTGCCACGATTCCTGACCTCAAGCCCGGCAAGCCGGACCGCTTGGAAAGCGAATGGAAGGACAAGAGCCGCGCATAAGGTGCGCCTCGTACCGTCAAGGCGCCAACGGGCGGGGTCTCGCGATAGATGTCGGCATAGCATTCGTCTGCGAAGACGACGAAATCATACTCGTCGGCCAGCGCGAACAGGCTTTGCCAATACGCTTTGCTCGCCACAGCGCCTTCAGGGTTGGAGGGAGAGCAGATGTAGGCAGCAACCGAACGTGCCAGCACCGATCGGGGTAGGCTCGCAAAATCCGGCAGGAAGCCGCTTTCTTCCGTAGCGGGCACATAGACCGGTTCGGCTCCCGCCGCGTAAATCGCCGCCGCATAGCATTGATAAAACGGGTTCGGCAGCAGGATGGCGGGGCGCTGCCCGGCTTTCGCCTCCGGGGTCAGAATGAACGGCGCCAGGAATAGTCCTTCACGCGTACCGTTGAGCGGCAAGACCTGCACTTCAGGATCAAGCTCGGCGCCGAAGCGCCGCTTCAGCCAGCCCGCCGCCGCCTGACGCCATTCCGCAGTGGCATTGATCGGGGGATATTCGCCGAACTTGGCGGCCGAGGCGTTTATGGCTTCCATCACAAACTCCGGCACGGCCCCTTTGGGATCGCCCACGGCCAGGCTAATCGGCTCCTCGCCCGGTTTTTCCGAATCGAGAAGGTTCGCGAGCTTGGCAAACGAGCCTTGCGGAAGCTGGGCAAGGCGTCCGGGAAAAAGCGTGTCGGAAGACTGGGTGTTTAGCATGGCGCGCGGACTTTAACCTTTGCGCGACTCCGCCGTCTATGGCGGGACACGTGGTGCCTGACACAACCTTAATTATGCCGTTGTGCTCCGCTCATCTTTGCGGCGTTAGCTGGGTTTGGCTTGGGGAGTTTCGCGATGAAATCTGCGTTGGCTGCGCTCGGCGCATTCCTGCTCATCACTACGGCTGTCTCCGCCGATTCGCCTCCCCCCGTCGCGCCTGCAGCATCCACGACAGAATGGGCGCCCAACGAAGTCATCGAAGTGGTGGCCCAAAAGCCCGGCCCGGCCTTCTGGCATGTGAAGAAGGGCGAGGCCGAGATTTTCATCCTGGGAACGGTTGCACCGATGGTGAAGGGCACCACGATCAACCTCGACCATATGAGCGACACGATTAAGGGTGCGCGGGCGGTCTATCTTCCGCCAACCGCGTCGGCAGGGCTTTTATCGGCGGGCTGGTTTCTGCTCACCCATCGCGGGCTTCTTTCCATGCCGGATGGCAAGAAACTGGAAGATACGCTGCCGCCTGATCTGAAAGCCCGCTTCGTCGCCGCGCGCACGGCGTTGAAGTTCGGTCCGGAAAAATTCGACGATGATCCACCCGTGCTGGTTGCCGCCAAACTGCCTGGAGAGTTCAACAAGGTCCATGAGCTGGTTGTCGATGGCGCCATTTCGAATGTGAAGGACCTCGCCAAAACTCATCGCGTGCCGGTTAAGATGATCGGCGATTACGATGCCCTCGACATGCTCAAGGAGATGTTGCGTCTGCCGCAACCTGCTCAGCAGAAATGCCTTGCCGATTCCATCGCCTATACCGAAGTCGCGACGCCCAATGCCAAGCCCTTAAGTGAGGCGTGGGCGGTGGGGAATGTGAAAGAGATCAAGGCGCATTTTGTGCCGCATCCCTTTGAGATCTGCATCCAGCAGGCCACGAGCTTCGGCAAGATCAAAGACCGCGCCGTCGCCGATTATCTCAAGGTGATCCACGAAGCGCTCTCTACGCCGGGCAAGGTGGTGATGGTCGCCGATATTGGTGCGATTTTGCGGCAGACCGGCGTTGCCGAGGTCCTGCATAAGGAAGGCGTCACCATCGAAGGTCCGGCGGAATAAGCGCGCCATACAAGGCAAAAAAATAGGGCGCCTCTTGTGGAGGCGCCCAGTTTTTCTGGAGGAGACGGTACCCCGGAAGGATCAGCCGTGGACCGTTTCGCCATGGAGGTTGATGTCGAGGCCTTCGACTTCGACTTCCGGCGAGACGCGCAGGCCGATCACCAGGTCGATCAGCTTCAGGATGATGAAGGTCACGACGCCGGAGTAGACGAACACCGCAACCACATCGATGGCCTGGATGCCGATCTGGGCAAGATTGCCGTCATAGAGCCAGCCCTTGCCGAGCGAGTTGATCGCGTTCTTCGCGAACACGCCGGTCAGGATGGCACCCAGCGCCCCGCCGACGCCGTGCACGCCCCAGGCGTCCAGCGAGTCGTCGTAGCCGATCATGTGCTTCACCCACACCGACGAGGTGTAGCAGACCAGACCCGCGATCAGGCCGATGAAGACGGCGCCCGTGGCATCGACAAAGCCCGAAGCCGGGGTGATCGCCACAAGGCCGGCCACCGCACCCGAGATCAGGCCGAGAACGGACGGCTTCTTGGAGATCAGCCATTCGATGAAGGACCAGGAGAGCGCCGCAGCAGCGGTCGCGATCTGGGTCGCGGCAGCCGCCATACCGGCATTGACGTTGGAGGTCACAGCCGAGCCCGCATTGAAGCCGAACCAGCCGACCCACAGCAGCGAGGCGCCGATGACGGACAGGACCAGGTTATGCGGCGCCATGTTTTCGGTGCCGTAGCCTTTGCGCTTGCCGAGAACCAGGCAGGTGACAAGAGCCGCGGTACCAGCGTTCAGATGCACGACCGAGCCGCCGGCATAGTCGAGGGCGCCCTTGGTGCCGAGCCAGCCGCCGCCCCAGACCCAATGGGCCACCGGGCAATAGACGAAGATCAGCCACAGACCCATGAACCACAGGAAAGCGGAATACTTCATGCGATCCGCCAAGGCACCGGCGATCAGTGCCGGGGTGATGATGGCGAAGGTCATCTGGAAGAACATGTAGACCGATTCCGGAATGGTACCGGCCAAGGAGGACTGCGCATTCAGGCCCAGAGGCTGCAGGAAGAGATAGGAAAGGCCGCCGATATACTGGTTCCACACCGGGTCGGGGTTGGAGGTAAAGGCGATCGAATAGCCGATGACGTACCACAACACAGTGATAAGGCAGGTGGCGCCGAAGCTCTGCGCCATCGTGGCGAGCACGTTCTTGCGGCGCACCATGCCGCCATAGAAGAGGGCGAGACCCGGAATGGTCATCAACAGAACCAGCGCGCTCGACGTCAGCATCCAGGCGGTATCGCCGGTGTCGATCTTGGGCCCAGCCGCGAACGCAGCCCCCGTTGTGGCGGCAAGAGCTGCCAGCCCGGCGAGCGCACCATGCGCCAGCTTCTTCATGTTCGATCCTTTCATACTAAAGTCCCCTAAACTTTGATCCCAAGGATGAGACAGCGCCCTTAGAGGGCGTCGCCGTCGGTTTCGCCGGTGCGGATGCGCACCACTTGTTCGAGCGGCGTGACGAAGATCTTGCCGTCGCCGATCTGGCCGGTTTTCGCTTTGGAGGTGATGGCATCAAGGACCGCAGGTGCGATCTCGGATTTCACAGCGACTTCGATCTTCAGCTTGGGCAGGAAGCTGACGGCGTATTCCGCGCCGCGATAGATTTCCGTGTGCCCCTTCTGGCGGCCGTAGCCCTTCACTTCCGTAACCGTCATGCCCTGGACGCCCAGAGCTGAAAGCGATTCACGCACCTCGTCTAATTTGAAGGGCTTGATGATCGCCGTGATAAGTTTCATCGCTGCTTCCCGCTGTTAAGCCTCACGCCTTCTTTTCATCAAGAACCGTGCCGACTTCCTCAGCAGAGCTAAGTCTCTGAAATTTATGCTTTTTGTACGGTGCGACAGGATGTTTCGCGTGCTTTGTGGCGAAAACCTGCGCAATTCGTAGCCGGGGCAAATTAACTGCCTATATTTTAAGCATTGACCCTCGCATCCTGGCGTGAGACTCCTTGTCCATGGATAGCGATGTGATCATTGGCGGCGGCGGTTTTGTCGGAATGGCCCTAGGGCTGGCCTTGGCCCGAGGGGGGCTAAGCGTGACGGTAATTGATCCCGTCACTGCCGACGCGGCCTTGCAAGAAAATTTCGACGGACGGGTTTCTGCCTTGTCTTACGCGAGCTTGCGGCTGTTTCGCGCCCTTGGCGCCGAGGCGGAGCTCGCTCCCTACGCGCAGCCCATCGAGCAAATTCTCGTTACGGATGCGCCGCTCGATAAGCCCGCATCGCCCTTCTCGCTTTATTTTGACGGCCAGGAAATCGGCGAACCTCTCGGGGCAATTGCTGAAAATCGCGCCATTCGCCGCGCGCTGTTTAGCGCGGTCGCTGATGAGCCGCAGATCAAGGTCGTCGCCCCGGCTTCTGTCACCGGCATCATTCCGGGTGAAGGCTCTATCGGGGTGCGCCTTTCCACCGGCGAAACTCTCTTCGCCAAGCTGGCGGTCGCTGCCGATGGGCGCGATTCCAAAGCGCGGGATGAGATGGGGATCGGTGTAGTGCGCTGGGATTACCCGCAATCGGGGATTGTCGCCACCGTCCATCACGAGCGCCCGCATAATGGCACCGCCTATGAGCATTTCCTGCCTTCCGGCCCCTTCGCGATTTTGCCGCTCACGGGCAATCGCGCCTCTTTGGTGTGGACCGAAAAGCGCGATATCGCGCAAGCGATGATGGCGCTGCCGCAAGCCGAATTCGAAGCTGAGATCGCGCGCCGTTTTGGCAAGCATTTGGGCGCGATCCATCAGGAAGGGCCGCGCTGGTCCTATCCTTTGCGCTTCCATCTGGCGCGCGGCTTCGTCAAATCGCGTTTTGCGCTGGCGGGCGATGCCGCCCATGGCATCCATCCTATCGCCGGTCAGGGGCTCAATCTGGGTCTGCGCGATGCCGCGGCTCTGGCGGATGTACTTTTGGACGCCGCCGCGCTTGGTCAGGATATTGGGGCGCTCGATGTCTTGAAACGCTACGAGCAGTGGCGCCGTTTTGATTCCGTTACGCAGGCGCTCACCATGGATGCGTTGAACCGCCTCTTCTCCAACGACATTGCGCCCTTACGTTTGGCGCGCGATCTGGGCATGGGGATCGTCGATAAAATCGGCCCCTTGCGGCGCTATTTCATGCGTGAGGCGGGTGGCGATGTCGGAAAATTGCCCAGCCTGATGCGCGCCTGATCACCATCAAGTGTTCTGCCGATAACGCAGACGAGCATTGCATCTATTTGGTGCATCAAGCCTGTGGAAGCGTGTTCTAATCATTTGCCGCCTGCGGGGCAGATGTAATGGATGCGCTCTTTCGATTTCCTACGGCCGTCCGGCATAATCGCGAAGTCGCCGCATGGTTCGCGCATGAGGGCGATCCCCTAAGGCAGCTTGCGCTTTTGTGGTTCGATCAGATGCGCGGTTGCGGCGATGATGTATGCGAGCTTTTGCATGATGGGCATCCCACGGCCTGCGTAAGGGATGCCGCTTTTGCCTATGTCGATGCTTTCGCCGCGCATGTGAATGTCGGCTTTTATCAGGGCGCCGCGCTAAAGGACCCTGCTTGCCTTTTGCTTGGAAGCGGCAAGCGTATGCGCCACGTCAAGCTTGTTTGGGGCCAGCCCATAGATGCCGCCGCCTTGCGCCAGCTCATCGCGGATGCTTATGCCGATATGGCGGCGCGGATAAGCACCAACGCCTAACGCTTCTTATCGTGGAGGATTGGCATGTATGTCTGTGGCCTCGTCATTCCTGTGCCCGAAGACAAGCTGGAGGCCTATCGTGCCTGGGCGCAAAACAGCGCCGCCTTTTTCCGAGAATATGGCTGTCTCGAAATCGTCGAGTGTCTGGAAGATTTCGTACCGGACGGGGTGCACACCGACTTCCGCAAAGCCGTCGCCGCCGCCGCGGGGGAGAAGATCGTCTTCTCCTGGCAGATATGGCCCGATAAGGAGAGCCTCAACATCGCGGAAGAAAAGATGCATCAGGATCCCAGGATGGAGAGCGCCGGCAATCCGCCTTTCGATGCCAAGCGCCTCATCCTGGGCTGTTTTTCCCCGATAGTGGTGTCGGGGCGGGATTAAGCGGCTTCTATCGCCGCTGTAGCTGCCGCGTTTTCTGTCATCGCCATCAAATGCGAGGTGGCCAGCAGCGTCACCATGCGTCCGTCCAGGACTGCGATGCCGTCGACATAGCTGTCTTGCGTCGCATCCATGATATCCGGCGGGGGTTGAATATCGCTGCTGCGAACCGTCACGATATCGGAGACCGCATCAACCAGAACACCCGTGGTGTGATTATCCCAAGACACCACGATGATGACGTTCTTGGGCGAGGCTTCGGTTAGCCCGAGACCCAGCTTGGCTTTAAGATCGATCACCGGCAGCACAATGCCGCGCAGATTGATCACGCCGCGCACATAATGCGGCACATGCGGCAGGGCGGTGGTATCGGTCCAGCCGCGAATTTCGCGGATCGCCATGATGTCGGCGGCGAATTCCTGGCCGTTGGCGAAAAAGGTAATGTATTGGCGGCTGTCGGCGGTTTGCTGATGATCACTCACCGGCGTTCTCCTCGAAGGTAATGCGCTTTCCGGCGCAAGAAAGATGGGGCGGCGCGTTGCCGCCCCTTATAGCTTAGAACTCGGCCCAGTCTTCGCCGCCCGCAGGCGCGGCCTTGGTGGCCGGCGCGGCGCGTCCGCCGCCGGCTGCGGCCATGCGTGGCATCGGCTTGGCGGCCGGGCGTCGCATGGCGGGCTGAGGCATATGGCGCGGCGTCGTCGCGACCGGGGTGCCGTACTGCATATCGCCGACGGAGAAGAAGCCGACCAGTTCGGTCAGGACCTTGGTTTCGCCGGCAAGATTGCGCGAGGCGGCGGTGGATTCTTCCACCATCGCGGCGTTCTGCTGGGTGACCTGATCCATCTGACCAACGGCGGAGCTCACCTGCTCGATACCGGTGGATTGCTGCTCGGCGGCCTGCGCCATTTCGTTGACCAGGCTGTTGATCTGCAGCACCTGATCGACAATGCGCTTCAAGGCCTGGCCGGTTTCGCCGACATACTTCACGCCGCTGCCGACATGCTCGCTCGAGGTGTTGATGAGCGCCTTGATCTCCTTGGCCGCTTCCGAGGAGCGCTGTGCCAGGGCACGCACTTCAGAGGCCACGACCGCGAAGCCCTTGCCCGCTTCACCCGCGCGTGCCGCTTCGACACCCGCGTTCAAGGCGAGAAGGTTGGTCTGGAAGGCGATCTCGTCGATCACGCCGATGATGTCGGTGATCTGCTTGGAGGATTGCGCGATCGCGTCCATCGCCTTGACCGCGGTTTCCACAACACGCCCGCCATTCTCGGCGGCATCCTTGGCACCGGCCACGCTGTGGCTGGCTTCCTTGGCATTGCTCGCAGTCTTCTTCACCGTGGCGGTGATTTCTTCCAGCGCGGCGGCGGTTTCTTCCAGGCTGGCGGCCTGTTGTTCCGTGCGGCGGGAAAGATCGTCGGCGGCGGTAGAGATTTCGTTGGCGTTGTTGGCTATCTGATGTGTCGAGCCAAGGACGTTCTTCACCGTGTCCTGCAAGCGCTCCATGGCTTCATTGAAGTCGCCCTTCAGCTTGGCGAAGGCGCCGGTCAGGTTGGCCGAAACGCGATGCGTGAGATCGCCCTTCGCCAGATGCTCAAGCCCCGTGCCGATAGAGGAGACGATGATCTGCGTCTGCTCTTCCTTGGCCTGTTCGGCGGCATGGAGCTGGTTCTTGAAGCTCGTCATTGCTTCGGCGAGCTTGCCGATTTCATCCTGCTGATCGCTATGCGGCACGTGGGTGTTGAGGTTGCCGCGAGCCAGCTCACCCATCGCATCGGTCATGTTGCCGAGCGGCTTGGAAATGGCCTGCACCAGCACATAACCGGAGGCGGCACAAAGAAGTGCGGCAAGGCCGAGCGCGATAAAGATCCAGATGCGGGCAGTGGCATAGGCTGCTTTTCCGGCCTCGGCTACCTGCTTGCTCATGCGATCATTAAAATCGACGTCAGCATCTATGGCATTAATGAGGGCATCAAAACTGGTGCGAGATTCGCCAGCAAGAAACTTAAGCGCGGCATCATCGCCTTGGGTTTTGACGATCTCCATGCCCTTGGCCTGCATGGTGTCATAAGCGGCCTTCGCGGCTTCAATGTTTGCTGCAAGCCGTTGCTCCTCACCCGGTGTGATAAGTGGCTTGTACGCTGCCCAGGTACTTTCAATTTGAGTTATTGTTTTTTGGAAGCGTGCGTCCAAGGCTTGCCGCTGTTCATCGGACATGGTCCGCAAGGCGTTGTTTTGAACGGCGCGATAGCGCGTAACGGCATATTCGTATTTGCCGAGCGCCTTGACGGATGGCATCCAATTGAAGGCGACGTCATCAGCAACCTTGTTCACATTCGAAAGGCTGTACTGCGCGAACAGACCCAGCGCTACCGTCACGGCTAGCACCAGGGCGAATACGCCGGTCAGCTTCTTGCTGACGGAAAGGTCTTTGAAGTTCATGGACGCTCATCCCGCGTTCCCCGCACTATCGCGGGTTCTTTCATTGCGGGTAGGGTTGGCGCCGATTTGTTGAAAAGCCGTATAAACTTACCAGAGCGGTCCGTTGGCTCAGCTACGCCTCTTGCGGGTGCCCCGCGCGCAGCGTGGCGGAAAAGTGGCGCAAATGCGCGCTTCTTTCGTTTGTACGCAAAACTTTTGGACGCGCGACACCGCTTACTACGGGCTAGTACGGATACGGACTAATCCTTAGCCTTTTTGGCCCCAGCTAAAGCTTTTAGCCCAGCCTTTCACCGCTTCTGCGCGCCGCGAGCGCTGCGGGTAATTCGCGATAAAAGCCGCGCGCGATATCGCCGATCTTCTGCGCACGGATGTTTTCGGCCTCGGCGCGCGAGCCATAGCGCACCCCTTCGAAGATATAACGTGTCACCATCATGCCCGTGCGCGGATCGCTTTCGGCCACTTCCAGGATGTCTTCCACCTGCTCGGAAGCGACCCCCAGCGTGTGGCGGATATGGGCGGCGGCATCGCGCCGGTCGGCCCGCTCATTTTCGATGCGGGCGCGGTTCTCGTCGTCAAAGCGGCGGAAGGCGGCAATGACCTTGGGACCCAGCCAATACAGCGCCACCGCGGCGAGAATGGTCAGGCTGACGCTGTAGATATTCCAGAACATGGCAGCGGCGGGTTAAAGGGTTGCCCGCTCAATATAGGTATCGCTGCGCATTTCCAGAAGGCGGGAGATTGTTCTTTGGAAAGATTCGCCGCCCTCGGGGTAAAGCGCGTCGGGCTCCGCCGCCGCGGCGCAATAAAGCCCGCATTTGGCGTCATAAAGCGCGTCGATCAAGGTGGTGAAGCGCTTGGCGGAGTTGCGCTCGGTCAAAACCGGGATGGCGTCGATCACCAAGGTCTGAAAAGCCCCAGCGATGGCAAGGTAATCGGCCGGCCCTAAAGGTGCCTCGCATAGCTCGGCAAAGGTGAAGCGTGCTGCCGTTTCCACCGCCCTGGGAATGGTGAGGGCGCGGCCCAAGACCGAGAGGGTGCGCATATGCTCATATTCCCCGCCCAGCGCCCGCCACACCCGGTCCATCGCGGCGGGGCCATCCGGGCCCACGCAATAGCGGCTGCCCGCGAAATCGCGGCGGTGATCCTCGCCTAAGAGCTCGACCACTTCCATCCGCGCCTGGATCAATCCGATGAAGGGCAAAAAAAGCTGGCGGTTAAGCCCGCCCATATAAAGCCGCTCCGGCGGGGTATTGGAGGTGGCGACGATCACCGTGCCGCGCGCCAGAAGCTGCTCGAAGAGGCGGCCCAGGATCATGGCATCGGCCACGTCTTCCACTTGAAACTCGTCGAAGCAGAGCACGCGCTGCTGCAGCTTGTCGGCCACCAGCGGCAGGGGATCGGCAACCGTCTCGTCGGCGCGCAACTTGTGCAGCATCTGGTGCACGCCGGCCATGAAGAGGTTGAAATGCACCCGCCGCTTCTCTTCGATGGCAAGCTCGCCATAGAACAAATCCATCAGCATGGATTTGCCCCGGCCCACATCGCCCCAAAGATATAGCCCGCGCGGTGCCTCCTTGCGCCCGAACAGCGCTCCGAGAAGGCCCGGCTTATAAGAGGTAAGCGCATCGGCGAGGGTGTCGAGCTTTAAAGCGGCTTCTTCCTGGCCCGCGTCGAAGCGGATATGCCCTTCGGCGACGAGAGAGCGATAGCGCGCGGCAACACTCATAACCCGGCGATCGCCTCCGCGAGGGCAAGGGTGCGGCGGGCCGCATCGGCGTGCAGCTTTTCCACCATGCGCCCGTCGAGCTTGATCGCGCCCTTGCCTAAATTTTCAGGCTTGCTGAAGGCGGCGACAATGCGCATGGCCGCATCGATCTCATCCATCGAGGGCGAGAAGGAGAGGTTGCAGGTCTCGATCTGGTTGGGGTGGATCACCGTCTTGCCGTCAAACCCGAATTGTCGCGCCTGGAAGCAGGAAAATGCGAAGCCGTCGGCGTCGCTGATATCGTTATACACCCCATCGATGACAGAAAGCCCAAAGGCCCGTGCCGCGAGCACGATCTGCCCCAGCACATGAAGCAGGTTGGCGCGGTCCTTCATCACCGTGGCGCCAAGCTCCTTGATGAGGTCGTTGGTGCCCAGCACCAGGGCTTGCAGCGGCTCGCCCGCTGCCGCGATGGCAGGCAGGTTCACCACCCCGCGCGGGGTTTCGATCATCGCCCATAAGGCGGTGGAATGATCTTCCGGCGAAAGCTCCCGCGCCACGGCCGCGATGTGATCGGGCGACGATACTTTCGGAATCAAGATCGCATCCGGTTTGGCCGCCGCGATGGCCGCCACATCCGCGTGTCCCCATTCGCTGTCGAGCGGGTTGACGCGCACCACCACCTCGCGCTTGCCGAAGCCCTTGCGGATCGCCGCGCAGACCTGCTCGCGCGCCAAGATTTTGGCCTCGGGCGCCACCGCGTCCTCGAGGTCGAGAATGAGCGCATCCGCTTTCAGGCTGCGCGCCTTCTCCAGCGCTCTGGCATTGGAGCCAGGCATATAGAGGACGCTGCGGCGCGGCCGGATATTAGCCAATGTCCCCCTCACGTCACTCAGTCTTCCAGAAGCTTGCGATTGATCAGGCATTCGGCGATCTGCACCGCGTTCAGCGCGGCGCCTTTGCGCAGATTATCGGAGACCACCCACAGCGACAGCCCATGCTCCACCGTCGGGTCCTTGCGGATGCGGCTAATGAAGGTGGCGTCTTCGCCGGCACATTCCACCGGGGTGATATAACCGCCATCCTCGTGCTTATCGATCACAAGGCAGCCAGGGGCCTCACGCAGGATGGCGCGGGCGCGCTGGGCGGTAATCGGCTTTTCGAATTCGACCGTCACGCTCTCGGAATGACCGATGAACACGGGCACGCGCACCGCCGTCGCCGTCACTTGGATATCCGGATCAAGGATCTTCTGCACCTCGACCATCATCTTCCACTCTTCCTTGGTATAGCCGGAATCGAGGAATTCATCGATATGCGGGATCACGTTGAAGGCGATCTGCTTGGGGAAGCGCTCAACCTCGATCGGATCGGCCACGAACACGGCGCGGGTCTGACGGAAAAGCTCGTCCATCGCCTCGTGACCTGCCCCCGAAACGGATTGATAGGTGGAGACGACCACGCGCTTGATGGTGGCTTCGTCATGCAGGGGCTTCAATGCCACCACGAGCTGCGCGGTGGAGCAATTGGGGTTGGCGATGATGCCTTTCTTGATCCCGGCGTCGAGCACGCTCGCATTCACTTCCGGCACAATCAGCGGCACGTCGCGGTCCATGCGCCAAGTCGACGAGTTGTCGATGATGAAAGGCACGTGCTGGGCGATCTTGGGCGCCCATTCCTTGGAAACCTTGCCGCCCGCGCTCATCAGCACGAGATCGGTGCCCTTGAAGTCGTAATAGTCGAGGGCGTGCACCTTCAGCACCTTGTCACCGAAGGAGACTTCGCGGCCCGTGGAGCGGGTGGAGGCGAGCGCCACGACTTCGCTGGCGGGAAACTGGCGTTCGGCCAGAACGCTCAGCATTTCGCGGCCGACATTGCCGGTCGCACCGACCACGGCGACTTTGTAGGTCATGGCATTCTCCTTATAGAGCGGCTCCGCAGAGAGCGGGGCGGAGCAATACAGGCCCTTGGCGCTCAAGGAAAGGACGGCGCGCGCCCTCCCGCCCCAGGCTTGCGGCAAAGGAGCCGCAGGGAGCGCAAATTTGTCCTTGCGAGGCGGCGGGGAAAGATTGACCCCTACCGCACCGGCGGTGATAGGCTCCGCCCGCTTTTTGGTTTTTGAGGATGGTATGAAGATCAAGACCCTGGGGGTGGCGGGCGTCTGTTTCGCCGTAATGTTCGTGGCTGCGGGGGCGGCGCCCAAGGCCAAGGCGGTTTCCGGCAAATGTGCCGATCCGGCCGAGGTTTCGGCCATGCAGACCACGGCAATCCAGCAGCAACTCATGGATGCGGCGCTCACCTGCGGTGATGCGGCCCGTGACAACTACAATGCGTTCCAAACCCGGTTTTCCAGGGATCTGCAGATTTCCGACAAGCTGATGCTGAAGATGTTTGGCCGCGTCATGGGCGCCAAGCAGGGGGATAAGGCCTACAACCTGTTCAAGACCGAGCTGGCCGCCAAGGCCGAGCTGCGCCGTACCCGCAATCACGATGATTTCTGCCAAGAGGCGACCTTGGTGGCTGCCGCGGCCTTAGGCCCCACGAAAATGGAGCTGGCGGATTTCGTTGCCGATGTTCCCGTCGCCGAGCTCTCGGGCGGGGTGTCACGCTGCGAATTGCAGGTCGCCGTCACCCTGAAGGGCGCCAAGGCTTTCGGGATCATTCCGAGCCCTAATCCCGTCCGCCTGGCGGGCACAGCTCCCGCTGCGGAAGGAAGCCCCAGCACTGCGCCGCAGGGCCCCACGGTGACCGCGCCAGCGCCTGGCTCAGGCCACTAGGGTAAGTTCCAGCTAAACGGCTGAAAAGCCCGGGTTCGCCCCGGGCTTTTTTGTGCCTGGCTCATCGCAATCGACACCGCGCAACCAACTAGGCGCCCCGCAAACGAAAAGGGCGGGTCTTGCGACCCGCCCTCAACATTGTCCTCGCGGAACCTTCGATCAGTTACCCAGATCGATGGTGGCGCGGCGGTTCTGCGGCTCGCGCACGCCCGGGCCGGTCGGAACCAGCAGGTCGTGGAAGCCCTTGCCCTGGATGGCAATGCCCGTGCCGTCGAGGCCCTGGCGCACCATCTCGTCCTTTACGCTTTGCGCGCGGGAGACCGAGAGCTTCATGTTGTACTTGTCGGAGCCGACGGTGTCGGTGTGGCCGACGATCTGCACCTTCACGAAGCCGTTCTTCTTCGCCGTCGTGACCGCTTCGGTCACCACCGCCTGAGCAGCCGAGGTCAGGTTCGACTTGTTGAAGTCGAAGAAGACGATGAACGTCTTAACCGGCGGCGGCGGCGGCGGGGGAGGAGGCGGCGGCGGCGGGGGAGGCGGCGGCGGCGGCGGCGGGGGCGGCGGCGGCGTCAGGAAGTAGCGGATGCTGAACATAGCAACATGCTCGTTCGGAGCATCGCCGCTGAGCGTGCAGCCCGTGCCGCAGCTGCCGTCGATATCGCCGGTGAAATGACGATAACGATAGCCGACGCCAATCTGGGTGTCAGCGTTAAGGTCATAATCCAACTCGGCAATCGCCTGCAGAGCGAAGTGCACATCGGTGCGCTTGAAGAACTGGGCCGAGGCGTTCTTGTAGCTCGTGGCGATGCGGCCAGCGCCGATACCGCCACCGAAGCTGAACGTCCACTTATCCGCGAACTGGTGGTCATAGACCACGTTCACGAAGTCGGTCCACTTCTGCGTGGTGCCGTTGAAATAGGTCTGGCCAGCGAAATTACCGTTGACGTGGTTCTGCTGGAAACCGATTTCGTTTTCGACACGCAGCTTGTCAGCAAACTTGTAGCCAACCGCGCCTGCGATCAGGAAGCCATCTTCCGCCGAGAGCGAGTAGGGCGTCTTGTTTGAGCCAGCCACCAGACCGGTGAAAGGCGTCGTTACGGTAGTTGTGTAATCAGCAGACTTGTCCCAACCAGCGCCGAGACTGACGTACCATCCGGTCGTATCGCTTGCCGCGGCGGGCACTGCGATCGCCAGTACGGCGGCGCCTGTCAGCGCCAGAGTACGAAGCTTCATCTGAAATCCCCTAATTGCGAAGGCAGTGAGTTTGCCTTTCCAGCCCATGACCTCCTTAGGTCATAGGCAGTGCAAATATGCCCTCTCGTCTTCCGTAATTCCATGCCTTTGCTCGCCTGATATTGTATTAATCATTGACTGTGGCGGTACAATCACAATGCGTATTTCGCGTGTTTTCTCGCAAGATATGGTGGAAATGCGGTGGAGCGAGCCGACATCAAGCCCTCTTGTCCCACAATCTTCATCAAATTGCGACGCACTTGTTAAGAACCCAAATTGATGAACGCATATGTATTTTGCGGTTCTCGAATATTGGGCAAAGTTAACGCTTCAGATCACGATATTCTGTCCTTCCGCTCTTCCCGCCCAGCCATCAGCCGCGCGCCTGCAAATACGCGCGAAGGACATTGTGGTTCGATGCTGAAGAGGTAATCCGGTAGGCGCAGGGCCGTTTGGCCAGATCTGTGCCGCTTAGGCCACAACCGGCATCAAGAAGCTCAAATCTTGAGCCGCTCTGCGCTGAGCAGAAAGGCATAGCGCCCGGGCAGAAGACGGAAATTGGCGCCTTCTTGGTCTTGCAAGGCCTGCAGCAACTCCACGCGCGGGGCGACATGGAAAAGCCTTAGCCAAAACAGCATCGCCGCTTGGCCGAGTCTTCCAAGTCCGGTCAGATCTGCGAAATCCACCGCATGGATTTTGCCGCCTGGCTTCAGATTGGCTTCAGCGGCGCGAATGGAAGCTTTCCAATCCGGGATCATGGACAGGCTGTAGGAGAAGAGGCAGGCGTCGAACCCTTCGCTTTGGGAAAACATGGCCGGGCTGAGGTGCTCGGCATAGCCATGGGCGAGGGTGATGCGCCGTGACAGTCCGGCTCTGCGAATCGTTTCCTCAGCGCTTTTCAGCATTTCCTGGCTGGCATCCAGGCCGAAGAGCTCCGCGTCGGGATAGCGCCGGGCGATTCGGACCAGATTGCGCGCAGTCCCGCAACCGATCTCCACCACGCGCGCCTTGGGGCCTAGGCGCATCTCAGCAATCAGCTTGTCGCGCCCGAAGAGATAATATTTCCGCGTCAGATCATAGATATAGCGCTGATGCCGGTAGATCCGGTCCATCAGTTCGGCGTGACCGCCCGCTGTTTCTTGTTCAGCCTTTTCGGACATAGACGTGGAACCCGCCATAAATGGACGAACGGTCCTTGGCGTGGAAGGCTTTGCTTTCCTCTTCCAGATATTCCCAAGGCGCTAAAAGCTCCGGCGGGAGCTTCTTGGGCAGAATGCTGTCCGGCCCCGCCGTGCGGAAGATCACGCGCCCATCCTTGCGGTCGGCGGTGCGATCGATTTCGGCCCACAAAGCACTGGCTTGGGCTGGGCTCATCCAATCCTGGCTATCGAGCAGCACATAGCGGTGCAGGGAGCCGGCATCCTGACGCTTGAGGAAGTCGGTCAGCGAGGCGTGATTGACCTCAACCTTCTCCGTCATGCCGCGAATGCTGCTGTAGACATCTTCGCGCAGATAGGCGGGCACCGCTTCGCGATGATCCACGTCATAGCTGCGGGCGAAGGCCTGCCAGGCAAAATAATTCTCGTGGATGGGGAAATCGCAGGCTAAGCGTTCTACGCGCTCGCGCAAAACGGTCAGGATATTGGCCTCATCTCCGGCAAGCTCGTCATACTGGGCTGGCGGAATGCCAAGCGCGTAAAGCGAAACCGGGCTTTTGGAGATCAGCCGGATCGATTTGTTATCGAACAGCGGCGCGATCAACTTATCGAACTGAACGCGTTGCTCTTCTGGCGTCTTGGCGTCCAGCATCTCTTCCAGCCGCTTGCCATGCAGCTTGGCGACTACGTGCAGAATGCCGATGAAACGGCCCAAAAGCCCGTAACGGTAGAGATTGCGCGCGAACATGTTGATGCGGCGGCCATGCAGCGGGATGTGCTTATCCCAGTACCGCCGCGTCTCTTCGTCCAGCGTATCCTTGACATAGCGGTCATAGGCGGCGCGGTTGGCCTTCTCATTGGCCTTGCCGAAGAAACGGAAGAAAGTTTCGTAATCGGGCAGGTTCTTGAGGGCCGCAAGCTTCAGCTTGGTCAGCGCGACGTGATTCGGATTGAGGTCGACCGCGATGATTCGGCCGGGATTCGCCGCCATATAATTCAGGACGTTGCACCCACCCGAAGCGATGGTCAGCATCCGGTGGTGGGGTTTCAGATCCAGCGCCGCCAAATCCACATCCGGGTCTTCCCAGATTTGGTTATAGACAAACCCTTGAAACATAAGGGTAAAAAGGCGCTCTAGAGCACCTCTTTTGGTTGTGGCGGGCCGCTGGTGCGCGGCGCGTTCGAGCAGTTGGTTAGCCATGTTCTTCTTTGATGGAGCCCCGGGGCCCAGACAAGCCGCGTTACTTAGAGGGAACGGGAGCAAAGGGGAATAGCCGATATTATTCCCCTGCTTGCGCAGGGCCCTCAGGCGAGCTTAATTCGATGCCATGAATGCGCCGATCAAGGAAGTGCTCGACCTTCTCGACCTCGAGAAAATCGAAGAGAACATCTTTCGTGGCGTCAGCCCCAAGGACCGCGTTCAGCGTGTCTTTGGCGGTCAGGTGCTGGGCCAGGCCCTGATTGCGGCCTCGCGCACGGTGGAAGAGCGGCTGTGTCATTCGCTGCATGCCTACTTCCTGCGCCCAGGCGATCCGAAGATTCCGATCCTCTATGAAGTCGAGCGTTGCCGCGATGGCGCTAGCTTCACCTCGCGGCGCGTTGTCGCCATTCAGCATGGTCGCCCGATTTTCACCTTGGAGGCCTCTTTTCAGCGCGAGGAGCCGGGCTTGGAACATGCCCTGCCCATGCCCGAGGTTCCAGCGCCTGAAACTCTCGAGGGCGATAACGAGCTGCGTGCCCGCATCCCTCAGGATCGAATCCCGCCGGAACTTTGCGCGTGGGTGTTTCGCCCGCGCCCTATCGAGACGCGGCCGATTGATCCCAGGCCCTATTTTGATCCCGCGCCGCGCCCGCCACAGGAGATGCTGTGGATCCGGGCGGCAGGCGATGTGCCGGAAGACCCGGCGCTACACCGTGCCATGCTCGCCTTCGCCTCCGATCTTTCGATCATCGGCACCTCGCTCTGTCCGCATGGCATTGGCTGGTATGACGATAAGGTACAGCTCGCCAGCCTCGACCACGCGATGTGGTTTCATCGCCCTTTCCGCGCCGATGAATGGCTGCTCTTAGTACAGGATAGCCCCTCGGCCTCGGGTGCGCGTGGCTTCAATCGCGGAACACTCTATAGCCGTGATGGAAGGCTGGTGGCGTCGGTCGTGCAAGAAGGCCTGATCAGGCCGCGCCCTGGCGTTTTGTAATCAGGTGTGTGTCACGGTCGTGGAGCGCCGCGGCTTGGCATAAAAGCTCGAAGTCAGGGTAATTGGTCCGCCCAGAAAATACGTGATGGGAGCGGTGAAGCTGTAGCTGATCTCGCCATAGATCACGCTGCCACCTGAACCGCTGGTGATCAGCCCTGCCGGCACCGTCATGGTCGTGCCTTTTGAGCGTGCCGAGGTGTTCTGGGCATCGCTCCACGCCACGGTAGCGCCGCCTTTGCCGTTATCCACCAGGCTCGAGACAATGATCTTCGCGTTGCCAGAGGCATAGGGGTAGAGAATGGCATTGGCGCAGTTGAACACATTGGTCGTGTCGGCGCTGCTCACCGCGCTTGATTGCGCGACAAGATCGGCCACTGTGAAGCCGACGCGGTTGACGCGCGATTTGCAGTCGATGGCGGTGGAAAGCTCCACCGCGCCATAAAACAGCACAATCATCAGCGGTGCGATCAGCGCGAATTCCAGCGCGGCGAGGCCGTCGTGATTCTTGGCGAAGCGGGCGAAGAGTTTCAGCATCCCGCGACCGCCGTCGAGTAGGGCTCGGTGCGGAAGGCGACCGCCGCAGAGAGCAGGTGCTGCGTTGAATTGATGTTGACAAGGAAGGGCGTCAAAAGCGGGGTGGCGACGTTATAGGTATAGAACGCGCGCACCAGTACGATGCTGCAGACGCTGCCGGTCTGCCAATTACTGAGCGCCGGGTTCAGTTTGCCGTTGACCACTGGGTTCGTAATGTTGGCGGATGCGAAACTTGCGAAAGTCTCCACATCGATTTGCAGGTTGCTGTCGCAGTCGAGCAGTGGCGCAGTGCCATCGCAGATCATCTGACGGAACTGGCTTTGGGAAACGCCGCCGAGCGCGACTTGGCCGGTGCGAATCTGTCTGGCCGCGCTATTGGTTGCGTTTTGCAGCACGAAACCGCCAAGGAAGATGATGCCTGTTTCAATCGTCGCCATCAGGAACAGGAAAAAGATCGGTGCCACAAAGGCGAACTCGATGGCCGCAGAGGCCTTGCGCGCACGCAGGAAGGAAAGGCAAAGGCGCATGGCCCGCCGCTTCATCCCCCCAAAACGCGCCTTAGCCCGTATCGGCATGCTTCCCCATCCGCAAAATGCGGGACGCGCGCCATTAAAGTCCGCACCGCGTCATCTCAGAAGCAAAAGCACATACTTTGCTGAATTCTACGTTAATCTAACTACCGGATTAACGTCTTGGCGCAAATCTCCCAAAATATACTGAAATAAAAACGCACCTTTTACGGATACCCCATCATGCTCCGCCGATATTTGGGGGAGTTCTTGGGTTTGCGCGCTTTGTGGGCCCGTCTGAAAGCGTTCACGCAAGATCGCCGCGGCAATGTCGCGGTGATTTTCGCGGTGTCGCTGGTGCCGCTGTGTCTCGCGATTGGCGCAAGCCTCGATTATGCGCGGGCGACCATGGTGCGCGCGGCCATGAACGAGGCGTTGGATGTGGCTGCCCTGGCCGTGGGCGGCAAGAAAAACATTTCGCAAAGCGACGCAAATACGCTGGCGCAGCAGTATTTCAACGCCAATTACAAAATCGATCCCAGCTACGGCACGCCCGCCGCGGTCTCAGTCTCGATTTCAAGTTCCTCGGTCACCGTGACAACCAGCGATGTCATGCCGACCACCATGCTCAAGATTGTTGGCGTCAGCTCGCTTCCGGTCAGCGCCTCGAGCACGGTGGCATGGGCTGGCACTGCCAAGCTGTGGGTGTCGCTGGTGCTGGATAACACGGGCTCGATGGCCGATACCGATTCCACTGGCCTGTCCAAAATGGCGGCCTTGAAAACCGCGGCGCATCAATTGCTCGACACCTTGAAGGCGAGCGCGTCCAACCCTGGCGATGTGCAGGTCTCGATTATTCCCTTCGCGCGCGATGTGAATATCGGTACGGGGTATAGCAACGCCAGTTGGCTCAGTTTTTCGGATTTCGATGCGGCCCCGCCAACTCCGTCCAACAGCATCGGCCCCGGTGGCGGTTGCCCCTGGCAGGACTATGACGAGGGCTATCACTGCACCTCCGGCCCGTCCAATGGTGCATCCGACACGAACGCGATCCCGTATTGGGGAAGCTATAGCGGCTATATCTGCCCCTCGCTGACCGTTACCGGGCATTACTGGAACGGCTGTTTCGATTCTTCCGGCTGGTGGGGCTACACCCATACCTGGAAAGCCAATCCCCATTCGACCTGGACCGGATGTGTCACGGATCGTGGCGGCTCCGCCAAGCCGAACGGGCAGGCGGTGGATGTCAGAAACACCACACCGACGATATCTGATCCTACCAGCCTGTTCGTCGCGGAAAATACGCCGAGCTGTCCGACAGCCACCATTCTACCGCTTGGCTATGATTGGAACGCCTTGTCCAGCAAAGTGGATTCCATGCAGCCCAACGGCTCCACCAATCAGACCATCGGCATGGTGTGGGGTTGGCAATCCATGACCCAGGGGGCGCCGCTCAATCCGCCCGTCATGCCCACCGGCACTCAGCGCGTGATGATCCTTCTCTCTGACGGTCTCAACACCCAGAACCGCTGGTCGGGCAATGGCTACGACGTCTCCTCGGATGTGGATGGCCGTCTCGCGCTCGCCTGCAGCAATGCCAAGGCGGATGGCATCATCATCTACACGCTGTTTGTGAACATCAATGGCGGTTCGGGAAGCTCGGCTCCGCTGCAGGGCTGTGCCAGCGACAAGAGCAAGTACTTCACCCTCACGACCTCCAGCCAGATCATCTCGGCCTTCGCCACAATTGTCGGTCAGATCGGCGCCCTGCGCGTGACCCAATAGGCGGGCTCAAAGGTAAATGGAAACCCGGTGAAACTGGCCTGATGTGAAACAGCTTTGGCTAAAGCCGCGTTATAATGCCTAACGGAACGCTAACCGTTACCCGGAATAAGTCGGGCATCGAATAACCGTTTGGGCGATCCTTCAGGCGCTTTTGGGAAGGTCCCCATGCGCTCGCTCCTTGCCTTTATGCGCCATCTCTGGGTCGACCGGCGTGGCAACGTCGCCATGATATACGCGATCGCGCTTGTTCCCATGGTGGTCTGCGCTTGCGCCGCGCTGGATTTCGCGCGAGCGGTGATGGTGCGCTCCGCCATGGCGGCCGCGCTCGACGGCGCAGGGCTTGCGGTCGGTGCTTCGCCAAATCTCGCGCCCGATGCGGTTCAAACCCTGGCACAGAGCTATTTCAACGCGAATTACCGGGTGGATTCGAGCTATGGCGTGCCGCAGGCGGTTTCGATCAGCCAGTCGGGGCAGGACGTCACCCTGAATGTCTCCATCACCATGCCGACGGTGATGATGAAACTGGTTGGTGTCAGTTCCATCCCGGTGGATGCGACCGCGGTCATCACACGCAATTCCAAGAACATCGAAGTGGCGCTGGCGCTTGATACCACAGGCTCGATGTCGGGCACGAAGATCGCCGATCTCAAGACCGCGGCGTCCGATTTGATCGATATTGTGGTGCAGGATCAGCAGAGTCCGACTTACACAAAAGTCGCGATCGCGCCTTACACCATGGGGGTCAATCTAGGGTCTTACGCGGATCAGGCGCGCGGCGCGCTGGCGGCGGGAAAAGCGATCACAGGGGCGAGCAGAGCTAATCCCGTCGTGATCACCGCGCCCGGCCACGCATATGCCAATGGCGATATCATCTATATCGCGGGCGTCGCGGGCATGACCCAGCTCAATGGCAACACCTATACCGTGGCCAACAAGACCACCAACAGCTTCGAACTCAAGAATGTCGATGGGCGCAATTACGGCAGTTATGCGGGCGGAGGCACGGCTTACTGCACCAAGCTCGGCTGCCAGTATTATTTCTTCGCCAATGCCGCGGGCGGCTCCACACTTTTGCCAGCCTCGTCTTGCGTGTCGGAGCGCACCACCAACGCCTATAACGATGCGGCGCCTTCGCTCACGCCATTGGGGTATAACTACGCGGCGAGTTCCAATCCTTGCATCAACGCAACCATCATGCCGCTCTCCAGCGACAAGCCGGCGTTGAAAGCGACCGTAGAGGGGCTTTCCGCGGCAGGTTCCACCGCTGGCCATATCGGTGTCGCTTGGGCTTGGTATCTCCTATCGCCCGCCTTTTCCTATCTCTGGCCTAGCTCCACCCAGCAGCCGGCCGCATATGGCGGCGATAATCTCATCAAGGTCGCGGTTTTGATGACCGATGGCGCGTTCAACACGCCTTATTGCAACGGCGTGATTTCCAGGGATGCGGGTTCGGGCAGCGGCAACACGTCCGACCACATCAATTGTAACGCCCCCAACGGCTCTTCGGCGTCGCAGGCCAAACAGCTCTGCAGCGCCATGAAGGCCAAAGGCATCATCGTCTATACGGTAGGATTTCAGGTCGGCAACGATGCGAGCGCACTGGATGTGCTCAATAGCTGCGCCACGGATTCGGCGCATGCTTATTTCCCGTCCTCGGGCTCAGATCTGAAAAACGCTTTCCGAGACATCGCTCAGCAGATCACCAATTTGCGAGTGAAGAGCTAGCTAATCCTGTCTAGTGGCGGCGTGGCCTGCGAGGTTCTGATGGCGCTCCGCCTGGGAGGATGCTTCATCAAAGCTGTCTCTGCCGTCTCCCGGCATTGGCGTGGGCTGGCATGCACCACCCCCGCAGACAAGGGTACTGCGCTTTGTGCCACGCTGCAGCGTGACAGTGGACGTGCCTTTACCCGCGACCACGATTTGCTGGTTGACGACTTGGCGGCCATTTTGGTCCAGCGCGATCACATTTGTGGCGCCGAAGGCCTTGCCCTGCACAAAGGCGTGGCGATTATCGATAATGGTCACATCTGCAATCATGGGATTGCCGACATAGATCGTGGTGACCGGCTTGGGAAACGAAACCACCCGCGCTTCATCAAGCGATACAGAGAAGGGCGAGCCCGCCAGCGCTGGTCCGAAAACGGCGCCCACAAAAATAGCGGCATATAACGCGCGGTTCATCGGATTTCCCTCAGCCTGACGTCCAAGCTTAAAGGGCGCGCCGTAAACTATCGCTTAAGTCCGCCATCTCTCCGAAGTGCCATTCGGCGAAGTGCAAGAGAGTTGCGGCACAGTGAATAGATGCTGAATCTTTATCCTACCATGCCTCTGCCAAAGCACTTTTTTGCTCCGTAACGGGACGATATGCACTTTGGTGACATTTTGAGATTCAGGCGGGATTAAGACAGCCATGCGCACACTTGCGGGGTGGCAAGGCCTATGGCGGGCCAAACAACTTCGGGTGAGTGGAGGTTCAAATGCGTAAGTTTCTTGCGGGTTTTCTGACGGATGAATCTGGCGCGACGGCGATCGAATACGGTCTGATCGCGGCCCTGATCGCAGTGGTTATCATTGGGGCTGTGACCACGATCGGCACCAATCTCACAACCGTTTTCGACAAGGTCTCCGCACAGCTTAAATAAGCGGTTCGTGCGAGCGGGTATATGCCCGCGACAAAACCAAATCAGCGAAACGGCTGTCGCAAGGCAGCCGTTTTCGTTTGGGTCAACGCGGCAGTCTGACAATGCCGGTTCTAATTGCTTGGATAGTAAACAAAAGACAAATCTTTACGATGTGCCCCAGCCGAGCGGGGGGTGTTTTGTGCCATAGCGGAACCAAATGGCAGATTCCGCAAAGCCCCGTTTAAGGGCGCATTAAGTCTCAAGGCCTATCCTCGGCCTGTGTCCTGGCAACGATCCGGTACAAAATCGGGGGGCTAAGGACATCCTTGGGTGTCCAAAAGTGGAGGCGTTTATGCAGAATCTCTTTGCGCGTTTTGTCCGCGATGAATCCGGTGCGACGGCGATCGAATACGGCCTGATCGCGGCCCTCATTGCGGTGGTGATTATCACGGCTCTGACGACGATCGGCGCGAACCTGAACACCGTGTTTGGCAAAGTTTCCGCGCAGCTCAAATAATTACCGAGCAGTCAGCGGGACACGGAATCGAGCGGCTGCCTTCGTTGGTGGCCGTTCTTTTTTTGGGAGGCATAAGCCATGGCTCTTATTCTGGTCTCGATTGTCTTGCCGGCTTTGCTTGCGCTGGCCGCCGGCTATGATCTGGCGAGCTACACGATCCCCAACCGCATCGGCCTGGCGCTGGTCGCCGCCTTTTTTCTGTTTTACGCCGTATCCGGCCAGCCCCTGACGTTTCTCGGTAGCCATCTGGCTGCTTTCGCGGTGGCTCTGGCGGCTGGCTTTGCGTTCTTCGCGGCACGCTTTATTGGCGGCGGGGATGCCAAGCTCTTCGCGGCCACAGCCTTGTGGTTCGGGTTTTCCGATCTTCTCGCTTACACCCTGGTGTCCGCGCTTCTCGGTGGCGGATTAACACTTGCTATCCTGATGGCGCGCCGTGTGCCGTTGCCTGCCGGGTTGGTGAGCCAGGCTTGGATTGTACGTCTGCACGATTCTAAATCGGGAATTCCCTATGGCGTCGCGCTCGCCGCCGGCGCGCTCTTCGTGTTATCTGAAAGCCATATCTTCCGCCTTGTCGTGAACGCTTAAAGCAAAGCGTAACCACGGTTTTTGGGCCTTTTGGCAGGCTATCATTAAGCAAATCTTGAAGGGTTCCATGCTCCTTTAGCGCTGAAGGAGCCTTGGTCGATGGACAGGAAACGCTTGCTGGTCGTGTTGTTGGCAGCCGTTGCTGCTGGCATTGTGGCCCTCATGGTGCGTGCTGCGGTGTTCGGCAAACATGCCGAAGAAAAGCCTGTGGCCAGCGCTGTCGATTCCTCCGAAATTCTTGTTGCCGCCCAGCGTATCGAGCCTGGAAAGACCGTCGGCGCCGCGCAAGTGCGCTGGCAGGCTTGGCCGGTGAAAGTCATCGATCCCAGCTTCATTCGCAGGCCGGGATCGGCCACGCCAGCAAGCATGGTGGAAGGCATGGTGGCACGCGCGCCGATGGTTGAAGGCGAGCCTGTCACCTATGCGAAAATCGTGAAGACGCAAAGCTCGGGCTATCTCGCAGCTACGCTGGGTGATGGCATGCGTGCTCTGGCGGTGCCTGTGAAGCTGGAAAATATCGCAGGCGGATTTCTTGTTCCCAATAATCGCGTCGATGTGATCGATACCCACATGGGCACCATGATGGGCCGCTCGCATGCCATCCCGGCGGTTCTCGCCCAGAATGTGCGCGTGCTCGCGATAGACCAATCTTCCGATGGCAGCCAGCAGAAGACCGTTTCTGCGGTGCGCACCGTCACGCTCGAATTGACGCCGGATCAGGCGCAGGTTGTTTCGCAAGCGCGCAATGAAGGCGACATTTCGCTGGCGATCAGGCCCTTGGGAGACAACGGCGACGAGACCGCGCCTCGCTCAAAAAAAGGCGGCGACTCTTCGGGCGCGGTCACGGTCATCCGTTATGGCCGGATGCGCAAGCTGTCGGGCGATGGGAGCGTGCAGTGATGACGGGACTTCTTCCGCGCCTCGCAGGATGTGTGTCGGCCGCGCTGCTGTTTGCGGCCTCGCCGGCCTTTGCAGCCTCCCAGATGCTGAGCGATGATAGCGCAGGCTCGGCGCGCCTGATTTCTATCTCCACCAAGAATGGGACCCCCGCGCATCAGCGCATCACGCTCGGTGTGGGCAAGTCGGCGCTTGTCGAAATCGATACAGATGCGCGCGACGTTCTGGTGTCCAGTCCCGAGATTGTGGATGCGGTGGTGCGTACGCCGCGACGCATTTTCCTCATGGGGCAGCGGGGCGGCCAAACCAACGCTTTCTTCTTCGATGCCCAGGGCAAGCAGCTCGCCTCGATCGACATCCGGGTAGAGAAAGACACCACTGATCTTGCCAAGCTGATCAAGCTGTCCTTCCCCGATTCCGATATCAAGGCACAGTCGATCAACGATACCGTGGTGCTCACCGGTCATGTCGCGAGCGCTGCCGAATCCACAAAGGCACAAGTGATCGCGGCGAAGTTCGCGGGTGATGACAAGAAGGTCGTGAATCTTCTCTCGGTGCGCACCGGCGAACAGGTGATGCTGAAAGTGCGGATCGCTGAGATGCAGCGCACCGTTGCCAAGCAATTCGGCATCAACGCCGCGGCGGCCGGCATGGTCGGTGGCTATCCCTATGCGTTTTCGACTGGAAACCAATTCAGTCTCGTCGGCCATGCCTTGAGTGATCTTTCGGGGGGCGGTGTGGGGCAGGTCTGCAGCCCTAACAGCACAGCCGCCAATCCTGTCGGTGCACTCGTTGGCCGTCAGGGGGTGTGTTACATCCAGAACGACACCCAGAAATCCTTGCAGGCCCTCGAACGCGTGGGGCTGGTGCATATTCTCGCCGAACCGAACCTCACGGCGGTTTCGGGCGAGACGGCGAAGTTCCTCGCGGGCGGTGAATTCCCCGTGCCGGTGGCGCGCGACCGCGATGGTAACATCACCATCGACTATAAGCAGTTCGGCGTCGGCCTCTCTTTCACCCCGGTGGTGCTGGGGCCTGGGCGCATATCGCTGCAGCTCTCCAGTGAGGTGAGCGAGCTGACCTCACTTGGGTCTTTCAGTCTTCAAGGCTCCTCAGCTGTGGCCGGTCTCACCCTTCCGGCTCTCTCCGTGCGCCGCGCGGAAACGACGGTGGAATTACCCTCGGGCGGAAGCTTCGCGGTGGCCGGGCTGATGCAGCACACCACCAAGCAGGTGCTGGATGCCTTCCCGGGTGCCAAGGATCTGCCGATCCTGGGCGCGCTGTTCCGCAGCCGCGATTTTGCCAATGATGAAACCGAACTGGTGGTGCTGGTGACGGCCTATCTTGTCAAGCCGACGGTCGAGGCAAAACTCGCCGCGCCCACCGACGGGTTTGTGCTGCCGACCGATCTTGAGACCATTTTCTTCGGGCGTCTCAACGCCGTCTACGACCAGGACAAGACCAAAACGGCGGCCGTGAAGGCCGGCGGGCAGGTCGGCTATATCGTGCCATAGGAGAGCGCAAGATGACGGGCTTGAAAGACGTTTTGCGTGCCGCGGCTGTGGGTGCTGTTCTGCTCGCGGGAAGCTGCGCCGGTCCCGACCGCGATGGCACGGCCTTCACTGATCCTTCCGTCAACCATCCGATCTCGGTGGAACCGCATTTTGCGGCGATCAAACTCAACTTCGCGGCCTCCGAGCAGGGGCTTCTGCCGGATGATGCCGCCAAATTCGAAGGCTTCGTCGCCGATTTCATGTCGCGCGGTTCGGGGTCGATTTCGGTCTCCGCTCCGCAAGGGTCGGATTCCGTCGCGGTGCTCCGCTATTTCGGAGCCCGCCTTTCCGAGATGGGCGTGCCGCGCGGGCGGATCCTGGTGGGCACCCATGAAGGCGCGGATAAGCGCGTGGAAATCGGCTTTATTGCTTATACGGCCTCCACCAAGCCTTGCGGGGATTGGTCGGAAAACCTCGGCAAGACCTACGACAATACCTCGGCGAAGAACTTCGGTTGCGCGGTGCAGCAGAATATCGCCGCGCAGGTCGCCGATCCGCGTGATCTTTTGGAAATGCGTCCCTCTGATCCTTCCGATGCAGCACGCCGTGCCGTGGTGATCGGCAATTACGAGAATGGCAAACCGACTGCCGCCGAAAAGACCAAAGACCAGTCTGGGGCGGTTTCCAAAGTGAACAAGGATTAGGGGATGAATACGCGTCTGCCCGATCAGCCTTTTGGTGCCGCGCCGCACGAACGTCCGGTGCCGCGCATCACCATTCAGGCTTTTTGCGAATATCCCGATACGGGTGCCGCCCTGCAGCGCGCCGCTGCCGATCGCCGCTTGGCCAAGGCGCAGCTCACGGTTCAGCTTGGCGGTGTCTCCGCCGCGGTCGAATATTTCGAAGGCCAGGTCACGCCCAACCTTCTCATTGTCGAGACCAGGCTTGGCGCCGCCGATGCGCTAGCCGAGATTGATCGTCTCGCCGATGTCTGCGATGCGGCTACCAAAGTGGTGGTGATTGGCCGCGTCAACGATGTCGAGCTTTATCGCGAATTGATGCGCCGCGGGGCTTCGGAATATCTCGTGGCGCCGCTCGATCCTGTGCGCCTTATCGAGGTGATCTCGGGCCTTTACGCCGATCCGGAACGCCGGCCCTTGGGGCGTGTGGTGGCCTTCATGGGTGCGCGCGGCGGGGCTGGTTCCTCCACGATCGCCCAGAACACCGCTTGGTGCATTGCAGAAGAGTTGCAGATCACCACGACCATTGTTGATCTCGATCTCCCCTTTGGCACGGTGGCGCTGAATTTCAACGATGAGCCCGGTCAATCGGTCGCCGATGCCCTGGCCACGCCAGAGCGTCTCGATGATGTCCTGCTCGAGCGCATCCTCTTGAAGCGGGGCGATTATCTGTCCCTCTTCGCCGCACCCGCTGTGCTGGATCGAGAATTCGAGCATGGGCTGGAGGCGTATGAATCGGTTCTCGATGTCGTGCGCCAGTCCACATCCTGTGTGGTGGTGGATTTGCCGCGTGTCTGGAGCCCTTGGGTGAAATCGACGCTGATCGCTGCTGACGAAATCGTCATCGTCGCCAATCCCGATCTCGCCTCGCTGCGCAACACCAAGAACATGATGGATGTGTTGCGGGTGAATCGCCCGAACGATCTGGCGCCGCGTTTGGTCCTCAACAAGACGGGCTTGGCCAAGCGGCCTGAGATCCCGGCCAAGGATTTCGCCGATACTATCGGCCATGATGCAGCGCTGGTTTTGCCATATGAGCCGCTGCTGTTCGGTCAGGCGGCCAATAACGGTCAGATGATCGCCGAGCTCGGTCAGAAATCTCCGGTGGTGGATGGCATTCGCCATTTCGCCGGTCTTCTCACCGGACGCAAGGCGGCTCCGCCCCAGAGGAGCTCGCTTTTCTCGCTGTTTGGAAACAAGAAGCGGGCATAACAGGCGATGTTCGGCAAGCGCGGCACAGCAGAGGTAAAAACGGCGCGAGCTCCGGCTCCCGTTGGCGCGCGTGAAGAGCCGTTGTCGTCGTTGGGCAAGATTCCGCCGCCGCCCAAAGCTGCGGCTATAGCTGTTGCTCCGCCGCCACCTCCACAGCCTTTTGCGGGCGACAATCGCTCGGAAGATTATTATCAGATCAAGGCCACGATCTTTTCCGCCCTGATCGACACCATCGATCTGGCGCAGCTTGCCCAGCTCGATCCGGATTCGGCGCGCGAAGAAATCCGCGATATCGTCAACGAGATCATCGCCATCAAGGCGGTGGTGATGTCGATCGCCGAGCAGGAACAGCTTCTCCAGGACATCTGCAATGATGTCCTCGGCTATGGCCCGCTCGAGCCGCTTCTGGCCCGCGACGACATCTCCGATATCATGGTCAACGGCTCGGGCCGCGTCTTCATCGAAGTCGCGGGTCGCGTGCAGATGACAAATGTGCGCTTCCGCGACAATGCGCAGTTGATGAATATCTGCCAGCGTATCGTCAGCCAGGTCGGCCGCCGCGTCGACGAATCCTCGCCCATTTGCGACGCTCGTCTGCTGGATGGCTCGCGCGTCAACGTCATTGCACCGCCACTGGCGCTGGATGGCCCAACCCTCACCATCCGCAAGTTCAAGAAGGACAAGCTGAAGCTCTCTGATCTGGTGCGTTTCGGTTCGATCTCTGAAGCGGGCAGCCGCATCTTGGCGGTGATTGGGCGCTGCCGCTGTAACATCCTGATTTCGGGCGGCACCGGTTCGGGCAAGACCACGCTGCTCAACTGCCTCACCGCCTTTATCGATGGCGACGAACGCATCATCACTTGCGAAGACGCCGCCGAATTGCAACTCCAGCAGCCGCATGTGGTGCGCCTGGAAACCCGCCCGCCAAATCTCGAAGGCCAGGGCCAGATCACCATGCGTGATCTCGTGCGCAACTGTCTTCGCATGCGTCCCGAACGCATCATCGTGGGCGAAGTGCGCGGTCCGGAGGCCTTCGACCTCTTGCAGGCCATGAACACCGGTCATGATGGCTCCATGGGAACGCTGCACGCCAACTCCCCGCGCGAGGCAATGTCCCGCCTGGAATCGATGATCACCATGGGCGGGTTTTCCCTGCCCACCAAAACGATCCGCGAGATGATCGTCGGCTCCATCGATGTCATTGTTCAGGCCGAGCGTCTGCGCGATGGTTCGCGTCGCATCACCGCCATCACCGAAGTGGTCGGCACCGAAGGCGATGTCGTGATCACGCAGGACCTTTTGACCTTCGAGTTCCAGGGCGAGGATGAGACCGGCAGGCTGCGCGGGCGCCATATCGGCACCGGCATTGTGCGGCCGAAATTCTGGGATCGCGCGAGCTATTTTGGCCTCGAGAAAGAACTTTCCGAAGCCCTAGATCAGTTGCAGGTGTAGCATGCTGTTTGTGCTCGCCACCGTTCTTTGCGTGCTCCTCGCCGGTGGGGCATATGTCGTCCATGCGGGTGCAGGCAATGCCGCCACGCAAAAACGCATCGCTGCGCTGGGTAAGGCTGAAGTGCGTGGCGCCAAGCCGGATCCTGCCGTCAGCCGTAAACGCAACATGCAAACGGCGTTGAAGGATTTCGAGAAGAAGCAAGCGGAGAAAAAGCCTCAGCTCACGCTGCGCCGCCGCCTTGACCAGGCCGGGCTTTCGAACGTCAGCGAGAAGAGCTTCTATATTGCCCAGGTTCTGATTGCTCTGAGTGCGCTTCTTTTCTGTGTTGCTGAAGGCCAAAGTTATCTGGTGGTGATCCTTGGCACCTTTGCCGCCGGGTTGGGGCTGCCGCGCTGGACCTTGAATATCCTCAAAGGGCGCCGTGAGAAGCGCTTCACAGAGGATTTCGCCAATGCCATCGATGTGATCGTGCGCTCGGTGAAGTCGGGTCTTCCCACCAATGATGCTTTGCGCATCGTGGCGGGAGAGTTTCGCGATCCTGTCGGCGGCGAATTCAAGCGTCTGACCGAGAATATGAAGATGGGCCTCACCCTCGAGCAGGCCTTGAAGAAGATGTATGACTCGATGCCGACCTCAGAGGTGTCCTTTTTCGGCATCGTGATGTCCATCCAGCAGAAGACGGGCGGCAATCTCGCCGAGGCGCTTGGCAACCTCGCCGGTGTGCTGCGCGACCGCAAACGCCTGCAGGGCAAAATCAAGGCGATGAGTTCGGAAGCCAAGGCTTCGGCCTGGATCATCGGCTCGCTTCCCCCTGGTGTTGGCGGGATCGTCTATCTGACCGCGCCCAACTACATCATGCCGCTGTTCACTGAGCGTATGGGCAATCTGCTTCTGGTGGGCTGCGCGATCTGGATGGGGATCGGTATTTCGGTGATGTCCAAAATGATCAACTTCAAGCATTGAGGCGTCATGTTCGGCAGCATCAACATCGTGGATATGGTGTTCGATCCGGGCTTTCTGGTCACGGCTTGTGTTGCCGTTCTCGCCTTCGCTACCATCGTCACCTTGGCGCTGCCGGCGCTCGAGCGTGATACGCTGAATAAGCGCCTGAAGTCGGTTTCGCAGCGGCGCGAGGAATTGCGCGCGCGCCATAAGGAACAGATTTCGGGGCGCAAGGGCACCTCGCTGCGCGCCGATCCGGTGGGCGGTGCCAAGCTCATCAAGAAATTCTCCGACCGCTTCGATCTTGCCAAGCTGGTGGCATCAGAGGATTCGCAAGGAAAGCTCGCCCAAGCGGGCCTGCGCGGCCCCACGCCCTTGATGGTCTTCAACTTCTTCCGTTTTGTGATGCCGTTTTTGGTGTTCGCGGTGGCGTTGCTGTATCTCTTCCTGATCACCAATTTCGCCTGGGCGCCCATGGTTAAGCTCATGGTGGCGATGGCGCTCACCCTGATGGGCTATTATTTTCCCGACCTCTACATCACCAACCTCATCCAAAAGCGCCAGCAATCGATCATGGCGGCCTTTCCGGACGCGCTGGATCTTCTCCTGATCTGTGTTGAATCGGGCATGAGCGTGGAAGCGGGCTTCGCCAAGGTGGCCGCCGAAATCGGCCAGTCCTCGGCAGAGCTGGCAGAGGAGTTCGCCCTCACCACGGCCGAGCTGTCCTATTTGCCGGATCGCAAGCAGGCGTTTGAGAATCTCGCCAAGCGCTGCGGCCATCAGGGCGTCAAGGCGGTGGCGACTGCGCTGAACCAGGCTGAACGCTATGGCACTCCGCTGGGTCAGGCCTTGCGTGTCTGCGCCCAGGAAAATCGCGACATGCGCATGATGGATGCCGAAAGAAAGGCTGCCGCGCTGCCTGCCAAGCTCACCGTGCCGATGATCTTGTTCTTCCTGCCCTGCCTGTTTGTCGTAATCATGGGCCCGGCGATCATGAAGATCAGCCATGTGATGTGACGCGCCGAGGCGCCGTCGCAGTCTTTAGCTGAAACCGATTACAGCCTGTCGCCGGAAAGCCGCAGTGCCGGAACGCCGTCGCCTTGCTTCGGTTTTGCGGGTTTGGCCGCCACGGGCGCGGACTTGTCGAGCGATTTATCCGCGGTCTTGACCGCCGCGGCCTTCTTCACCGGGCCCGCTTTGGGATCAACTGGGACCTCTTGCATCACCACCTTGGCACCTTCGGCCCCTGTCAGGGGGCGGGGGGCGGTGGTGGGTGCCGCCGCCACGGACTTGGCCGCGACAGAGGCTTTTGCTTGTGGGGCAGTTTGCGGGGCAGCCGCGGCCGGGGCTGCCGCCGCTGCGGTCAGCCCGCCGATCAAGGCCTCGTTGCGCGTCACGCGCGGGTCTTTGGAGCTGGCCGAGGCCTGCCCGATCATCGCCTTCGCGGCGATAAGATCTCCCGCCAGGGCGCGCGACAGCGCAAAATTGTTGAGCACCGCCGCTTCGCCGGGGCGCAAATTCAAGGCGTGTTCGTAGGAGAGTTTGGCGTTGGCGTAATCGCCCGCGCCGTCAAAAGCTACGCCCAGCGCGGAATAGAGCGTCCAATCGTTCGGCACGATCTGGACGGCGCGCTTGAGAAAATCCAGGGCTTCGCTCGTGCGGCCCTGCTGCACCAGCACTTTGCCGTATTCAGAGATGATCCGCCCATCGTCGGGATTGACCAGCATGAGCTGGCTCAACACTTTGACGGCTTCGCTAAGATCGCCCCGCGCGCGGGCAGCCTGGGCTTGGCGCAGGCCGCCTTCCACGCTGTCATTCAACTGGGCCTGGCTCAGCTTCGTGTTGGCAGGCTTATCCTCGGCATAGGCCATGCCTCCAAGGAGTGCCGCTCCCGAAACCAGCCCAGCCAGCACCAGCCTCAGCCTGGGACGGCGCGCGGAACGCTCGATACGAAGCCTCAACATGGAAAAGCCTTTCGCCTAAGGAGCCTAGAATGGGCCGAACGCGGTCAAAAAAGGCTTAAAATTCAGGCTTCTTGCTTTGCACTTCGGGGTTCGGCCATGGTTGGGCTGCCCAAAACCCGTCGCAAAGCTGTGCGAGCACATCAGGAATGAAATTTCGCCTTTTCGCCGCACTGATCTGCCTTTTGCCGGCTGCCGCCGCGCTGGCGCAGAACCTGCCGCCGCGACGTTCTTTCGAGATCGCGACGGGGCCGGTGGCGGGCACCTATTTTCCCATGGGCGAACTGATCGCGCGGGTGGTGAGCCACCCTCCAGGGCTCGCGCGGTGCGAGCGTAATGCCCTTTGCGGCCCGCCAGGCATGGTGGTGCTGGCAAAAAGTTCCGACGGGGCGGTTTTCAATGTACTCGCCGTCAATGCTGGCCTCGCCGCGTCGGGGCTGGCCCAAGGCAATGTCGTGGCCGATGCCGTGGCCGGGCGTGGGGCTTTCCGCAAGCAAGGCCGCCAGACCCATATCCGCGTCATGGCCGATCTCTTTCCGGAATCGATGCAGATCCTGGTGGCGCGCAGTTCGCCGATCAAATCGGTGAAGGATTTGCGCGGCAAGCGCGTCTCGCTCGGCAATCCCAATTCGGGCGCCGATGTCATCGCCGGGGAAATCCTCGCCGCCTATGGGGTGCGCCCAAAGGCGCTTCTGCGCGAAACCTATGAGGTTTCAGGCGGCCTTTTGCGCAAAGGCAAGATCGATGCGCTGTTCTTCCTCGGCGGCGCGCCCAATCCCCTCATCAGCGATTTGATCGGCCGTGGTGATGCCCGTCTCATCCCTATCGATGGTCCGGGCCGGTCGCGGCTGATCGCCAAGGTGAAAGGCCTTTCGGCGGATATCATCCCGCCCGGCGCCTATCGCGGCACCCCGCGGGTGGAGACGATTTCCTGCCATACGCTTTGGATCGTGAAGGACAGCGCCCCGGCTGATGCGGTCTATGACCTGGTGCGTGCGCTCTATCACCCCTCCAACCGCCAGATTCTCGCCGATGGTCCCAGCCCGGCGCAGGAGATCAAGCTCGGCGAGACCATCAGCCTGCTTTCGGTGCCGCTGCATCCCGGCGCGGCCAAGTTCTATCGCGAGGCGGGCCAGTTACCTGCGCCCCCACCGGTAAAGCCGTTGCCCAAGAAGAAACAATAAACTTTCCGTCCCCGCGGAGCACTAGCCGCTGGGTTGCTCACTCGTGAAATAGCGGGGGAGGTGTCGCGAAACGACGGAGGAGGTTACCGCCAGCCTGCTTCCACTTCGGCCTTCGCGCCTGCCATCCATTCCTGCATCGCGGGCAAGGCCATCATGCGCGCCGCATAGGCTTCGCTCGCTTTCGGCAGGGTGATGCCATAGCTCAAAAAGCGCGACACCACTGGGGCATACATGCAATCGGTGATCGAGAAATCACCGAACAGGAAATCCCCGCCGGATTGCGCCAAGGCCTCTTCCCAGGCGGCGATGATACGCGCGATCTGCTTTTGCGTGGCTTCGCGCAGCTCCGGCATTTCCATCTTCCGCGCGAAAAACATCGAAAGCTGATCGCGCACATCCGGAAAGCTCGAATGCATTTCCGCACAATACGACCGGGCCTTGGCGCGCAGGAACACATCTTCCGGCCAAAGCTTGGCCGCGGGAAAATGCTCCGCCACGAACTCACAGATGGCGAGGCTGTCCCAGATTTGATGCGATTTTCCGTCTTCTTCCCACACCAGCACCGGCACTTTGCCGCCCGGGGAGTATTGCGAAATGGAGGCGCGCGTTTCGGGCACGTCCAAGCGGATCAGCACTTCATCGAATGTCACGCCCGCAGCTTTCAACGCCAACCAAGGGCGAAGGCTCCAGCTTGAAACATTCTTGTTGCCGATAAAGAGCGTGCTCATCTTTTTCTCTCAATAAGCCGCATTCACATCCACCACGGTCGGCGGCACCTCGCCGCGCTCGAAAGCGGCAATACCGTCGCGCACATAGGCGAGCACCACAGCGGGCTGCGAAATCGCGGCGATATGGGGCGTCACCGTCACTTTGGGGTGGCGCCAGAGCGGGCTTTCGACCTGTAAGGGTTCCTGCTCGAATACATCCAGCACCGCGCCCGAAAGATGGCCGCTTTCGAGCGCCTCCAACAGGTCGGATTCGATGAGGTGTCCGCCACGCGCCACATTGATCACCACAGCATCCTGAGGCAGGGCCGCGAAGGTCGAGGCGTTCAGAATGCCCACGGTTTCGCGCGTCAGCGCCAGAAGGTTGATGAGAATATCGGTCTTGCCCAGGAAGATCTTGAATTCCTCCGGCCCGGCAAAGCTCGTCACCCCTGGCACGGCCTTGCGGCTGCGTGTCCAGGCGCGCACGGGAAAACCGAGTTCCACCAGAAGACCCGCGGTATAGCTGCCGATCTCGCCCAACCCCAAAAAGCCGATATGGGTCTCTTCGGTGCGCCGTTCCAAGACGCGCTGGCGCCAGTTCGAGTCTTTCTGGCAGTCATCGAAGAAGCGCTGCATGCGATGATGGATCAGAACATGCATCAACACATATTGCGCCATCTCGGCGGAAAGGGTGCGATCGACGAAACGCACCAGCGGCACATGTTTGGGATAACTCGGGTCCGATAAGAACCCATCCACGCCGGCGCCTAGCGAAAATGCGGCTTTCAGATTGGGCAAGCTCGCAAGCAGCCCCTGCGGTGGGCGAAAGCTCAAGACGTAATGAATATCGGCGGGCTCATACGAATCCTTGCCAGCAACGACCACCTCCACAGAGCCCAGCGCGGTTCCTGCCAGCCCGGCCCATTTCATCGGTACGATCATCAATAATTTGGGCTTGGAAGAATGCGCCATGGCAAAAATCTCTGATCAAATTTCGCTAAACATGCCCCTCGCATGCAGCAATGTCACCGGCAAAGCTGCCGCATGAGTCTATCACTTCTTCTCAGGGCCCATCACTTCTTCTCAGGGAATGGGGCCGGGCTATCGGCTTGCATGCGCAAGAAAGCCAGAAGATCGATACGATCCTGCGCGCTGCGAAGTCCGGCAAAGCTCATCTTGGTACCGGGCACGGTGGCTTGCGGCGCCTTCAAGAAAACGAACAGCTTCTCGTAATCCCACGGATCATGATTGGCCGCCATGGCGCTCGAATAGGAAAATCCGGGATGGCTGGCGCGGGCGCGCTCCACCACGCCCCAAAGATTGGGACCGATCTTGTTAGGGCCGCCTTTGGAAAGATCGTGGCACTGCTCGCAGCGGGCAGAGATCTCCTTGCCATGGCCGACATCGGCCTTGGGCAGCAAGACAGCGAAGTCGGGCAGGGCTTCGGCCTGCGGCGCTGCGGCTGCGGTCTGGCCCTGGGCTTCCTCAGGCACCTCCACGACATAGCCGGGCTTCGACGGCTCTGGGGAGGTGTAGATCGCTTGTGCGACCAAATTGATGACCAGAACAAACAGCACCGTGCCCAACACCGCCCCGGCGATCTTGTTCCACTCCCAGGAATCCATAAGGTCTGGCTCCGCGTTACCCGGCCGCTTTATAGGCTGAACCGGGGCAGTCTTGCACCGGATCGGCCTTGCACTGGACCGCTAAGAGTACAAAAACAAACGCACCTCTCCCTGCAATCGAGTCTTGCGGAGTGGTGCGGCGGACTGTCGCATAAGTTCAGGGGGATTCCCAATGAAACCGATCATTCTCATCCCGGCCCGCATGGCCTCCACGCGCCTCCCCGGCAAGCCGCTTGCCGATATTGGTGGTGTGCCGATGATCGTGCGGGTCTGGCAGAAGGCGGTTGAGACGGGCGTTGGCCCCGTCGTGGTGGCCTGTAGTGAGCCCGAAGTGCAGAAAGCCATCGAAGCGGCAGGCGGGCGCGCGATTCTGACCAAGCCGGAACTTCCCTCTGGCTCTGATCGCGTCTGGGCTGCGCTAAACGCCGTGGATCGCGCCTTTGAACATGACCTCGTAGTCAATTTACAGGGTGACCTTCCCACCTTTAATCCCGCCATCATCAAAGCGGCTATCGATGCCATGGTAACGACGGGGGCTGATATCGGCACCTGCGCCGCAGAGATCGAGGACGAAAAAGAAGCCGACAATCCTTCCGTCGTCAAAGTGGTGGCGACCTGGGATGTCGGCGGCACCCGCGGCAAGGCCCATTACTTCACCCGCGCCAAGGCGCCTTGGGGCAAAGGTCCCTGGTTCCACCATGTCGGGATCTACGCCTACCGACGCGAAGCCTTGCAGCGCTTCATCAACCTTCTGCCCTCTCCGCTGGAAGGTCGCGAAAAACTGGAACAATTGCGTGCCATAGAAGCCGGCATGACGATTGCGGTGGGGAAGGTGGATGAGGTTCCCTCAAGCGTCGATACCCCTGCCGATCTCGAAAAAGCCCGCGCCCAGGTAGCCAAAGAGAAAAAGTTGGCCTGAGAGAAAATAGGACATGAGCACTCTGATCGCCCGCGCCAAGACCGTCGCCTTCCAAGGGGAAGCCGGGGCCTATGCCAATCTCGCCGCCAAGGAAGCCATTCCGCATGCGGAGTTTATCGGCAAGCCCACCTTTGAAGCCGCGCTTGAAGCGGTACGCCAGGGCGAGACGGATCTGGCTTTTGTGCCGGTGGAAAACTCGGTCTATGGCCGCATCGCCGACGTGCACCAGCTGGTGCGCCATTTTGGCCGCGCGGTGAAAGGCTTCGTGCCGGACAAAGGCGGGCGCGATCTTTTCATCCTGGGTGAACATTTTCACCGCGTGCGCCATCAGCTTCTCGGCGTTAAAGGCGCCAAGCTCGAAGACGTCAAAACCGTCTATAGCCAAGCCCCAGCGCTCGGTCAGGTGCGCAAGGTGGTGAAGGAATTGGGCCTCGTCGAAAAGCAGTGGTACGACACGGCAGGTTCCGCCCGCCATGTTGCCGAGCTCGGTGATCCCACTTGTGCCGCCGTGGCTTCATCGCTCGCGGGCGAGATTTACGGCCTCGACATCCTCAAAGCCGATATCGAAGATGCCTCCAACAATATGACGCGCTTCCTGATCGTCGGCGGCGAGCCGGAAGATCCGCCCAATGACGGCAGCGCGGTGATCACCACCTTCCTTTTCGGGGTGCGCAACATTCCGGCGGCGCTCTATAAGGCGCTGGGCGGCTTTGCCACCAATGGCGTGAACATGACCAAGCTCGAAAGCTATCAGCTTGGCGGCTCCTTCAACGCCACCGAATTCTACGCCGATATTGAAGGCCATCCCGATAGCCGCAATGTGCGCTTGGCGCTGGAGGAGCTCTCCTTCTTCTCCTCCCGCGTCATCATGCTGGGCATCTACCCCGCCCACCCCTATCGCAACGAAATGCCGTAAAACCTCAACTTTTCTGCCCCCACGAAGAGGGGGAAGTCCGGCCGGAGGCCGGGAAGGGGGCCCTTATTCCCCCTTCTTGTTCGGCATTTTGCAGATGAAGTTGGCCGCGTCGTTGGTCGATCCTTCGCCTTTGTAGACGGCGACTTTCGGCTCGGCGCAGAGCGGGCGCGTCATGGTCACGCCGCCATCGGCTCCGGTATGGGTGGCGATCAGCACGTCTGGAGCTTCGCTTTTTTCCACCCAATTGACGATAGCGGAATTGCTGTCAAAGCTGTTGGGGCCTTCGCCACCGCCGCAATGGCCCATCGAGGGCACCATGAAGAGGCGCAGGAAATTCTCCGCCCCCGGCGTTTTCTTCGTAACGTTCGCCGCGTAATCGATGCTGTTATAGGGCGAGAGCACGTTATCGGCCCAGCCATGATACATGATCAGTTTGCCGCCGCGTGCTTTGAAGGCGGAAAGATCTGGATTGGTCGAGTTCAAGATCGGCCCCAATTCCTTGCCGAGCGCGGGCAGATCGCGGTCGGGGTCAAAACTCGTCGCCGTCCATTTGGGCTTTTCCTTCAGCGCTTGTGGCAGCATCAAGGTCTCTAAGGGATCGCTGCCCGCGGGGTATTCCACCGGCGCATTGGCGAGGATACCAAGCGGCTTGCCGGGATAAAGCTTTTGGGCCTTCGGCGTTCTCTGCGGCCCATAAAGGGTTTTGGCGCGCGCGATTTGCGCCTTGGTCAAGCACTCGGTGCCGCCATCCTTTTTGCAGAGCAGCTTGGACCAATCGAATTTGCACTGGCGCGGATCGGTGATGAAGCCGTCCTTCACGCCATCCTGTGCGTCGCACTGCGCGATCTGCGCCTTGGCGATCAGGGAAAGCTTCGCATAAGGAATATCGCTGTTGGGGATTTGCCGCGCCCGCCAAGCCAGCGCGAAGGCATTGGCTTGCAGCCGCACGAAATTAATCGCAGGCGCGCCCGCCACGATGCCATCATAGTCTTCGGGATAGCGCTGGGCTTCCGTCAGCCCCTGCCAGCCGCCCGAGGAACAGCCGGTGTAATAGGATTTCTTTGGGCCCGTGCCGTAATAGGCCGCGATAATTTTCTTGGCATTCATCGCCATCAGATGATGGGCGCGATGGCCGAAATTCTCGACCCTATCGGGATGGCCTTTCACCCAGCTGGAATCGAAAAAGCCCGTCGGGGTTTCATGGCCGGTATCGGTAGAGGCGGTGGCAAAGCCGCTGCGCATCACATCGGCCATGGAGGGAAAATTGATCCCGCCCGTCAGCCCGCCATTGCCGACGGCTTCGAAACGCTGATTCCAGATATCGGGCAGCCAGACTTCGACCTTGATCTCTTTTTCGATGGTCAGCGCCACGCGGCAGAAAGAGCTATGCGCCACCGCCCGCGGTCCCAGCGAGCCATTGAAGGGCGAGGCGGGATATTTCCAGCCCGGCTCCACGCGTTCTGCAGCAGTTATGCGCACATTCTCGAGCCGCAGCTCTTTCAGCTCCGCGCAAGCAAAGCCGCTCGCCTGAGCCGCCATCGCCGCAGCCGCCGCGCCTGCCAAAAGCCCCGCCGCAAAGCCGATTTTCCGCATGGTATTCCCCGCCCGTGTAATTGCCGTCTTTATCGCAACGCTATCGCCGCCAGCCCCCGCTTGTCATCCCCGGCGAGCCCGCGCCGCAAGCTGTTTGTGGTGAGGCGCGGCCTTTTGCGCGCGGGCGAGGGAAGGGGATCCAGGTGGAGAAATCTGCTCCGCCGCCTGAAGTTTGGTTACGCTTTGTTTTCGAGATTTTCTTTGCGATGCGACCTGGATCCCCTTTCCCTCCTGTTCTTCGCGCTGCTCAGAACATTCGGCCGGGGATGACAGTGAGAGCTTAGTGGTGGCTGTGGAAACTCCGTGCAGGAAGCTCTGACCGACAGCCATTAGTTCGCAAACGGATAATTTCTTGGCTACGAACCAAATCGCGGTCACGAAAAAGATTGCTACTAAGGCCGCAGCCGGAATTCCCCAGCCATGTCCTTGTATGTGCGCGCCAAGCAAGCTGAATTTGAATGAATCTCGCACAAACGCCTCCTATGCCCTATTGGCAATTTCAAGCGAAAACGATGGCAGGTGATGCCGTGTCAATGGCCCGTGCCCACGCTTCGCATCCAGGATGGCGCAGGTTTTCGTTCAGATTCAGGGGGAAGTACTTCCGCAGGTAATGCTGAAGGGGGAGTTTAGCCGGGCGAATCAGCCCACTTTCACCCCTCCACCCATCCCTTGATCAGGTGATAGGCGATGGCGATGGGCTGCGGGCCTCTGCGGCCTTCGAGGTCTCCGTCGATCAGCGCGCGCGCTTCGTCTTTCGTGTACCAAGCGGCATCGGCGATTTCGTTGTGATCGATCTTGAGATCGAAGCTTTCCGCCTCGGCGTAAAAGCCAAGCATCAGCGCGGCAGGAAATGGCCAGGGCTGACTCGCGACATAGCGCACATTCTTCGCCCGCACGCCCGCCTCTTCATAAAGCTCGCGCGCCACAGCTTCTTCCAATGTCTCGCCCGGTTCCACGAAACCGGCGAGCGTCGAATAAAAATCCGGCGCCCAATTCGCGTTGCGCGCCAGAAGGCCTTTGCCTTCGTGGGTCGCCAGCATGATCACGGCAGGATCGGTGCGCGGGAAATGTTCGGCCTGGCAATTGGGGCAGGCACGTTTATAGCCCGCATCGCCGATCACGGTTTTAGTGCCGCAGCGGGCGCAGAAGCCATGGCGGGCATGCCAATCGAGCATCGCCTTGGCTTGGGAAAGAATCGCGAGGTCTTTCTTGCGCAGCATCGGGGCGGCGGGGCGCAGTTCCTGGAACTCGCCGAAGCTCGCAAAGCGCTCAGGTGCATTGTCCAGGCGGGAGACATCCAGCGCGAAGAGCGCCGTCTCCCCGTCCATGCCGAGAAACACTTCGGTCGCCCCGGCCAGATCCTGCACAAAATCGCGCGGCAGCTTGGCGGCGGAGAGGATCGGGCTGCCCGTCACCAGAACTTGCAGATTCCACAAGGGCAAAACCACCTGCGCCTGGGCCGTGAGCCAGCCGGTATCGCCCCGCTTATCCGAGCGGCGGTCCAAGGGATTACCGGTGAAAGGGATTTTGCTACTCATGCGTGCGATGCGTCTTACCTAAGCCCACAGGAATAATGCCCGCCAAATGTGGCCGCAGCGGGCCGGTTCCGCCAATTTGACCCGTCAACAGCTTCATTTCAAAGAGAGACTCGCATTCTGCGGCAAGCTTCTCTATATCCACCCCGGGAACCGGCGGTGGACGGAACGCTCGCCAACCCGGTCAGGTCCGGAAGGAAGCAGCCGTAACGAATCCGGTCCGGGTCATTGCCGGTTCCCACCTAAATCCTCCATTCCCGGGCGAGCGATGGACGAGAGCGACGAACCTTCCTTGGGTATGGATTTGGGCCCCGCGCCGGGCGCCGCCGCTCAGGCCGAATACAAGGTTCTCGCCCGCAAATACCGCCCCTCCGATTTCACCGGATTGATCGGCCAGGAAGCCCTGGTCCGTACCCTCTCCAACGCCTTCGCGACGGGCCGTATCGCCCATGCCTTCATGCTGACCGGCGTGCGCGGGGTGGGTAAGACGACCACTGCCCGCATCATCGCCCGGGCGCTGAACTGCATCGGTGCGGATGGCAAAGGCACCGGCCCCACCATTCAGCCTTGCGGCGTCTGCGAACCTTGCCGGGCCATTGCCGAATCCCGTCATGTCGATGTCCAGGAGATGGACGCCGCCTCCCGCACCGGTATCGACGATGTGCGCGAGATCATCGAGGGCGTGCGCTACGCCCCGGCCTCGGCCCGCTACAAAGTCTACATCATCGACGAAGTGCACATGCTGTCCAAGCAGGCCTTCAACGGCCTGTTGAAGACGCTGGAAGAGCCGCCGCCGCATGTGAAGTTCGTCTTCGCCACCACCGAAATCCGAAAAGTCCCGGTCACGGTGTTGTCGCGCTGCCAGCGCTTCGACCTGCGCCGCATCGAGACGCCGGAATTGATGCGCCACCTGGGCAACATCGCTGAGAAGGAAGGCGTGAAGATCGAGGAAGCCGCGCTCGCGCTTGTCGCCCGCGCCGCTGAAGGCTCGGTGCGCGACAGCCTCTCCTTGCTCGATCAGGCCATCGCCCATGGCACCGAAGAGATCATCACCGCCGATGTCATTCGCGGCATGCTGGGCCTTGCTGATCGCGGCCGCGTGCTCGACCTTTTCGAAAAGGTGATGTCGGGCAATATGCCCGAAGCCCTCACCCAGCTGGGCGAGCTTTATGATCGCGGCGCCGATCCCATGGCGGTGCTGCAGGACCTTCTGGAAATCGTGCATTTCCTCACCCGCATCAAGGTTGCTCCTGGCGCCGAAGGTTTCTTTGATGGCGCCTCCTCGGAAGCCAAACGCTCGGCCGAGATGGCGGGCAAGCTTTCGGTCCCCTCGCTCACCCGCGCCTGGACGATGCTGCTGAAGGGGCTCTTCGAAGTGCGCGATGCCGCCCGCCCGGTGCAGGCGCTCGAAATGGCGCTGATCCGCCTTGCTTACGCCGCCGATCTTCCGCCCACCGATAAGCTGGTGCGGGATCTGATGGATGGTGGTGCAGCTCCCGCAGGCCGTGGCGCGCCCGCGCCGTCTGGGGCTCCGGGCTCCGGTCCGCGCATGGCGGTCTCCAATGAACGCCCGCAGGCTATGGCCGCGGTACAGCCAATGGCGATGGCCTCTCAAGCCCCGGTCTTCAAAAGCCTCGAAGACCTCGCTGCCTTTGCGCAGAAGAACAATGCGCCGCTCTTAAGATTCCAGCTCGAGAACAACGTCCATCTCGTCAAGCTTGAGCCCGGCCGTTTGGAGTTCCGTCCTGCGCGTCATGCCCCGCCATCGCTCGCTGCCGATCTGGCGCAGAAGCTGAAGGATTGGACCGGCACGCGCTGGCTGGTCACGGTGGCCCGCGAAGGCGGTGCGCCGACCCTTGCTGAGCAGAAACAGGCCGTCAAACAAGCCCGCTATGAAGCGGTGCTGCAGCAACCCATTGTACGCGCGGTGCTGGATCGTTTCCCGGGCGCGGAAATCATGGCGGTGCGCGATGTCGCTGGCGAGGATACCGCCGCTCCGATGCCGGAATCCGATTCCGATAGCGACGACGAGTAATGTCCACCATCGGTCCGGAAATCGAACGCCTCATTCAGCTCTTGGCGAAACTGCCGGGCCTCGGTCCGCGCTCGGCTCGCCGCGCCGTGCTGGAACTGCTTAAGAAGCGCGATGTCCTGATGGAGCCTTTGGCGCTCGCCATGCAAGAGGCCGCCGCCGCGATCAAGACCTGCGAGATTTGCGGCAACCTCGACACCGCCACGCCCTGTTCGCTCTGCTGTGATCCCCGCCGCGATTCCAAAGTGATCTGCGTGGTGGAAGATGTCGCCGATCTTTGGGCGCTGGAACGCGCCGGTGTGTTCCGCGGCCGCTATCATGTTTTGGGCGGCGCGCTCTCCGCGCTGGATGGCATCACACCGGAACGCCTCAATGTTGCGTCCTTGATCGCCCGCGTGCGGGAGGGGGTGGAGGAAATCATCCTTGCCATGAACGCGACCGTGGAAGGCCAGACCACAGCGCATTATCTCCTCGATACGCTCGAGGAAACCGGCGTCAAGGTCACCCGCCTTGCCCATGGTGTGCCGGTTGGTGGCGAGCTTGATTACCTTGACGAAGGCACGCTCTCCGCCGCCTTCAAAGCCCGCCGCGCGCTGTAACTACGCCCAACCCAGCCATTTCACGGCCTCTTCCTCATTATGGAAGGTGGCGTGTTCGGTGTTGGGGAAAAGCGCGACATTGACCTTGGCGAGCATGGCGAAGAACTCATCGCGCACGATATAGGCGTTCTTATTGCCGCAATAATCGCCCTTGGGCATCACGTCATTGATCTTGGGAATGACCTTCCAATCGATCACGCCGGTGAAGTCGCGCATATCGACCAGGGCCGAGAAATGGTCCTCTTGCAGCAGCCCCGCCGCCCGCGCTTCGCCGATGATGCCCACGATATGCTCGGAATGCAGCGCGCCTTGAATGCGGAAAATCAAGCGGCAAGGCTGAACCTCGAGGCTGATCATGCCTTCGGGAAAGCTGCGGCAGAAATTATGTCCTGCTAATGACGTGGAAGGCGGCGCCATCGAGGTCCTAGGTTTGTTGCGGCGCTAAGTTTCCGCCGTAATTCTCAACAAAACGGAAAGACCCACCCAGCCTATAAGCCTAGGGCTTTCCCTTACTTCCGTCAGCTCCAGCCGAGCCAGGCCAAGGCGTCTTCCTCGCATTTGAAGGCACGGCATTCGGTTTGGGCGAAGATGGCGCGGGTAACGTCGGCCGTCAGGGCGTAATAATCGTTGCGCACCACATAGGCGTTTTTGTTGGTGCGGCTGTCGCCCTTGGGCATGATCTCGCGAATGTCGCGAATGGCATTCCAATCAATCTCGCCGGTGAAGGCGGAAAAATCGATCAGGGCATTGAACTGGTCAGACGCCAAGGTTTCCTTGGGCTGCCCGTCGCGCAACACCCCGATCAGATGCTCGAAATGGATCGAGCCTTCCATGCGCAGCACCACACGCCCGGGCGAAAGCGCCAAAAACGCCACGCCACCTGCTCTTTCGCGAACAACGATCTTCGCCCCTGGATATCGGGCGGCAAAGGTCTCTTTGGTAATTCGCTCCGCCATGGCCCCCTGCCACGAAAGTTAGCTATAGATTCTCTTCATGGTTGTATTATTCCATGTCGTCTGGCAAGGGGAGGCCTAGGATCTCCGCTGTCTCTTCCGCAGGAAGCGCTTCTACCTCGCGCAATTTGCGGTTCATCACATTGGTGCGGGTGCCAAGCTTGTCGATGGTATTGGTCGCGGCACTAAGCTGCTTCTTCAAGGTTTCTACCACCTTGCCATGGCTCGCAAACTCGCCCTGCACCGCGCTTAAGAGCTTCCAAACCTCGCCTGAGCGCTTTTGCAAGGCCAAGCTGCGGAAACCCATGGAGAAGGCGGAGAGCTGGGCGGTCAACGTGGTCGGCCCGGCGATGGAGACGTGATAGTCGCGCTGGATTTGCTCCATCAGCCCCGGGCGGCGCACCACTTCGGCGAAAAGCCCTTCGGTCGGCAGGAACAGGATGGCGTAATCGGTGGTGTGCGGCGGGCAGATGTATTTGTCGTGAATGTCCTTGGCGCAGGCCTTCACGCGCACCTCCAGGGCATCGCTGGCGAGTTTCATCGCCTCCACGTCCCCGCGCTCTGAAGCTTCCACCAGACGCAGATAGTCTTCCTGTGGAAATTTGGAATCCACCGGCATCAGAATCTCATCGCCTTCATCGCGGCCCGGCAGGCGGATGGCGAATTCCACGCGATCATTGGTCTCTGGCTTCACCAGCGTATTGGTGGCGTATTGGTTGGGTGCCAGCATCTGGTCGAGCAGCATGCCAAGCTGAACTTCGCCCAGGATGCCGCGCGTCTTCACATTGGACAGCACCTTTTTCAGATCGCCCACACCGGTGGCCAGCGTCTGCATTTCGCCAAGCCCTTTATGCACGCGGTCAAGCTGCTCTGACACCGTGCGGAAGGACTCGCCCAGACGCTTTTCCAGTTCCGTCTGCAGCTTCTCATCGACGGTCTTGCGCATCTCGTCGAGCTTTTCGCTGTTTTCCTGGCGCAGCTTGTCCAGGCGCCCTTCCACCGTCTGGCGCAGCGCTTCGGCGGCTTGGCCTTGCTTTTCGATCAGCATGTCGAGGGCCGAAAGCAGCTTATCCAGCCGTTCCTTTTGATGCGTGCCAAGACCGGAAAGGGTTTCGGTCAGGCTCTCGCGGGTTTCCTTGAAGCTTGCCGCCAGGGCTTCGCGGGTTTCGCGCGCCGCATCCACCAGCCGCTTGTCGGTGGCATCGAGCTTTGCTTCCACCGCCGCCCGCATGGTGTCGCGCTGGCTCGCGGCTTCTTCCGAAAGCTTCTTCATATCGGCGTCGAGTTTCTGGCCGATGGCGGTGATGGGCGTGCGGATGGCCTCGACACCGGCATCCAGGCGCTTTTCCAGGGAATCCTGTCCGCCGCGCAAGGCCTCGCTGATTTCCTGGCGAAGGCCGCGCATTTCCTCGCTGACATGGCTGCGGATGCGGTCTGCCTCGCTCCTGAGAACCTCGCCGCCCGTATCGGCGCTTTGGCGTGGGCGGAAGGCCAGGATCAACAGCCCCAGCGTGACCACCAGGGCCAAGGTGACGATCTGCAAAATAAGAGGAAGGGAAGCCATGCGCCGACTCTGGTTTTAAGGAATCGGCGCATTCTACCTGATTATGACGTCAGATCAGGCCTTGGCCTTGGATCTTCAGCGCGACGCCGAAATCATGACCGGCTCCGGAAGGCAGGTTCACCACCAGGCCCGTCGAATCTTGCGTGAAGCTGAGCGGTGCGGTGGCGCCCACCACTTCTACACGCTCGGCTTTGCCGTCTTTGACCGCTGGCAGAAAGATTTTGCCGCTGGTGGGCCGTCCCATGGTGATGGCGTAAAGCGCTCCGGCCTTGGTGGTGTAGCGGATGTCTTCGGCGGTAAAGGATTTCATCTTCTCTTCGCCGAAGGCGCCGCCGGTGATCGAGGTGGGGCCTTCGCCGTAAAGCTTCCAGGGCCGCGTGCCATAAATGGCCTCGCCGAAGCGGCCCATCCAAGAGGCGATGTCCTCCACAATGGCGCGTTCTTTTTCGTCGATAGTGCCATCGCTGCGCACCGGCACGCTGAGCAGAAGATTGCCGTTCTTGGAGACCACATCGCAGAGGAAATGGATCACCAGCGCGGCGCTCTTATAGCCGCCGCGTTCATAGAGCGGGCGGCTGTAATGCCAATCGCCAAGGCAGGTATCGGTCTGCCAGGGGGTATTGCCAATTTCGCCATGAAGCCCGCGTTCGGTATCTTCCACCACCCCTTTGCGGCGTGCCTCGGGCACGTATTTGCAGTTGATCACCGCCTCGACTTTACCGTGCCATTTCAGGCTGGCGTTATAGTAATGGGCGGCGATATCGAGCCCCGCCTGGCCCAGGGGCAGTCCGGTGTTGTCGAAATAGAGAAGATCGGGCTGATAGGAATCGATCAGATCCTTGCAACGCAGGAACCAGGAGCGCGTGAAGGCCGGACTGATCATCGGCGGGTTCTCATCCCAGACGCCATCATGCTTTTCGTGCCAGGCGTCGGCCTCTTTGATCGAGGTGAACCCGTCCGGCATGGGCATCAGGCGGCCGGAATAAAGCTCCTGCGGATCAAGCCCTTCCCACCATTTGCCTTTGCCCATGGCTCTGGTGAGGTTGTAGGCGTCATAGCGCTGGCCCCGTCGTGCCCCTTCCGGATCATAGCCATTGGCGACTTGCAGCCAGTGCCAGGAATGGGCTGAGTGGTTGGAGACGCCAAAGTGCAAGCCCTTTGCCCGTGCCGCCTTCGCGAACATGCCGAGCACGTCGCGCTTGGGACCTACCCGCGTGGCGTTCCAGGCATGGAACTTGGAGGCATAGGTGTCGAAGTTGTCGTGATGATTGGCCAGCGCCACGAAATATTTCGCGCCAGCCTTGGCATAGAGGTCGAGAAGGGCGTCGGGGTCGAAATGCTCGGCCTTCCATTCGCGGATCACATCGATAAAGCCGCTATCGGCGGGATGGCCCCAGCGCTTCAGGTGGTGGGCATAAACGGGATCGCCCTGCAGATACATCTTGCGGGCATACCAATCGCCGAATTCCGGGGCGCATTGCGGCCCCCAATGGGCCCAGATGCCGAATTTGGCGTCCCGAAACCACTCCGGCGCGGTATAGCCCCCCGTCAGGGATGCCCAATCCGGCTTGAACGGGCCGCTGGCGATCTCCGCCAGACCTTCCCCCCGCGCCATTTCTGGCAAGCTGGCGGCTACGCCTAGCGCGGCTGCGGTTTTAAACAGTGTTCGTTTGGCGATTTTGCTCCCGGTCATGCATTCCTCCTGATTTTTTTGTTGAGGCGGTTATAGAGCAATAGGGCTCATTTATCATACAAAATGGTGTGAGGCCCGCCCGGGTTTCCCTGGCTTGACCCTCAGGGCCGCTGACCCTATCTCCTGGCCATGGCCATTCGCGAAATTCTCACCGCCCCCGATCCCCGCCTCAAAGAGGTTGCTAAGGACGTCTCCAAAGTAGACGGTGCCATCAAGACCCTGGCGGCGGATATGCTTGACACCATGTATGACGCTGAAGGCATCGGCCTTGCCGCCACCCAAATCGGCGTGGCGCTGCGCGTCGTGGTGATCGATGTCGCCCAGAAGGATGGGGAAAAGAACCCCATGGTCTTCATCAATCCCAAGATCGTGTGGGAATCCGATGAAGTCGCCAATTTCCAGGAAGGCTGCCTTTCGGTGCCCGATATCTGGGACGAGGTGGAGCGCCCGGTCGCGGTGAAAGCTGAATATCTCGATCTCGACGGCAAGAAGCAGGTCCTCGAAGCCGATGGGCTTCTGGCCGATTGCCTGCAGCATGAGATCGATCATCTCAACGGCACGCTTTTCATCGATCACCTCTCGCGCCTCAAGCGCTCCATGGCGATCAAGAAACTGACCAAGGCCAAAAAGGCCAAGGAAACCGCGTAAGCGCAACCTTTAACCTCCCCCCGGTGGGGAGGTCGTCCGCCATAGCTGCGCAGCAGCGAAGGGGGACGGGTGGGGGGACACCCATGACCCTTAGACTCGCTTTCATGGGCACGCCGGATTTCGCCGTGCCGCTGCTCGCCGAGCTGATCGCCGAAGGCCACGACATCGCGGCGGTCTATTCCCAGCCCGCGCGCCCCAAAGGCCGTGGCTTGCAGGAAGAACCTACCCCGGTCGCCAAGCTGGCGCTGAACCATGGCCTTCTCGTCCGCACACCTGTCTCGCTGAAAAATGCCGAAGCGCAGGCAGACTTCGCCGCGCTGAATCTCGATATTGCGGTGGTCGCCGCATACGGCCTCCTCCTGCCCAAAGCCATCCTCGATGCCCCGCGCCTTGGCTGCTGGAATCTGCATGGCTCGCTTTTGCCGCGCTGGCGGGGGGCCGCCCCGGTGCAGCGCGCCATCATGGCGGGGGACGAGAAGACCGGTGTCATGGTTATGCGCATGGAAGAGGGGCTCGATACCGGCCCGGTTCTGATGACCGAAGAAACCCCCATCGCGCGCAAGACGGCGGGCGAGCTGACAGACGAGCTCGCAAAAACCGGCGCCAAGCTGATGGCCCGTACTTTGCGGGAAATGGAAGCGGGAAACCTCGCCGCTATGCCGCAGCCGGAAGAAGGCGCGACCTACGCCAAGAAAATCCTCAAAGACGAAGCCCGCATCGATTGGACGAAATCCGCCGCGGCGGTGGACGCTCATATCCGCGGCCTCTCGCCTTGGCCCGGCGCCTTTACCGAGGCCAATGGCGAGCGCCTGAAAATCCTTTATGCCGAACCTGTGTCTGGCAGCGGTGCGCCCGGCACAGTGCTGGATGATCAGCTCACCATTGCTTGTGGCGAAGGCGCGGTGCGCCTCATCCGTCTGCAACGCCCCGGCAAATCCGCCATGGTCGCCAGCGACCTCTTACGCGGCTGGCAACTCCCAAAAGGCACGAAGCTCGTCTGATGCCGCGCTACCGCATCACCATCGAATATGACGGCGGACCGTTTGTGGGCTGGCAGCGCCAGGATAATGGCCCGTCGATCCAGGGCTCGATTGAAGCTGCCATCAAAGCCTTTTCCAGCGAGACCGTCACCATCACCGGGGCAGGCCGCACCGATGCGGGCGTGCATGCGCTGGGTCAGATCGCCCATTTCGATCTGCAAAAAATCTTTGCGCCGAACAAAGTGCAGGATGCGCTCAATCATTTCCTGCGTCCCGCGCCCATCGCGATTCTAGAGGCCGCCGAGGTGGCGCCCGATTTTCACGCCCGCTTCTCGGCCAAGGCGCGTCACTATCTTTTCCGCATCATCTGCCGCCGCGCGCCGCTGGTGCTTGAACGCGGTCACGCCTGGCAAGTAGTGCATGACCTCGATGCAGACGCCATGCATGAAGCCGCGCAATATCTCGTTGGCCAACACGACTTTACCACCTTCCGCGCCGCCGAATGCCAGGCGCAATCGCCGGTGAAGACCATCGACAAGCTGACGGTGCGCCGCGCCCTCGATGAAATCAGCATCGAAGCCTCCGCGCGCTCTTTCCTGCATCATCAGGTGCGTTCCATTACCGGCACGCTGAAACTCGTGGGTGAGGGCAAATGGCGGCCTAAGGATGTGAAGGCGGCGCTCGAAGCTTGCGACCGTTCCCGCTGCGGCCCCGTCGCGCCGCCCGATGGACTGCATCTGGTCAGGGTGGATTACTGAAGATCCACCTGCTCCACTGCGCCGGGATCAATTGGTTCGCCGAAGAAGATCTCGCCTACGCGCGCGAAGCGGTCCGGCGCATCGGTGACAAGGAACTTATGCGGCCCCTGCTTTGCCGAAGCCTTAAGGTCGCGCAATTCCAACAGCTCCGCCACCGCGTCTGCCGTGATCGCGGCGCTGTCGACCAGCGCGATATCCGGCCCTGCCACGCCCGCGATCACCTTTTTCAGCACTGGATAATGCGTGCAGCCCAGCACAAGCACTTTGGGTTTGGGCAATTGTGCCAGGAGGGGTTCGAGATAACGCCGCGCCACGGCTTCCGGGATCGGGCCTTCGGTCAAACCTTCTTCGGCCAGCGGCACGAAAAGCGGGCAGGGCTTCTGCACCACCGGGGCGGAGCTCCTATCATGGATGGCATGGACATAAGCGCCGCCCTTCACAGTGCCTTCGGTCGCGATCACCGCCACCGGCCCGTTCGGAGCCATACGCAAGGCCGCTTCCGCACCCGGCTCGATCACACCCAAAACCGGCATCGGCGCCAGTGCCTCTTTCAGATAAGGCAGGCCCACCGACGCCGTATTGCAGGCGATCACCACCATCTTCACGCCGCGTTCCGTCAGCGCATGGGCGGCTTGCAAGGCATAGCGGCGCACCGTATCGGCGCTCTTGGTGCCATAAGGCAGGCGCGCGGTGTCACCGAGATAGATGAACTGTTCGCCCGGCAGCTTTTTGGCGAGCGCCGCCATCACGGTCAGCCCCCCCATGCCGGAATCAAAAACACCGATAGGAGCGTTGTTCATAGCGGAGTGGGGGCGGGGTTTGCCCCGGCTGTTTGCGCCCTTTTCCGGCGCTTGGAAAGGGGGCATGTTGCGCCCTCATTGTGCCGCCCCGGAGCCTTAAATGTCCGCCTATAGCGAGAAAAACCCGTCCCTGCGCGTCCTTACCTACCGCTCCGGGCGTCCGGGCCCCAAGCTTCTCATCACCGGTGCCGTACATGGCGACGAGATTGCCGGACCCAAGGCGATCCGCGAGATCGAGTCCCTCTTTGCCGAAGGAAAGCTCAGCCTCACCCGCGGCCAGCTCACCTTTGTGCCAGTGGTGAATGCCAAGGCTTACGCGCAAGGCACGCGCATGGGGGATCGCAATTTCAACCGCGATCTGCGCTTCAAGACGGTCTTTGCCGAATATGAAGACCATATCGCCAATGCGCTGTTCCCCATCCTCGCCGAGCATGACGTGCTGCTCGATCTGCATTCCTTCGCCGATCCGGGCAAGGCGTTTGTCTTCGTCGGGCCAGAGGATAACAACGGCAATCTTGAACCCTTTTCCCATGCCGCCGCCGAGCGTGCTTTCGCCAAATCCTTGGGCGTCGATACCGTGCTGATGGGATGGCTCTCGGCCTATGAAAAAGCCGTCATTGCGGTGAAGAAGTTGGCGGCGAAAAAGGGCGAGGCGGAACCGCTGGTCAATCCGATGATCGGCGTCGGCACCACCGAATTGATGCGCCGCCTGGGCGGTTATGCCGTGACGCTGGAATGCGGCCAGCACCAGGACCCGCATAATGTAGAGGTTGCCAAACGCGCCATCATGGGGGCGCTCAATCATTTGAAACTGGTCGAGCCGGTGGAAGATTTCGCGCCCGTCTCGCCCGCCACCTATCGCTTGACCGAAGCCATTATCCGCCATTCACCTGCGGATCGCTTTGTGAAGCTGTGGAAGCACTTCGATCCGATCAAACAGGGCGAGCCCGTCGCCATCCTCGAAGGCGAGGGTGAAGTCAAAGCGCCTTATGACGGCGTAATCGTTTTTCCGTACACGGACGCCAAGCCCCTCACCGAGTGGCTCTACTTCGCGAAAACCGAAAAGGCGCTTTGACGTTATTCGTCATGGCCGGGCTTGACCCGGCCATCCAGCCTTATTGCTCGAACCAGGACGAAAAGTAGCCATGACGCCCCGCTCGCTGCGCCTCCCGTTTATTGCGCCGGTTCTCCGGCAAACGGGTTGATCACCGGCCGAGGCAGAGGATCAGGGCCATACTCGTTTTCTCCAATGCTGCCGCCAAAGCAAAGCAGCTCCAGGAACGCCCAAAAGCTCAAGCCAAAGCTGATCAGGGTAACGAGAACGCCGAACCATCCGTAAGGCGTGTGCGCAGACAATCCGCCGGGAAAGAGCAGCCTTGCCAGCTCCGGCAGCGCCCAAAACGGTATCAGCCACCAGGCGCTTTTCTCGCGATCATGCAGCCGCCGCGTGGTAACAGCCAGCCCAGCAAGCGTGATGACGCAGAAGGTGAGTAAGATAGATAGCAGAAGTAACTTATCCGCGGTGGGGGCGTGGCTCAGTATCTCCGGCGCCTGTGCGAATACATCGGCATCCCGAATGGTTGCAAAACTTCCTCTCAGGACTAGCACCAACACTATGCCGGCGATGGTGAATTTCCAGATATCGGCCCGGCTGGCCCGGCCGCGAAAACTGAACAGAAAGCCCAACATCTATGCCCCCATAATCTGTACGGGTATCATATCACAACTCATCGTGGTGTCAGCTGCGACGGTTCTGCAAGTTTTCCGGTTCTGTTTGGGCAGCGAGCCTCGGCTGATCCGCTCCAGCTCTCGCGATGGCGCGCACTATCCCCTCAGCAGCTCGTTGATCGAGGTCTTGGCCCGCGTCCCTTCATCCACGCGCTTCATGATCACGGCGGCATAGGTTGCGGGTTTGCCGGGGGCGGCGGGCAGGGTGCCGGAGACCACCACGGAGTAAGCCGGCACCCGGCCAAAGAAGGTCTCGCCGGTGGCACGGTCGATAATGGTCGTGGATGCGCCAATGGTCACGCCGCTCGCGATCACTGCGCCGGTTTCGACACGCACGCCTTCGGTCACGGCGGCGCAAGCGCCGACAAAGCAATGGTCCTCGATGATCACCGGGCCAGCCTGCAGGGGTTCCAACACGCCGCCGATCACCACATTGGCCGAGATATGGCAGTTCTTCCCGATCTGGCAGGCCGAGCCGATGGTGGCAAAGCTATCGACCATGGTGCCGTCGTCGACATAGGCGCCGATATTCACGAAGGACGGCATCACGATCACGCCCTTGCCGAAATAGGCGCCGCGGCGGACGAAGGCGCCCGGCACGCTGCGGATACCGGCAGCACGGAACTCGGCCTCGCCCCAGCCCTGGAATTTGGTTGGCACCTTGTCCCACCACACGCTGCCGCCCGGGCCAGAAGAAATCTCGCCATTATCGGTGAGGCGGAAGGAGAGCAGAATCGCCTTCTTCACCCATTGGTTCACTACCCAGCCATCGGCGCCCTTTTCGGCGACACGCAGGCGTCCGGCATCGAGCGCCGCCAGAACTTCTTCCACCGCCTCGCGCACCTCGCCCGTGGTGGCGAAATTGATTTCGGTGCGGTTTTCCCAGGCAGCATCCAGGACGCGAGCAAGTTCAGACGACATTGGCGGCGCTTTTCGGAACTTAAGTTTCAGAGCCGGATGGTCTGAAGGAAATTGCCGAGATCGTCAATCGTATGGTGGATGTGGGCGGTCGAGCTCAACCCCGCATCCGGTCCCTGGTCCGACCAGGCCGAGCCATTGGCGATCCAAACCGTGGTCATGCCGAGATCATGGGCGGGCAGAAGGTTCACCGCCATATCTTCGAACATCGCGGCACGTTCCGGCTTCAACCCTTCCACTTCCAGAATCCGGCGATAGGCGTCCGGCTGGGGCTTGGGCTGAAAGCGCATGGAGCGAATATCCCAGATCCCATGCATCAGCCCGGAAAGCCCGGTCTTCTCCAGCACCCGCAGTGCATGGTTACGGCAGCCATTGGTGAAGACAAAGCGTTTGCCCGGAAGCTTTTCGATGGCTTCGGCGAGGCCGGGCTCCGGCTTCAGGCCCGAAAGATCAATGTCATGCACATAGCAAAGGAAATCTTCGGGATCGGCGTTGTGATGGGCGATCAGCCCGGAAAGTGTCGAACCATAGGTGCGGTAATAGCCGGAGCGCAGCGCCTTGGCCTCGGCTTCGCTCAGCGCGAGCTTGGCCATGATGTAAGAATTCATCCGGCTTTCGATCTCGGCGAAGAGATTCGAATCTGCGCGGTAAAGCGTGTTGTCGAGATCAAAAATCCAGCTATCGACGTGCCGAAAATCGGGAAGAGCCATATCCATGCTGTGTAGCTAAGCATTCGATTGCGGCATTTCCATTAGCAGGAATGCCTTAATTTTAGAGTTCCACCCGTCTTACGCCTGGAGTGCGGTAAATCCCTATCGCAATCCGGTTGTTGTCACATGGGCGGTAAACCCCGGGGCAGCTTTGCTGTTGGTTTCCATGAAACCCGCCGCAACTAATCCGCGTTTCTGGCAGTTTTCTCGCCCCTGAATGTCGAACTCGATCGTGGTGACGCAGAAATTCACCGGCCCCGTCACCAGCGGGGCGCCTTTGGCCCGCTCCACCCGCAGCCAGATTTTCTGTCCGGCGATGGGGTCCGTGATGAGATGCGAACAGCTTCCTGCGGCCAGCGTCCACCAGCCCCTGGCGGAGAACACCACGCCCTTTTGCTGGCCCAGCGCGGCATAGGCTGGAGCATTGGTGTCGTTGCAGAGCGTGTAGCCGGCGGGTTGGGCCGATTTCATCGCCTCGGTCTCCAAGGCATCGAAGATCGCGCGGTCCGGCGCGTTAGCCGCGAGGTGCATGCGGGCTTTAAAGGCGGCGAGCGCGGCAGGGAACTTTTTGGGATCACCTGCCTCTTTCAGCCCCGCATCCTTGGCCAAGCGCACAAGCCCGGCCTTCGCCGCCGCTGGCATGGGCCCGAGATCGGGTGAGTCGCGAAAGGTCGCTGTCCAGCTCTTCTGATGATGGGTGTCGATTTGAGCGAACCCCGCCTCATAGGCATCGGCAGGGCAGGCGCCTCCGAAGCTTTGGCGCAGGGTGAAATCCTTGTCCCGGACGCAGAAATTGGCGTTGCCGCTCCAGGCGCGCGGCGGCCCGGAATGGGCCCTTGAGGAGCGGGCGAAGAGGAAATACCCCGCCGCGCTGAGATCGCCGGTCAGCACCTCGGCGCAAGCGCCCGGCACCAGCCGCGTCCAGCCCTTTAGCGCGAGATCCGGCGGATTGAGCGCCGCACCCGCCGCATAAAGGACATAGCTTGTGGCGTTGCAGGCGGTCAGCCCGGCCTTGGCGGGAGAGGCGGTAAGCGCCGCCGCCAAAACCAAACCGGAAAATACCCGCCGCATCGTTATTCCGCCGTGATCAGCGTGCCTGCGCCATGTTCGGTGAAGAGTTCGAGCAGCAAGACATGGGGAATGCGCCCGTCCAGGATGACCGCCGCCGAAACCCCGCTCTCCACCGCTTCGATCGCGGTTTCGATTTTGGGGATCATACCGCCGCGAATTGTGCCGTCGGAGATCAGAGTGCGTGCCTCGGAGAGCGTCAGCTTCGGAATCAGCTTGCCTTCTTGGTCCAGCACGCCCTCGACATCGGTGAGAAGAAGCAGGCGCTCGGATTTCATCGCGCTCGCCACCGCGCCCGCCACCGTATCGGCGTTGATGTTGTAGCTCTGGCCGTCGCGGCCCACGCCCACCGGTGCGATCACTGGGATAAGGTCGGATTTGATGAAGGTGCGCAGCACTTCCGGGTTGATGGCTTCAGGTTCGCCGACAAAGCCAAGATCGATCGGCGCCGTCACGCCGGTCGTCGGGTCATTGCGCATCTTTTCCAGCTTGCGCGCCAGGATCAGATTGCCGTCCGTGCCCGAAAGACCGATGGCATGGCCACCTGCATGATTGATGCCGGTCACGATCTGGGCGTTGATGGAGCCGGTCAGCACCATCTCAACCACTTCCATCGCAGCCTTGTCGGTGACGCGCAGGCCATCGATGAATTCGGAATGGATGTTCATGCGCTTCAGCATCGAGCCGATCTGAGGGCCCCCGCCATGCACCACAATGGGTTCCATGCCGGTCTGCTTCATCAGGACGATGTCCTGGGCGAAGTCGCGCGCGCTCTCGTCCGACATGGCGTTGCCGCCAAACTTCACGGTGACGATTTTCTGGTCGTATTTCAGGATATAGGGCAGGGCCTCAACCAGGACGCGGGCGGTCGAACGCCAGCGCGCCATGGAGCGCAAGTTTTTCTCCTGACCCAGATCGTCTGAAAAGGCCATATCGGTTAAGTCTCCCGCCAACAGGGGGTTTTGGTCGGCGGGCCTTATAACAAGATAATTACGGCCTCGCCAAAAATTTTACGGCACAGCCTGCCAAGCTTGCGCCGTTAAATGCGCTTTCAGCCCGTCCAGCCCATCAAATTTCTGTGCCGAGGTGGCGAAGAGGTCAGGATAGGCCGCGACATGCTTTTTGGCGTCGGCTTCCACCGCGGCCGTGATCTTGGCGAGCTCGGCCGGTTTCAGCGTATCGGTCTTGGTGAGCGCGATGGCATAGGAGACCGCCGCCTTGTCCAAAAGCTCCATCACCGCATGGTCCACCGCCATGATCCCGCGGCGGGAATCGATCAGCAGCACCACCCGCTTCAGATTCGCCCTGCCGCGAAGATAGGCGAAGATCATGTCTTGCCACTCGGCGGCGAGTTCCTTGCTGGCCTTGGCATAGCCATAGCCCGGCAGGTCGACCAGCATCAGCCGGTCGCCCAGATTGAAGAAGTTGATCTCGCGTGTGCGCCCCGGCGTCTGGGAAACACGCGCCAAGGCTTTGCGGCCCGTCAGCGCGTTGATGAGGCTCGATTTGCCCACATTGGATCGGCCCGCAAAAGCCACTTCCGGCTGGGCCGGCGGCGGCAGGTCGTCTTTCTTGGCCGTGCCCCAAACGAAGTGGCACTCCGTGGCGAAGAGCTTTCGCGCCTCCGCCACATCCACCACCAGGCGCCCGGTTTCGTCTTCCTGCCTGCCGCGCATCGTCACCTCAGGCAGCCTTACGGCTGAAGGGAAGATTCTTGAAGAGATGAATCTCCACGCCCTCGCGCTTCATCATATAGGCCTGCTGCGCCATCGAGAGGATGTTGTTCCAGGTGTAGTAGATGACGAGGCCAGCCGGGAAGCTCGCGAACATGGCGGTGAAGATCACCGGCATCAGGGCGAACATCTTGGCCTGCACCGGATCGGTGGGGGCGGGGTTCATCTTGAACTGGATCCACTGGGTGATGCCCATCAACACCGGCCAGATGCCGATGTGCAGAAGGAAGCCAAGCCCGAAGGGAAGATCGGTCGGCACCGTGTAGGGCAGAAGACCGAAGAGGTTGGCATAGGTCGTCGGATCGGGCGCGGAAAGGTCCTTGATCCAGCCCCAGAAGGGGGCGTGATACATTTCGATGGTGACAATCTGCACCTTATAGAAGGCGAACAGGATCGGGAATTGCACCAGCATGGGAAGGCAGCCCGAGACCGGGTTGATCTTCTCGCGCTTGTACAGCTCCATCATTTCCTGCTGCTGCTTCTGCGCGTCGTCGGCGTACTTCTTCTTGATCTCTTCAAGCTGCGGCTGGACCTTCTTCATCTTGCCCATGGATTTGAACGAGGCGTTCGCCAGGGGATAAAGAATGATGCGCAGCGCAATGGTCGCCAGGATAATGGCAAGGCCAAAGCTCACGGTGATGCCGAAGCTCGCGACGTAGCGCGAGATATGGTCCAGCACCCAGAAGAGCGGCTTGGTCAGCGCGATGAACCAGCCCCAATCGACCGCATAGTCGAAGCGGCTGATGCCGAGGTCCTTCTCATAGGCGTTGAGGGTGTTCACCACCTTGGCGCCTGCGAAGAAATGATGGGTGACGGTGACTGTGCCGCCTGCGTTCAGCTTCTTGGCGCTCAGGAGGTAATTGGCCTGATAGGATTTTCCCGCACCATAGGGCGTAGCGCGGAAGGTGCCGTTGAAGGCATCGTTCTGCGGCGGGATGACGGCGGCCATCCAATATTTGTCGGTGATGCCGAGCCAGCCGCCGGTGGAGTCAAAGGCCTTCGGCTTGGCGTCTTCCTTGTCGAAATCCTTATAGGTGGCGTCTTCGAGTTTGCCCTTGGCTGAGCCGATGAAGCCTTCATGCAAAAGGGCATAGCTCTGATGCTGGGGCAGGCCGTCACGCACCACGAGGGCATAAGGATAAAGCGTCACCGCGCCGCCGCCATTTGTCTTTTTCACGCTGTCGGTGATCGTGAACATGTACTGGTCATCGATGGTGACCGTGCGGGTGAAGAGAAGACCGTGGCCGTTATCCCAGGAAAGGGTCACCGGCTTGCCGGGGGAAAGCGTGGAATTGCCCTCCACTTTCCACACCGTGTTGTCGCCCGGAACCGCGACGCCTTGCGGGGCGCTCCAGCCGAACTGGGCGAAATAGGGGTATTTGGAGCCCGAGGGCGCCAGAAGATCGATTTCCGGGCTCTTGGGGTCGACGCTCTCGCGATATTTCTTGAGCTTCAGATCGTCGAAGCGCGCGCCTTTGATCTGGATAGAGCCGTCCACCGTCGGGGTCTTCACCGCAATGCGGGCGCCGCCCGCGGCCAGCGCCGCTTCACGGCTCAGCGCCTGCGGGGCTGATTGCGCCACACCAACGCCCGGCGCCGCCGGGGCTACAGGGGTGGTACCAGCCTTCTTCTGCTTTTCCTGAAGCGCGATCTGGGCTTGCTGTTTCTGCTGGGCCAGCTTGGCCTGGGGCTCGCCGACCAGAAACCACCACCCCATCATGAACAGGGCCGAGAGGGCGAGCGCCACGAGCATATTGCGGTTGTCAGACATCGAAGTCCAAAAATCCTATTCGGTGGAACGTGGTGGAACGGGATCAAACCCGTGACTGCCGCCAAGCCACCTGATGGGATGGCAACGGGACAGCCGGCGGGCGGTCAAATACAGGCCTTTTAGCGGTCCGTGAACCCTTAAGGCCTCGATCGCGTATTGCGAGCAGGTCGGGGTGAACCGGCAGGCAGGCGGAAACATCGGCGAGATGAAATAGCGGTAGAAGCGGATAGGCGCGATCAGAAGCGCAACGGCAATCCGCCGCACAGCCTCAAGCGCGCTTTTCAGCATGGTTTCCGTCTCCCGGCCCTGAATTGGGGATGGTCTTTCCCTGGGCCAGCTTCACATGGGCTGCCGCGAGCGTTTGGGCAAGGTCTTTCAGGAGCTCTTCAAACGGTCGTGTGAGGGTCGCGGTCTTGGCGATGAGAACATAATCGCAACGTTCATGCGCGATGCCGGGCAAAACGGCCTGGGCTGCGGCGCGAAGGCGGCGTTTGGCGCGATTGCGCTCCACGGCCCCGCCCACCTTTTTAGAGGCGGTAAAGCCCAAACGAAAACGCCCGGCGGCCTGGAAAGCCTCGGGCGTTTCACATAATTCGAGATTCAGTCCGGCGGAACCCCGGCGGATACCGCGTTGGGCTCTCAGGAAATCGGCTCGTGTCTTGAGGCGTTCGGCCTTGAGTCCTGCCATGGCCAGCCACAAGGAGGGCTCTAGACCCTCCAGGAATGCTTAGGCAGACAGCTTGGCGCGGCCGTGGGCACGGCGGCGCGACAGCACCTTACGCCCGGCCTTGGTGGCCATGCGGGCGCGGAAACCGTGGCGGCGTGCGCGCACGAGATTGCTCGGCTGAAAAGTGCGCTTCATGGTCAAAACTCCGGTCGGCAAAAGAGGCGCGGGTTCTAGGCAAAGGATTTGGCCCTGTCAACGCCTTGGGGCCGGAATCAGCCCTGGAAACGGACACTGCGGCTCTTGGGACACCAAGTCCTGCCTCCATTTTGGCTTTTCGCGCAAAAAGCCTTTTTTTTGCCCGAGGCTTGGGGCCTGATGCCGCCCTATGGAAATCCGGCCGCTACGAAACCGGAAGAGGAAGCTTAAGGGGGGATGGGGCCTCGTGGCACATAGCCTGTCAGGTCGTCTTCTCCTTTTGACTATTTTGTACGTCCTGATCAGCGGGGCGCTGATTTTTCTGCCCGCCATGGGCATCGCCGAGCGCGACATCCTCGAAAACCACATTCTCTCGGCAGAGTTGACGATTCTGCCCTTCACCACCCCAGGTCAGTCCTGGCCCGAGGCGCTGCGCCAGGAACTGCTCACCCACGCCAATGCCGACGAGGTGCTGCTGCGTCGCCCCTATCAGAGGGATTACTTCCAGGTCGGGGCGCTGCATTCCAAGATCGATCGCACCATCGACATCACCAAGGCCCCGCTCTGGGCCTATACGGCCAATGCCTTGGAATGCCTGTTGCGCGGCGGCGGGCGCACCCTGCATGTCATCGCGCCCACCAACATCAAGGACGCGCAGTCGATCTCGATCATCTTGTCGGAAAGCCATATCCGGGCAGAGCTCATCACCTCCGCCAGGCGGGTGGTGTGGGCGGCCGCTTTCATCTCCTGCCTGACCGGGCTCCTCGTTTATCTCAGCCTTTATTATGTGGTGGTGGCACCGGTCCGCCGCTTCACCAAGGCGATGGCGTATTTCCACGCCAATCCGGAAGATGCGAGCCGCATTCTCGCCCCGTCCACCCGCGCCGATGAAATTGGCCTCGCCGAGCGTGAGCTTTCGGCCATGCAAAAGGACCTTTATGGCTTCCTGCGCCAGAAGGAGCGTCTGGCGGCCTTGGGCACCGCGGTCAGCCGCATCCAGCATGACCTTCGCAACATCCTGGCCAATGCACAGCTTGCCTCCGACCGGCTCACCGCCAGCGCCGATCCCGAGGTGAAGCGTCTTGCGCCACGGCTGATCACCGCGATTGATCGCGCCATCCAGCTCGCCACCTCGACGCTGAAATACGGCAAAGCCGAGGATCATCCCCCCGTGCTCTCGCTCTTCTGTCTCTGCGCGCTGATGGACGAGATCGCCGCCACCATGGAAGGCCGACACGGCTATAGCTTTGCAAATCGCATCGCACCCGGCACCATGGCCAAGGCGGATCGCGACCAGCTCTACCGCATTATCCTCAATCTCTTGCGCAATGCCTGCGAAGCGGCGGGTGAGACGGGCAACGTGGAGGTGCGCGCCTCAAACCTTGAAAGCGTGCTCGCCATCGACATCGCCGATAGTGGCCCCGGCATTGCCGCCAGCCTTCGCGAAAAACTCTTTCAGCCCTTCGTCACCTCTGGCCGTCCCGGCGGCTCGGGCCTTGGCCTCTCTATCGCCCGCGACCTCGCCCGCGCTCATGGCGGCGATGTCGTGCTTCTGGCTTCCGGCCCTCAGGGCACGGTGTTCCGCGTGACGTTACCGGCCTAACGTGCGCTTTATTGGGCGCGCAGCTCATAGATCATGAAGGTGAGGAGGTGGTCGATCTCGCGGTCCGATGGCCCAATCGGCAGCACGACGCTTTCGAAATGGGTGAAGGCGACGCTGCGCGCATTTTTTCCCGTCACGCCGCGCACCCCGAAGGCTTCGCCACTTGAAAGGCAACGCCGGTAGACGCCTCCAACCACCTTCGTGGTGTTGAAGGCTTCGGTCTCGATCCCGCCAAGTTTTTGATAATGCAGCGGCACGCTGAAGGCTCCCGCCAGCGTCTCGCCCACGATGCGGTATTCGAAATCCGCGCCGCCATCGATCACCCGGACCAGCGCCATATGGCGAAGGGCAGAGGCAAAGCGGCTGGGCACCAGCTCCTCGCGCGCGGGATAGCGGCGGGCCCCGCGCAGCTCCTGCCAATGGGCCACCGCGCTCCGCAGCACGTCGCTGTGCAGCTCGTCCAGCGCGAAGAAGTCGAGCGTGGTCTCGTCTGGAAGGTCGAAAGTGTTGCGCAGTTGCAGGCTCATGACGTTTCCCCCTCAGGCGCCGGGGCGCCTGTTCGGGCATATACGGAATGCTTCTCGCCAAGAGGTTAAACGCGCGCGAAATCTATCCGCCAGCGCGCCGGTCGCGGCGATCTGCCCTGCGACAGCCCCTTTTTGCGGTCATGGCCGGGCGCGGCCCCGGCCATCCCGCGACATATTTTTAACAAACTCAGCCCGCGATAGCGTGCCAGCCGGTGCCCGCATCATTGATTGGGCCTTTGGAAAGCACGCTCGTCCCGCTCATGGTCCAGGCCATGGTTTGGCCAGTGCTGTTCTGGAAAAGGATGTCGTCCTTACCATCGCCATTGTAATCGTCTGTTCCCGCAACGGACCAGCCTGCGCCCGGGGTACCGATCACGCTCGCGCTTTTCACCGCCGTGCCATTCATCGTCCAGACCAGCACTTGGCCGCTGGAATCCTGGAACAGGATGTCGGCGCGGCTATCGCCGTCGAGATCGCCAGTCGCCACCGCCTTGAAGCCTGAACCAGGGGGTGTGCTCACCACCGTTTTGGACAGCACCGTCGTGCCGTCCATGGTCCAGATTTGCACGGCGCCCGTATTCACGTTCTGGAACAGGATATCGGATTTTCCGTTGCCGTCGAAATCGGCGGCACCGATGGTGTTCCAGGTCACACCCGGATTACCGACGATCAGATTACCGGTCTTGGTGGTGCCATTCATGGTCCAGACCCAGACGCGATGGTCATTGTTCTGGAATAGAATGTCGGCTTTGCCGTCGCCGTTGAAATCGCCCGCCCCTATCGCATGCCAGCTCGTTTCGATTTTGGTGGGCACGGTCACGGCACTGGTCAGCCCGATGCCGTTGAAGGTCCATATCTGCACATCGGCATAATTGTTCTGCAAGAGGATGTCGGTCTTGCCATCGCCATTGAAATCGGCGGCGGCGATCACTTTCAGGTTCGCCCCCGCATCGCGCAAGGCGGCGGCGCCGGTCTTCTCGGTACCGTTCATGGTCCAGACCATCACCTGGCCGCTTTTGTTCTGCAGCACGATGTCGCCTTTGCCATCGGTGTTGAAATCGGCAGCGAGTGGCTTTGCCGTAATCTCAGGGGCGCCCGGCGGCCGTGTCGTGGTGCCGGTCGAGATATTGGGATCGATCACCGTGCCCTTGCCCGTCAGAATCGTGGTGGCAAGGCCAGAGATCTTGTTATTCGAGACCGTGAAATCGGCATTGCCGGTTTCGTTATGGGCAAAGACCACGCCTGCCTTGTCGTCATTCACGAAGGTATTGTCGGCGATCAGAATGGTCCCTGCCGGATTCTTCACGCCTTCCTCGCCCATGGTGATGGCGTAAGAGGAGTTGGAGGATTTCGGCCCCTTCTCCAGATAATTGCCGGTGATGGTCGCCGCACCGCCATTGGGAATATCGATGAGATAGCTGGAGGTGCCATTCGGCCCATCCGTAATGGTGTTATTCTTGATGATGGTATTCTTGGCACGCGACTTGATCGAATGGCCTTCCAGCGTATTGGTGAAGGTCGAATTCTCCACATCCAGCAGCGCCGCCGTGCCAGCATAAATCCCATGCGCCGCGCCATGCGCGCCCGCATTGGAGCCGTTGCCGTCGAAGGTGCTGTTTTTCACCGTAATGGTGCTGCCGCCATTGGGCGTAGTCAGAATGCCGTCCTGATTGTTCAGGAAGGTGGAGTTGGTGACGGTCAGGTTGGTGCCGGTGAAATTGATGCCTGCGCCGTTGCCATCATAATTGTTGGCGTTCTTGAAGGTGATGTTATCGACCGTGACATTGGGGCCCGAAAGCACGAAGAGCCCTTTGCCCTGTGTCAGCGTGCCTTGGATGACAACGCCCGGTCCCATGCCCTTGATGGTGATGTTGGAGGACCAGAACCAGGCCCCGCCATAGGTGCCCGGATAGATTTCGACGGTATCTCCGGCCTGTACATGCGGTGCCGCATAATACGGGCAGCTATACATCTTGCCTTTGCCGATGGTGATGATTGCCATGAAGTCCCCGTGGATCGCTGTGTGCGCGGAAAACTACCTATCTGGTTTGGTTTTTCGGCCCTATTGGAACGTACACGGAGAAAGTAGGCGTCACCTCTGAATTCAGCTTTAATGTCGCCGCCGCAATTGTTCGGTTGGGCGTGTTTTTTTCTTTTGCGCACGCGCGCGGCGAAACGGCGCGGGATGGTTTATGGCGCGTACAATATGAGCATCGCCGTGGGCTTCTCTATTTCTTCAGCGCCAGGAAATTCACATGCCCGTTAGCGCCCCTGAATGCTCAGAAATTTTTTAAACGGTATTGACCCGGCCCATAGGGCAGACCTCAGCTTGGATCGAAGCAAAGGGGGCTCTATGGTTTGGTTTAAATTCGCATTACTCGGTTTGGGTGCGCTGGTGGGTGTTGTCCTCATCGCGGGAGTGGCGGGCTATATGTATGTTCGGCACCAAAGCTCCGGCTATTTTGCCAGCCTCAGCCATCATGGCGGTGTCGAGATTCATCAGAATGGGCTTATAGGCCGGTTTTATGCGCCCAAAGGCGTCCTGCATCACACGTCCGTCTTGATGCTCGGCGGGTCCAATGGCGGTTATCCTTATGACGCGGCGGCGCAGGACTTGGCCAATTCCGGTTATCCCGTCTTCGCGCTGGCGTATTTTCAAGACATGACGGGCAATCCGAAAAGTCGCCCCAAATACCTCGCCAATATCGAGCTGGAATATTTTTTCCGCGCGCTCGATTGGATGAAAACCCGCACCGAAATCGACCCGGAGCGGATTATTCTGATGGGGGAATCACGCGGTGGCGAGCTTGTGCTGCTTCTGGCCTCGCACCGGCCCGATGTTGCGGGCGTGATTGCCTATTCGCCCAGCCATCTTGTTTGGGCGGGTCTCAACCCGACATATGACCAACCGGCTTGGACGCTGAATGGAAAGCCGCTGCCCTTCCTGCGCACCAGATACGCCTTCGGCGCATCGCTCCTGTCGATGTTCCAAAAGGCCCTGGCGGAGACCCCGGCCGCGGAACGCGAAAGGGCGACAATCCCTGTCGAAAACATTCACGGCCCGGTGCTGCTCATTTCGTCCAAATCGGATGGGCTCTGGCCTTCTTCCCAAATGGCGGATGCGGTTGCTGCGCGTCTCCACGCCAGGGGCTTTTGCTATCCGGTCGAAAACCTGCAGTACGCCGATTCAAGCCATCTCTTGATGGGATATGGTCCCGGCCTCATAAAACTCGGCATTCCCTATATCTGGGAGATGAATTTCGGCGGCTCGCTGGAGGGAACACGAAAGGCGCGCGATGCGGGATGGGCGGCTTCCAAAGCCTTCCTCGCAAAAATCGCGGCGCAGTAATCTAACTCAGGGGCTGAAGTTCACCGCGGCGTCTCAGCTCCTGAAAACTTTGGGCCAGAAACGCGTAATGGGCCTTGGTCATGGGTAAATTGGGGGCCGTTCTGGGATCATGGACGGCCTCTTTCCAGAATTTGGCGGCACTGTTCCAAAACGTCCTATCGCCGCCCGTGGCCTCTTGAATGAGGGCCGCCATGCGCCGCGCAACGGCCAGGCCTTCATCGGAAAGAGGATCACTTTTTGCCATCACGGCGTCGAGGTCTTTATAAAATTCCGCCCAAGCGCGGCTTGCTTTTGCCGCCTTCTCTGGATCGCATTTCTGATTGGAAAAAGCTTCCATCTGTTGGGGTGTGTAGCTCCGCTTGGCGATGTCTTCGAGTTCCGGCGTCCAGCTGATCATCATGCGCTGGGTCGCGCGCACGATTCCCGCCAATTGCTCGATGGACAGAAGGCTATTCTCCTCCAGGCTGTTTTGGGCTGCCTTGATCAGCGCCAGCGCTTTTTCGCTTTCCCGTCGCTGCTCCTGGATTGACTGCTCTTGCAGAGCCAGCACCGAGCGAAGATCGGCTTTCCCGGCTTTTATCAATTCGCCGATGCGCGTCAGCGATAAGCCGAGCTGCTTCAGGGAGAGGATAACGTTCAGCCGCTCGATCTCGGCCCTGCCGTAGCTGCGCCAGCCTGCTTCTGTTCGCGGCGGGACAAGCAAGCCCATGCTTTCATAAAGCCGGAGCGCCTTGATCGAGGTGCCGAATTGCGCGGCGATAGCTGCCGTATTGTCCGCTGGCTTGGTCCGTTTGCTGCTCACATCCGGCCGCCCGCTTCGCTATTTCTTCGGCGCCAGGAAATTCACATGGCCCATCTTGCGGCCTACGCGGATTTCGCGCTTGCCATAGAGATGCAGCGCGCCGCCATTTTGCGCGAGGCCTTGCCAATCGGCGGCATCTTCGCCGATCAGGTTCAGCATCATCGCATCGCTATGGCGCGCGGGGTTTCCGAGCGGCCAGCCCGCCACGGCGCGGATATGCTGCTCGAACTGGCTAACCAGGCAGGCATCCATGGTCCAATGGCCGGAGTTATGCACCCGCGGGGCAATCTCGTTGACGATCAGCGCACCATCGCGGGTGACAAACAGCTCCACCGCGAAGACGCCGATATAATCGAGCCCTTCGGCAATGGAGCGGGCGATGCGCACCGCATCTTCCGCCGCATTTGCCGAAAGCGGCGAGGGCACTGTGGAGGTCGAAAGGATATGGTTCTTGTGCACGTTATGCGGCGGATCATAGGCGGCGAAATCGCCGTTCACGCCGCGCGCCGCGATCACCGACGCCTCATACGCGAAATCGACAAAGCCTTCGGCGATGCAGGGCACAGAGCCTAAGCGTTCAAAGGCTGCCGCGGCTTCCTCGCCGCCATCGATCATCGCCTGGCCTTTGCCGTCATAGCCAAAACGGCGTGTTTTGATGACCGCCTTGCCTTTGACGCTCAGCGCATCCTCGCGAGAGGAAATCGCCTTATAGGGTGGGGTCAAAAGGCGCAGCGAGGAAACGAAATCCTTCTCCACCAGCCGGTCCTGAGTCAGCGCGAGCGCTTTCTCATTCGGGCGCAGCGCGGTGCGCGCGGCGACGAAAGCCGCGGTCTCCGCCGGCACGTTCTCGAATTCATAAGTAACCGCGTCGCAAGCATCCGCGAACCCAGCCAGCGCGGCCTGGTCTTCATAGGGCGCGCAGGTGAAGGCGCTCGCCACTTCGAAGGCGGGGGAATCGGCTTCGTCGCAATAGATATGGGTCTTAAGCCCCAGCCGCGCGGCGGAAAGGCTCAGCATGCGGCCAAGCTGGCCGCCGCCCAAAATGCCGATAACGCCCCCCGGCGGAAGGATCTTGGTCATGCGTCTGTTGGGTCTTCTGGAACAGAGTCCGTCTGGGCTTGGCGCCAGGCCGAAAGCCGCTCGGCAAGCGCCGGATCGGCCAGGGCAAGGATGGCGGCGGCATGCAGGGCGGCGTTCTTGGCGCCCGCTTCACCAATGGCGAAGGTCGCCACCGGCACGCCGCCGGGCATCTGCACGATGGAATAAAGGCTGTCGACGCCCGAAAGCGCTTTGGAGGTCACCGGCACGCCCAAAACCGGCAGGGTGGTCATGGAGGCGACCATGCCCGGCAGATGGGCCGCGCCGCCCGCACCCGCGATGATCACCTTCAGCCCGCGCGCCTTGGCGCTCTTGGCGTAGTCCGCCATGCGGTCGGGGGTGCGATGGGCCGAGACGATCTTGGTCTCGAAGGCGATGCCGAGGGTCTCAAGGATGGTGGCGGCAGCTTTCAGGGTAGGCCAATCCGACCCGCTCCCCATGATCACACCGACCTCGGCCATGTCCTTAAGCCCCGATTCGCGAAACTTTCGCCCTTATAGGGGGGGCGGGGCCGATACGAAAGCGCCGCGGTGCCGCCCAAGCCAGCAATTCCGCTTTTTGGGCGAATCGGGCTTGCCCCCGCATTCCTGCGTAATTGCCTTTATATTTCAAAGCAGTAATCTAGTTTGGGCGGATTTTCCGGGGTTTTCGCGAGACCCGGCAAGCTTTGCCGCGTCCCTTCCGCTGCGGCGTTAACGATTTGTTTGATATCTTAAGCGAGTTCTTAACGCGGTGCCGGCGAGGTAGGGCATGAAGATCGAGAAGACGGGCTCCCCGTCCCAAGTTCGCAGCGTGGGCGCTACGGCCTATGCGCGCCAGGCCAAGGCTGTCGAGGCCGCGCAAGGCGTTGCCCCGGTCTCTGCCTCGGCCAGTGTGCTGGGCATCCCTGAAACTGAATTCACCCCGCGGGTACGCGACGCCATCATGACCCTGATGGGCGAGGTCGATAATCTGCGCAAAGAACTTCAGAAAACGCGCGAGCGGCTGGAAGAGGTTGAACGCTATGCCGATCAGGATCACCTCCTGCCGCTGCTCAATCGCCGCGCCTTTGTGCGCGAGCTGACACGCTATATCTCTTTCGCGGGGCGCTATGGCACGCCGGCGACGTTGCTTTATTTCGATCTCGATGGTTTCAAGCAGGTCAACGACACCTACGGCCATGCCGCGGGCGATGCGGTGCTCGCCCATTTCGCGCGCGTGCTGCAGGATCAGACCCGCGATACTGATGTGGTCGGGAGGCTTGGCGGCGATGAATTCGGCGTTCTGCTCGCCCATGCCAATGTCGAGCAGGGCCGCAAGAAAGCCGATGTGCTGGCCGAAACCTTGCGCAAGAATCCCACCATCTGGCAGGGCCAGCAGATTCCGATCGCCTTCTCCTATGGCGCTTTCGAGATCAAGGGCTCTGACACGCCAGACATCGCCATGGCCCGCGCTGACGAAGCCATGTACGCCCAGAAGCGCGCGGGACGCTAAGCGATAATATCCGGCAAAAGCTGGTTCTCGATCTTGGCGATCTGATCCTTCAGTGCCAGCTTCTTCTTCTTCAGCCTTGTCAGCTGCATGATATCAGGCGCGTCGTTCATGGCATCGATGGCGGCATCGAGATCGCGATGCTCCTGCACCAGCTCGGTGAGCTTGGCTCTGAGGATAACTTGTTCGGGAGCCGTGACTTCGCTCGACATGGGATACCTTATGGCTCTTCGTTACGCTTGGAGGGCCCGTCCCAGCGTTTGGCTTTGTCCCAATTATACCCGAAACAATCGAGAATGCGTCCGACGAAATGATCGACGAGGTCTTCTAAGCTGTTGGGTGCGGCATAGAAGGCGGGAACCGGTGGCATGATGATCGCGCCCATTTCGGTCAGGGCGGTCATGGTCCTCAGATGGCCCAGATGGAGCGGGGTTTCGCGCACTGCCAGAACCAGTTTGCGGCGCTCTTTCAAGGTGACATCGGCGGCACGGGTGAGAAGTGTGGTTGTGACCCCCGTGGCGATTTCGCTCATGGAGCGTATGGAACAGGGTGCCACCACCATGCCCAGCACGGGAAAACTGCCAGAGGCGATGGTCGCGCCGATATTTTCAGGGCTGTAATGATAATCGGCCCGCGCCAGTACGTCTTTGAGACTAATTGTCGATTCCAGGGCCAGCGTCATTTGCGCCGCTTTGGAAACGACCAGATGGGATTCAATCCCGAGTTCCCGCAAAGCCTCGAGCAGGCGGATGCCATAGGCGACGCCAGTGGCGCCAGAAATGCCCACCACCATGCGCTCGTTTACGGATGTCTTCACTGCATTTTTTCCCATCGCCATTTCTTTACAGGTCATAAGCCAGAGCGGAAAGGGGCGCGTGACAGAACGGTGACTTGGTGGTTTACTTTCTTGTCCCAAAAGCAAGAGGTGCAAGCATGGCACTGCAAGGGCATATCCAGGAACTCTCCGAAAAACATAAGAAACTCGAAGAACTGATCACTTACGAAATGGCCCATCCGGATTGGAACGAACACCGGGTCGCCGCCCTCAAGAAACAAAAACTCCGCATCAAGGACGAGCTCGAACGCCTTAGAAGCGACGTTCACTGAACAGCAAAATCATCTGCACCAAAGCCGGGCACGCGCAGGAGCCGTCCCTATCAGGACGCAGCGCGTGCCACCGGCCGGATGATCGCGAACAGCGCCATTGCTAGCACCAGACAGATGGCCGAGGCCATGAAGGCCGCGCCCGGAAAATAGAACGCGCCGTGATGGCGGTCTGAGGTGTAGGCGAAAAGGTTGCCGAGAAAGAGCGGCGAGACCACCGAGGTCAGCCCGCCGAGACTGGCCAGCGCGCCCTGCAATTCGCCCTGGCTCTTGGGCCCCACCACTTTGGACAGAAGCGCATTGATCGCAGGCATGGCGATCGCCATCAGCCCAAAGGGCAGCATGAAGGCATAGATCATCCAGCCTTGTGTGGAGAGCGCATAGCCGGCAAAGCTGATCGCCCCGCCGGAGAGGCCCAAATACACAGCCGCGCGTTCGCCGATCTTCGGAACCAGCCTCGGCAAGGTGGAATAGGCGATCGCCACAACAATCCCGACCACCATCAAGGACCAGCCGACCTGCTGCGGTCCCCAGGCGAATTTCTCCATGGTGTAATAGGAGAAGACGACCGGATTGGCATCATGGGCGATGCGCATCAACACCAGAACGGCGCAGAGCGGCAGGATGATGGGATAGCGTTTCAACGCAATGAGAGCGCCCAAAGGATTGGCGCGCCAGAGTTCGAATTTGCGGCGATGCTCCTTGGCAAGCGATTCTTTCAGCACCACGAAGCCGTAGAGCGCATTCAAGAAACCGAAGGCCGAGGCGGCAAAGAAGGGCAGGCGCACGCCGTATTCCCCGATAAGACCGCCAAGTGCCGGGCCGACCACAAAGCCGATGCCGAAAGCCGCCCCCACCATGCCGAAGCTCTGGGCGCGTTTTTCCGGCGGGGCGACGTCGGCGATATAGGCGGAGGCCGTGGTGTAGCTCGCACCCGCAAAGCCCGAGAGCACGCGGCCCAGAAACAGCCAGCCGATGGTCGGGGCAAGCCCCATGATGGCGTAATCGACGCCGATGCCGAGAAGCGACAAGATCAGAATGGGGCGGCGGCCGAAGCGATCGCTCAAATTTCCCAGCAGCGGCGAAAACAGGAACTGCATCCCGGCATAGGAAAAAGCGAGCCAGGCGCCATAGCGCGCCGCATCGTCCATGCCGCCATGAATAAGGGTCGCAATCAGCTTGGGCAGCACCGGCAGAATGATGCCGAGCCCCATGGAATCGATGACGATGGTGACAAAGATGAAAGCGAGCGCATGTTTGCCCGCCCCCTGTGCCGCACCACTATTTGCCATTCCCCGCCTGCCCCTACCGAAAACGTGGGGCAAGCTGGCAGACGGAGAGGGTTGAGGCAAGTAATCTCAGGCCGCGCGCACCTTGCCGTACCAATCTTTGGTGTGATTGACGGTCCAAACCACGCTCAGCATCACCGGCACTTCGATCAGCACACCAACCACCGTGGCCAGTGCCGCGCCCGAGTGAAAGCCGAACAGGCTGATGGCGGCGGCCACCGCAAGCTCGAAAAAGTTGGAGGCACCGATCAAAGCCGACGGTCCCGCCACGCAATGCTGCTCGCCCGCCATGCGGTTCAGAAGATAGGCGATCCCGGAGTTGAAATAGACCTGGATCAGAATTGGCACCGCCAGCAGCGCGATCACCATGGGCTGGGCGATGATCTGCTCGCCTTGGAAACCGAACAGCAGCACCAGCGTTGCCAGAAGCGCCACCAGCGAGATGGGCGAAAGCGTCTTCAACAATCCGGCAAGCCCGGCCTCGCCCTTTGCCGCCAGGATGGAGCGCCGGATCAGTTGCGCGGCGATCACCGGCACAACGATATAAAGCACCACCGACAGGACCAGCGTGTCCCAAGGCACGGTGATGGCGGAAAGGCCGAGCAACAGCCCCACGATGGGCGCGAAGGCGAAGACCATGATGAGGTCGTTCACCGCGACTTGGGTCAGGGTGAAATGCGGCTCGCCTTTGCACAGGTTCGACCACACGAACACCATCGCGGTGCAGGGTGCAGCGGCGAGGAGGATCAGCCCCGCGATATAGCTGTCAATTTGGGCTGCGGGCAGAAGCGGGCGAAACAGCGTGCCGATAAAAAGCCAGCCCAGCAACGCCATGGAGAAGGGTTTGACCGCCCAGTTGATGAACAACGTCACGCCGATGCCGCGCCAATGCTGGCCTACTTCTTTCAATGCGGCGAAATCGATCTTGAGCAGCATCGGAATGATCATCAGCCAGATCAGCACCGCCACCGGCAGATTGACCTTGGCGATCTCCAGCGCCCCGATAGCTTGGAATGCGCCCGGCAGGATTTGTCCGAGCGCGATTCCGGCGACAATGCAAAGCCCCACCCAGAGGGTGAGATAGCGTTCGAAGTTTGACATCAGAAGCTGATCTTCTTGGAGAGGAGGGTTGCACTCGCCGGGCAGAGCGATTTTGCTTGGCGTGTTTGAAGGATGGCTTGCGGCGCGTCCTCGCGGGTCTTGCGGCTAAAGCCGTTCTTCTCGAAGAAATCGCTCGCCGTGGTGGTGAGAAGCCAGGCCGTCTTGGCGCCTTCGCGATAGGCGCGATACATCAGAAGCGGCACAATGTTACGGCCAATCTTTTTTCCGCGCGCTTCGGACAGCACCACGATGGAGCGCAGGAAAACATCCGCGCCATAAAGCTCGTAGCCGCCATAGCCCAGCACCGCACCCGAAAGCGTGCGATAGACAAAGAAGCGCCGGTTAGGCTCACGCAAATCGTCCAGCGCCAGCTTTTCATCGTGCAAGGCGGCGATCAGACCGGCATCGTCACCGCCGATCTGCACATCGCGCAGAAACGGCGCGCCATCTTCCTTGTTCAGATCAATCCCCGGCATCATCGGCAATAGATCCAGCACCACATCAGAGGGGCGAGAGAGCGCGGCGCCCTTGCCCGTCACCACCAAGGGGCGGTTGAGAAGAATGGGATGCGCGGCAATGGCTTCAAACAGTGCGTCATCGCTTGCTGCATCCAAACCCAACTCGGCGTAAGGCGTGCCTTTCTTGCGCAGGATTTGGCGCAAGCTGAGACCGGCTTTGGCCAGGATCGCTTCGATCTCAGCGCGTGACGGCGGGGTTTTCAGATACTCCACCACATGCGGCAGAACCCCGAAATGGCGCAGCAAGGCGAGCGTATTGCGCGAGGTGCCGCAATCGGGGTTGTGATAGATCGTGGCCTTCAAGCCCTTCGCCGTTGCCCCGTCCGAGGCGCCGATGATTTCCACCTCGCGGGTGAGGGCGAGCTTGTCCAGCTTGGTGATGGGCAGCGACAGAAAGGCGGTGATGCGGTTCTTCAGGTACCGGAAGGCCAGCACAAAGGCGCGCTCGCGCTCCAAATCCGAACCCTCTACGGCTGCCGGGTCTTCAATTCCCCAATGGGCGGTGACGGGTTGGCCCGGCCATACGGGGCAAATTTCGCCAGCGGCGTTGTCGCAAACGGTGAAGACGAAATCCATCTTGGGGGCGTTCGCCGTGGCGAATTCATCCCAGTTTTTTGATCGCGCCTCTTCGGTTGGGTAGCCAAAGCTTTCCAACACTTTAAGGGCGGTAGGGTGAACGTCCCCTTTGGGGTGGCTTCCGGCGGAAAAAGCGCGAAAGCGTCCCGCTCCATCCTTGTTCAGAATGCTCTCCGCAAGAATAGAGCGGGCGGAGTTGCCCGTACACAGGAACAAGACATTATAGACCTTCTCGGCCATGGGACACCTGTGACTAGGGATGGAGGACCATTACGGCATAGGCGAAGAAGGCGATGGCTCCGTAAATAGAAGCGATTGCCAACACCACGCGCCCCGCAAGGGGCTGCATCTCGCGGTCAGGGCCGCCGACACAGCAAGCGTTGGATGGTGCGCGCATCATTTGCTCCCGCAGCAGCAGGGCGGGCGCGGTTTGACGGCGCGGATAAAGGCGCTGACGAATTTCTTGTCGATCAGCGGCGCCACGGTTTCAAAATCCACGCCCTTATTCTTGAACCAATCGCGTGCGACTTCGGCTTCATAGACGCGCGTGGCTTCCACCCCCACGGCGGTAAACCCTGCCGCTTCCAGCTTGGCCTTATATTCGCTGTCTTGCAGCGCGCCCGCCACACAGCCCGCCCATAACAGCATGTCGCCTTTAATGGCTTGGGGAACCTCTCCGCGCACTACGATATCGGAGACCGCAAAGCGCCCGCCTGGTTTCAGCACCCGGAAGGCTTCGCGCAGCACCTTGTCCTTGTCGGCGGAAAGATTGATGACGCAGTTGGAGATGATGACATCTACCGAATTATCCTGCAGCGGAATGGCTTCGATCTCGCCTTTCAGGAATTCGACATTGGAAAGTCCCGCCTTCTCTTTGTTCTGATTGGCGAGCGCCAGCATTTCGTCGGTCATGTCGAGGCCATAGGCTTTGCCCGTGGGCCCAACGCGGCGCGCCGAGAGCAGCACATCGATGCCGCCGCCTGAGCCGAGGTCCAGCACCGTTTCGCCCGCGGCGAGTTCCGCCAAGGCGGTAGGGTTGCCGCAACCCAGCGAAGCCAGTACGGCGGTATCCGGCAAGGCACCAACTTCATCGATGTTGTAGAGGGTGGAGGTCACAGCTTCCGCCGAGCCGCATTTTTTCTTCTCGCCGCAGCACGAAGAGCTTTCCTCGCTCACGCGCTTGGCGGCTTCGGCATATTTGGTGCGGACGGCTTCCTTGATGTCGGACATAGATGTCCTCCCTGATCTATCGGGCCTGGCAGCAGGTCACTTTCTTGGGTTCAACCACTTGGTTACGGGTGCAGCATTCGTCGTAAAGAAACGCGAGCAGCTCTTGCAGCGCCTCATGATTGGCGGCGTAGCGCAGAAACGTGCCTTCGCGCGTCACCGTGACGAGGCTCTCATTCTTCAGTTTTTCCAGATGATGCGAGAGCGTTGAATTGGGGATGGAGAGTTCGTCCCCGATTTCGCCCACGACCATGCCCACGGGGTGCGCGGTCAGAAGCAGCCGTACGATACGCAGCCGCGGCTCCGTCCCCATCGCGGACAGCATATCGGCGAAGCGGGTGATGTCCTCGTCGCGTGTGGCCATGTGCTCTCCTGTTCTATATTTCTACATATATCGAAATATAAGACCTGTCGAGCCCCCGGCTAATGATGCCGCGCTGTATTAACCTTGTTCTTGTTTCTGGCGCTCTTCGGCTTCCACGGTCGCCCAGGATCGTTTGCCATCAAAGGCGATGCCGACCAGAACGAATTTAACGAGGCCCCCATCGGCCTTCAGCGGCGCATAGAGGTATTCCGCCGTCATATGCGATTTCTCGAAGGTATCGGCGCGCAGGATCAAGCGGATCGGCTTCTGCGTCTGCAAGGCCAGATCGGCTGAGGCGTACCAGCGTTCCTGGAACTTTTCCGGGATGGCTTCTTCGAAATATTTCCCAGTCAGTTCGCCGTAATATTGCACGATGCCGCTGCCCATCAGGCGTACGCGATAGCGCCGCTGCAGGCCTTCGCCATTGCGTTCATAAATCGCGATGTCGCGCATGAAGGGCTGCAGCTTGCGCGCGGTCAGTGCATTGCGTTCGGGAATGCCGCCTGCGGCTTCCTTCTGCCACAGCGCAAGCATGTCGTGCAGCATGGGCGAATCGAATCGCAGCTTCTCATCACAGATGATCGGCCAGCCCTTTGCCGACGCAACTTCTTGAAAAGCCGACGCGCTTGTGATTTCAGGAAAATACTGTCTCGGTTGAGGTGACATACAGACTCACTGACACGCATGCAGCAATCGGCTCTAGCCGCGGGAATGGGTTGTCGCCGTGCGAACTAACTACGCGTACGGAATATTTAATTTCAAGCCGAAAACACACGCACCCCATGCCCTCATGGCGAGATTTTTTTGGTTATCGCAGCGCGTGAAGGCTGGCGCGTGTCAACTTCACTTCCGCGTGTGATGTTTCTCTTTGCGGCAAAATCGTGGCGCGCGTGTCTCGCAGGCGCCAGCAACAGGCATGGACGCTTCGCTTAGGGGTTGCTACGAAGGGGCGTCCAAGAGGGGTGAGCGGAAATGATCGAGGATTCAGCAGCCGGCAAGAAGACTGGCCTTATCCGGCGCGGTTACGCCTGGATGATGGAAAAAGCGCAAGGCAAGCATGCGTTGTGGGCTTTGGCTGCCTTTGCTTTTGCGGAAGCCTCCTTTTTCCCCATTCCGCCGGATGTGATGCTCTTGCCGATGATGCTGGCCGACCGCAAGCGTGCCTTCCGGCTGGCGGCGTGGTGCGCGCTGTGGTCCGTGATCGGCGGTCTATTCGGCTATGCCATCGGCGCCCTCGCTTGGGAAGCTATCGGTAAGCCCATCGCGGCGGCCTTCCATTTTAATGTCGAACCTTATCGCGTGCTTTATGCCGCCAATGCGTATTGGATCGCGATCCAGGGTCTCACGCCCATTCCTTTCAAGCTTGTCACGATTTCGGCCGGTCTCGCCAATGTTCCGCTTCTGGCTTTCGTGCTTTTCGCCTGCCTTGCCCGCAGCGTGCGCTTCATTGTGATCGAGGGGCTCCTGGTGCATTTCTTCGGGGCCCAGGCGCAGGCGATCCTCGATAAATATATGGAAGCGGCTCTGATCGTGTTCCTGGTGGCGGTGGTGGTCGGCATCGTGCTCGTCACCGTGGTGATGTAGCGACATCGCAAGCTTCGCCCCGCCTTGAAGTTGCCCCAAGGCGGGGTCAAGGATCAGCGCATGGTCCCACAACTGGCCTCTCTGGCCACCATCCTGTTTACGACGCTGATCTTCCTGACCGGGAATGGGTTGCTCAACACCCTCATTCCGGTGCGCGCCCATCTCGAAGGCTTTCCCACCCTCACCATTGGGCTGATAGGCTCGGCGTATTTTGCGGGCTTCGTGCTCGGCTGTTTCACCGGCCCGCGCTGGCTCAACCGTGTCGGCCATGTGCGCACCTTCAGCGTCTGCGCTGCGCTCTGTGCCGCCGTCACCTTGATCATGTCGATCTTCGTGGCCGATTTCGCATGGCTCTTTTTGCGCGCGCTGTTTGGTTTTGCCGCCGCCAATATCTTCATCACGCTGGAAAGCTGGCTGAATGATAAGGTTAAGAACGAGACCCGCGGCGTCGTCTTCGCCGCCTATCTCGGGGTGAATTTCGCCGGCATGATGATGGGCCAGCTTCTCTTCGCCACCGCACGGCCCTCAAGCTTTGTCCTCTTCAGCATGGCGACGATCTTCTACACGCTGTGCCTGGTGCCGGTCGGGCTCACCGATTTGAAACAGCCCGCGCCCGCTCCGGTGCGCAAACTTCGCCCCTGGAATTTGTTTCGCATCTCGCCCGTGGGAGTGGCTGGCTGTATTGCGGTGGGCTTTGCCAACAATGCGATGTGGACGCTCGCGCCCGTCTATGCCCAAAGCCAGGGGCTCTCGAGCGGCAATGTCGCGCTCTTCATGGTGGCTTTCACCATGGGCGGCACGCTGGTGCAGATTCCGGTCGGGCGTCTCTCCGATCATATCGACCGGCGCTGGGTCATGGCGGGCACCTGCGCATTGGCCGCGACGGCAGGTATCTTGATCGCGCTTTATGATAGCCACGACCGCAACACCATGCTGTGGAGCTTCGGCCTCTTCGGCATTTTCATGCTGCCGCTCTATGCCTTGTCGGTGGCCCATGCCAATGACCGCATGCCGAAGGGCGGTTATGTCGAAGCCTCAGCGACGCTGCTCCTGATCAACTCCATCGCCTCGGTGATCGGGCCAACCTTCGCGGCCTCGGTGATGGATCTTTTCGGTGCACGCGCGCTCTTCTTCTTCACGGCGTCCGTGCATAGCTGCATGCTGGTCTTCACGCTCTTCCGCCTGACGCAGAAATCGCGTCCGCCGATGCAGGAGCATTTCACGCCGCTGCCGCCAGAGGCTTCTCCCTCGACCCTCGAGCTTGTCGCGCCCAAGCACGACCCCGCGCCCTAGCTGCCGTTTTGGCAATACCGGCCCGGGCCCGAACGTGCTCTTGATCGAGCACCAGACGAGCTTTGCGGTTCTGGATCCCAGCAAGAAGCGTGATCTTGAAATGAAAAAGACGCTGGAAGCATTGACGCCGAAATCGGGAGCCGAGGCCAAGGTGGCCGATTTCAACAAATTCCGTGCCTTCACCGGCACCGAATATTGAACGCGGCTCGAATTCACCAAGTGACTTTTGCAGGGGCGGCCATTGCGCCGCCCTTTTTGCATGTGGGTAGGGTAATTCGCTCCTGGCTTTGCTAGGCTCGACCCATGCCGCGTGGACGCCCGCCTCATTTGGATGCGCTCACTCCTGCCGAATGGCGGGTGACGGATTCGGTCCGGCATGGGCTCACGAACAAGGACATTGCGGCGCGTCACGGCTTCAGCGTCAACGCGGTCAAGTACCATCTGGCTAATATCCTGGCCAAGCTGGGGCTTCAGAACCGGGCTCAGTTGCGCGCGTTTCGCGGCGTGGAGCGCGCCTCGGCGCTTTCAAAACAGGAAAGGCAGGATGAGATGCAGCTCGGATCGATCGGTCAGATTTCGCGCAGCGTGGCAGACATTGCCGCCTCGATGCGCTGGTATGGCGAGGTGCTGGGGTTCAGGCACCTCTATACATTCGGGGAGCTTGCGTTCTTTGATTGCGGTGGCACGCGGCTATTTCTGTCGAAAGGCGGGGTGAAAGCGGAATCGATCCTTTATTTCCGCGTGCCCGATATTCAAACCGCCTATGAGGAACTCTCATCGCGCGGCGTCGCTTTTCTTGGCGCGCCGCATAGGATTCACCGCCATGAGGACGGCACGGAAGAATGGATGGCCTTCTTCAATGATCTGGAAGGCCGTCCGCTCGCCCTCATGTCGGCGGTAAAGCCCTGATTATTCTTCCTCACCCTCTTCGTGAAGTTCTTCCGGCTCGTCGGCCGGGGCGCGATGCGGCTGGCCATCCAGCGGCATGATGGTGGTGCCCGCCTTGCCCGAACGCGCGCTGGGGCGCTTGGTGGCGGCGCGCGACACGGCCAAGTCGAGTTCGAGCTGGCTGCACAGGCCCAGTGTCACCGGATCGACCGCCTTCAGATTGGTGGCGTTCCAATGCGAGCGCTCGCGGATCTTCTGGATGGTCGCCTTGGTGGTGCCGATCAGCTTGATGATGTCGGCATCGGCCATTTCGGGATGATTGCGCAGAATCCAATAGACCGCATCGGGCTTGTCCTGGCGCTTGGAGACCGGGGTATAGCGCGGCGCCTTCTTCTGCTTTACCGGCGGCATCTTGTGCTTGGGCGGGGCCATTTTCAGGCGCAGAACCGGGTTCTTTTCGGCGGCTTCGATCTGCTCACGGGTGAGCTGACCGGCCGAAACCGGGTCCATACCGCGGATGCCCTTGGCGACGTCTTCGTCAGCGATACCCTTCACTTCGAGCGGATGCAGACCGCAGAAATCGGCGATCTGGTCGAAGGAAAGCGAGGTATTGTCCACCAGCCAGACGGCGGTGGCCTTGGGCATCAAAGGCTTATTGTCAGCGGCCATGATAATTTTCTCCCTGTGCCGGGGAAGCTGTCACCCTCCCACCGACCTCTCAAGGCTTACCCTTTTCGAGGAATGGCAGAGCTTTTACCGGGGTTTTTCCCGGAAGGAAAGGGGATGTTTCTCCCCATTTTAGGGCTCATGCCGTCTCTGCCCGGTGAGGTTGCGGGGCGGCGGCATGGCATGGGGGCCGCCCACACGCGAAGGCCGCCCGTTTGTAAACCCCAAAACCTTTATGTACATTCCCTCGGGGGCACTTTTAGCACCGCAAATCTTAGGGGAAGGCGGCGCGGAGGTATCTGCGCGGGGCATCTGGGGGATACACGTGAAGGGCATGATTTACGCGGCCACGCTGGCGTTGGCCGTGGCGGGCATATCGTTCTCGGGGACAGCGATCGCCGAGACCAAGCCACCGCTTTACGATCCGATCCAAACCGGCGATGTGGCAGGTGTGCGTGCAGCGTTGCAGAACGGCGCTGACGTGAACGCGACTTATAATGGCGAGACCATGCTCAACCGCGCGATACGGGAGAAAGACGCGCAGATCACCAAGATACTGCTGGCGGCGCCGGGCATCGATGTGAATAAGCGCGGCACCTTCAACAACGACATGGGTTCGTGGACGCGCACGCCGCTGATCCTGGCCTCGGCCATGGGCAAAACAGAGATCGTCAGCACCTTGCTGAAAATGGGCGCTGCGGTAAATACCAGGGATATTTCGGACGATATGCCGGAATCGCGCGGCAGCACCGCCCTCATCAAGGCGGCGCAATACCGCCACGCCGATGCCATCCGGCTGCTGGTAACAGAGGCCAAGGGCATCGACCTCAATGCCAAGAACCGCTTCGGCCACGCCGCGATATGGTATGCGGCTGAAGCTGAAGACCTCGCCTCAGTCAAACTTCTCTGCGAGCACGGGGCAGCCGTGAACATCGCCGATAATGAGGGCGAGTCCATCCTGACCACGACCTTCCTGCACAAGAACCGCGCCGTGCTGGACTATCTCGTATCGAAAGGCGCCGACATCAACCGCGTCTCCGGCAAGGGCCTGACACCGCTCGATGCCGCGATCCTATCTTTGAAAGGCGAGGATGGCCGGACCATTCGCGGCTTCATCGACTACTTCCTATCGTTCAAGCCCAATCTCGACTTGCAGAAGAGTTTGCCGGGCGGCCTCGGCGGCGTTCCGGCTCTGCATCTGGCGGCACAATTCGGCCACGCCGACATGGTCGCGCTGCTGCTCGATCATGGCGCGTCGATCGACCTGAAAAGCCAGGCTCGCGGTGCCACCGCCTTGCATTACGCCGTCTTTCCCAATGAGCCCGACGCCGCAAAAGTGCTGATCAAGCGCAAGGCCAATCTCGAAATCGCCGATTTAACGGGTGCAACGCCGATCACCATGGCGACCCAGCTTCACCGCTCCGAGATTGTGCGGCTCTTGAGCGACGCGGGTGCCAAACCGGCGAATGTGAAAACCTATGGCGTGGCGCCGTCGTCCCTCGCCCCCAATGCCGCGCCGTCTGTCTCAGCCGATAAGCTGTTCGGCACGTGGAGTGGAACACAGGACGGCATCTCATACGCGGTGATGATTCTGACGCTGAACAAGGCGGGGACCTATAGCTTCACCTCGAAATTCACCGCTGCAGCCTTGAAGACCTATCCCAGTGGTGTGAACCCGATCATCGCCGCTCATCAAGGCAGCTATGCCGTCTCGGGTGATGTCTTGACCCTTTCGCCATCCAGCGCCGCGCCGGTTGCCATGCGCTGGGTGATGGACAACGGCGTGCTGGTGCTCGACGGCAAGACCCGCATGAAGAAGGGCAAATAGGCGGCAGATTCACACCGTCAGCACGATCTTGCCGATATGGCTGCCTTCGCGCATGCGGGCGTGGGCGGCACCCGCTTCGGCCAGGGGAAATACCCTGTCGATCACCGGCTTGATGCGGCCGGTTTCGATCAGCGGCCAGACCTCGCTTTGCACCGCATCGCGGATTGTCTGTTTCTCAGCCGGGGTCCGCCCCCGAAGGGTGGTGGCTGCGAGGGTCAGCCGCTTGAGCAGCATCAAGGAAAAATCGACTTCCGCCTTGGCGCCCTTCTGAAAGGCGATATTCACAATGCGGCCCTTGAAGGCGGCGGCCTGAAAATTGCGCCCGATATAATCGCCGCCCACCATATCGAGGATGACATCGGCACCTTGCCCGCCGGTGAAATCCTTCACGGTGCGGACGAAATCGTCTTTGGTGTAATCGACGACGCAATCGGCGCCGAGCTGGCCGCAGCAGATGCCTTTCTTTTCGCCCGCCGCCGTGGCGATCACGGTGCAGCCGAGCGCCTTGCAAAGCTGGATGGCGGCGGTGCCGATGCCGCTTGAGCCGCCATGGATCAGCACCGTCTCGCCGGGCTTTAACCCCGCGGTGTCGAACAGATTGGTCCAGACGGTGAAATAGGCTTCAGGCAGGCTCGCCGCCTCTGTCAGGCTGCGTCCTTTGGGGGCGAGGAGGGTGGAGCCTTCTTCCGCCAGCGCATATTCCGCATACCCCCCACCGGGGATCAGCGCTGCGACGTTATCGCCGGCTTTGAAATTTTGTACTGCGGGGCCGGTCTCGGTGACGATGCCTGCCACCTCCATGCCGAGAATGGGCGATGCGCCGGGCGGCGGCGGATATTTACCGCGTGCCTGCAACACATCCGCGCGGTTAAGCCCCGCGGCCACCACTTTGATAAGGATTTCGCGCCCTTTGGGTCGTGGCGTTTCCGCCTCCGTCAACTCCAGCACATAGTCCGGCCCGGGGTTGCGAATGCTAATGGCGCGCATGGAACACCTTGCGTTGAGGTGGGGTAACGGCGGAAACTCTGCCCACATTAAGAGAGCATTGCAGCAGGAGGATACACCATGGCGATCGATCCGGAAGAACTCCTGCCACGCAAAAAAGCCCCGGAAATCCTCATCGGCCAAGACCTCTCCACCCTCTCTGAATTCGAGCTGAAGGCGCGCATCGCCGCGTTGAAGGAAGAGGTTGAACGCTGTGAGGCTGCCATCCTCGCGCGACAGTCGACACGCTCCGCCGCTGATGCGTTCTTCAAACGGTGATCAAAGCGGAGGATGATCCTCCGATCCGTTAACGCTTGGCTTATCCTTAATACAAACAGGAAAGCGTGGCGGCGCGGCCACCGATAAGAGTGTTAACGCTTTTTCTCGCATTCTTACGTCTTGCGCGCGGTGTGCGAGTTGATAGCCTCTTGTTCATCAGCGTGCTGGTATTGGTACGCGGGCGCGGGGCATGGGGTAAACATGGAATATCTCGACGAAGACGACGACGAGAACATTCGCGATCTCACGCTGCAATCCTTCACGGGGTCAGCGCTGTTCCAGCGTACCTTCGATGAAGGCATGTCGTTGGTGGAAGAGACCGCGCGCTATCTCGATGGTCCTGGCCGTGATGAGCAGCGCAATCTGCCGCGCAAAACAGCGCTGCTTTATGCGGGCGAAAGCATGCGCGTGACCACGCGCCTGATGCAGGCCGCAAGTTGGCTTCTGGTGCAGCGCGCCGTGCACGAGGGTGAGATGAAGCCTGAGGACGCGGCCAGCGAACGCTATCGCTTGGGCTCCAAGGAAATCTGTTTCGGCGGTGCCGCCGATGAGGGCGTAGAGACCTTGCCGAAAACCCTGCAGCTTCTTTTGGCGCGCAGCGACAATCTCTATCGCCGCATCGCGCGCCTTGATGATGTGCTGTTCGGCGAGAAGAAGGCGCCTGCCGGTGCGCGCGGCGCGCTCGCCATGCTGGAGCGGGCTTTCTCGATCCAATAGGCGCCGCTTCAACCTCGGCCTAAAAACAAATAAGGGGACCTTGCGGTCCCCTTTTTCGCATACGCCAAGCGTGTAAGGCTTTAGGCCTTCACGAAGCCGCCGAACTTCTTGTTGAAGCGCGTCAGACGGCCGCCGCGGTCGAGGAGCTGGGCCTGACCGCCGGTCCAAGCCGGGTGCGTGGTGGGGTCGATGTCCAGGAGCAGCTTCTGCTCGGCTTCGCCATAGGTCGTGCGCGTACGATAGGTGGAGCCGTCGTTCAGCTGCACGTTCACAAAATGGTAGTTGGGGTGAATGCCCTTTTTCATGGCGCCGGACCTTTTTCACGTAAAGAGGCGCGGCTTATAGGGGAAAGGGGCCAGAAGCGCAAGCGGACAATCTATCAAGGGCTTTCTGCCCCTAAGAAGCTGCAATGCCGGGCCAAATCGCGCGCTTTGGGTTTAACCTTTGTCGCCAAGGCCTATATAGGCGTCATCCTCTCGGAAGGGCTTTCAGGAATGACGCAGTCTGGTGCGGAATATGCGGAAACGGTGCAATATGTCGCCCAAGGGCGGGCAAAAGGCCGTTCCCTCAAGCCCTTAAGGGTTTTGCTGCCGTTCCTGCGCCCCTACCGGGGCCCCTTGATTGGGGCTGTACTCGCCATGGTGGTGGCAGCTTCCGCCACCCTGATTATGCCCGCCATGTTGCGCGGCTTGGTGGATCAGGGCTTTTCCGCCTCCCGGATCGAGGAAATCTCGCACTATTTCTTCCTTTTCCTGGCCGCGGCGGGAGCGATGGGGGTGTCCGGCGCCACCCGCTTTTATTTCGTCACCTGGATCGGCGAGCGTGTCACTGCCGATATCCGCAAGGCCGTGTTTGATCATGTCCTTGGTCTGACGCCTGCCTTTTTCGAGGTCACCCGCACGGGCGAGGTATTGTCGCGGCTCTCTGCCGATACCACCCTGGTGCAGACCGTGCTGGGCTCCTCAGCTTCCTTTGCCATCCGCAATGTCTTGATGGCTGTAGCGGGCATCGCGCTGATGTTCCTGACAAGCTGGAAGCTCACGGCGTTGGTGGTGGCAGGGGTCTTCGTCGTCATCCTGCCCTTGATCGCCTTTGGCCGCTGGGTGCGCAAATTGAGCCGTGAGAGCCAGGACCGCCTCGCCGATACCAGCGCCCACGCCGCCGAAACCTTGAACGCCGTTCCTACTGTGCAGGCTTTCAGCCGTGAGGATGACGAGCGCGCCCGTTATGCGAAGGCGACGGAAGAGTCCTTTGTCATCGCGATCCTGCGCACCCGCGCCCGCGCGGTGATGACGGCGGTGGCGACCTTCGCGGTCTTCGGCTGCATTGTCGGTGTCGGCTGGGTTGGTGCGCAGGAAGTGCTGGCGGGCATTATGTCTCCGGGCCAGCTCGTGCAGTTCATCATCTATGCGATTCTGGTCGGCGGTGCCTTCGCAGCGGTGAGCGAGTTGTGGGGCGATCTGCAACGCGCCGCGGGCGCCTCGGAGCGCCTCGTCGAATTGCTTGAAACCAAGCCCGCCATCACTCCGCCCGCCAATCCGAAAAGGCTGATCACGCCGGCCAAGGGTGCGGTGCGGTTCGAGAATGTGTCCTTCCGCTACCCCTTGCGCCCCGATACCGCCGCGCTGGATGAGATGTCCTTGAGCGTGGAGCCGGGCGAGGCTGTCGCCTTGGTCGGGCCTTCGGGCGCGGGCAAATCCACCGTCTTCCAATTGCTCCTGCGCTTCTACGCGGCGCAATCGGGCAAGATTTCCTTCGATGGCACCGATATCGCCGAGCTTGATCCCACCGAATTGCGCAAACATATCTCGCTGGTTTCGCAAGACCCGGTGATCTTCTCCGGCACCATCGCCGATAACATCCGCTATGGCCGCCCTGGCGCTGATGATGAGGCCGTGCGCAATGCCGCCGAAGGCGCCGCCGCGCTCGAGTTCATCGAGAAGCTGCCCGATGGGTTCAACACGCGCCTCGGCGAGCGTGGCATCACCCTGTCCGGCGGCCAGCGCCAGCGCCTTGCGATTGCGCGCGCCATGTTGCGCGATGCGCCGCTGCTTCTCCTTGATGAAGCGACCTCGGCGCTGGATGCGGAGAATGAACGTCTGGTGCAGCAAGGTCTTGCCAATCTGATGGCGGGCCGCACCACCCTTGTCATCGCCCATCGCCTTGCCACCATTCAAAAGCTGAAGCGCATTGTGGTGATGGAAGACGGCAAGGCCGTCGCTGAAGGCAGCCATGACGAGCTTGTGGCTAAAGGCGGTCTTTACGGGCGCCTCGCTGCGCTGCAATTTGCGGCGGCGGCACAGTAAGTGGGGTCTCCCATGAAAAAGTCCAATCGCCTTCGCCGGATTGGCGCCACCGCGCTCGCCATGGTGTCGGTGCTGGGCGTCGCAGCGGCCTATCGTTTCGCCAATGCGCAAGGGCTTTTCAACGGCGTGCATGAGACCTCGCCGGGCCAATGCCGCGTGTTGGCGGGGCCGGTGGGCGATATCACGGCCAACACCAAATCCGCCTATATCGCGTCCGGCAATGCCTTGTATGTTTTTGACGGCGGCAAGCTGACGAAGCTCTCCGGCACGCCAAAATCCTTCGATGTGCGCGCCATGGCGCTGTCGCGCGCCGTCACCGGCGAAACCTATTTGCGCACCGTGCTGACGCAAGACGAAGGCCGCTTCGCCATCGCGCTTTTTCGCGTCAAGCCGGATGCGGTCGAAGAGGTGGGGCGGGTCACCACCGATATGCTGACAGATCCCGCCGCCATCGCCGCGCCCGATCCTGAGCGCTTCTATGTCGTCAATCGCAGCGAAAGCAAAACCGCGTTCGGGCGCTTTCTTGACAACACCCTGCTTTTGCCGCGCGCGCATCTGATGTGGTTCGATGGCATGAAATTCGTGAATGTCGCCGAGCATCTCAACACGCCCAGCGGCCTTGCGCTGTCCTTTGATAATGCACGCCTCTTCATCGCGCAGGATTATCCGCGCAGCCTCGTCGCGATCGCCCGCAATGATTTTTCCGGCGCGGTGGAAAATCCTGTCGCGCTCACGCTCCCATCGGGCCCGCTGCACATCTCTACCGCGCCGGATGACAGCCTGATCGTCGCCGCGCGTCCTAAAACTGGGGCCGCGGAAGTCTATCGCGTCAGCCTCGAGAATGGTGCGCCGAAAACTGCAACGCTTCTCTATGCCAAGAAAGGCGAAGAGATCCGCGCCGCCGCCGAGCTTAATGGCACTCTGCTCATCGGCACGGATAAGAGCCTTGTGGCGTGTGCTAAATAAGCCGCCGTCCCATCATCTTTTCCAGCATCGCCAGCGGCGTGGTTGAGGGATCTTCCATGTCTTCGGGGTTCAGATAAAAGGTCTGTTCCAGCGCGTGCTGGCCTTTAAGGGCCGCATGCATCACCTGATCGGTATAGCAAAGCCAGACTGAGCCGGGTTGAAACTCCACCCGTTCCTTATCGCAAGTCGCTTGATAGGCCTCATCCAGCTTGGCGCGGTCATGCAGCCCCAGCATCACGTCATCATAAGCGCTTCTACGCGCCTTGGTGATCCTCAGCCCCGCGAGAAGGGCATGCCATGCATCAGGTTTGACCGTGATTTGCGAAATAAATCGCTCCGCTACTGCCGCAAAATCCTCGCCCAGATTCCAAACCCGCGCCGCACTGGGGTTCACATTTGCGAAGACACGCAGAATTCTTCGCCCCCGCATCGGCATAGTGGGGAAGGCATCGACATGCAGCCGTGTGTCGTCTGCGAGAGCCGTGGATTTGCGCCCCTCGATTTCCGCCGGGCGAAAGCTGGTGCGCCCCCTCACAAGCTTGCCGCGATAGGCCGGAGCGATCGTCTCCACCAGCGCGGTCGCGAAATCGGCATAGCGCGCCATCAACGCGGCAAGCCTGTCACGCGCGTCTCCTGACGCAGCGGTGTGTTTCACCTTGCCATCCGGCGAAAGCGAGATGTTCTTGGCCCCGCCCAAGAGGGCCGGATCGCGCAAGGCTTCCTCTGTGGGTAACAACGTAAAGCCGCCCCTGGGCAGCATCACCACCTTGCCCGCTTCCAGCGCGGCGCCATTGCCGCGTGGGGCATCCAGAATCGAAAGCCTGTTCATTAATTCGGTCCGCCCTTTCTGCGGGTGAAATAGCCAAGTAACAACGTCAACCTTTACAACTGTCGGCTCCGCATAAATACTGCCTCCCGTGATACGTGGGTAGATGAATCGAGGGATTCCTATGCCGGATCCAGCTCAGCAGCTGAGTGCCGTGCGCGAAATGCTCAGCCTTTTCCGCGTGGAGCGCTACACTTATCTTGCCGTCAATGTGATCGCGCTGTTGATGCTCTTCGCTAGCGCTGTGGTGCTGCTGCTCAAGCCCTCCGAGAACGGCATGAGTCTTTATGCGGTGGTCACGGCGCTCTTCGGCTCGTCGGGCCTCATCACCTATTCGATTGGGCGTCTGCTCCATATGTGGGATCAGGCTTTCGCGCTGCTTCAGCAGCAATATACCAAGCCGGAGGGGTGAGGGATGGACCCGGCAGCGCTGGCGGAGATTCGGCAGAAATCGCATCGCGCTTCGCTGGTCACCGGGGCAGGGGCGGCGATCATCATTGGGGCGCTGGCCTTCGCGGTCTTTACGGTGCGGCAAGCTACCGTTGAGGTGGACCGCTTGAATGCCCAAAAGGCCCATGTCAGCGACGAGATCACAAATCTGGAAGCTGCCAAGAAACGGCTTTTGGCCGAAAACAAAGCCCTCACCGCGGTGGGCGCGGAAACATTGGGAATCGCGCAACAGCGCTCCGTCACGGCCAGCCAGGTTGTGCAGGGATTGAAGGCTGACAAGCTCGCCCAGACTGTTGCGTCGGGTCAGGGACGGGCGCCAGTGACCGTCACCTTCTACGCCAAGAATTTCGAGAAAGATCTGAATCAGAAGGTGGTCTTCCCCAAGCTTTCCAATCTTGGCTACGCGGTGCAGGTGGTGCCGGGCAGGGGATATATCTCGCGGGTGGGAACCAATGCGGTGTGGTTCGGGCGCGATGTGCCCTTGGCCCAAGTCAAGCAGGTCGCCCTCACCCTGATCGCGGCGGGCGTGTCCTTGAAAACCATCCGCCAATTCTCTGATCCGGGGCGCAAAACCAGTATTATCGAAGTCGGCGCCGATGCGGCTTTCGTAAACGCGCCGCAGCTGTCGGCGGAAGCGGTGGCTGCGGCTGAAAGCTTTGGCCGCTAAAGAAAAGGGGCGCTGCCCGTGTCAGCGCCCCTGACAAACAAGCTACTTTAATTGAAGCTCTTTTTCAGGCTGACGAAGACCGCGCGCGGTGAACCGGGCAGCAGCGTCTGGTTATCGCCCTTGGCCCCAAAGCCGTTGGAGCCGATGGTGGAGATGTATTTTTCGTCGAACAGATTGTCGACGTTCACCTGCAGCTCAAGGCCGTCCAGCAAGTTGTCGGTCTGCAAGCGGTAGCCTGCCGTCAGGCCCACCAGTGTGCGGCCGTTCACCCACTGATCGTTCTCATAGGTGAAATAGCGCTTGCTCATGGCCGAGACGTTGACGTTGCCGAACAGCGCGCCGTCGTCATAGCCCAGCGCGACGCTCAAGATGTGCTTGGGCGCATCCGTCGTAGTCTTGTCCTTGGTGTGCATCAGAACAGTGCCGGAGGCGTTCGTCACATCATCATCATAGGTCGACTCGTTGAGGGAATAGGAGCCGGAGAGCGACAGCTCGTGGGTGAAGTGATAGGTGGCTGCCGCTTCGATACCTTTCGAGGTCACCGAGCCGACATTCGATAGCACGGACGGAGCACCGACGATGCCCGCGCCGGCCTGGGTGGCGAGCTGGCGGTTCTTGAACATCACATAATAGCCCGCGATTAGCGCCTGCAGCTTTTCGCTGTTGAAGCGATACCCGGCTTCGACGGTCTGTGAGGTTTCCGGCTTCAGCGTGGTTTTGATGGCATCAAAGCCCGGCTGGGTGGTCGAGAACGGACCGGAGGTGGCCGCGCTCACGAAGGCGCGCTGGTTCTTGGAGTAATCGGCGAAGACTTCGTTGCTCTCGTCGATCTGATAATTGACGCCGGCCTGCGGCAGGAAGCCATTATCGGTCTTGATCTTACCGCCGGTGAACTGGGTCGCGGCCAGGCCCGATTTGAAGGGCTCGGTCACCTGATTGGCGAGGAAGTGCGCGCCGTTGTTCACCGTCTGGGTCTTGAAGCCGAAATTGACCTTCAAGGCATCGGTGACTTTCCAGCTATCCTGCAGGTGGAAGACCAGCGTGGTGGTGTTGAAGGCGAAGGCCCATTGCGTCGCCATCGGATTGGAGGGGAACTGCAGACTGGTCACGCCCGAGCCATCGGCGGCGAGCGCATAATAGCGGCGCGCCTGACGGAAGTTGTTGTTCTCGTACCAGACGCCGCCTTCGATCTCGTGATTGTCGAGCGTGTAGACCAGCGAGGCAATGGTGCCGTAACGACTGATGGAATATTCGGTGGTGCGCACGGAAATCGGCGCGCCGCCGGGGATGAAGGCGCTGGTCGGGACATAAGGCGTCCACCACAAGCCGCGGCCGGTGTTGTTGTGACCGTAGCCGGTGACTTTGAATTCGAGATTCGGGGTGATCGACCAATCGGCCGTGACACCGCCAAGGACGTCGTTGCGCAGGCCCGCGGCGTTGTAATAGGCATCATCCACCGTGGCGAAAGGCGCCGGCAGGGGCTTGCCCTGCTGATAGGCATTGGCCACCTGCACCGCCAGCGGCCAGTTGTTCGAGATGTTATCCCAATCGCTGCCTAAGCGGTTCAGCATATCGAGCGACATGTCCTGATAGTCGTTCTCGCGGCGGACCGAGTAATTCAGAAAGCCGGTCAGGGTCACATCGGCGCCAATGGTCTGCACCACCTTGCCGTTGATCAGTTGCGCCTTCTGCAGGCCGTCGCCCTTCCATTTGTCCGACTGCTGGAAGCTGTAGCTGACATAAGCGCGGGTGCCGGTCGGCAGTTCGCCGGAATCCAGGCGGACATATTCGTGCAGGGAACTGAAGCTGCCGTAAGAGGTCGACGCCGTCAGGCCCATTTTGTCGCTGGGGTCGATGGAATAGAAGGCCAGCGTGCCGCCGAGATTGGAGGTCGAGGCGGTGCCGAGCGAGCCGGTGCCTTGGGCGATTTCGGTGCGGCCGATGTTCTCAGACGAAATGGCGCGGGAGATGTGCAGGCCGTTGTAGTTGCCGTAGGACATGTCGCCGAGCGGCACACCATCAAGCGTAAAACCGAGCTGATTCTGGTTGAAACCGCGCAGCGAAATGCGGGTCGACCACTCATAAGCGCCGAAGGAATCGGAAGACTGGAAGTTCACGCCCGGCAGAGACGCCACCGCCTGGAAGGGGCTGGCGCCGGGTTCCTTAAGCGACAGATCGGCTTGGGTCACCGTCTGAATCTGACGGGTTTCGCCCTGGCCATAAATGGTGACGATTTCCGAATTCGCGCCGGTATCCGCCATAGCGAGCTCAGTATTTTCCGCAGCGAAAGCCGGAAACGCAAAAAGGCTGGCGGAGGCCAGCAGCAGAGACTTCTTCACTCGATACCCCTGTTCTCTCAAACGATGCGACGCGAGATGCGGTCGGGGCACACCTAACGGGAGCGGTGTGACAGCGCGAAAACAGGGGTGTGAAAGAATTGCTTTAGAGCTTTGCCGTTCTGCAATCTGCGCAGAAGCAAAGTTTCGGTGAAGTTTTGGTGGAGGGGCCTGTGCCTAAAACGAAAGCGCCGCCGCGTATTCGCGACGGCGCCTTTGCTGCCCCCTGGTGTCCCTAAACTTAAAACGTCCCTGATTTTTTTTGATTAGGACGCGATGGCTTCTTCTGACGGGTCGCGCAGCACATAACCGCGGCCCCAGACCGTTTCGATATAGTTGTCGCCGTTCGTAGCGGCGGCCAGCTTCTTCCTGAGCTTGCAGATGAAGACGTCGATGATCTTCAGTTCCGGCTCGTCCATCCCGCCATAGAGGTGGTTGAGGAACATTTCCTTGGTGAGCGTTGTTCCCTTGCGTAAGGAAAGCAGCTCCAGCATCTGATATTCCTTGCCGGTCAGATGCACCCGCTGGCCATCCACCTCCACCGTCTTGGCGTCGAGGTTAACCACCAGCTTGCCGGTGGTGATGACGCTCTGGGAATGACCCTTGGAGCGGCGGACCACGGCTTGAATTCGCGCGACCAGCTCATCCTTGTGGAAGGGCTTGGTCATATAGTCGTCGGCACCGAAACCCAGCGCCTTAACCTTGGCTTCGACAATGGCGTTACCGGAAAGGATAAGCACCGGCGTCTGAACCTTCGCCACACGCAGGCCCTTGAGGACCTCAAAGCCGCTCATATCCGGAAGCTGAAGGTCGAGAACGATGATGTCGTAATCGTACAGCTTACCGAGATCGATCCCCTCCTCGCCCAGATCCGTTGTATAGACGTTAAAGCCCTCCGACCGCAGCATGAGTTCAATGCTGCGCGCCATAGCGCTATCGTCTTCGATCAGGAGCACGCGCATGTCAGACCCCTTTTGGTCATGAAGCCGGTACCGTGTTTTTTACCGGACTGGTTAACCACGGCAAGACGGTAAACGGAAAAGGTTAATATCCCCTTTTTGTCACGAACGACATTTCAGATAAAGCGAATGTCACTTAACAGGCCTTCAGAAACCTTCCCACAGCGGTAACTCCAGCGGCTATTCCGTGACTATCCCATTGATTGAATTTGTTAACTTTACCTCGACTTAATTCCTTCCAGGCACAATCGCCGCGTTGACGAAGCGAAAGATGCCTGAATGCCCTCTTTGCACGCGGAGATAGAAAATCTTCCGGTCTTGCGACGTTTTGGCCGGGTAGCCCGTGTGGAAGGGCTGATGGTCGAGGTCACGGGTGCCGCTGGCGCCATTGGCTTGGGCGGTCAGTTGCGCATTCGGCCTCAGCATGGCCCTGCCATTCCCTGCGAAGTAGTCGGCTTCCGCGACGGCAGGGCGCTCGCCATGCCCATGGGGTCGCTGGATGGAATCACATTGGGGGCGCGGGCCGATTTCGAAGGCATGAGCGCCGTCCTTTATCCTTGCGAGGCCTGGATGGGCCGCGTGCTGAACGGATTTGGCGAGGCGACCGATGGCAAAGGCCCGCTGCCGCAAGGCCCTGTCGCTTATCCCATCAAAGCCGCACCGCCGCCCGCGCAGTCCCGTAATAGAGTAGGCGGCAAGCTCGATTTGGGCGTGCGTGCCCTCAATCAGTTCATCACCTGCTGCGAAGGCCAGCGTATGGGCATCTTCGCGGGCTCCGGCGTCGGCAAGTCCACTCTATTATCTATGCTCGCGCGCTATTCGAGTGCGGATGCGATTGTCATCGGCCTGGTGGGCGAACGTGGCCGCGAATTAAAAGAGTTCGTCGAAGATGATCTTGGCCCGCAAGGTCTCGCGCGCTCGGTGATCGTGGCGGCCACGTCGGATGAGCCGCCGCTGGTGCGCCGTCAGGCGGCCTATACCGCGATGACCATTGCCGAGCAGCTCCGCGACCAAGGTCTTAACGTTCTTCTGATGATGGATTCCATCACCCGTTTCGCAATGGCACAGCGCGAGGTTGGCTTGTCGGCGGGTGAGCCGCCTGCCTCGAAGGGCTATACGCCGACGGTCTTCGCGGAACTGCCGCGACTCTTGGAACGGGCCGGTCCCGGGCCGGAAGGCTGCAACGGTTCGATCACCGGACTCTTTACCGTGCTGGTCGAAGGCGATGACCATAATGAACCAATTTCGGACGCCGTACGCGGCATTCTCGATGGCCATATCGTTTTGGAACGCATGATTGGTGAACGCGGACGCTTCCCTGCGATCAATATCTTACGCTCTGTCAGCCGTACCATGCCGGGCTGCAATACCGAGTACGAACAATCACTTGTCGCCGCCGCCCGCAAGTCGATGGCGACCTATGAAGACATGGCCGAGCTGATCCGGCTGGGCGCGTACAAAGCTGGCACGCATCCTGAAGTGGACGATGCCATACAGCTGCACCCGCTGTTGGAAAAATTTCTGACACAGCGCAAGGACGAACGGGCCTTGTTAACCGAAGGGTATGACGAGTTAGGCACTATATTGCAGGGTGGGAGAAGGTAAGGCGGTATGAAGAAGCAAGATACCTTGCTCAGATTGCGCAGGTTCCGTGTAGATGAACTGAAGCGCCGCATGGGCACCATCGAAGGCATGCGTGCCGATGTGGAACACAAGCTCGCCGACCTCGATGAGAGCGTGGCGCGTGAACGCCAGCGCGCCGGTGACACCGACATCGGGCGTCTCGCTTTTCCGTCCTTCCTCAAATCCATTGAAATTCGCCGGGACAAGCTGAAGGACACGCTGCGCGACATCGAACGCGAGCGCGCCGCCTGTCAGGAAGAACTCACCGAAGCTTTCCAGGAGCTGAAGAGTCTCGAATTCGCGCAAGAGCAGCAGGAAAAGCGCCTCGCCGAAATCGAAGCACGCCGCTCGCAAAGCCGTCTCGACGAAATGGCCCTGGTGCGCCACTTGCGCAAACACGCGCTGCGCAACACAGCCTGAACAACGCTCCTACATCGAAAGTTTAAAGGGCGGGATCACTCCCGCCCTTTTTTTGCTCCGGGCCCAGCTCATAAAAAAGTCCCGCACCTTGAAGGATGCGGGACCGAGGGGAGAGGCAGTCAGATCGCTCAGTAGGAGAAGCGCAGACCCAGCGATAGGTATCTGCCTTCATCGCGCACATCGCGCGGGTAGTAAGACGTCTGGTTCATATAGCGATAGCTCTCGAAGGGTTCGGCGAGCAGATTGCTCACTTCGAGAGACAGGTTGAGCTTTTCGGTGACATTGTAATAGGTGGAGAAATCCAGCCGCCCGCGTGCCCGCACCAGCTCGCCCGCATATTGCTGTTCGTTGGCGTTGCGGTTGTAGCTGTTCACATATTGGCTGCGCCAATTATAGGCCATGCGGACGCCATAAGGGCCGTCTTCATAGAAGCCGGTGAGGCTATAGGCCCATTTAGAGATGCCGGTAAGCTGAACCATCTGGCTGTTCACGCCCAAGGCCTGCGGCATCTGATTTTGCGCATCGAGGAAAGTGACGTTGCCGGAAAGGCCCAAATGCGACATCCAACCGGGCAGGAAGTCGAACACCGTCTGACCGGAGAGTTCGACACCTTTGACCGCGCCATCGCCCGCATTTTCCGGCCGCGAGATCTGGACCGTGCCATAGGTAGGATAGTTCTTCAGGATCTGGGTGTAGTTGCTGAAGAAGCCTTTCAGGTCATGCCAGAACAGCGCGACGGAGAGGTAGCCGACATCCGAGAAGTAATAGTCAAGAGAGGTGTCGTAGTTGGTCGCCGTCAGCGGCCGCAGATTCGGATTGCCGGTGCTGATCGAGGCATTATACGTGCTGTTGCTGTTGGAGGCGTCGACGATCGTCACCGTCGTGGTCGGGCTCATATCGCTATAGCCCGGGCGGGTGAAGGTGCGCGTCGCCGCGGCGCGCAAGACAAAGGCGTCGTCGATTTTCCAGCGGGCGCCGAAAGAGGGCAGCAGATAGGTGTAGTTGCTGGCCATTGTTGTCGGCGTGATGGTGGTGTTGCCCTTGGCATCCGTCAGCGTCAACGCCCCGAATGTCTTGTCATCTGTGTTGACGATGCGAAGCCCCACCGTGCCATCCACATCCAGGCCGATCAGCGATTTGAGATTATAATGCGCCTGGGCATAGCCTCCGTAGGTGTATTCGTCGGCGCCATAGCCGCGATTGGGATCATATTCGACCGAGGCTTTGCTCCAATTGGCGATATCCGAAGCAAAGTTGTCGCCGCCAATGCCGAGCTGAGCTTTGAGCTGTAGCGCTGCCAATGCGGCTGCGCGCATGTCGCCGTGACGGGTGCGGATGGCCTCGCGGGTTGGAGCGAGCCAGTTCTGGAAAATTTGTGCGCCATCATCGCGGAATGCGTCCGTAACTTTTTGGAGCGAACCGACCGGCGTTGACGCCAAAGGAATCCCTTTGCCGACCATGGCGAGGTCCGCCAGCCAGGCATAGCGGTCGATAGAGTTGGCGCTGGCATGGTGGGTGGTGGCGCGGACGCCGAAATCGATCTCGTCGATAACGTTCCAGCCGGGTGTCAGCTTCACATCGGTGCGGCCCTGAAGCCCATCGCCCGCATAGAAGCTTTTGGATTCGTAATAGCCGCGCCAGATCCAGTTGTCGGGATTGAGGCCATCAAATCCGTTCAGGGCAAAGCCTTCGCCGCCATCCGCGTTGAAGTTTATGCTCATGCGCACAGGATCTGCCGTCTGGCCGTCCACGCTATAGCTCATGGAGTCATAGCGGCTGTCGGTCCAGGCGAAATCGCTCGTGACTTCCGCGATGCCTGCCGTCCATTTGAAGCCAAAGGCGGCTTGCAGAGTGTCGCCGCGGTCGTTGGTGGTGGAGCGATAGGTCTGCAGCGGCACGCCGCCCGCCTTGACCAGGCTTCCCACTCTGTTGGGATCTCTGGCGTCGAGCACGATATTGCTCAGTGTCGCGTGGCGATTGACAATGCAAGTCCCTGCGTCGGAGCAGTTCTTCCAATATTTCTGGGAAGCGCTCAGTGAGCTGCCGCTGAAATCCCGCCCGTTATCGGTATCCATCAGGTTGTCGCCGGCCCAGTCATCGGAATTCTGGCCGCGATAGCCCTGCCACAAGGCTTCGACATAGACTTCGAAGTTGTCACTCGGGCGCCACTGATACGCGCCGTTGAAGAAGGGGCGCGTGCGCGAACCGCGGCCATAATAAACGCCGACCTGGTTCGGCATGTTGATGGTGGGGGAAATGCCCGTCGTCGTGACGTTGGTGCCGTTGCTATTGAGCGGGGAATAGGAACTGGAGGCCCAGCGATCAGAGGTCAGCCAACTGCTGCGCACGATGGCGAAATTGACCAGCAAGCCCATATCGCCGACGCCGGTGCTCCAGCGATCCGACAGAAGCAGGCTGCCGACGGGATCAACGCGGCCGGTTTGCTCGCTTAAGGAAAATTGCAGATTGCCTTTCAGCGCGAAGCCATCGAAATCCAGCGGCCGGCGCAGACGCACATTGATAAGGCCGGCAATGCCAGGATCGATCAAATCGGCCGTAACCGATTTATAAACTTCAATACCGGCCAGCGCGCCCGCGGGAAAATCCTGCAGATGCGTGCCGCGTCCGTCCGTGGTGAAAATTTCACGGCCATTGAAGGTGGTCATAAGATTGGGAAGGCCGCGCACACTGGGGCTGCGGGCTTCGTTTTCGGAATAGTTCACCTGAATGCCGGGCAGGCGCGACAGCGCTTCAACGGCCTGATTGTCCGGCAGCTTGCCGATATCGAGGCCGACTACGGCATCTACGATCGCCTGCGATTGCGCTTTCACGGTCTGCGCCGAAGCCAAGGTATCCCGCACGCCTGAAACCACGACGGTTTCCAGCGTTTCGGCATTTTGCGCCGAGGCGCATTGAAAGGCTGCTATGAGTGCCAGCGTCGATGCGCTGCTTATAAGTCCATATTTACGCACGATCCAAACCTCCCTGATTTGTTTCTATGGCGTCTGATCCTCTGCGGTATTGGTTTTTGGTTTGCAGAGGCAAAGTTATGGCGGGCCGTGCAGCCTCACGGCTGCATTGCTTGCAGGTGACGTAACTGTTTCGATTTTCCGCTGCCTGAGAGATGCTGCAGAACCCGCGCCTCTGCGGGCCGGTGCGTTCTGCGATATTTCTCTCTTTATATTGGCGGCGATGGCAGCAAGCCGCTTCGCGTCAAATGCCGTGCGATTTTTGCCCGCGCGATGACCGGGGCTGCTGTGATACCGCCAGGGTTCTCCTTCGTTCGGATTTCACGCAGAGGTCAATCTCGATCGCGGCAAAAGCCGGTATTTGCGCAAACAAATAGTTTGTCCCTATCTCCGCATGAATGCCCCCCTTTTCATCCTCCTGACTACTTTTGTAGCTCTTTGCGGCATTTATCTTATAAATCTGCTTACGTCGCCGCGCGCCATCTTGGAATGGAGGATATCGTCTGGACCTGGATAGATTTGCCCTCCCGTTGAAATCGCGAATGGATTTTCTTGCTCCGCGCCATCGTCGCGCGCGCAATGTGGGCCGTGGGTAAAGCTGCGCGGGAGGCTGTGCGCACGTGCATTTTGTTGATTTATAAGGCCATATTTGCAGGCTTCAGGCTGCGAATATCGGCGGTGAGCTGAAAGGCGCAGATGCCGTGACGATGTGGCATGGACAAAACGCACCAACAGCAATTGGTAACGCAAACATTTTGGTCCCGCTGTGGGCTATGCAATTTTTCGTTTACATTCCGATGTGGAGCGAAACCTCAGGATCATGGGTGCGCTACTCCGGCAATAGGTATTCGGCGATCTGCCGCGAGAAATCGCGCATCCTATATTGGGCGGCATCGCTTCTCCGCCTGAGCGCCACCAGCGCTTCCAGTTCGGGGTCTCTATCGCGGTGCGCCACCGCGGTGATGAAGGCCTCCGCCGTCATCGGCAAACGATAGCTGACGCCGATGCAGAGATAAGGTCCCTGCCGCACGGCGAGGAACCCATTCGCGCGTGCCATCTCGCTGGCATCAAATCCGGTCTCTTCCAAGATTTCGCGTGCCGCGCTGGCTTCGAAATCCACCACGCCGTCGCCTGCCACATCGCGCCTATCCAAAAAACCGCTCGGCGGTGCGGTCAAGCCGGAGCTGACATTGCCCGGTGCTTGCCGTCCATAGATCAGCGCGCCATCGGCGCTCAACAAAAGCGCCACGGCAAAGCAATCGACCACGCTTTTGTCGGCAAAGTCTCTATCGCGCCAATAGAGGGATGCTGAGAAATCCGTCTCCACCACATCTCCGCGCAGCACGCCGTCCACAATGGTGCCGCGTGGCATGATGAAAACCCGCCCATTGAAGAATTTGGGATTCTCGGCGAGGCGTTTTTGCCAATGGGTGTCGATCTCGTTCTTCTTCGCCTCGGCAAAGGCCCAGCACTCGCCCGCGCGCCGCACGGCGCAAGCTTTAATGGGGTGAATGCCTTCAGCGATCTCAATCATGTCTTCATGCCTGATGGAACACGTCTCTCTAGCAGATTTGGCGGCCCTCCTTGCAAGCCTTGGCGCATCAGCGGATAGTTTTGCTGTCGCATTCTTTGGAACCCGCACCGATGCCAAGCTCCAAGCGCCTCACTATGTCCGCGCTCGTTCTTCTCGCTGCGGCTTTTGCGCTGGCCGCGTGCAGCCACTCAAGAGAAGAGTTGCCGCCGCTCAAAACCGTCTCCCATGTCGATCTTAATCGCTATCTTGGGACCTGGTACGAAATCGGCGCCATTCCGCAATGGTTCCAGCAGGGCTGCACCGCCACCACCGCGACCTATAGCTTGCGCAAAGATGGTCAGATTGATGTCTTGAATGCTTGTGCCAAGAACAGCCTTGATGGTCCGCGTGATGAAGCCCATGGCCGGGCCAAGGTGGTGGACAGCGCGACGAACGCCAAGCTCAAGGTCACCTTCTTCTGGCCCTTCTATGGCGATTACTGGATCATCGAACTGGGCGAGAATTACGACTACGCGGTAATCGGCCATCCCAGCCGCGACTATTTCTGGATTCTCTCCCGCAAGCCGCGGATGGACGAGGCGCTCTACACCGCCATCCTCGCGCGTGCCAAAGCCCAAGGCTACGACATCACCCGGGTGCAGAAGACGCTGCAGCGCGGCGGGTGAGGGTATCTGCTCTTCAGTGCAAGCGGATCTATGAGCCGTGGCGGACCGTGTCCGAACATGAAGAAGGCATTAGAGCGCAACGAAGGCTTCTGAAGATCACTGCACATGCGTTCTCGCGTTGTCCGAGATGCTTTTAACCTCCCCTCGCGGGGCGGGTAGCGCCAGCGTATAAGCGGTCCGGCGTTGCGTAGCGAAGGCCGATCGGGTGGGGGCCACGCCCGAAAAACCGCACCGCTGTGCGTCTCGATTTTCCGACCTCTCCGCGAAGGGGGGAAGGAGGCTGGCCCCACCTTCTCGCCGCGCCGCCTTGCGCATCACCGGTCGGCTTCCCACATCTTGAAGGCTGTTTGACCTCGCGAGATGTCCGCCGCCGGGGGCTTCCCGGGATACCCTTAGCCGCAGGGGACACTGCTTACCACCAAACTTTCTGGCGAAAACTGCACGATTTCAATGACTTACGCATAAAATCGGGCACTCGAACGCAAAAAATTCAATTTCAGCCCCGGCCGTCTTTATCCCCGCCCCTGTCACCCGAATCATTCCGCGCAGGCAGTATCGCTTTCCCGGTGTGGGGTCTCCCCCCTCCCATTTCATCGTAGAGGCGACAAACAAAGATCAAGATATTGGTGGAGTCGATATACGACACGCCATATATTGTGTGCAATTTCAACCCTGACCGCACTGTCACATTTTGGGTCAGTTCTGTAAAACTGACGTCCAGGTTACTCTGCGTTGTGGGGCTGTCGAATGTCGTTCTCCGAGAAACTCTCACCTTTGGTGGGGAGGCTGGTCTTTGCCTGGTTCTTCCTGGTCCAGGTGGTCACCTATGCGGGGGATTGGGAGAACACGATCACCCTGATGAATTTTCGCGGCGTGCCGGGGGCGGCCTTTATCCTGGCCTTGGTGCTGCTGCTCCTGGTGATGGGATCGATCTCGCTGATTTTCGGCTTTCATGCCCGTTATGGCGCGCTGATCCTCTTCATCGTCACCATTGTCGCCACTGTTACCTTGAACGATTACTGGCGCATCCCAAACGCCGCCGAGCGCGCCGCCGAGTTCCACCGCTTTGTCTCCAACGCGGCGGTTGCGGGGGGGCTTTTGCTCCTGGTCGGTATGGGGCCTGGGCCGCTTGCTGTTGATAACGTCAAAGGCGGCGGTGGCGGGAAGAGGAAGTAAGGCTCACCGGATCGAGCTTGCCGCGCGCATATGCTGCCCGGCGCCGCCCAGCTTGCCCGCCAGCGCCGCAATGGCGGTGAGCGAGGGGCAGTTGGGATGCGCGATGAAGAGCGAGGCCTGACGGCGCAAACAATCCACCACCCGCGCATCGCTCGGCACAAAGCCTAAGAAGGCCGGGGTCGCCTTCAAGAAGGTGCGCGCCGCATTGGTCAGCGCTTCGGCTGTGCGTTTGGCTTCGGGGGCGCCCGCCGCCATATTGACGATCAGCGAGGGGCAGCGTCCGCCCGTCCGCTTCAAGACCAGTTTGACAAAGGCATAAGCATCGGTGAGCGCGGCAGGGTCGGGCGTCATCGCCACCACAACATCATCGGCATCCGCCGCGATGGTAAGGACTGGCTCGCTGATCCCGGCGCCGAGATCGATCACCACCCGGTCATAGGAATTGGTACGGCGCAAAAGCTGGGTGAGCTTTTCGGCCATCGCGCCATCGGCATTGGAAAGCGCGCCTGATCCCGCCGGTGCCGCCAGAAGATCGAAGCTCTGATGGCCTTGGGTTTCAACTTTTGCCACGGCTGCGGCGAGCGGTGTGCGTCCGGCAAGAAAGCCGGGCAGATCGCCGGAACGTGCGAGGCCCAGATGCACCGCCGTATTGGAAAGGCCAAGATCGGCATCGCAGACCAGAACGCGTTCGCCAAGATCGGCGAAGGATTGGGCAAGGCTCAACGAGATGAAGGTTTTGCCCGTGCCGCCTTTGCCGGAGCCGATGGCGGTAAGACGAGGTCCGAAAAGGCTCATTGCGCGCCCTCCGCTGGTTCGACGAGAAGCCGGGCAAGCGCCAGCGGCGTCAGGGTTTCAAGTTCGCCTGCCACAAAGGGCGAGCGGGTCACAAAGCCGACTGCGAGGTCGGGCGTCATCGCGGCAGCCGCCAGCGCGCCCATGCGGCGGGTCATATCGGCGGCGGTGATGACAAGGCGCGTGGCGCCGAGCTTGGCGAGCGCCTCCGCCATTTCGGAGGCTTCTTCGCTATCGGTGAGGGCGGAGATCACGCCGATGATTTCAACCGGCTCGATCTGGGCCAGCGCGCCGAAAGCAGCGGCAGCTTTAGGCTGGCGCGGATCAAAGCCCGCTGTGTCGATCACGGCAAGCGCGCCGTCGCGCACCGCTTGATTGACGACACCAGCTAAGGCGAGGGCGCTTTCGGCGGTGACGATCTGTGCGTCGAGATGATCGGCGAAGTCTTTAAGGCGCGCCACCGCGCCAGCGCCGGTAACGTCATGGGCGACGAGGCGCACCGGACGCCCAGCAAGGCGGGCATGGGCACCGATCTTGGCGGCGATGGCGGTCTTGCCTGCGCCATTGGGGCCGACAAGAAGCATCGCCTTGGCGTTCACGAAGTCGACCGGGGCCGAGGTCATGCGCGCATCGATGGCCGCTGCTAAGGCCAATGTCATGTCGTTGAGCCCGGTTTTGGCGGCGGCCTCGGCCAGGGAATGGCCGAGCGCTTCGGGCAGGCGGCTCTTGGCGAAGGCGGCCAGCATCTCGGTGCGGTCGAACTTGCGCTTGCCCTGCAGCGTGGTTTTCTTTTCCCTGAGACGGCGGATCATGCTCTGCTGGAACAGGGCATCGATATCGTCGGGATCATAGTCTTGCGATGTGCTAGACCGCTCCGGCTCGGGCGGTGGCAGAGGTTCCGGATCGGGCTCTTCCAGGGCGGCACGCACCATCACCCCGCCACCTTTGGTCGGCTGGGTTGCCACGATGACCGCTTCCGGCCCCATGGCATTCCTCACCTCGGTGAGGGCCTCTCTCATATCCTTGGCAAGGAAGGTGCGAAGCTGCATGACGCGTTACACCTGTCCCATCGTGCGAAGACGAATGGAAGGATGAATTTCGTTCTGGCTCATCACCACCGTTTGCGGGCGGAAGCGCTCGATAATGGAACGCACGAAGGGCCGCGCCTGCGGGCTGGTAAGGAGTACCGGAATATCGCCGCGGCCGGTGGCTTCCTCGAAGCGATCGCGCACAGCGGTGATGAATTGCTGCAGCTGGCTTGGCGCCATGGCGAGCTGGCGATCTTCGCCCTGACCGATGATGGATTCCGCGAAGGCCTGTTCCCAGCCGGGCGACATGGCCAGGATCGGCAGATAGCCATTGGGTGACATGTTGGCGTTGCAGATCTGGCGCGCCAGCCGTGCGCGGACATGCTCGGTGATGTAGAGTGCGTTCTTGGTGTGGCCGACGGCTTCCGCGATCCCTTCCAGGATGGCGGGAAGGTCGCGGATGGAGATGCGTTCGCCCAAGAGGGTCTGCAGCACGCGCTGCACGCCCGTGACCGAGATCTGCGAAGGGATGAGTTCCTCGACCAGCTTCTTGTGTTCGGCCGGCAGATCGTCGAGCAGCTTCTTGGTCTCCGCATAGGAGAGCAGCTCGGCCATATGGGTCTTGAGCACTTCAGTCAGGTGGGTGGTAAGCACGGTGCCCGGATCCACCACGGTATAGCCGCGGAAATTGGCTTCTTCGCGCAACGACGAGGAAACCCAAGTCGCGGGCAGGCCGAAGGCGGGTTCGGTCGTATGCGTGCCGGGCAGATCAATGGGAAGCCCGCGCGGATCCATGGCTAGGAAGCTGCCGGGATGCAGCTCGCCGCGGCCCGCATCCACTTCCTTGACCGAGATGCGGTACTCGTTGGCGCTGAGCTGCATATTGTCGAGGATGCGCACGGCGGGCATGACGAAGCCCATTTCCTGAGCCAACTGGCGGCGCAACGCCTTGATCTGATCTGTGATACGATGTCCTTTGACGTCATTGATCAGGGCGAGAAGGGCATAGCCTAGCTCCACCCTGAGCATGTCGAGGGCAAGCGCGGTCGAGATCGGCTCTTCCTTGGCCGCTTCGGTGGTCTTTGCGGCTTCGGTCTCGGCGACGACTTTGCTCTCTTCGCTCCTTTTGTGTTCGAAGGCTTTGTACGACAGAAAGCCGATGCCGCCCGAAAGCGCGGCGAAGATGAAGTTCGGCATGCCGGGCAGCAGCGCGACAAAGCCCATCACCGCGGAAGCCATGGCAAGGCCCTGCGGGTAATGGGAAAACTGGGTCATCAGGGCGCGGTCGGTCGAGCCTTCGACACCCGCCTTGGAGACCATAAGGCCGGCGGCGATGGAGATGATGAGGGCCGGCATCTGGGCCACCAGGCCTTCACCGACTGAGAGCAGGGTGAAGGTCTTCGTCGCATCGCCAATGCTCATGCCGTGCTGGACCACCGCGACGATGATCCCACCCACCACGTTGATACCGACAATCATCAAGCCCGCGACGGCATCGCCGCGGACGAATTTGGAGGCACCGTCCATGGCGCCGAAGAAGTTGGATTCCGATTCCAGCTCCTTGCGCCGTTTGCGGGCTTCCTTCTCGTCGATGAGACCGGAGGAAAGATCGGCGTCGATCGCCATCTGCTTGCCCGGCATCGCATCCAAGGTGAAGCGCGCGGCCACTTCGGCGATACGGCCAGAACCTTTGGTGATGACCACAAAGTTCACGATCACCAGGATCGCGAAAATGATGAAGCCGATCACGAAGTTGCCTTGCATGACCAGCTTGCCGAATGCCTCGATCACATGGCCGGCGGATGCTGTGCCGTTATTGCCGTGGCTAAGGATCAGTCGGGTGGAGGCAAGGTTCAGTGACAGGCGCAGCATCGTGGTGATGAGCAGCACTGCCGGAAAGGAGGAGAATTCCAGCGGGCGGCGGATAAAGACCGCCGTCATCAGGATCAGGATGGCAAAGCTGAGCGACAGCGCCAGCATGAAGTCGAGCAGCAGCGTCGGCAGCGGCAGGATCAAGACCACCAGAATCGCCATAATGCCGATGGCGAGGCCGAGGTCGCTGCGCTTGATGATATCGAGAATGCCGGCGGGCGACAGGTCGAGCCCGCCTAAGGCGGTCGGCGTCGCGCTGTTGGTGTCGGCCATAATCGAGTTATCCCGCTAACGTTAACGCATTTACGCAAGAACCGGCGCCAGATTTGGACATCTGACGCCGGGAAGATTATCCGACGGCGCGCTGCTCACCGGGGCCTGGAATGGCAAGACCGGCTTGCGAATACTCACGCAGCTTATTGCGCAGCGTGCGAATGGAGATGCCGAGTATATTGGCCGCATGGGTGCGATTGCCGAGGCAGTGATCCAGCGTGTCGAGGATCAGATCGCGCTCCACATCCGCCACAGTCCGGCCCACCAATCCGCGGGTCACGGCCGCCGCCGATTCTACAGCCGAGCGGACTGGGGTGGGAAGGTCGGTCGTGCCAGCCGCAAAAGTGCTGCTGCCGACCTGCTTGCCATCCGGCAGGCGAATGGCCTCAGGCCCGATCTCATTGCCGCTCGCCAAGAGCACGGCGCGGTGAATGGTGTTTTCCAGTTCGCGAACGTTACCCGGCCAGGGGTGTTGCACCAAGAGGCGTTCGGTTGCAGAACCGATAGGACGGAAGGCCACGCCATTGGCTTCGGCGTATTTGCGGGCAAAGTGGCGCGACAGGGCGAGAATGTCCTTGGGACGTTCTCGCAAAGACGGTAGGCGCAGGTTCACGACGTTGAGGCGATAGAGAAGGTCTTCGCGGAAAGTGCCTTTGCGCACTTCCTCAGCAAGATCGCGATTGGAGGTGGCGATAATGCGAATATCGATTTTCACCGGACGCGTGCCGCCTACACGGTCGATCTCGCGCTCCTGAATGGCGCGCAAGAGCTTCGCCTGCAGCCGCGCATCCATCTCGCTGATTTCGTCCAGCAGCAGTGTGCCGGAATTGGCTTCCTCGAACTTGCCGACGCGCCGGGCAATGGCACCGGTGAAGGCGCCCTTTTCGTGGCCGAACAATTCTGATTCCAGCAGGTTTTCCGGAATGGCCGCGCAGTTTACCGAGATAAAGGGCTTGTCAGCGCGGTTCGACTTCTTATGTACATACCGAGCGAGAACTTCCTTACCCGTACCGCTTTCGCCGGTGAGCAGAATCGAGGCCTCCGAGGGGGCGACCTGATCAGCCAGACCGATCACCGACAGCATCGCCTCGTCTTCGGCGATCATCTGATGGCTTTCGTCAGCCACCGCCGCGAAAACGGCCGCAATCAGTTCCGGATCGGGGGGGAGGGGCAGGTATTCTTTGGCACCCGCGCGAATGGCATCCACGGCTTTGCGGGCATCGCTGCCCACGCCGCAGGCGACAACCGGGGTGCAGATATGTTCTGCGGCTAGGCCTCGAACCAGAGTGCCGATATCCAAAACGATATCGCAAAGAGCGAGATCCGCGCCCGAGCCGCCGCGAAGAATGGCGAGCGCCATATCAATGGAGGAAGCGTGGGTGACTTTGGCGCCGCGATCCATCGCGATCTTGGTCGCCGCACCGATCTGACCCGAAAGAGAGCCGACGATGAGAAGCCGCATGGTCTAGTTCCTTATTCCTCGGTCCAGGTCAGCTTTGGCCGGCCTTGATGATTTCTGTCATGGTCACGCCCAGCCGGTCTTCTACCAGCACCACTTCTCCGCGCGCGACCAGCCGGTCATTCACATAAATATCGATGGCTTCGCCGACCTTGCGGTCGAGCTCGACGATGGTTCCCTTGGCAAGCTTCAACAGCGAGCTCACTTCCATCGCGGATTTGCCCAGGACTGCGGAGACCGTGACCGGCACGTCGAACACCGCTTCCAGATCTTGCGCGGTATGTTTGACTTCAGCCTCGCCCGTATTGGCGCCCGTCAGCAGAGCGGAGCCAGAACCTTGTTGCGGTTCGTGCGAGAGGTCGGGCAGGTCGATGTCATCGTTGCCGGCCATGGCTTATCCTTTCATACCGTCTTGGCTTATCCGACGGGCAATGACCTCGCCGATAGCTTCTTCCAAATGCTGCATGCTGCGTTCCGCGCCGCCGCCGCGCCATTCAATCCTGCAGTCGCCGCTAGGAATCGAGGGGTCGGGCGTGGCGACAAGCCGGCCTTCATACCCCAACTCCAGAGCGAGCTCCTCCAGCCGGTCTTTGACCGCCTCGATGACTTGCGGGGCGGCGCGCAGCACGATCCGCGGTTCGGCAATGGCTTGATGGATTGCTTCGCGCAGTGCTTCCTCGATTTCGCCCTGCGGCAACATCCCGACAGCGACATGGGCAAGTTTGCGACCAGCAACCAGGGCCAGCGCGCTTGCTTCTTCCCGGACTGCGTTCAGCTGCCCCTGAGCTGTGTCCATCGATTGCCGCACGATGACACAAAGCTGCTGGACAGCGGCAGCAGTGGCTTCAGCGGCGCGGACCTGGCCCATTTTCATGCCTTGCTCGCGGGCGCGGCTCAGCATGCTGTCGAGCTCTTCCTGCGTGAGCACCTTCTTCTGGCGCAAGCGCGCGGCGTTGGAGATGAGGTCGCCTTCCGGCCTGAACTCCGTGTCAAAAGTATATTTCTTGATCTCGGCCGTGTTCATATCAGTACACCAGCTCGTCTTCGCCTTGCTTGCTGGCGATCATGATTTCGCCCTTATTGGCGAGGTCTTTGGCGGTATTGACCATGCGCATCTGCGCTTCGTCGACGTCTTTGAGGCGCACTGGGCCCATGGCTTCCATGTCTTCGCGCAGAATCTTGCCGGCGCGCTCGCTCATATTCGAGAAGAAAACATCACGCAGAGAATCGGTAGCACCCTTGATTGCCAGTGCCAGCTTGTCCTTTTCGACATGGCGCAGAAGGGTCTGGATCGAACCTGGATCGAGCTTGCCCAAATCCTCGAATGTGAACATGAGCGCCTTGATGCGCTCGGCGGAATCTCGGTTGCGCTCTTCAAGGGCCGTCACAAAGCGGTTTTCGGTTTGGCGGTCGAAATTATTGAATATCTCCGCCATCAATTCGTGCGAGTCGCGCTTGGCGGTGCGGGCGAGGTTGGACATGAATTCAACGCGCAAGGTGCGTTCCACCTTGTCGAGAATGTCCTTCTGCACGCTTTCCATGCGCAGCATGCGCTGGACGACTTCAAGCGCGAATTCTTCCGGCAAGGCGGCTAGCACGCGCGCAGCATGCTCCGGTTTGATCTTGGAGAGCACCACAGAGACGGTCTGCGGGTATTCGTTCTTCAGATAATTCGCGAGCACCGTCTCATTCACGTTGCCAAGCTTATCCCACATGGTGCGGCCAGCGGGACCGCGGATTTCTTCCATGATGGTCGCCACGCGCTCGGCTGGCATGAGGCGGTTGAGCAGGCGTTCGGTGGACTCATAGGAACCCATAAGGGAACCTGTGCCGGATAGCTGCGACACAAAGTCTACGAGGAGTTTTTCAACCAGAGCCGAGGAGATCGTGCCCAGATTGGACATGATCTGGGAGATTTCCTTGATTTCGTCATCGTCCAGCATCAGCCAGAGCTTGGACGAATGCTCTTCGCCAAGCGCAAGCATGAGGATGGCCGATCGCTCCGCGCCACTAAGCTGGCGCATGTCGTCTTTGACGGGGCCTTTGGTCGGACGCGACATGGATTACACCGGTTGATGCAGCCAGGAGCGCAGGATGGCCAGCGCTTCTTCGGGATGGGAACTGACGACTTCGCCTACTTTCTTGACCGAGGATTCGCGCACTTGGCCTTCGATGCGCTGAATATCGATCATGTTCTCGACCTTGTTCGGCGTGAGGGCGGGCGTTTCGCCGCTGGGGGCGGGCAATTCGCCTGCAGCAGCGGCCTGCGCGGGCAAGGCGGTGGTCGTCGTCGTGATTGTGGTAGATGAGAGCGGCGCGAACATCCGCTTGGTCAAGGGGCGCAGCACGAAAAGGCCGATCAGCAGCGCGGTGATGGAGAAAATCCCCGCCTCAATGATCTTGAACCAAGCCGAGCTATCCAAGCCCAGCATGGGTTGGGTGGCAGGTGTACCAAGCGTCGTGTCGACGCGGGCGAAAGGCATGTTGACGACCTGCACCGCGTCGCCGCGGGCTTGGTCAAAGCCAATGGCGGATTTCACCAGCGCTTCGATCTGCTTCATTTCTTCGGCGGTGCGGGGCGTATACTTGCCCGCTTTGTCCTCGCCATCGACCACGACGGCGACAGAGAGCTTTTTCACCACGCCTTGATCGACCACGGAGGTCTTTACCGTCTTGGAAATCTCGTAATTGGTGATTTCCTCGGTGCTGCCTGAGCTCGATTTCGTGGAATCGGCGCCAGCCTGTTGTTGGCCGGGCAGCGAATTGGCGACGGACACGGGCGCAGCGCCATTTGTATCTGTGGCGTTGTGTTCGATCGTGTTGGTGGAGCGCACGACCTTGGAATCGGGGTCGAAGGTTTCGCTGGTCTCGTTGACGCGATTGTAGTCGAGATTGGCGGTCACCTGGGCGCGGACATGGCCATGGCCCACAACGCTGGCGACCATCGATTCCACGCGCTGCCGGATGCGCTCTTCGAAATCTGTAGTATGCTGTTCTTGGCCTAATGCCGTGGCATTATCGCCATTATCCGTTCCGCCGGCGAGGAGGTTGCCCTTATCGTCGACGATGGCGACATGATCCGGGGTGAGGCCGGCCACGGCGGCAGCGACCAAATGCTGGATGGCCTGCACCTGACCTTTGCCCAGCGTGCCTTTGGTTTTCAGCACCACTGAGCCGGAAGGATTTTGCTGATCGCGCTGGAAAATCTGGCGCTCCGGCACGACGAGATGCACGCGGGTGGATTCAACGCCCTCAATAGTGGCAATGGAGCGCGCTAGCTCACCTTCGATGGCGCGCAGGCGATTGATGTTCTGGACAAAGGCCGTGGTGCCGAAAGCATCCGACTTGTCGAAGATTTCATAGCCGACGCCGGCCGAAGGAAGGTTTTCTTGCGCCAGCTCCATGCGGAGCTTGGTCACTTGGTCGCCGGGCACCATGATTGTACCGCCGTCACCTTTCAACTCGTAGGGGACGTTCATGGCATCAAGCTTGGCGGCGACTGCGGAGGCTTCCCGCTGCTCGAGGCCGGAAAACAGGATAGATTTGGGCGGCGTGGAAAGAACGCCCGCCGTATAAAGGAAGAAGGCCGTGAGGGCGGCTGCGACGCCTGCCATCACGCCAAAGCGTGCAGCTCCGATTGCTTTGATGAAATCCGGCAATGCCAACTCCCGTCAGTAAGGACCGGGAGGAACTGCCCGGGCCTTGCTAGGCAAACATTGCCGCCCTGGGAGTAAAGGTGTGCTTAACGCTGCCGGTCTTTGCCGCGGTTCGTGGCGGAATAATTCGATTAACAAAACCTTACCGTGAAATTCGTGGGGAATCGCCTTCAGCTTGACGGAGTCTCATGCAAAAGAAAAACCCGGCCGCTTGGCCGGGTCTTTTTGAACGAGGCCCCCGACCGCAAGCTGGGTGGGGAAATGTCGGCGAGGATTTTGCCTAGTTCCGGTACTGCTGAACGCGTGTCGCACGCAGCCCAGGCATGCCGAAGCGGTCGATCGCGCGCTGCCAAGCGAGAAATTCTTCCACGGTCAGGGTGTAGCGGCGGCAAGCTTCGTCGAGGCTCAGCAGCCCGCCGCGTACGGCGGCCACGACTTCTGCCTTCCGGCGGATTACCCAGCGCTTGGTGTTGGGCGGCGGCAAATCGGCCATGGTCAACGGGCTGCCATCCGGCCCGATGACGTAACTCGCGCGTCCCCTGCGGTCTTCACCCATAATCATGAAACTCCTCACTCGACTTACCCGCTGACCAAAGTAACCGTGTTGCCTTAAAAAATTGGACAACGCGTGCGGTAAACAAGTGACGAAAATCATCCGTACACTTGCGATCATGTGGAGGAAGCCGGCGCCCTTACTTCGTAAAGACGCCGGAAATATTCCTTAACGTCCCATTTGCAGGAGGTTGTCCAGCATCGTGGAAGCTGTGGTGACGATCTTGGATGCAGCCGAATAAGCACGCTGCGTGGTGATCAAATCGGTAAATTGCGTGGCGAGATCGACCGTCGATTGTTCGAGGTTCTTCGACTCGATTTTTCCGGCACCGCCCAGATTTGCTTCGTTTATTGTGGGCGAACCCGAAGTAACCGAAGTTGTGAAGGCATTGCCCGAGATCTGAGTCATGCCATTCGGGTTGGCGAAGGTCGCCAGCGGAATCTTGTACACCTTCTGTGACAAGCCGTTGGAGAACTGTGCCGTAATGACACCGTCTTTGTCGATAGTCACGCCGGTTAGAGAGCCGAACAGCGCGCCATTGACCTTCGACGACGCCATGTTTGAGGCATTGTCGAATTGGGTGAGATTAGTGGCACTGCCCAGCGCGCCGAAGTTCATGCTGATGTTTTGCGGCTGCAGACCCGATGTCGCGGGGCTCCATGGGATATTGATGTTGAAGGTCGGATTGGCTGTGGTTGCCGTCACGAGCGCGCCCGTGGTGTCGTGCGAGGTGATGCCGGCGAGGCTGCCGTCCGAGTTGAAGGTCACGGTGCCATACTGCACCAGACTGGGAGTTGCGCCGACCAAGGCCGAAGCAGCATTCAGATCGCTGGCCTTGCCCTGATAGGTAACTTCGTACTGCCAGGTATTGGCCCCGGTCTTGACGAAGCTGAGCTGCAGGGGCTGCTGGCCGCCCTGGCTATCATAGACGTTAATGGTGCGCTGGAAGTCGGCCTTAATGGCGCCGCTGGCAACCGAGGACGGTGTCGCGCCCGTGACAGAATAGGTCGCGGCGCCGGCGTTGACGGCGGTTGTTTTCTGAAGGTTGATTTGGGCGCTCGCGGTGGTAGAGGCTTCGGCCTTGCCGGTAAGCGAACTGGCGTTGATCGCGGTCATGTTGTTGCGGTCGGACGGCACATTGCCGTTCGCATCGAGCTGCCAACCCAGCAGATACATGCCGGCCGAATTCTTGAGGAAGCCCGTATCGTCCGGTGAGAAGTTACCGGCGCGGGTGTAGGCGCGGGCCGCGGAATCGTCGGTCGCAGAGCTGACAACGAAAAAGCCGTTGCCGGAGATCGCCAGGTCGGTCGTCGAAGATGAGGGCTGTAACAGGCCTTGTTCAGAGACCGCCTGTCCCGAACTCGAGACCACCGTGGCGCTGCCCGAATTGTTTGTGCTGGAGGCAGAGGCCAGAAGCGTATTGAAATTGCTGGTCGCGTTTTTGTACCCGACAGTATTGACGTTCGCGATGTTTGCGGAAGTAACGCTGAGGGAGTTCGAATAAGCGCTCAGGCCTGCGACTCCGGTCATCATTGCACCGTAGAGAGACATCTTCCTTTTCCTTGGCCGCTTTCCGGTCTTCGCCGGTCAGCTTGGTCCTCTTTTCAGGGCGGTCGGTTCTCGTCCGCGATTGTTGTTGCAGGGTTGCGGTAATTAGTTCGTAACTAGTGAAGCGCTGGAGAGCGGAACTTCAAAGCTTCCAATGACAAGTTGCGGGCTCGACGCGGAAAGGTCGACGCCTGTAACTTTGGCCGAAGAAGCCACGGAGGTTTTAATGGCCGTTCCGTCCTTGGCGGCTGCCGAGACGGTGAGCGTGTAGAGCCCGTTGGACTGGAGATCGCCCGACATGGCTTTGCCGTCCCAGGTTAAACTGTGAACGCCTGTGCCTGTTTCGCCGGATTTCGAATAGACCACAGTGCCATTCGCATCTTTGATCGTAAGTGTGGTCGAGGCAGCGTCCCCGTCGAGCCCATAGGTCCATACCGCGGAGCCATTGGCTAGCTGGCCGGTTCCGTCGGTCAGGGTGACGGATTTGCCGAGATAGCTCATCGCCAGATTGCTGGATTGGTTGGTCGACAGTGAAATCAAGGAATCGAGCTTATCATTCGTGCTGAGCTGCTGTTCGACTTGGCTGTACATAACGAGCTGTTGCGTGAACTGGTTCGAGTCCATCGGAGAGGTCGGATCCTGGTTCTTCAGCTGTGTCGTCAGCAGTGTGAGAAAGGTTTGGAAGTTATTCGCCAAGCTTGTCCGGGCAGACGTTTTCGACGTGCTCGTCGAGGTCGAAGTCGAGGTGTTCGGTGTGTTGTTCGTGACAGGAGTGGTCATGATAACCTCAAACGCGAATATCGAGGCGCACGCTGTTAGGTGCGTAGCTGCCCTGGCTGGAGCGGGATTGCGGGGCGTCAGCTGAAAGAACCGCCTGGGCGGAAAGATTGCGGCTTCGGCCTTGGCCGCCCGAGTTATCGTTCTGGCGGTACTGTTCGCGCAGCGAGAAGTTTAAGCTGCTTTGCGAGAGATTGAGGCCTGCATCCTGCAGCGTGCGGTTCAGGTTCGATGAGTCGCGCTGCAAAAGTTCGAGCGTTTTCGGATTATCGGCAACCAAGGTCGCCTGAGCCTGGCCTTCCTCATCCACCGCGAGGTGAACATGGACACGGCCGAGCTCGGCAGGATCAAGCCGAATATCAAACTGATGCTTGCCCTCACTGGAATGTGCCGCGATGGTCAGCCCGATCTTGTCGAAGCTGGAGACAGCTTCAGCATCGTGATGCTGGGCAGAGACCTGAACATCGGCCGTGAGCTTATTTGTCTCGATAGGCGTGTTTGGCAGAGCAGATTGCTGGGCTTGCACAAGCACGGCGTCGCTCGATGGGGGCTGGGACTGTGCCGGCGCGGCCGCCTTCTCGACGGCCACTGCTGAGCTGTTCCCCTGAGAATGCGGCGCGGGGGCCGTAACCTTCTGGTCCTGGTCAGATGAGAACTTGTCACCCGGATTGCTGCTTGTGGCGGAAAGCGTGCTCTGTTCGGGTTCGTCCGAATTCGTCGCAGTCCCATTGTTGCGGGGCTGGGGGCCCGCGCTGGTCTTCGCCTTGCTCTCTGCCGCGGCCGCCGTGGTGGCCTTCGTTGAGGGCGAGCCGATGTTGTTAGCTTGGACGGTACCTTCCGAAGCTGCTGGTGCCGGTGTTCTTGTGGCCGTCGCCATGACGGTCGACGCCGTCATCATGACCGCCGGGGCAGCAACAGGCGCCATCTGGGGCGGAATTACCATTGCCGAATTCTCGGGAGTAATGGCGGGTGTGGTTTTCTCGCTATCCTGCGCCTTATCTTGCGGGGCGTCGGCCTTCGCCGCCTCTGGAGCGGAGCGGACTGCGGTGCGATAGGTGGCCACGCGTGGCGCCGCCTTCGCAGGCTGTCCGAGCGCCGGGCCCTGGATATTCACCTTGACAACCGTCGGCTCCAGCTTCTCGTCGCTGATTTTCTTGGGTTGCGTACTGGCTGATTGCGTGGGAACCGCCATGTTCGCAACGGCTGTAGCTTGCGTCGTGGGGGCTTGCGGTGCCGAAGGTTCGCTCAGGGGGGCAGATGACGCCTGCTTTTGATCGACCTGAACGTTCGCGGCCTGGTTAGCCTTCACCGTAGGCGGCATGTCTTCCGCGACAGACTGAGCCGTACGTGTCACCGGAATGAACGTCTCGGGGACGGAAGAGGCTTGTTCCGGGCGCGTGGTATTGCGGCCTGACACTTGAGTAGCTGTGTTGGTTGCAACGGAAGAGAGTTCTTCGCGGACATCCGTCTGCTGCGAGGGAACCACGACAGAGCTGGCTTGAGGTTTCGTGTCCAGCTGCGCAGTCGGACGTTTGGCTGTGACTTGATCGGCATTGCCGCCCTGAAGCTCAACGCTCCCATCTTCTTTCGCCGTCTCCGGCGTCGTTCCAACGGCACTTTGGCTTTGCGCTAAGTCAGGCACCGCGTTCGTCGCACCAGGAATGGAGGGTGCGATTGTGGGCACTTGGCCCGCAGCGGCTGCTACAAGATAAAGAGCATCGGTGGGCTGCTTGGTCACCACAGGCGCTTGCGCGTCCGTATCGGACTGCATGCCATCTTGGCCAACTGTTCCTGTGAAAGTGCTGGCCGTAACGGGCGCGCGCAGGTCCGCCTTATAATTATAGGGGGCCGCGCCAATTGAGTTCTGAACCAGGGTCATTGCGCTGGTGAGCGGCATGCCCGGCCCATCCGGCTGGGTGCCTTCGGTCATATCCGTGCTTTGGCTCAGCTGCTGCAGCAATGCAGCAAACCCCGCGTCGGATGTGGAGACATCCGTCGCCGCAGCCGGCAGAGCCGGAGAGGTCATTTGGTTTACGTTTGCGACATCCACCACGAGAGGGGTCCGCCGAGGTTGCACGGCACCTGTAGCAAGGGCCGGACCAACTCAGGAAAGCGCGAAATTCCTGTATTCTTGGCAGGCGAGATGAGGTCTGCCTGGCAGAAAAGATGCGGCACCTTCTGCCGCGCCCGGCAAGTTCTGCCGCGCCCTTCCACTCAAGAATGCGCGTTTTCCGCCTTCTTGCAGCTCCTGGCGTTTGGCATGGGCTTTGCGTTCATTGGAGCGGCGTCATAGCTTTGTGGAACCGCTATCGTGGGACTGAACGGAATATTGTCAGGTGCGCTGACCTCGTTGCAGGCCAATACGACTGCAATGAAGGTGGTGTCGCAGAATATCTCCAACCTCAACACGCAGAACTATGCGCGGCGGGTGGTGGATTTTTCCCCGCTGGGTGCGGCAGGCGCGCCGGTTGGTGTTACCATCCAGGATATTCGCCGGGTTAGTGATCAGTACTTGGCGCAGGAGGCCCTCTCCGCTACCTCGGCCTCCAACCAATATGATGTGCAGACCACAACATTCAATCAGATCAATTCGCTTTTGGGATCGCCCGGCGACGGTCAGGCTCTCACCACGAAATTGCAGGGTGTCTTTTCGGCGTTGAACTCCGCCCAATTGTCTTCGACCTCGTCGGTCAGCCAGGGCGCCGTGGTCAACAAGATGAAGTCGCTGGCGTCGTCGATTTCCTCGCTCTCTTCTCAGTTGGACAATCTTGCCAATCAGGCGGATGGCCAGTTGACAACGGCGGTTAGCCAAGCCAACACGCTGATCAAGCAGATCTACGACTATAACCAGCTCATTAAGACCGCGAGTGTCCACGGCAATTCGGACACGGTCTATCTTGATCAGCGCGCTTCGGCTCTCAACAGCCTTGCGCAGATGATGGATCTTCGGGTTGCGCCTCAGGATGACGGCTCTGTCCTGGTCACAACGCAAGATGGCATGAACCTCGTTTCCGACTCTTATGCCTCGCTGTCCTATGCCGGTGGCAAGAACGGAGTTTATGGTACCATCCAGGCGCAAGACACTAACGGAGCAACGGGAAATCCCATTGGTTCTGTTCAGTCCCTGGATTCCCACCTCACATCTGGCTCGATGCGAGGTCTTATCGATATGCGCGATACGACCATTGCTGGTTTAAAGAACGAGCTAGGGTCTTTCGCAAAAACGGTCGCAAACTCGTTCAACGCTGTGCACAACGAGAACAGTGCTTATCCGGCGCCAAGTACCATGGATGGGCGCGATACCGGGTTGCTGGCTAGCGATTCCCTAAATTTCTCCGGGAAGACCACCATTACCCTCACCGATTCCAGTGGGGCTGCGGTGGGTTCGGCTGCGATCGATTTTGGTGCGGGCACGATCACCACAGGTGCAGGCACGTTCAATTTCACCAATTCGATCGGCAGCTTCACCAATAATCTGAATTCGGCGCTATCTTCGGTTTCGCCGGGCGCTTCGGCGAGCTTTGCCGATGGGCAGCTGTCGCTCGATGGCGGCGCCCATGGTCTTGTCATAACCAACCCCGTGAGTGCCACACCGGGACAACGGGGCGGCACCAACTTCTCGCAGTTCTTTGGCCTCAACGATGTCTTCTCGACCTCACTCCCCAGTATATCCGCAACGGGGATGTCCGGTTCAGATGCGCTCAATCTTGCATCTAATGGGACTATCGATCTGGTCCTGAAGAACGCGTCCGGCGACATCGCCAGCAAGGTGAGTGTCAACATCACCGCCGGCATGACAGTTAATCAGGCTTTAACTGCGATCAACACGGCTCTGGGTAGCTCGGGATCGCTGAGCCTGAATGCGGATGGATCCGTTTCAACGGCCTTATCCTCGAAGCTGACTAGCGGGGGGTATCAGCTTCAGGTCGCGTCGGATACGACTTCGCGCGGAACCACCGGCGTCAGCTTCAGCCAGCTCTTTGGCATCGGCGCGAATACGCTGGGCCAGCAGTCGGTCAACTTTTCCGTCAAAGATGCGGTTCTCTCGGATCCCTCTCGCCTTGCGCTCTGCAGGCCGGCGACCACCGGGACGCAGATCATTTCTCCTGGTGACACCAAGGGTCTCCTGGCGCTGCAGGCTTTGACCACATCAAAGCAAAGTTTTGATAAGGCAGGGACCCTTGCTGCCCAAACCGCGTCGCTCGGCGATTACGCGAGCGGCATGTATCAGGACATTGCGACCAAATCTGCAGATGCCGCGAGCAACAAGACGACCCAAGCAGACCGGCTCACAGAGGCACAAAATCGGATGGCGAACCAATCTGGGGTCAATTTGGACGAAGAACTGTCCAACATGATCATCTATCAACGCTCCTACAGCGCGAGCGCAAGACTGTTGAATACGGTGAGCGATCTTTACGACGTTCTCCTGAGCATTAAGTGAGGATAGGCCATGTCAGTCGATCGCGTAGCGTCAAACAGCCAAACGAACTACATGCTGACGCAGATTGCGAAGGCAAATAGCAGGCTTCAGGATTCGGAAACACAGCTGTCTTCGGGCAAGGTGTCCACCACCTATGCCGGGATCGGCGATAAGACGGCGGCGCTTGAAGGTGCTCGCGTCGCGGGCCAGCGAGCCGATGCATACAAGGCGTCGACCCAGCTCGCCATCACCCAGACTGATCTGCAAGACACGCAGCTTACGTCGCTTTCCGGGCTCGCGGCCCAGCTCTCAAAGGCTATTCAGAGTGCCACGGCCAATTCGGATGGCACGGACCTGATGAACCAAGCCAACAGCATTTTCCAGCAGGCAGCCTCCATCCTGAACAGCACCGACGCAAACGGCAGCTATATTTACGGCGGATCTTTGACTGATCGTAAGCCGTTCACGGCGACGAAGCTGTCCGACCTTGCCTCCGGAAGCGTGTCCTCCTTTTTCCAGAACGACACCAACAAGAAGACGGTCCAAACCGGTGATGGCCAAACCGAAACCATCGGGGTGTTAGCATCGGATGTTGGCACCGATCTAATGAAGGCTCTGCAGACGCTGTACAATCTCGACGGCGGCACGGGTTCCTATTCGGCCAAACTAACCGCAACCCAGACCACCGCGCTCACCAATACCGCTCTGCCAGACGCCACTACCGCGAACTCTAAGCTCAACTCGCTCACTGCGTTAAATGGCGACACTTACAACAATCTAAAGTCGGCGGTTACCACACAGCAAACCATGTCCAACCTCTATTCTGGTTTTGTATCTGATATCGAGGATGTGGATATGGCTAAGGCGCTTACCAATTTGTCCTCTAACCAGGTCGCGCTACAAGCGGTGCTGAGCGTAACGGCGAAATTGAACAATCTCTCCCTGCTCGACTATATGCCGACACGATAGATAGGCTTGCAGGGCGCTCGCGGAGCCGATAAACCGCGCTCATGATGACCGCAAAACACCAAAGGGTTGTGGCCGCCATGTCGGGCGGTGTGGATTCCTCGGTTACCGCAGCGCTGCTTCAGCGTGCGGGCCACGAGGTGGTGGGCATTACGCTGCAACTCTATTCTGGTGTCCAGCAGCGCAAAGGAGCCTGTTGCGCGGGACAAGATATATACGATGCCAAGCGCGTCGCTGATAAGCTTGGTATTTCCCATTATGTGCTCGATTACGAAGAGCGTTTCAAAAAAGCGGTTATTGAGGATTTTGCTGATAGCTATGCGCGCGGCGAGACACCGATCCCCTGCGTGCGCTGCAATGAGCGCGTAAAGTTCGCCGATCTTCTGCAGGCTGCACGCGATCTGGGTGCCGATGCGCTCGCCACCGGACATTATGTGCAACGGTTGGATGGTCCTAATGGCGCCGAAATGCATCGCGCCGTGGATGACAGCAGGGACCAAAGCTATTTCCTCTTCGCCACCACGCGTGAGCAGCTCTCCTATCTGCAATTCCCGCTAGGGGGCATGACGAAGCCGCGGGTGCGTGAGATCGCGGCCGAACTTGGTCTCGTTAACGCGGAAAAACCTGATAGCCAGGATATCTGTTTTGTTTCCACCGATTACACAGATGTCGTGCGGCGCCTGCAGCCTCTGGCTGGCGAGCCCGGGGACATTGTCGACGAACAGGGCAATGTCCTCGGACAGCATGCCGGTGTGATGAACTTCACGGTTGGTCAGCGAAAAGGACTTGGGCTGTCCGGCCGGGAAGAACCGCTATTTGTCGTCCAGATTGACGCCTCCAATCGCCGTGTCGTGGTGGGGCCACGTACATCCTTGGCGGCCAGCCGCATCGTCCTGCAGAGCGTGAATTGGCTTGCCGATCCGTCCGAGGCTGCCGAGTGCTTCGTCAAAATTCGTTCCATGCGGGCACCCGTTCCGGCCCGAGTTCGCGCTACCAGTACGGGTGCGGAGGTCGAACTTGCTGTCCCTGAAGAAGCGGTCGCTCCGGGCCAAGCCTGCGTCTTTTATGCTGGGACCAAGGTTCTTGGCGGCGGGTGGATTGCGCGCGACTGAGTGGCAATCCGTCCGGGTGAAATTTCCCGCCCCAGCGGCATCGAACGCCTTGACAGTGAAGGGGCGGCCACCTAAATCACCCGCCCTCGTGGCAGCGTAGCTCAGTGGTAGAGCAGGGGAATCATAATCCCTTGGTCGGGGGTTCAAATCCCTCCGCTGCTACCACATTCCCTTACAATATATGTGCCTATTCCGAGTGGTTTATTTGGCCACTTTAGCTGCCTGCGTGGCTCGAAAGCGCTTACCAAAAGCCCCTCCCTTTGCAGGTCTGCGTTCAGCAACTAGCGTAATTAGTCTGAGAAAAACTGTAGGGTATGTCACCGGTTACCGCAAAAAATACAGGAAAACAGCGCTTTTTCTTGATGCAAAACTGCAACGTAACGCACGGAAAAGTATAAGTATTATAATAATTCCATATTGAAGCGCAGGTTGTGCTTTGTTAGCGTTCGCACTGTCACAGGTAAAAACACGAGGTTGGTAGTTGGTCTTTCCAAAAGGCCACGAACCGCCCGATGACAATACCAGGGTAGTAAACGCTGTCGGGTTCTCCCCACAGCTCAGCGTCAGACAGTAGCCGAACGGGAATAGCCGTTGGCCCAGTTCGGCTTGGTGCGTTGCGAGTACTCATTATTGAAAGTCGGAATCATGGCTGCCAATGCCATGCAGGAGGGATCCACGTGAAAAATCGAGATTTCAGGACGCTGCTACGCAGCGGTTTGTTGGGCGGGGCATGCTTCGCAGCGATGGCGACTGTGCCCGCTGTCGCGCAGGACAGCATGGAAACGGTGATCGTCACCGGTATCCGTGGCTCTCTGCAGAAGTCGTTGGACGTCAAGCGCGAATCCGCAGGCCTCGTTGACGCGATTAGCGCGGAAGACATCGGCAAATTCCCGGATGTGAACCTTGCCGAATCCATGATGCGCATCCCGGGCATCACAGTGACGCGTGGCCGCGGCACCGCATCCGGCGGCACCGGCGGTACATCGTCGAACGGTGAGGCGAGTGAAATTACCGTCCGTGGCTTCGGTCCGACCTTCAATGAAACCTTGTTCGATGGTCGTAAGGTCGCAACTGGTACCGGCAACCGCGCCTTCGACTTTTCCTCGGTCTCATCCGACTTCGTCAGCCAGATCGCGATTTTGAAAACGCCGGATGCATCCCTGAACGCGGGAGCCATCGGTGCCACGATCAACATCAAGTTTCCGAAGCCGTTTGATAAGCCCGGTTTGGTTGTTGCGGCTTCCGCTTCGGGCATGGTGTCGCCGGAGCGTGGCGATATGGCGCCGAACGGCTCATTCCTGATCAGCGATACTTTCGCTGGTGATAAGTTCGGTATCCTGGTTGCAGGGTCTTATTCGGATGTCCGTACCCGCCAGAACCACATCAACAACCAAGGTTGGGAAGGCAAGACGGTCGGCGCCAACACTGACGCGAACGCGGCGTTTAAGCAGAACCAGTTCGCAGGCACGCCGCCGACAATTGGAACGCCGGTGTGGTTCACGCAGGACTACGGCATCTATCACGAAATCGAAAATGTCGAGCGTATCCAGGGCCGTGTTGCTCTCCAGTGGAGGCCGACCGATACCATCGAAATCACGCTCAACGATAACTACTCACGTGATAACGATCACCAAGCCCAGTATGGCTACAGTGTATGGTTCAACTCAGGTTCGATGTCGAACATTCAGATCGACAAGAACGGCACCATCGTCAATTTCCAGCAAACCACGCCGACGGACTTCCAGGGCCAATGGAATCCACAGCTCCTGCAGTACAATGACGTTGGCGCGAATATTAAGTGGAATCTCTCAGATAACTTCCTTTTGACCTTGGACGTCGACCACGCCGATGGTTGGTCAAACCCCGCCGGGCAGGTTGGTATCGACGTGGACGTCGGCTACGGCAACGGTGGTCCCCAGTATAATACCGTCATGGGCATTGTTATCCCGGAGGGGCATGGCCTTCCTTATCCGACCTTCTACGGCCCGGGTAACGATAAGTCGAAGTTCATCAACAATGGCATCATTGGCTCACACGTGATTCCAATGACCATGGGCAAGACCCTGGACACGGTGAACCAGGTCAAGCTCGAGGGTGACTGGACCGAAAGCGACGCCGTGTCGTTGAAGGTCGGCTTCCAATATGTTGCCGAGCATAAGAACCAGGATAGCTGGGATAGCTTCCAGAATAATAACTGGCAGGCCTATGGCGGTTATGGTCCCGCTTCCGGCAATGCCCCGGGCAATGGCGTCGCGCTGCCGCAGGACTTCTTCAAGAATTCCTTCAGCACCTCGGACTTCATCAGCGGATGGTCGGGCTCTGGCAACTTGCCGCCTGCCATTCTGCAGTATGATCCTTGGGACACGCTGAATTATCTGAACGGCTTAAAAGGCGTGGGCGCCAGCAATTGCTGCGCATTGACTCCGGGGGCTGATCCGAACGATCCGTCGAACGTTGGCCGTCCGTTTAGCGGGACGTATCAGGTCGCCTATAACCCAGGTTCGCATCAGGTCTTGCAGGAAAAGACCTATTCGGGCTTCGTCCAGGGCACGGTAAAGAGCTCCTTGGCCAAGATGCCGCTGCGGGTGAATTTCGGTGTGCGCTACGACATCACCGAGGAAAACGTGTCCGGTCTTGGCCGGACGGTATCCGCCTTTAATCAGATTCCCAGCGATTTGACTGCTTGGGATACGGTGTATGTTGCGGATGCCAATGGTAAGCAGACCCTGCCGGTCAACGCCACCCATAGCTACCAGTATCTTCTGCCGAACCTCGACCTGACCTTGTCGGTGACCGATACGCTCGATTTGCGCCTGAATGTGTCGCGCACATTGACTCGTCCTCCTATTGGCTCTCTGAACCCGGTGACGAACATCAGCACCGCCCGCCTCGGCTCGGTTACAGCCAGCGGCGGCAACCCGGATCTGTTGCCGTTCCTCTCGGATAACATCGATTTTGGTGCGCAGTGGTATTATGCGCAGAACTCCTACATCTCGGTGAACAGCTTCTTGAAAGGGGTGGACAACTTCATCATCACCTCTTCCAGAAGTGCGACTTATGGGAATATCGGCCATTGCGTTGCACCGGGTAAGGCGCCTTGTACCGCGGCAGGTCAGATCGTCGAAGTTCCCTATACGGTGTCTGGTCCGGTTAACGGTCCGGCTGCCAATGTCTATGGCCTCGAAGTGGCATGGCAACATGTGTTCGGCGAGACTGGCTTTGGCTTCAACCTCAACGGAACGATTGTTGGTACCAACAAGCCATACAACCCGCTCGACCGTAACATTTCGGGCTTTGCGGTTACCGGCCTCGCCGACTCCGCGAACCTGATGGTGTTCTACGATAAGGATGGCTTCCAGGCGCGTCTGGCTGCCAACTGGCAAGATAGCTATCTGGATCACTTCGGTCATACCCAGGCTGGTTCTGACTTCGGCGCCGAACCGGTGTTCGTGAATACGAGCTGGAATCTCGACTTCTCCACCAGCTACGACATCACCGAGCAGTTGACCGGATATGTTTCCGTACAGAACCTGACGGGCTCGACCTATTCCACACATGGTCGCTATTCCAACCAGCTTCTGGACGCGGTCGATTATGGTCGCAAGATCATCTTCGGTGCCCACTTCAAACTTTAATCGTTCTCCTCAATTCTTGCGGGGCTGCCCTTGGCGGCCCCGCTTTTTTTTCTGTAGTATCAACAAAATCAGATCGGGGGTTGGGCATGCAGCCGGTCAAAGACATCGTGATTGTTGGCGGCGGTACTGCGGGATGGCTCGCGGCCTCAACAATTGCCGCACGACATCAAGGCCGTATAAAAGCCGGCCAATTTTCTGTGACATTGGTCGAATCCCCGTCTGTCGCCATTATCGGTGTTGGCGAAGGAACGTGGCCGACCATCCGGACGACGCTTAAGAAAATCGGCGTCTCTGAAACAGATTTTTTCCGGCACTGCGATGGTGCTTTCAAGCAGGGCGGAAAGTTCTCGCGCTGGACCACCGGGGCTGATGATGACTTTTATTATCACCCACTTGTATTGCCTCAAGGCTTCCATCAGGTGAATTTGGCACCGCATTGGCTCGCGGCGAATGACGGGCGCAGCTTCTGCGATGCTGTCTGCGCCCAAGGTGTCCTCTGTGACGAAGGTCTAGCGCCGAAAACCATCACTATGGCCGAATATGATGGCGCGGCGAACTACTCCTATCATTTGGATGCAGGAAAATTTGCACCGTTTCTGCAATCGCATGCGACCGGCAAGCTCGGTGTGCGTCACGTGCTTGCCGACGTGATTAAAGTGAACCAACTCGAAAACGGCGATATCTCCAGCCTGGACACGGCGCAAGCAGGCACTATCAGGGGAGACCTGTTTGTTGATTGCACTGGTTTCGCGGCCCTGCTGATCGGGAAGACGCTTGAGGTGGGCTTCAAGCCTTGCTCTGACGTGCTTTTCTGTGATACCGCGCTGGCTGTGCAGGTGCCCTATGATCGGCCGGATGCGCCCATGGCGTCTCAGACCAACGCCACCGCGCAAAAGGCCGGGTGGATTTGGGATATCGCGCTGCCGACGCGGCGCGGTATTGGTCATGTCTTTTCCAGCCGCCATATGAGTGACGATGAAGCCCATTCCATTCTCGCGGCCTATGTGGGGCCCGCTATCAAGGACCGGAATGTTCGCAAGATTCCCATCAGGTCCGGTCACCGCGAGATTTTTTGGAAAAAGAATGTCGTGGCGGTCGGGCTCGCTGCCGGCTTCCTTGAACCATTGGAGTCTTCGGCGATCGTGTTGGGCGAACTATCCTCGAAGCTCATTGCCGAGCAGATGCCGGCCAACCGAGAGATCATGGATATCGTCGCTGCCAATTTTAACGAGGTGACATCTTATCGCTGGGGCCGGATTATCGATTTTCTGAAACTGCACTATTGCCTCACAAAGCGCACCGATAGCCAGTTCTGGATCGACAACGCCGATCCGTCGACTATTCCGGAGCGGCTTCAGAATTTGCTGAAAGTCTGGAAATACCGCTCCCCCTGGTTTTTCGACGAATTCGATCGCCTCGAAGAGGTCTTCCCCGCCGCGAGCTATCAATACGTTCTTTATGGCATGGGCTTTCGCACCGAAGTGGATCCCTACGAATTGGCCGTCGATGAAAAGCTGGCAGCGCAGTATATGCGGCAGAATATAACCTCGTCATTCCGTATGCGGTCTGAGCTGCCCAAGAACCGCGAGCTCGTCGACAAAATTGTAACCTATGGCTTGCAGCCGATCTGAGGCACCGTGACCAACATCGTTCCACTGAATAATCAGTCCCATCGCGATTTGCGCGTGATGGCGTTAGTATCCGACGAGCGCAATTTTGTTGCTGTGGTGGCTGGAGAGTTCCCGCATCTAGCGCCGCATTATCCGATATTCTTCTCAAAGGATTCCGAGACCGGGGCATTCTATTGCGGTGCCATGCTGGGCTTTGATGAGGGTGAAAACCTGTTCGTGGCAGAAGGGCGCAATGTTTACCGTCCGCTCAATCTGCAACGTGGACCGTTCTTCGTTGCGGGTTCGGACATCGCTATAGATTTAGACTCGCCTAAGGTGGGTTCCGGAGAGCTTCTGTTCGACGAGTCCGGCGCGCCGTCGGTATATCTGAAGTCCATCATGGCGTTGTTCCGCGATCTCGTACCGGGAATGGAGCAGACGCGCATCTTCATAGAAGTCCTACTTGGCTTGAAGCTGATCGAACCCATCGACATTAACTTATCGTTCGATGATGGCACTCGCCGTTCGCTCGCGGGGCTGTATACAATCAACCAAGAAGCATTGCGCGACTTGGCGGATGCGGATGTATTGATGCTTTTTCGGAGGGGGTATCTTCATCTCATCTACCTGATGATTAGCTCCCTGGCGCAGGTGAAGTTTCTTGCGCAGCGCAAGAACACTGCGTTGCGTGCGGGGCTGGGTCTGCCGAGATGACCACGCCGGTACCGGAGCGTGGCGCGATAACGCCCGAAGATTTCCGGGAGGTGCTTCAATCCTGCCGCCCAGTTGTATTGCGGGGGCAAGTAAGAGATTGGCCCGCTGTCAAAGCTGGGCTTACCAGTGCCGGAGCGTTTAGGGATTATCTGCTCCAGTTCGACCGCGGGCTGGAAATGGAAGCTTTTTTCGGTGATCGCTCGATCCAGGGCAAATACTATTATGGCGAGACGTTCTCTGGCTTCAATTTTAAGCGCGAGCAGATGCGCTTCGCTGCCGCGGTCGACGCCGTCATTGAAAATCTTGGCCGGCCGGAAAGCCCGTCGGTCTATGCGGGCTCCATCCCTCTAGACAGTTATCTGCCGGGTTTCACTCAGGACAACCCCATGCCCCTGGCATCGGGAGTGGAGCCTCGCATTTGGGTTGGCCACGAGTCCAATGTGTCTTGTCATTATGATGCGATGGAGAATATTGCCTGTATTGCGGCAGGCAGGCGTCGATTCACGCTGTATCCGCCAGAACTGATCGGCAAGATGTATATTGGGCCCATCGACCGCACCATGGCGGGCCAGCCGGTGAGCCTTGCCGCGTCGGGCCCGTCAGACCCCTCACTTTATCCAGATTTCGAGCCTTATCGTGATAGCGCCTTTGTGGCAGAGCTTGAGCCCGGCGACGCGTTATTTCTACCCAAGCTTTGGTGGCATCAAGTTGAAGGCACTGAGCCGTTCAACGTGCTTATCAATTATTGGTGGGATGCGTTTCGCTTGGGGCCTGACGCGCCATATACTGCTATGCTATTAGCGATGATCGCGATTTCTGAACGGCCCCCCCAGGAACGCGCGGCCTGGCGCGCTTGGTTTGACCATTATGTCTTTCGGGGTGAAGGCCACCCTCTGCGGCATCTGCCGGCGGATGAGCATGGCCTTCTTGGTCCCCTGAAGCCTGATAATTATGGCCGCCTGCGCGCCTATGTGATGCATCTGCTGCGTGGCGGCCAGTGAGCGCGTTCTAAACTGCGCAATTTTTCGCGATGAACTCCTGATGGGTGGGCATCGCCTTCGTGCAGGACGAGACGACCGCCTTGATGTTCTCCAGGGTCGAGCGAACCACTTCCGGATCAAGCGTATCCGCCAACGGATCGTGACGGCGCGGCTTTATCCCCTGGCCCGCATACATGAACAGCCAGCTTTGCACGGGGAATAAGTCGCTATCTTCGCGCAGAATGCGGCCATAGCCACGGAAGAGCTCAAGACGCTCCTTCAAGCTGTCAACTTGCGGAATCGTCTTGCAGTGGCGCCAGAACGGCGTGTCCTCCCGCTCATTCGTTGTGTAATGCAGAATTAGGAAATCGCGGACGCGTTCAAACTCATGGCCAAGGAGGCGATTGTACGTGTCCCGATCTGCAGGTTCAAAGTTACGGTCGGGGAAGAGCCTTAGCAACTGGGCAATGCCCCGTTGAATGAGATGGATCGATGTCGATTCCAGAGGCTCAAGGAAGCCGCTGGCCAGTCCAAGGGCCACCACATTCTTGTTCCAAAACAGATTGCGGCGGCCAGTGGTAAAGCGGATCAGGAGTGGATCGTTCATTTCCTCCCCATCCGCATGAGCTTTGAGGGTTTCCAGCGCTTGCTCGTCGCTCACGAACTCGCTGCAATAGACATAGCCATTGCCGGTCCGGTGCTGCAGGGGGATACGCCATTGCCAACCCGCGTCGAGTGCCTTGGTCAATGTATAGGTGGCCGGTGCGCGAGTCTGGCGCACCGGAACTGCCGCCGCGCGATCGCAGGGCAGCCACTTATTCCAACTGTCGTAGCCCGTTTTGAGAGCTTGCTCGATCAGAAGTCCCTGGAAGCCGGAGCAATCGATAAACAGATCGCCCTCGATGGTTCGTCCATCGTCAAGCTTCAGCTTTTCAACATGGCCGTTTTCAGCTCGGAGGCTAACATCCACGACACGCCCCTCGGTGCGGATAACGCCCCGTGTTTCCGCCCAGCCACGCAGATAGCGAGCAAAAAGGATGGCGTCGAAGTGAAGGGCGTATGTAATGCGCTCCAGGGGGGAGTTGGGTGCCTGCACGGGCCGCATGAACTTGCCATTTTCGGCCGCCTGGGCTTGCAGGTTATATTCTTCCGGCCGTTCAGCGCGTCCCGCCAGGTATTCCTTCATCCAGTAGGCATGAAATGGCACGCCATCGATATCGAACCCGGTCGTTCCGAAGGGGTGGCACCAGCTATGACCCTGCTTCACCCAATCCTGGAAGACAATACCGAGCTTGAAGGTCGCTTGTGTCTTCCGAATGAGGTCGTTTTCATCGATTCCAAGCACACGGATGAAGTCCATTACGGGCGGAATAGTGGCCTCGCCCACGCCGATCGTGCCAATTTCTTCAGATTCCACGAGTTCAATTCGGCAGCCGAGGGGCTTTAAAAAGCGGGCGAAGCTGGCTGCCGCCATCCAGCCGGCGGTGCCGCCGCCAACAATCACGATACTGCGGATACGATTGTCATCAACCATGGGCGTCCACCTATTTGCTGTGCTGCCAGCGCTTCTTTTATGGTCAAGAATTTAGCGCGATGGAGTTCAATTGCGAAAGCTGTTCTAGCATTTTGCTGCGAAAATTGCTTCTCACTGTAACGATATTGAGCGGACTTCGTCTTATGAGCGAGCCCCCGGCGGCTGTTGGTCGCACAATTGCAAGCCGGTCAGCCGGTCCTGGCGGGGGCTATCCCGTGCTGTCGGCTGATAGACTAATGCCCTCATCCGGCACCCGCATACCGGCTGCACTAGTCTGGGGCTGTCTTCGAGGAGTGGAGTGGCACGATACCGCGCAAAAGACCCTAATCCTGGCGCGGTAGGCAATCGAGGTGCATGACGTGGTCCGCAACTGGCAGGGTATTGCGGAACCTCCGCCAGAGATTGATTTGCCTCGGCTTTGGGCGCCATATCCCGACCCGTCACAAGGTGAGGATTTCGCGATTGCTGCCTGTCTCTATTGATGATGTGCGCTTGGCGGCTGAAGCCATACGCGGAGCTGTGGAGCACACCCCTACCCGTCCATCGCGGACCCTTTCTGACATCGCCGGTTGCGAGATTTGGTTGAAGTTCGAGAATCTTCAATTCACCGCGTCCTTCAAAGACAGAGGGGCTCTGAACAAGCTGCTTTCTCTGGCTCCGTCAGAGCGCGCACGCGGTGTCATTGCCATGTCTGCCGGAAACCACGCGCAGGGCGTTGCCTATCATGCGGGACGGCTCGGTATTCCGGCGACTATCGTGATGCCGCTTGGAACTCCTTTTGCCAAAGTGCGGCACACCAAAGGTTTTGGAGCCCGTGTCGTTTTGGAAGGGGCGACTTTGAGTGAAGCCTCCGTGCATGCGCGCGCGCTGGCGGAAAAAGAGAACTTGGTCTTTGTGCATCCTTATGATGACGAGAAGATCATCGCGGGGCAGGGCACTGTTGCGCTCGAGATGCTAGGTGATGCCGAAAATTTTGATGCGCTCGTAGTGCCGATTGGCGGTGGCGGTCTGGTGTCCGGCGTCGCGGTGGCCGCAAAAGCGTTGAATCCTAATATCGATATTTATGGGGTCCAAACGCGCGTTTATCCCTCGATGTATAACGCGATAACTGGGTCGTCGCTTCCCTGCGTTGGGCAAACGATGGCCGAAGGTATTGCGGTGAAGGAGCCTGGGCGACTGACCACTGCCATTGTTCGCGAACTCGTGAAAGACATAATTCTTGTAGGTGAGGGCGAGATTGAGCACGCCATCGCAGCGCTGCTTGAAGTCGAAAAGACACTTGTGGAAGGCGCTGGCGCGTCTGCTTACGCTGCGGTATGCGCCCGCCCAGATCTTTTCAGGGGCAGAAAGGTTGGGTTGGTTCTCTCTGGTGGCAACGTCGATATGCGGTTGCTTTCGAATGTCATCCTGCGAGAGCTCTCGCGGGAGGGGCGGATATTATCGCTTGTGATCGAAATCGTTGATCGTCCGGGTGTGCTAGCGCAGGTAGCAACCCTTGTTGGTGAGGCGGGCGGGAACATTCTTGAAGTGCTGCATAACAGGATGGCTACGGACACCTCCGCAAAGCTCGCGCATCTGGGTATGACGGTGGAGGCACGCGATGCCGAGCACGCGGAGGAAATTCGTGGCCATCTACGATCACACGGATTTCAGCTTCAGGGCTGAGGGTCTGTAGTTGTACGTACCGCTCGTTGATTTAGTTGGTGAAATGCGCGCTGAAGGCGATATGTCGGGCATACATTCATGAATTGTTATGTTCGCGGAGCTTACCTTTCGGAACCTTCCTGAGGAGGCCCTATGGCTCCGGTATTGCGCATTGAAGCGGGCGACGACGTTTTCGTCGATGATTCCGAGCAGATTGTTGGTCATGTGCGCCGGGCTAATCTGCGTGAAGTCTTCATCTTCATTGAGGAGCATGGAGACTTTGTGTTGCCTCGCTCGGCTGTAAAGTCGGCGGTGAATAGTCAAGTTGTACTCTATTGCGGAAAGCTTCCGTTGCGCATGCGTGCATCTATAGGTCACCTGCACGGTGAAGCCTACGATTGGGACACGCACTAGCTCCAACAAAATATCACGCGCCATTCTTCATTTTTGCGCTAGCATGCAGCATGCGCGAATTGCCTCCCATTGAAGAAGGCTTTGATGTCTTCGTCCACGACGGTGATGTGAAGATTGGTGCGGTGCGAGACGTTCGGCCCCACTCAATTACGATCTTTGTCGAAAACGCTGGCGATTTTTCCGTGCCGAAGGACGCCGTGCACGAGGTGGTCGCGGGCAAGGTGGTGCTGCATTGCGGCCTGCTGGATAGCGGGCTTAAAAACGCGATCAACCATGCCCATGATGCCGAAGATCCGAAGGCGATGAGCGGGTTTCCGCAAGATCCGGTCGACTAACTGGCGGCATTAACCTCTTCTTAAGCATAGTGTTGCGCCACTTGGTGGAGCACCTATGATGTGGGCATGAGACGTGCCCGCACCTTCATATTGTCCGATGTGCCTGTGCCCAGTTTTTCGCAGCTCACGGGCATCGTTGTGACTGCGATAGTGGTTCTCGGCTGTCACGCCGATACGATGGTGTCTGTCATTTTGGGGCTGATGGCTGGCGGCGCAGCCACGTTTTTCGTCTCTCTCGCAAAAGAGAAGGCGAAGGCGAGGAAACCTTAGCGCTATTCTACTTTTGGGATGTTATTGATCGTCTCTTCCAATTCCTGGAATGACGGCTGGGCTTCAGACGGCACAGATCCGCGTCCGATTTCAACAGAGACCTGCGCCGCATTGCCATGCAGATGGGCGACCAGAATATCGCGGATGACGTGATAGAACAGCGCTTCCTCGTCCACGATTCCTTTGAGCCGTTGCCCAAGCGGGGCGACAATACCATACGCCAGGAACACGCCGAGGAAGGTACCCACCAGGGCGGAGCCGATCATTCGCCCAAGCACTTCAGGTGGCTCAGAGATGGCGCCCATCGTCTTGATCACGCCAAGCACGGCCGCGACAATACCCAGCGCGGGCAGGCCGTCAGCCATATTCTGAAGGGCATTGGCGGTAGATAGTGCCTCGTGATGGTGTTTCTCGAGCTGCTTTTCCATGGCCGTCTCCACCTGCAGCGGATCTTCGAGGCTCATGGTCATCATGCGCAGCGTGTCGCAAATAAAATCGAGCGCGAAATGGTCTTTCACGATCTTCGGATAACGCTTGAAGATCGATGACTCCTCCGGCTTTTCGATATGCGCTTCGAGGGCAATCAGGCCTTTGGACTTCATGGTCTTGGTAAGCAGGAAAAGCAGGCATAGCAGGTCGCGATAATCGCCCGGCTTCCATTTTGGCCCGCTCATAACCTTTCCGACATCACCCCCAAATTTCTTCAACGCGAACATCGAGCTCGAGATCAGAAGAGCCGCGACAGCGGCGCCCCCGATGGTGATCATCTCATGGGGGGCTGCCTCAATGACGGAATCGAGCTTGCCGCCGGAGATCAAAAAACCTCCGAAGACGCAGGCAAACAATACGACAATCCCGATGATCTGAAGCATCTAGTCCCGCCCGTGGATCGATCACCAGTATTGGAGCAAAGCCCTTAACGACCGATAAAGTCTGATGCGGCAGAAGGGTCCGAAATTTCCGCCAATTTACGGCTGACAAGCACGCCCAATTCCTTAACGACGTGCAAACCAAGGCGAGATTCCTCATCTAGGGCACGCGCGGAGCGCCCGATGGCAGAGGTGCAAAGTTTGATGACCAGGGCATCAGCGGGCTGTTCAGCTCGCATGACCGCATCAAGATACAGGCAGAGCATGGAAGCTATTTTTGCGGAGGCCGCCAATCTGGCATTGCCAGCAAGCCCTCGTACTTCATGGGCGACCGCGTAAACTGCGGCAGCATCGCTACCCGCAGCTTCCAGCCTAGGCAGCTCGGCCAATACGGCTTCGCGCATTTCCGGGATGCATTCGGCTAGCGCGCGGGTCGCGGCCATTGAAACGGCCGTACTTTTCAGCGCCTTTCTAAGGCCGCGCGCTGCTTCATCCGAGATGACCGGGTAGGTGCCTGGCTGGATGAACTCTGCCTTCGCGTTGCTCATATTCCACCTACTACTATAGTATCGACGTCATCCTCCCGCCGCCATGGCCCTTGGTGTTGTTCGTTGGCACGTCGGCGACGATCCGGCCCAAAATAGTCATCGCAGCGAACATAGGCACGAGGGCGTTCGACGACCTCGGTAATGCGTGCGAAAAGGTTTTTGGCAGTCAGTGGTTTAGCGACAAATTCCGTCACGCCAGCGTCTCTGGCAGCTTCCACGCGATGTCGCTCCGTGTGGCCTGTCACCATGATGATCGGAATATAAGGGTTTATGCTGGTGCCAGCTTCACGGACGGCGCGCGTAAAGGCGATGCCATCCAACGGCTCCATGGACAGGTCTGTTAGGATCAAATCTACTTTCGTTTCGGCGAGCATTTGGATGGCGCTATCGCCATTCGTTGCTTCGAGGATTTCTGAAATGCCGATTGAGCGCAAAAGCGTGCGCAGCAAAACGCGCATATGCATATTATCTTCGACAACAAGCGCCTTGAGGCTGACGGCCATGCGCGATACCCGATTGATCTGCCACAATCCCCCCTTTTTAGGAGGCTAGGCATTGCCGGTTAGGAAATTGTTATCGCGATTGACTACGCTTATAGTTCCTTAATGCTACGTATCTTTCAGCAAGCAATCGCCATCGCCACGCGCTACAGCCGGGCTCTTCTGCTGCATCCCACTGACATAGGTGCGGCGGCCGTAGTGGAGCAGGACGGCAAAGTCGTTCTGGTGCGGCACTCCTATAAGGCCGGCTGGCTATTTCCGGGAGGTGCGGTGGAGCGAAACGAGCCCCCGGCAGATGCGCTTCTGCGCGAATTGCGCGAGGAAATCGGGCTTACCCACTCGGATTCGCCTGTGCTCATCGGGGCGTTTATCCGGCCAGGCATTTGGGCGAGTAATCTGGTTCTTCTATACCGTGTGTCGTCGGCAGTGTTCTCCTTCAAGCCGAGTTGGGAAATCTGTGAGCTTGTTCTTGCCGACCCCCGGACTTTGCCCCCGGATACAGGCCCGGCTGTGCGCCGCCGTCTTGGCGAGATTTATGGTGGGCAGCCCCAGGCAGGGCGATGGTAATCTTGCATTTGTAGCCAACTGCCAGTAGCCAAGGGATATGAGCGATCAGCCCTGGCAAATCCGCCCGGAACGCGCCAATGACGCGCCGAGGGTTGAGCATTTGAACGCGATCAGCTTTGGCCCGGGCCGCTACGCGAAATCTGCTTACAGGCTGCGGGAAGGCGTGGATCCTGTCCCTGGCCTTTCCTTTGTCGCTGTGGATGGCGAGGATATTTTAGGGTCCATCCGGTTTTGGCCAGTGGCTATTGGAATGGAGCGGTCGCTTCTTCTGGGGCCCCTAGCGGTAAAACCCGAACTGCGCAGCCGGGGAATCGGGATTGCGCTGATGAAACACGCAGTCGAGACGGCGCGTGCCGAGGGATACCCGTCGATCATACTGATTGGTGATGAACCCTATTATGTGCGGGTGGGGTTTGCCCGGCTGGCGCCAGGGCGGGTTCGCTTTCCTGGCCCTGTCGATCAGGCGCGGGTGCTTGGCCTCTCTCTCGCCCAGCATAACGTGATGCTTACACTGAAAGGCGAAGTGCGCCGCCCGCATGTGGATCACCCGGTTTGCGCCTGCGGGGCAGACGTGGCGCGCTAGCGCCCCTCAACGCGCCAGGCCAGCATAAGCGTGCCGAGCAGGAGCAGAAGGCCCAGCCACGGCGGCAAAAGTGGCGATTGATCGACTGATACCACGCGGGAGGCCTTATTCTCGGCGATCCCCATCCATCCGTCCCCGGCCATTCTTCGGCTGCGGGATATCCGCCGGATTTCTGGCATGCCATCCGCGGCCCAGGCGATCCCTCCGCCGCTCTGTTCGACGATCGGCTGCAAAAGGCGATCTGTGGCGCGCATATCGGCCACTTCCTTGGGATTTAAGGGTCCTGCGGCTGCAACCGCGGAAAGCTTTCCGTCTGTCGCGCGGTAAAGTCCAAGCTCATCCGCTTTGACAACGCCCCGCCAAATGCCTGGTTCGGACTTGGTGAGAGGCAGTGAGACGGTTTGGCCGCTCGGCTTTGTCACTGTAACCGGGGAAGGCTCTTTAGCCATCGTCCGGCGGACAACGCTAAGCTCTCCGCCAGCAATCGCCGCCGTCAATTTCTCTTCTTCCAACTCAGGTTCTTTCATCAGCCAGTGGGCGAGACGGCGCAGCAATTCGGTTTGTGGGCCGCCGCCATCGAACCCTCGTGCCCAGAGCCAGCCCTGGTCGGAGAGAAGCTCGGCTACGCGGCCCTTTTCCACGCGATCCAAAACCAGAAGCGGTTTGTCACTTGGACCGCTCATAACCGTCTCGCCATGGACCTTCTGGGCTCCGATCATTCGGAACCAGCGGCCCCAGGAAGGCTGGCCATTCTGTCCAATTGCGCCTGACAGTCCCTGTGTAACAGGGTGTGCAAGCCCTTCGGTTGTCAGCTGAGGCTTGAACGGCTTCGCGATGACATCGCCGGTCGGCTGCGCGGGCAAAACTGCGGATAAGGGAGTCCGATAGATGCTACCAAAGCCCGCAAACTCGGGGCCAGCCGATACGAGAAGCGCGCCGCCATTTGCGACGTATCCGGCCAAATTCTGATAATAGCCGAGCGGCAGGATGCCATGTTCGCCATAGCGATCGAATATCACAAGATCGAACGCATCCAGCTTGTCCTGGAATAACTCGCGCGACGGGAAAACAATTAGCGCCAGTTGATTCAAGGGCGTGCTGTCGAGTTTCTCAGGTGGGCGCAGAATCGTAAAATGAACCAGATCGACGCTCGGGTCTCCCTTTAAGAAACTGCGCCAGACCCTTTCTCCCGCATTGGGTTCGCCAGAGATGAGCAACACACGCAGCCTGTCGCGCACGCCGTTGATGGACACGACTGCACGATTGTTCTGCAGTGTCAGTTCCGATGGACCTGGTTCCGCTTCCAGTTCAACAACGCTTTCACCTTCATGACCGACATCGATCTGCAGCGGGGTGTTACGGCCAAGCACCACATCCGCAGAACCCGCATCGGCACCATCAATACGGACTTTGACTTGCGCGATGCCGCCTTCGCCCCCACCAAGGTCGTCGACGCGTACAACGATAGTGGCCTGCTGGCCAACGATGGTATAGCGCACCGCATCGACGACGGTGAGCTTGCGATCATTCTCGCCTCGTTTGCCGACGATGACTGCATGTACCGGAGCCAACCGGGATTTGGCTGGAACGTCGTGTACTTCACCGTCCGTTACCAGAAATGCTCCGGCCACACGAGAAGGCGATACATCTGCAAGGGCGGAGTTGAGGGCCGTGAAAGCTTGGGTTCCCGTATCTTCGCCGGCAGGGTTGGTCGTCACCGTTACCATCTTCACATCGAGATTAGGCTCTCGCTGCAGCCGGGATTTTAGGTCCGCCGCTACTTTATCAGCTTCGCCACGACGCCCGTTAATATCCATGCTCTGGGTGTGATCGACCACTATGACGGCTACATCGCGCAAAGGCTCCCGCCGTTCTTGCACCAGCAGTGGGTTGGCCAGAGCCAGAAGCAGCGCCAAAAATGCGAGTCCGCGGGCCCATGTCCCGCGCGCCCTTGCGGTGAAACCGTAGGTGGTGAACAGAGCCGCGAGCCCGACAAGGATCCAAAGCAAAGTCAGCGGTATATGCGGGGCAAATACGATGGAGCCCATCTACTTGCTCTTTCCAAGGCGCTGCAGGATCGCGGGCACATGCACCAGGTCGGTTTTATAGTTTCCGGTGAGTGCATACATGACAAGGTTGATGCCGAACCTTATCGACATCTCGCGCTGTGTGGCGCCACCGGGCGTAACATCCATCAAAGGGCGGCCGCTTCCGTCAACAGCCCAGGCGGCGGCAAAGTCATTCCCTCCGATAATGATGGGAGAAACCCCATCCCCCGCACGCAAAGAAGCCTCACCCGTCGGCAATGTTTGTGCCCAAAGTGTACCTCCATCCCAGCGCCCCGGAAAGCTGCTGATGAGGTAGAAGGTTTTGGTCAAAACGTGACTTTGAGGGACCGGAGCCAGCGGAGGTAGATCAAGCTTGCCGAGCAGCCGACGAAGCGTCAGTTGTCCTGGATTATTCGGCCCGCGAACAGGACCTAATGTGAGGTCGCGCGTATCGATCAGAAGTGTGCCGCCATTGCGCATATATTCGGCGATTTTGGAAAGTGCGGCGGGTGAAAGATCCTTTTCGTGTGGATCCATCGGCCAATATATGAGCGGAAAGAACGAAAGATCGTCCCGCTCAAGATTGACGCCTAAAGGCTCTTCCGGGGTGTAGGAGGTACGGGCGGACAAAGCTTTTCCAAGTCCGGTTAGTCCCGCCTTGCTGAGGCCATCTAAATCGGCGAGGCCTGTCGTGACATAGGCGAGGCGCGTATCAAGCGCGGCTTTCATGGCCTGCGCGTCATCTGCTTTGGCTGATGGAAGATGCAGAACAATCAGGAATACGGCGCTGCCCGCGACGAGACGACGAAGATTGGGTACGTAGCCCCGCAAGATAAGAGAAATCACGAAGTCGACAAAAAGCAGCAACGCGGTTGCAACCAGCAGCGGCGTTTGCAAGGCAACCGCCGCGCGGTTCGCATAATATTGTGTTGAAAGAGAAAGGTCGGGCAAAGGCAGCAATACTGTATCAGCGTGCGCTGCATTCAATGCTCTCTCCGCGCCAACGCTGCCGTAAAGGCCCGGCGGGTGCTGCGCAGAAGCTTCCGTTGTGGAGATGTCGCCGCTTCGAATGGGTTGAGCTTCGCTATTTGCAGGAACCAACTTGCCGAAACCGTCGAGAATCTGGCTGGGAGGCAACATCGCGTTGGCAGCCATTTCCGCGGGCTCGACCCCACTCGATAGGGTGAGCAGCCTCCTCAGCATATCCACATAGAGGCCAGACATCGGCAAGTTCGACCAGTCTGGACCGGCCGTGACATGAAACTGCACGATCCAGCCCTTGCCGCGCTGGGCGGCTGTTACCATCGGCGTGCCGTCCGCGAGCCGCGCCCAGCTATGTGCGGCAAGATCGACTGTGGGTTCCGCGAGGATTTGTCGAGAGACGGTAACGTCTTGGGGAATGGTGAGCCCGCTGAAGGGGCTGGCCTCTGGGAATGAAGCGAGGCGTTGAGGCGATGCCCATGCCAAAGCCGAACCAAGATAACGCCCGCCGCCACGAAGCGATACGGGAACAAGATCATCGGTACCGCCCGCAGTGTGTTCCCCGGCAAAGCGGACCAGCAGGCCTCCATTCTCAACGAATTTCGTCACCCGGTCGTGGTCGGCTCCGGCAATTTTGCCGACATCGACCAGTATCAGAACCGAGACATTGCGGGCCAAGAGGTCGGCGATGGTGCCTTTGTGCACATCCGCATAAGGCGCCAATGCCCGTTCGAGGTAATAGCTACCCGATAATAATGGCTCATCTCCAGGGCTGCCAGAGACGAGGCCCACCGCGCGCCTTGGTGTGCCGCGATCCATAAGGGTAACGGCGCCCGCGCTGTTCTGGCCGGAAATCTCGATCCGGGCTGTCTGATTGCGCATTTCTAGGGGGATCGCGATTTTGACCGCGATTTTGCTTTGGCCATCGCCGAAGTGGAACTGTGACGTGCCCAAGGTTTGGCCTTGCTCTCCAATGGCGGAGACGAGCCCATCGCGCGCGCTATCCGCACCCGCCCTGATCACGGTAATCTCAAAGCCTGCAGCCGTATTCGTGGTACTGGCAATCGCCAAGGCTCCGCCATTACGATCGCTAAAAAGTGTGATGTGCCCCAGGCGCGATAGCGCGTCGGCGAGCGTCCGCGCATTTCCATCTTCCACGCTATCGCTGAGCCAAAGCACTTCCGCGCCTGGGTGAAGTTTCGCGAGTGCTTGCGCCGCAGCGGCCCGGTCTGTGCGCCAAGGCTTAGGCTGTAAGGCGCGGATTGCTTGGTCGGCTTTACCAGCGTCCAAGAAATCCGTTTGAGGCTTTTCGGCGCTCGATACGATCGCGACGGGACGGTTGGCCCTGGCTGCTTGATCGACGGCTTCCCGAAGCAGTCCCATGCGGGCCTGCCAAGCGGGGGCCGCAGTCCAGCCATTATCCACGAACAGCACCAAAGGGCCCGTCCCGGGCAATTCAAGGGTCCGGCCGATTTGCGGCTCCGCGAGCGCCACAATAATCCCGGCTGCCGCCAGGATGCGTAACACCATCAGCCACCAAGGCGTCCCCGCCGGCGTCTGTTCTTCATCTCGCAAGCCGAGGAGCAGCCGCAAGGGGGGGAACACCACCCGCTTAGGCAGTGGCGGGGTCACTCTTAGGAGGAACCAGATTGCAGGCAGCGCTATCAGCCCTAGAAGGATCCAGGGCGCGCCAAAGCTGATGCTGGGAATAAGGCCCATCACCCCACCATCCGATGACCGCCGGATAGATCGGCAAAAAGGGCTACAAGCGCCGTCTGCGCCGGCCGATCAATCCGGTGGGAGGTATAATTCCAGCCGAGCTTGCGTGCCAACAGGGCCAAAGTTTCACTGTGAGCTTTAAAGCGCGCGCGATATTCGTCCGCAACCGCTTCCGCCCTGCCCAAGACGCGGGTTTGCGTGCCGGTCACAGCCTCGAACCGGGTGCGCCCGCTATAGGGAAAATCTTCTTCGGCGGGGTCAATGATATGAACAAGACGTCCGCCAGCATTTGACCGTGTTAAGCGTCTGATCGTGTGCTCGATCTCTTCCAGTGGGCTGAGGAAATCGCTGAACCACACGAACTGCGCGTTGCGCGGTAACGGCGCATCGGGCGGTAAGGCTTCGTCGCTCGGTGCCCGTTCGCCTAACGCGAAGCCGATACGGCGATAGGCAAGCCGGGAATTGGCGGGCGGATCTTTCTCACCATAAAGCGCGATACGTTCGCCGCCGCGAACAAGCAGGACCCCGAGAGCTAACGCCAAGAGGCTTGCCCTATCGAGCTTCGTTTCAGTTCCGCTTCCAAATCGCATGGATGGCGAGCCGTCCCTCCAGAGCCACACAGATTGCGCTGCTTCCCATTCGCGTTCGCGCACATAAAGGTGCTGGCCTTTGGCGGATTGGCGCCAGTCAATAGACGTCGAAGGATCCCCGGGCCTGTAGTGATGGTACTGCCAGAATGTCTGGCCGATACCTGCTTTGCGGCGCCCATGCATGCCGAGCGTTACCGAGGAGGCCAGCCGTTCCGCGCGCACCATCAAGGCCGGAAGAGCGGCGGCTAAGGATTCGGCGCTGTCGGAGAGATGGGCCATCCGGTTAGAGGAGCGTGCGGCAAAGCCGATCAATCACAGTCGGCACCGAAAGACCCTCTGCGCGGGCCGCGAAATTGAGCGCCATGCGATGGCGCAGGACAGGTTGGGCCAGGGCCACGACATCGTCTGTAGACGGGGCTAAGCGGCCCTCCAAGAGCGCTCGGGCGCGACAGGCGAGCATGAAGGCTTGGCTGGCCCGCGGGCCGGGCCCCCAGGCGATCACATTGCGCAAATCCGGGGCGCCTTCCGCATCGGGGCGGGCGGCGCGCACCAATCGCAGAATCGCTTCAACCACCTTGTCTCCGACCGGAATATGGCGGACGACCGCTTGGGCTTCCATCAGGTCGGCAGGGGTGCAAACCGGCTTGGCATGGGTTTCTTCGCCGAAGGTCGTGGCCAGCAGCATCTGTTTTTCGGCGTCCTTATCGGGATAGCCAATATCAATCTGGAGAAGGAAGCGGTCGAGCTGGGCTTCTGGCAAAGGATAGGTGCCTTCCTGCTCCAGCGGGTTTTGCGTGGCGAGCACATGGAACGGGTGGGGCAGATCATTCCGTGTTCCAGCGACGGTGACCTGTCGCTCCTGCATGGCCTGCAACAGGGCGCTCTGGGTGCGGGGAGACGCGCGGTTGATCTCATCAGCCATTAAAAGCTGGGTAAACACGGGGCCCTTGATGAAGCGGAACGCGCGATGGCGATCATCCGTCTCTTCCAGGACTTCGGAGCCGATTATGTCCGCGGGCATCAAGTCTGGGGTGAATTGGATGCGCTTCCAATCCATGCCGAGCACTGTCCCGAGCGATTCGACCAGCTTGGTTTTGGCCAGCCCCGGAACGCCGATCAAAAGTCCATGGCCGCCCGCCAGGAGCGTAATCAGGGTCTGCTCGATCACGTCCTTTTGGCCGAAAATGACCTCGCCGATACCGGCGCGCACCTGTCCGGCGATGGCTGCGGCGCGCTCGGCACGCTCCTCGGCAGGTCCCTTTGTCTCTTCGCCGATCATATCGTTCATGGTGGTGCTATCCAGATTGAAGCGACAGGTTGCGGGGCATGGCCAAGCCCGCCTATCTTGGTTTTTGCTAGGGCGCCTTGCGTTTGTACCGCGTAAGGACTTGGCCAACAAGGATAAGAGCCCGTAATGGAGCGCGGATTTCCTGAACTTCCTGCCATGCTTGACGGCGTTGGGGCGCCAGGCGACGAAGGGGTGCGCGCCTATCTGGCGAGATTGCGGGCCAAGCTCTTGCCGCAGCCAAAGGCCCTGTCGATTGTCCCCAGTAGGAGTGATTTCGACCTAAATCCGACCGCTCGACCGCCTATGGCTCGTCTGTTACGGCCGGCGGCGGTGCTTATACCGATCATCATGCGCGAAGAGCCGATGGTGCTTTTCACGAAGCGCGCTGAGCATCTTCCCCGGCATCCTGGCCAAGTAAGTTTTCCGGGTGGCAAAGCCGACCCAGACGATGTTTCACTCACGGCCACCGCCTTGCGCGAGTTAAAGGAGGAAACGGGGATCGGGCCCGAATTTGTCACGGTCGCCGGCTACCTCGAACCTTACGAAACTATCACCGGGTTTGCCGTTTTGCCTGTCGTGGGTATTTTGTCGGAGGGCTATTCCCTCACACCCGACGCCCGCGAGGTAGATGGAATTTTCGAAGTGCCGCTTGCCTTCCTCCTGGCACCCGCGAGCCTTGATGAGCAGGCGCGTGAATTCAAAGGGGTTTCCCGTCGGGTCTATGCTTTCACGTATCAGGGCCATTATATTTGGGGCGCTACGGCGGCGATGATCGTGAACCTGCGAGAGCGCCTCGCATGACCCGTCTTGAACCGCAGCCCTGGATGCGCGCTCCGCAGACGATGAAGCTTATGGAGGTTCTGGGCGATGCCCGCTTCGTTGGCGGCGTTGTACGCAACGCCCTTTTGGGGCGGCCGGTGACGGATATCGACATTGCCACGCCCCTTCCGCCGGATAAGGTGAAGGCTCTGCTTGAAGTCGCTGGAATCAAGGCGGTACCTACCGGCATTGATCACGGAACAATCACTGCGGTGGTGGATGGAAAGCCCTTCGAAGTGACCACCCTCCGCCGCGATGTCGCTACGGATGGACGTCACGCGATCGTCGCTTTTACCACCGATTGGGCTGAAGATGCCCGCCGTCGCGATTTTACGATGAATGCACTCTATGCCGATATTGATGGCGCAATCACCGATGTCGTGGGTGGAATTGCCGATATTGAGGCGGGGCGCGTGCGGTTTGTCGGCGATCCCATTACGCGGATTCGCGAGGACTATCTGCGCATTTTGCGCTTCTTCCGCTTTCACGCTTGGTATGGGCGGACAGAGTTGGACGCCGAAGCGCTTTATGCCTGCGAGAAAGAGAAGAGCGGGCTGGTGCGTCTTTCCGGGGAACGGATCGCCAAAGAGATGCTGAAGCTTTTCGAGGCAGAAAGTCCCGTCACCGTGCTCATGAGTATGGGCGTGATCGGTGTTCTGGAAGAGGTTGTGCCGGGCGCGGCCGAGATACTGCCGCTGCGCCGGTTGGCGGCTATGGATGCGGAACTTGGCACTGCGCCTGACGGGGTTTTGCGATTGGCTGCGCTTCTGCCCGCTGGCCGTGCAGTCTTGACCGCACAATTGATCGCAGCGCGGTGGAAGCTCTCCAATGTGGACAGAGACCGCTTGGTTGCGGCCGCCAGCGCTCCCCGGGATATTGCGCTCTATGCTGATCCTCGTCTTGCCCGTCGTTTGCTGTACCGGATGGGACCTGAAGGCTTCCGGGATGCGTTACTCCTGGCGATCGTGAGCGAGACGCGAGATGAGTGGCGGAGGATCTACGATGGCGTCAGGAGTCTGACTGCACCTCGGTTTCCTATTTCGGGCAAAGACGTAGTTGCGCGAGGTATTCGTATCGGGCCGCTGATCGGCCAAATTCTTCACACACTCGAGACATGGTGGGTGGAGAATGACTTTCCCCAAGATGCGTTGCTCATCCAGCGCTTGGACGAGACCGTCAAACAGGTGCAGGAATGAAGCTCGATATCGTCGATACGCTTAGCTTGCCGGGTTACCCGGACCGGGCCAATGAAGACGCCTTCGCTGCAGAGGATGTTGGCGCGGCGGTGCTGGATGGTGCCACGCCTGTTTCTGAGCCACTGCTTCCAGGCCGGAGTGATGCGGCTTGGCTTTCCCAGTTCGGTGCAAGGCGATTGCTCGCCCACGTGAAGTCTGGGGATTCGCCTCGTGGTGCGCTTCGTCATGCCTTGGCCGATGCCGAGCGCTCTTTTGATGGCCTCGCACGCAAGAAACCGCTGCATCGCTATCAGATGCCTTTCGCCTCAATGATCTTTGCTGTTCCTGATGAGGACGGTATCGATCTGCTATGGTTTGGCGATTGTTGCGCCCTGGTCGAGACGGGCGCTGAGACTATCGAGGTTATTGGCACGGCTTTCGAGAAGCGTGGGGATGAAGCGAGCGCCGCGAAAGCATATAGCGAAAAGGTTGGCCTGGCTCCGGTCGGCGCATTGGCGCGCTCGGATGCAATGCCAATGTTCCGAGATAGCCGCGATAAGGTGAATACCCCCGGCAATACATGGCTTTTTGGGATCGAGCCTAAAGCCTCGGAACATGCGGGGCGGGTACGCCGGGACATTCCCGCTGGCTCGCGGCTGCTCCTCTGCACGGATGGTTTTCTGGCGCTCGCCACCGATTACGGCCGGTATCAGCCGTCGGAGCTTTTAAATGCGGCTGCGGATAAAGGGCTTGCAGCATTAGGCGCGGAACTCCGCCAGATTGAGGCGGATGATGCCGAAGGGCGCCGCTTCCCCCGCTTCAAGAAAAGCGACGACGCCACTGCGGTACTTGTCCGCTTGATTTAGGCCATGCCCATCAGGTGGCTGGAGGCCTCGATCATGCCGTGGGTGTTCAGTCGCTCGAAGCCATCCCAGATCATACGTAACGCGACGAAGAGGACGATGAAGACACCCGCATAGCTGATCCAGGGATATTTGTGCAGCAGCTTGGCGATGAGAGTCGCGGCCAGCCCCATCAGGGCGATGGAAAGTGACAGACCGATCAAGAGCACTTCGACATGATCGCGGGCTGCGCCAGCAACTGCCAGCACATTGTCTAGCGACATGGAAACGTCTGCGGCCGCAATAGAGATAATTGCCCGGCGTACAACCTGGGCATGGCTCGCGTTCTTATGGGTTGAGTGGTGTTCGTGTTCGAGCTCGTCACTGAGAACCTTGGTGGCTTGCTGTTCTTTGTGGGAATGCTGGATGTCACGCCACAAGCGCCATGTCACCCAGAGCAGCAGGAACCCGCCAGCGATCACCAGGGGAACAAATTTCAAGAGGTGGACCGCGAAGACTGCGAGCACGATCCTGAGTGCGACCGCTGTGACAAGGCCCCAGAAGATCACCGTTCGGCGGTCAGACTTATTGACCTGAGCGGCGGCCATTCCGATGACGACGGCGTTGTCACCAGCCAAAACCACATCAATCAGAAGAACCTGGGCGAGCGCGAAAAGGGCGCCCTCAGAGAAGATATCTGTAAGCGTAAAGCCATCCAATGGCGTGGTCCTCGTTCCAGATTCTTGCCCGTCGGGCAGTGTCCGACGGTTTCAGCGCTCTATAAGGCGCAGGTGTAGATGTGGTGAGCTTCGGCCGAAATGCCAGCCCCGTCACGGAAAATTGCGGGAAATCCTTAGGTTTCCTGCGGATAATGTGTCTCATACTCTCTCGTGTGCAACTATGGCGAGAGGAAACCCCGATGTTTGTCGCAGGGCTTCACCCAGGACCATGGCCGCGGAAAGAGCCACATTAAGAGAGCGAAGGCCCGGTTGCATAGGGATGAGCAGGCGCGCGTCGGCCGTGTTGTGGACGTCTTCAGGCACTCCGGCACTCTCCCGGCCCAAAAGAAGAATGTCCGCAGGCTGAAAGGCATAGCCTGTATAGGGTTCGGCCGCTTTGGTGGTGAGGAGCAGGAGCCGTGCTCCCTCACGGGCGGCGCGGAAGGCGGCCCAACTGGCATGCCGTACGATTTCGGCCTGGGGCAGATAGTCCATTCCCGCCCGTTTGAGCTTGGGTTCGCTCCAGAGAAAACCACAGGGCTCGATGATATCGACCCCAACGCCAAGGCAGGCGCCAAGCCGGATGAGAGCGCCGGTGTTCTGTGGAATATCGGGTTCGAAAAGGGCTAGACGCATGGCTTTAAGCCGCTAAAAAGACGGGGAAAAACGAGGCTTGGGTTGGTCCCGTAGGAGCCGGGGAAAGCTTGCCTTTTATGTCGCACCGTGCCGCAATAGAACTTTCGGATGATTGGCGATTCCGGCGACACGTGATTTTTGCCTTCTTCCCTTTGGCGGACTGGCCCGCACAGCCCCTTTAAGAGGTGAGTTCCGTGGCGAATGCAATCAAACCCGATGCGACACGGCGCGATTTTCTGTTCGTAGCCACCGGCGCGGCGGCCGCCGTGGGCGGTGTTGCCGCCGTTTGGCCCTTTATCGACCAGATGAATCCCTCGAGCGCGGTTCTGGCCATGGCCTCCATTGAAGTGGACCTTTCGGCCATTCAGGCGGGGCAGCAGGTGATCTTCAAATGGCGCGGCCATCCCTTGTTCGTGCGCCGCCGGACCCCAAAGGAGATCGCCGAGGCCCGCGCCGTCTCCCTTAACGATCTCGTGGATCGCGTGGCGCGCAATGCCAATATCGCCGAGAACGCCCCGGCCAGCGATGAGAACCGGGTGATCAAGCCGGAATGGCTGGTGCTGGTTGGCGTCTGCACCCACCTCGGCTGCACGCCGACGGTCTCGACCCCACAGTCGCCGCAAGGCTCCTATGGTGGCTGGCTCTGCCATTGCCATGGGTCTGACTACGATACCGCGGGGCGCATCCGCAAAGGACCGGCGCCGCAGAACCTCGCAGTGCCGCCTTATGCCTTCACCGGCCCCACGAAGATCAAGATCGGTTAGGGGATTTCGTCCATGGCTGGCCACACCAAATACGTCCCCGGCAGCGCCTTTACCCGCTGGCTCGATACGCGTCTGCCGATCCTTCGGCTCGCCAATGAAAACCTCGTCACCTATCCGACGCCGCGCAATCTGAACTTCTGGTACACCTTCGGCGGCATCCTGACCTTCATGCTCGGCATTCAGATGCTGACGGGCATCGTGCTCGCCATGCATTACGTGCCCAATGGCGATCTTGCCTTTGCCTCGGTCGAGCAGCGCATCATGCGCGAGGTGAATTACGGCTGGCTGATCCGCTATATCCATTCCAGCGGCGCCTCGATGTTCTTCCTCGCGGTCTATGTGCACATGTTCCGCGGCCTTTATTACGGCTCCTACAAGGCGCCACGCGAAGTGCTCTGGATCTTGGGCGTCTTCATCTATCTCTTGATGGTGATGACGGCGTTTTTTGGCTACGTCCTCCCCTGGGGCCAGATGAGCTTCTGGGGTGCGACCGTGATCACCAGCCTGTTCTCGGCGCTCGATCAGGTCATTCCCCATCTCGGCACCTCGATCACCACTTGGCTCTGGGGGGATTTCGCGGTGGGCGATGCCACTCTCAACCGCTTCTTCTCGCTGCATTACCTGATGCCTTTCGTTATCGCAGGTGTGGTGGGCTTGCATATCTGGGCGCTGCATGTGCCGGGTAATAACAATCCCCTGGGCATTGATGCCAAGGGACCGCAGGACTTCGTACCCTTCCATCCCTATTACACGGTGAAGGACGCATTTTATCTGGTGCTCTTCCTCATCGTGTATATGGCGTTTGTCTTCTACGCGCCCAATTTCTTCGGCAATCCCGACAATTACATCCAGGCCAATCCCCTGGTGACGCCGCCCGACATAGTGCCGGAATGGTATCTCTTGCCTTTCTACGCGATGCTGCGCAGCGTGCCGCAAAAGCTGCTCGGCGTGATTGTGATGGGGGGAGCACTTGTGACGCTGCTCTTCATTCCCTGGCTCGATAGTTCCAAGGTGCGCTCCTGCCGCTTCCGCCCGCTGATGAAGCAGCTCTTCTGGATCTTCGCCGCCGATTGCATCCTGCTGGGCTATTGCGGTTCGCAGAGCGCCGATGCGGCTTGGAACATCGTTGGCATCGACCTGCCGCTGGTCTGGGTGGCACGTCTGGCGACGCTCTATTACTTCGGCTTCTTCTGGGTCTTGATGCCCTGGGTTGGGCGGATCGAAGTGACCGCGCCATTGCCCGAAAGCATCGCCCAATCGGTCCTCGCTCGCAGCGTCAAGACGGAGGACGCGGAATGAAACGCCTGTCTTCCGTATTCGCAAGTGTCGCAATCCTGGCAGGCGCTGCGCTCGCCGCCAGCACTCACTCCGAACCCTTACCGCCGCAGACCCAAAACTGGTCGTTCAATGGCGTCTTCGGCACCTACGACAAAGGCGCGGTGCAACGCGGCTTTCAGGTCTACAAGGAAGTCTGTTCTGCCTGCCACAGCCTCAATATGGTGGCCTTCCACGACCTTTCCGGCAAAGGCGGTCCCGGCTTCAGCGAGGCGCAGGCCCGTGTCATAGCCAGCGGGTATAATCTTCCCGCCGAACCCAATGAGCGCGGCGAAACCCTCGACGATAAGGGCAATCGCATCACCCGGCCCGGCGTCCTGGCCGATCACTTCCCCCCGCCCTTCCCCAATGAGCAGGCCGCGCGCGCGGCTAATGGCGGGGCCTTACCGCCCGATCTGTCGCTGATGGCCAAAGCGCGCCAGGGTGGCCCGGATTACATCTATTCCCTGATGCTCGGCTTTGGTCAGCCGGTGCCGCATGGCTTCACGGTGCAAGAGGGCAAGTACTACAACCCCTATTTCCCGGGCCGGAATATCTCCATGCCGCCGCCGCTGCATCCGGGGCAGGTGCGCTTTGCCGATGGCACGCCTCCGACGGTAGAGGCCCAAGCTAAGGCGGTGGCGACCTTCCTCGCCTGGGCTTCCGAACCACAGCTCGAGGCCCGCCATGAGACCGGCTTCAAGGTGATTGCCTTTCTTGTGCTCTTCGCGGGGCTACTCTTCCTCAGCTATCGCCGCATCTGGCATGGCAAGCCGGAAGACGAGGGCAGCGCGCACGACCTGCCCGGCACGGGGCCTGAAAAAAGCTGATCCCATATTTCGTGGGGCACATCGGTAAAACCACAGCCTACTGATTATTGATTGTCGTGTTTCGACCGGAAGGGAGGGGGGGAGTCCCCTTCTGCGGGCAGATTCACGACGTCTCCAGCGCGGTCAAACAGCCCTTCTTATGTGGGAAGCCGAGCGCGCGCTTACAACCGCGAAGATTTGATCCTGGGTCGCATCTCGTGCCGTTTGATACCGATAATTGGATGCGCAAATGAGGTCGCATCCGATTGGCTGTGATGCGTCAGTCGGGTTGCAGTGCGCGTACATTCAGTGTGAAGTGGCATGTGTAAATTTTATGCTTTGGGGTTGGGGGATGTCTTCCAAGAATTGGCTCGCGGCTATTTCAGCCGCGTTCATCATGGCTGGCTTGGCGCAGGCCGCGCCGCCGCTTGAGGCCTTTGGCCGTCTGCCCTCCACCTCGCATATGACGATGTCGCCGAATGGCGATTTGATCGCCTTCGCCAAGGAAACCCCGGCGCAGAGGATCATCATCGTTTATAGCTTCAGCGCCAAAAAGCCGATCGCCATGATCCGGCAGGCTGACCAGAAGTTGCGCGATTTGGAATGGGCCGATGATCGCCATCTCTTGATCACTGCCTCGACAACCGCTGTGCCCAGGAAGTTCTGGGGAAAGCGCGGCGAGTATTCCATGGCGCAGTCCTATGACGTTCAGACCAATAAAAGCCTGATGATGTTGGACCATGTCGCCGTGACCGGCGATGCCAATATCGAGACTATGAATGTGATTGCAGGGCCACCGCAGCCGCGCGTGATTGACGGCAAAACCTATGTCTTTGTGGCCGGATATTATTACGTCAGCCAGATCGGTCGCCTGGGGCTGTTCCGGATCGATCTGGACTCCGGTGAGGCAAAGCTGGTGGCTGGCCGGTTCAGCACCAATGCCCAAGATTGGCTGGTGGATGCGGCTGGCACGGTTGTGGCGGAGGCCAGTTACGATGAGATGGCTGAGCGCTGGAAAGCCATGGTCTATCGCAATGGCGTGGCGAGTCCTGGCGTCGAAGTGCCGGCGTCGAGCGAATGGCCCAGTCTCGAAGGCCTGAGTGAGGATGGCAGTGGCATTGTCGTGAGACTGCCCGGAACAGAAAACGGCGAGGTCTATCAGCAAATCGCCCTCAGCAATGGTGCCAAGACCATTTGGCATAATGGTGAGACGAATTTCAGTGGTCTGGTTGTCGACGCTCGCACTGGCCGCATCGCTGGTGGCGTGCGGTCCTCTGATCGCGAGGAGTATGATTTCGTCGATCCTCAGCTCCAGACCATGTGGAACAGCATCAAGGGGGCCTTCAAGACGGCCACGGACGTCAAGGTCGTGTCCTGGTCAGCTGACAAAAAGAAAGCCGTGCTTAAGGTGTTCGGCCCTGAGTTCGGCAATGTCTATTATGTGCTCGACCTCAATACCCATAAGGCCGATCCCTTGGGGCCGATATATGACGGTATTGAAGACGTCGCAGAGGTGAAGTGGATCGACTACAAGGCCGCAGATGGCCGCAAAATTCCTGCCTATCTCACTTTGCCGCCGGGGCGTGATCCTAAGAACCTGCCCTTGATCGTGCTGCCCCATGGCGGTCCGCATGCGCGTGACTATCCCGGATTTGATTGGTGGTCCCAGGCGCTGGCGGCGCGCGGCTATGTCGTGCTGCAGCCGCAGTTTCGTGGATCGGGCGGGTTCGGCAAGGAATGGCTGGAGGCAGGCTTCGGCGAATTCGGCAAGAAGATGCAGACCGATCTTTCCGATGGCGTGCGCGCATTGGCGGCGCAAGGCCTGATCGACCCCAAGCGAGTCTGCATTGTCGGGGCAAGCTATGGCGGTTACGCGGCCCTGGCAGGTGCCACGCTAGATACCGGCGTCTATCGCTGCGCGGTATCCGTGGCGGGGCTCTCGGATTTGAAGGCCCAGCTCAACAACTGGCATTGGCCGTTGAACCGGACCGATGCTCGCGGCGAGCGCATTTGGGGGCGCTACTTGAATATCGAGGATCCCTCTGACCCCAAGCTGGCCGATGTCTCACCGGTTAAGCATGTGGACCGGGTGTCCATTCCGATCCTTCTGATCCATGGTCGCGACGATACGGTGGTGCCCTTCGGACAAAGCAGTGGCATGGCGGATGCCTTGAAGGCAGCGGGCAAGCCCTACGAATTCGTGGTGCTGAAAGCCGAAGATCATTGGCTGTCAAGCAGCGAGACGCGGCTGCAGATGCTGGAAACGACGGTAAAATTCCTCGAGTCGCATAACCCGCCGCAATAAGGCAGCCTCGATAACAGAAAGGGCGAAGATTTCTCTTCGCCCTTTTTTCTGAGATTTCTATTCCACCCGGAAGATGGCGCTTGCATGCGGGCTGAGCTTCGCTTGCAGGCGCTTTTTTCCATCCGGTGCGGCGACGGCGTAGTCCTTGCCGTCGAACAGGCTG